>QCNJ01000005.1 GCA_003213235.1 Prochlorococcus sp. AG-424-P18 | reverse complement strand
AATTTCTTTTATTTATCCCGATCTCAAAACGTAACCATTTTTGTAAAATCACTACAAATTAAACTACAAATTGATAATCTTTTATAAAAGAAATCTAAAAAATGTATTCACAAGCAAAAGTAATCGCAGGCGGATTAGCTCATATACCAGTAGTAATAGCTGTTTTTTATTTTATACTCACAACCTTTAATAAAAGAGCTTTAAAATTTGTTGATGAGGCAAAAACAAAAAAACCTGAGGCAAAAGCTGTGGAACCTAAAAAAGTCACTGTTTCAAAAACAGAAGCTCCAAAAACAGAAGCTCCAAAAATAGTTAAGAAAAAACATGCAGATGTTCCAGTTAATATTTACCGTCCTAAAACACCATATGAGGGAACAGTTATTGAAAACTATAGTCTTCTCAAAGAAGGGGCAATTGGTAGGGTTAATCACATAACTTTTGACCTTAAAGATAGTGATCCATTTTTAAATTATGTAGAAGGTCAAAGTATTGGTATCATGCCTGCTGGTGAAGATGCTAATGGAAAACCTCATAAATTAAGACTATACTCAATAGCTAGTACTAGACACGGTGATGACTTTAATGGAAATACAGTTTCTCTTTGTGTAAGACAGCTTCAGTATGAAAAAGATGGTGAAACCATTAATGGTGTCTGTTCTACTTACTTATGTGATATTAAGCCTGGAGATAAAGTAAAAATAACAGGTCCTGTTGGTAAAGAAATGCTTCTCCCTGATGAAGAGGATGCAAACATTGTTATGTTAGCCACTGGAACTGGAATAGCACCAATGAGGGCTTATTTAAGAAGAATGTTCGAACCAACTGAAAAAGAAAAAAATAAATGGAATTTCAAAGGTAAAGCTTGGTTATTTATGGGTGCTCCAAAATCAGCTAATTTGTTATATGAAGAAGATCTTCAAAGATACATTGCTGAAAATCCAGATAATTTTAAATATACAAAAGCTATTAGTCGCGAGCAGCAAAATACAAAAGGTGGAAGAATGTACATTCAAGACAGAGTTTTAGAGTCAGCCAATGAACTTTTTAATATGATTGAAGATGAAAAGACACATATATATCTTTGTGGATTAAAGGGTATGGAACCTGGAATAGATGAAGCAATGACTAAGGCAGCAGAAGAAAAAGGATTGAACTGGTCAGAATTAAGACCTCAACTAAAAAAAGCAGGAAGATGGCACGTAGAAACTTACTAAACCTTTGATATTTAGATTTAAGTTTCACATACTAAATACTTTTTGGTTTAGACACAATATGTAGCTAATATTTGAAAAAAAGAGGATTTTAAATAAAGAATACTAAAAATATGCCTTCAACTTTAAGTAATCCTCTAAGATTAGGTTTACGGCAGGAAAGAGTCATATCTCCACAATGTTTAGTAATTTTTGGCGCTAGTGGAGACCTTACTCATAGAAAATTAATACCAGCCTTATTTGAACTTTATTTGCAAAGAAGAATTCCTAGTGAATTTGGAATAGTTGGTTGTGCGAGAAGACCTTGGACTGATAATGAGTTTAGAGAAAAGATGAAAGTAAAGTTATCAAATCAAATATCTGGTAAAGAAAGGGAGTGGGAACAATTTTCTAATTATCTTTTTTATGAACCAGTTGACCTACAACAAAGTGATCATGTCGTAAGGCTTTCTAGAAGATTAAATGAAATTGATAAAACACAAGCTACTCATGGGAATAGAACATTTTATCTATCAGTATCTCCGAATTTCTATGCAAGTGGATGTAAAGCACTTAAAGGGGCTGGCCTTTTAGATGACCCTAAGAAAAGTCGCTTAGTAATTGAAAAACCTTTTGGAAGAGATTATTCAAGTGCAAAAAAATTGAATAAGATCGTACAAAGTTGCGCTGAAGAAAGTCAGATTTATAGGATTGATCATTATTTAGGTAAAGAGACAGTTCAGAATATTCTTGTTTTAAGGTTTGCTAATACTATTTTTGAACCAATCTGGAATAGGAATTATATATCAAGTGTTCAAATTACTTCATCTGAAACAGTTGGTGTTGAAGACAGAGCAGGTTATTACGAAAGCTCTGGTGCTTTAAGAGATATGCTTCAAAATCATATGACTCAAATGCTCGCTGTTACTGCAATGGAACCTCCTGGAAAATTTGAACCAGAAGCAATAAGAAATGAAAAAGCTAAGGTTCTTCAAGCTTCAAAACTAGCTGACGAAAATGAACCGTGGAATTGTTGTATAAGAGGTCAATATGGAGAGGGAGGGAATATTTCAAATCGACTCAAAGGATATAGGCAGGAAGATGGTGTTAATAGTAATAGCACAACAGAAACTTACATTGCGACAAAAGTTTTCGTGGATAACTGGCGTTGGCAAGGGGTTCCTTTTTATTTGAGAACAGGTAAAAGACTACCCAAAAGACTTGGAGAAATAGTCTTGACTTTTAAAGACGTTCCTGTTCATTTATTTGAATCAACAATAATAAATCCTGCCCCAAATCAACTTGTCCTTAGAATTCAGCCAAATGAAGGTGCTACTTTCAAGTTTGAGGTAAAATCTCCTGGTTCTGGAATGAAATCAAGACCTGTTGAGATGGAATTTTCTTATGATGAATCATTCGGAGAACCCTCAGATGAAGGCTATGTAAGATTATTAGCTGATGCAATGCTTTCTGACCCAACATTATTTACTCGAAGTGATGAGGTAGAGGCAGCCTGGAAACTTTATACGCCATTAATAGAATTGATGGATAATTCTCCTTGGAAGTTACCTATATGTAATTATGAATCTATGACATGGGGACCTCCTGAGTCAGATCAATTAATTTCAAAAGATAATATTTTCTGGCGTAGACCCTAAAAATGAAACCTCAACTTACACTACAAACCCCTTTAGAGCTGCCTTATCAGGAAATTTCTAATTACCTTAATAAATTATGGATTTCAGAAGATAAAGATAATAGTGGAGCTAATACTTTCACATTAATGGTCTGGCAGCCTGCTTGGTTAGAACAATGTTTGGTTCAAAAAGGATTAGTAAATGGACCAATTACTGGAAATTTAAGTCCAGAGATAATTGAAGTTGCTAAAAAATTTATATTAGATCAAGGACTTCCTATCTCTACTTCACTAAATAGTAAAGAATTATTGAATTTGTTGAAGAAAAATTTATCTAATAAAGACTTTGAAGATTTTAGAGGACAATTTTTTGAATCAACGATAAGTACATTGAATCCAAGAAGATTAATAACTCTAGCGCCAACATTAAATAAAAATTCAGATATCAAAACTTTTGTATCCGCTTACTGTCCATTAAGTGATACCCCAGCTATGCAACCAATTTGTGGGGATTTAGTTGTGATTAGGGGTGGCTCGGCCTCAATATCTAATAAAGGATTAAAAATAATTGATGAATTATCTATTGATGAATTGCCTTCATGGTTGTGGTGGAACGGAAGCTTGGATGAGTCGCCTGAAATCTTCGAATATTTTACTGATTATGGTCTAAGGTTAATAATTGATACTGCTCTTGGATCGCCGCATAGATGTTTAAAAGTTTTAGATCAATTAAACAATTCAAATAAAGCTATTAATGATTTGAATTGGGTTAGATTGAAAAATTGGAGGGAATCATTGGCAATGATTTTTGATCCGCCTTCGAGAAGACCAATTTTAGATCATATTACTGATATTGACATTGATATTGCTGGAGATCATATTATTCAAGCGTTGTTTTTGATTTCATGGATTAGCGATAAACTTGGTTGGTCTTTTCTAAGAGTTGAAAGGGATACAGAATCAACAAAAATAGAGTTTGAAAGAATTAATGGCGAAATAATCTCTACATCAATTAATCCCTTATCTTTGGGAAATCCAAGTATTCATTTAGGGCAAGTTATTGGATTGAGGCTGATTTCAAAAATTAGTGAGGTTCAAAAAAATAACACTTGTGTAATACTTGGCTGTGAATCAGTGGAATGTATGAGACTTGAAGCAGGGGGAATGGCTAATATGGAATTAATAGAACAAGTTGTTCCAAATTCTTTTTCTACATCAGAGTACGATGTTAGTAAATTATTGGGAAGTAGTAGAGGTAATACCAGTCCTCTGTTTGAAAATTCTATTAAAATAGCTCTTCAAATATTTAATGGTTTGAATAATTAATAGATGCCTTGTGTAATATCTTCTCCTTCCACTGATAGCGGGAAAACTACATTATCTCTTTTGCTATCTTGTTGGGCGTTTTCAAAAGGTATAAAGATACAAACTTTCAAGGTTGGCCCAGATTATCTTGATCAACAACAACTTAGCTCAATAGGCCAACCTATTTGCAGGAATTTAGATATTTTTTTAAGTGGTGAGGAATGGGTTCAAGAAAGTTTTTTTAAACATTCTTTGAAATATGAATTCTCATTAATTGAAGGAGCAATGGGTCTATTTGATGGACTAGGGTCAACAACCTATTCCAGCACAGCAAATATCTCTAAACTTCTTAATGCTCCAATAATTTTTATTGTTAATGCTAGAGGTCAAGTAGCTTCCCTTTTGGCGACTATTCGAGGTTTTAGAGATTTCGATAATGAGTTGTCAATATTAGGAATAATATTTAACAACGTTAATTCAGATAGACATAAAAAATTAATCAAAGAAGTTTTTAAAAATGAAGATATCGAAATTCTTGGTTTTTTACCATCTGATTCAAAAATAACTTTAAATAAAGCTAATTTAGGTTTGATATCTCCAATGGATAATGGTAAAGAAATTGATGTTGAATATTTTGCAAATTTTGCAGAAAGAAATCTTGACGTATTTTCTCTTATTAAATTCCTGAAATCTCCTCAAAAGAAAATGTTTAATACTTTCAATTCTAAAGATTTTAAGATAGACAAAAGTAAACCTATCGCAATTGCAGAAGATAAAATCTTTCATTTTCAATATCCTGAAACTAAGGAGTTTTTGAGTGAAATAGGTATACCATTGATTTCATGGAGTATTTATGATGATGAAGAAATACCTAATGAGGCTTCTTCTTTAATTATTCCTGGGGGGTTCCCTGAAAAATATGCTGATCATATAAGTAACTCTAAAAAAAGCTTAAATTCGTTAAGGAAATTCCGCAAAAATGGATTTATATATGCTGAATGTGGAGGGATGATGATTTTAGGAGACTTCATAAAAGATGAAAATGGTAATAATCATAAAATGAGTGGTATCCTGCCTTTTTTAACAAAAAAAAGTAAGCTTTCAGTAGGTTATAGATACATTGAGGGTTTAAAAGATACTTCAATCATTAAACAAAATCAATTAATTAGAGGACACGAATTTCATTATTGGGAAATTGAAAATAATTTATCTGAACTTGATTCTGGAAAAACTGAGCATCAGAAGAACCTTTCTTCCCCATGGAAAATTAAATCTTGGAAAACCGAATACAAAAATGAAGGCTTTTTTGATGAAAAATTACATGCAAGTTGGATTCACTTACATTTGCCAAGTTCTCCAGAAGTCGCAAAAAACTTTATAGAGGCCACCCAAATTACTTTTTCAAAGAATTCTTAATTTATTATCAAATCAAATATTTTGAGAGGAGAACCTAAAAAAAACATTCCAGGCAAAGTGATTAATGGTCCTAAAAAACTCCCCACCATGACTTCAATTTTCGTATGACCCAGGGTTTCTTTTAACAGTAATTCAGATTGAGTGTCTAGTTTTTTTGATAGTTTATTAATTTCTGCAGCTTGAATCCCAGCTGATTTTCGAACACCACTTGCGTCATACATAACTATAAGTGCTATAGCAACTGATAATGCGAATATTGAGCTATCAAATCCTATTTCATAACCTATGCCAGATGCAGCTCCAGTTATTAAGGCGGAATGACTCGAGGGCATACCACCCGTCTCAAACATAATTCCAAATCTTATCTCTCCAGTTGAAAAGAAATTGAATACAATTTTAAAAAATTGAGCTAGCAAACAGGATAATAGGCTCCAGAATAGAACTGAATTATTAAAAAAGGAAAAAAAATCAGACATAAATTAAAAATAATTATCTGTCTCTATTTGTAATAAAATCGGCTAACGATATTAAATACTTCGCATCTGCGCCCCAAGGTTCAATTGCTTTTTTTGCTTTTTCAACTAAATCAAATGCTCTTTTCTTTGATTCCTCCATTCCAAGTAATTTAGGGTAAGTAGTTTTGTCAGCTAAAAGATCTTTGCCGGCAGTTTTACCAAGCTTTTCACTGCTGGAAGTTAAATCAAGAATATCATCTATTATTTGGAAGGCTAAACCAATTCCCTCTGCATATGTTGTCAGAGCTTGTAATAGTTTTTCGTTAGCTCCTGCGATCATCGCACCTGTTCTAACGCAAGCCTTTAATAAAGCCCCAGTCTTGTGAAGATGAATATATTCGAGAGTTTCAAGGTCGACTTCTTTGCCTTCGCACTCCAAATCAACAACTTGCCCCCCGACTAGGCCTGGGGCACCAGCAACTAGGGATAATTCGCCAACTACATTTAATAATCTATTTGGATCGACTCCAGGGCTTCTTAAAGAGACCATTTCAAAGGCCCTTGTTAATAAAGCATCGCCTGCGAGAATAGCTATTGCATCTCCATATACTTTATGATTTGTTGGTCTACCTCTCCTCAAATCATCATTATCCATGGCGGGCAGATCATCATGAATCAAGGACATTGTATGGATCATTTCTATTGCTACCGCAGTAGGAACTGCAAGAGATGGTTCTCCGCCAGCTAGTGAGCAAGAAGCTAAACATAAAATTGGACGTATTCTTTTCCCTCCAGCTAAGAGGGAATATCTCATTGATTCTCTTAATATTTCTGGATTCTCGGGGCCCAAGGAAAAATCAAGTGCTTCTTCTACAACCTTTTTTGTTTTTTTAAGATATTTTTCAAAATCAGAAATACTATTTATAACTTCAGTCATTTTATACCTTCAGTAAAAAAAAATTCATCTTGGATTTTATGGCAAAAGGTCATTAAGAGTTGATGATAAACCAAATTGTTTTTGCCAGCTAAAAATAGTATTTACAAGTAACATTGTTACTGTCATTGGTCCAACACCTCCTGGTACAGGTGTGTAAGCAAATACTTTAGAAATGACATCTTCTAATAATACATCGCCACATAATCTGGTTTGATTTTTTTCGGAACTTTTTAATCTATGTATTCCTACATCAACAATTATTGCTCCTTCTTTCACAAAACTCGAATCTACAAGATTGGGTTTTCCCGCAGCAGCAATTAGTATGTCGGCTTCTTTACAAACTTTATTCAAATTTAATGTTTTAGAGTGTGTAATTGTTACCGTGCTATTTAGATTCAACAACATAAGCGATAAGGGTTTCCCAACAAGCAAACTTCTTCCTATGACAACAATTTTCTTACTTTCAATTGTAATATTTTGGGATCTTAATAAATTAATAATTCCTGCAGGTGTGCATGATCTCATTGCAGGCTCATTTTTTACTAGTTTGCCGATATTTATTTCATTTAGTCCATCTACATCTTTGCTTGGATTAATATGGCTTATCAGTTTTTGCTCATCAAACTTTTTTGGGATTGGAAGTTGTAGCAAAATTCCATCAATATCCTTATCAGAATTTAGTTTCATAATTAATTGTTCAACTTCTTTTTGATCTACACTATCTTTTAGATGAAAGATAAAACTCTTTATTCCAATCCTTGAACATGCTTTTTCCTTGTTATTAACGTAAACACCACTTGCAGGATCTTCTCCTATTCTTATTACAGCTAAACCGGGAGCTCTTTTTGTAATTTTTTTATTATTAGAGATGTATTTATTTAATCTTTCTTCAATTTCAAGAGATAATTTTTTACCGTCTAATTTTAATGACATTTAGAAAAACATCTCCTTTTTACATCTAGCATGCCTATAATTTTAAAATTATTCAAATAGATTTATTTATATTCTGTGCAAAACATCACAACTTCCTTAAAGAAATTGTTTTATCTGTGGAGGCGAAGTCAAGTTCCAGTAAAACAACCAATTAAAATTTCAAGGATAGATAATCTCATAATTTTTCTAGTATGCATTTTAATTTCAGTAATTTCCTCTTATAAACTACTTCTTATCTCGCCTTTAGATTTAGCAGATATTTTCTCTTGGTTTTTTACCTTTAATGAAATACTTATAAGTTCTGGAATTTTGATATTAATTTCAAAAAAAGAGAATCCTACAATTTCTTCAAGACAGATCTTTTTGATCATTACTCTTCTTTTAGCAGTTCAAGCTATGAAATTAGCCTTAGCTTCAACCATAAGCCCATTATCTATAGTAATTCCACCGGCATTAATTATTTCTCAAGCAATGGGAAGCATAACAGCTTTAGCTTGGGTATCAATAGCGAGCTTTATTTGGCCAGATCCGGCTGCTGCTATAAATAATAATTTATTTTTTGTTTTATTAGTTTGCGCTTCAGTAGTATCTCTACTTGGAGGAAGAATAAGAAATAGAGCTCAGTTGCTTCAACTATCAATTTTTGTCCCAATAGGATCGTTCTTGAGTCAATGGATATTGATAGGTAAAGATAAAATATTTCTATTAAATAAACAAGATTTTGTTTTAGTTAATGGGGATATATTCTCGGATTCCTTCTTATTAGCAATAGTTATGCTGTTTACTATTTTATTTATGCCTATTTTTGAATCAATATTCGGATTGTTAACTAAAGCAAGATTACTCGAATTGGCTGATAAGGAGAAACCTCTTATTAGAAGATTGTCTCTTGAAGCTCCTGGCACTTTTGAACATACCTTACTTATATGTGGTTTAGCAGAAGAAGCAACAAGAATGATTGGTGGTGATATTGATTTAATTAAAACTGGAGCGTTATATCATGATGTTGGTAAATTACATGCCCCTAATTGGTTTATTGAAAATCAGGATGGGTCAAAAAATCCGCATGACGAATTAGATGATCCAATTAAAAGTGCAGAGGTATTACAAGCACACGTTGATGAAGGATTGAATTTTGCTAGAAAAAATAGACTACCTAAACTAATAGCTAATTTTATCCCTGAACATCAAGGTACCCTAAAAATGGGATATTTTTTTCAAAAAGCTAAAGAAAAAAATCTCGACATTAATGAATACTATTTTAGATACAAAGGACCTATTCCTCAGTCAAAAGAAACAGCTATTTTAATGCTGGCAGATGGATGTGAAGCAGCACTAAGAGCTATGGATATTAATGCATCTGATAAAGAAGCTTTGAATACAATATCTAATATTATCTACTCTCGACAAAAAGATGGGCAATTAGATGATAGTAATTTATCGAAAGGAGAAATTTTTCTGATAAAAAGGGCATTCTTGAATGTGTGGAAAAGAATTAGACATAGAAGAATTCAGTATCCAAATAGCAAGAATAATACTTTTTCTTAATTTTCAATTTTATAGTCTAATACTTCTTCTATGTTTTGGATTACACCAATATAAGAGAGCTAATGTACTTAATAATGTCGTTAAAAGAGTAAACCCACCAATTCCAAAAATGTCTTTAAGAGTTATGAGTCTCACAATTGAATAAGGGCCCATCCCAGAAATTACCATTGATAGAGATACTAAAGTTAAAGTTACGCCCCATTTCCGCTCAGCTAAAAGTGCTGCTGAAGAAACTATTCCAACAATCGCAGCAGGCCAACCAAGGCTTATAGCAAGAGTGATGTTAGCAACTTTTAGTGGAGGCCCATAACTTATTATTAATGCGATTATTGGAAGTGCAATTATATTGCTGATTAACCCAGCCCATGAAAGTGCCCAATATCCATGTAATCTTTCTCTCATTATTAACTGCTTAAACTATTAGAGTAATTTACAATATTAATAGACTCTTTTTGATGCTCCTTAATATTCCTAAAAAATAATTTAATTTGTTTGATTAGATAGAAATGCGTTATTAGAATTTTCTAAATTGTCTAATTGTGGGTGAATTGAATTTTTTTTCTCAGAAAAGACAAGCCTATTTAAAGCATTAACGTAAGCATTTGCTGCAGCAACTACAACATCAGTATCAGCAGAATGACCAGAATATATTTTATTATCCCTTCTTATTCTTATTGTTACTTCGCCTAAAGCATCAATTCCTTCTGTTACTGACTTAACAGAAAATTCAATTAATTCATTAGGAACTTTAGCTAATTTATTTAAAGCCTCGCATACAGCATCAACGGGTCCAGTCCCTATTGATACAGCAGTATCCTCAGTATTATCTTCTGTGTTTAAAAGAGAAATGGTGGCAGTAGGTTTAGATGCGTTACCGCAACTTACTTGTATAAGACTTAATTGAAATTTAGCTTCTGGGAGCTGCACTTGTTCACTAACAATTGCTTCTAAATCTCGATCAGTAATTTCTCTTTTCCTGTCAGCTAAATCCTTGAAACGAGCAAAAGCATCATTTAAATCTTCTCGGCTCAAGTCATATCCCATCTCTTCTAATCTTGCTCTTACTGCACTTCTTCCACTAAGTTTCCCTAAAGATATTTTGTTATCACTCAACCCAACAGTTTTTGCGTCGATAATTTCATAAGTTAGTCTATTTTTTAAAACCCCATCCTGATGAATGCCTGACTCATGTGCAAAAGCGTTGGCTCCCACAATCGCTTTATTAGGTTGTACAGTCATTCCAGTTAGGTTGGAAACAAGTCTAGAGGTTTTTGTTATTTCTTCTGTTCTTATAGCCGTAAGAGGAGTTGGTGAATCTGGATTTCTTTTGAAAAAACTATTAAAAAAACTCTTCCTAACGTGCAATGCCATTACTAATTCCTCTAGAGAAGCATTACCGGCTCTTTCCCCAATTCCATTAATAGTACATTCTAGTTGTCTCGCTCCATTTTTTACTGCCTCTAGAAAATTGGCTACTGCCAAACCTAAATCATTATGACCATGAACCGAGATAACTGCTTCATCAATATTTGAAACATTTTTATTTATATCGGCAATTAGTTTGCCAAATTCACTAGGAGTTGTAAATCCAACAGTATCAGGGATATTTATTGTTGTCGCTCCTGCAGAAATTGCTAGTTGAATCACTTCGTATAAAAAGTCAGGATCACTCCTTGAGGCATCTTCACAAGAAAACTCAATATCATCTATTAATGACTTTGCATAATTAACCATTTCTGGAACTATTTGAAGAACATCTTTTCTGGATTTTTTAAGTTTATGTTTAAGATGAATATCACTTGTTGCAATAAAGGTATGTATTCTTTTTTTTGGGGCTGGACTTACTGCTTCGTAACATGCTTTTATATCTCCTTTAGACGCTCTAGCTAAACCGCATATTACAGGGCCATTTTCTTTTCCGACTGCATTGGCAATTTTATTTACAGCTTTAAAATCTCCTGGACTTGCGAAAGGGAAACCAGCTTCAATAACATCAACTCCTAATCTTGCTAATTGATGGGCGATAGCGAGTTTTTCTTCCAGATTTAAACTGGCACCAGGAGATTGCTCTCCATCTCGAAGAGTGGTATCAAATATCAAAATTCTTCCAGGATCTTTTGACATTAGAAGGAATAAACTAAACTTATATTAAGCTAATTAAAAAATTTTGACTAGATTAAGTTCAATAATAATTTGCTGAAACTTTATAACTAAAATAATATTGGTTAAAATTCTGAAAAAAAAAATAAAATACTTAAATTTTTAAAGTATTCTTTTATGATCAAAGCTTCCTTTTTTTTAAAGGGTTAATTTTGGTTTTTAAAGAATTTCAGGCATAAATTATAAAAAGTATGAATGGGCGATACCCCAAAAAAAATGTCTTAGGTCAGTTAGCGATAGTTTTACATGCTCATCTACCTTATGTCAGAAAAAATGAAAAAAACTCGTTAGAAGAGGATTGGTTATTTCAGGCGATTCTTGAATGTTATATACCACTACTTCAATCAATAGAATCTTCCAAAAATGAAAATCATGAAAATACAAAACTTACTATTAGTTTGTCTCCCACATTATTATCACTTCTAAATAATAAACAAATTCAAGAAACGTTCCCAATCTGGATTAAAACAAGGAATGATTTCCTAAACGAACTGCCACTAAAAGAAAAAAATGCAGCTGCATTTTTATTCAATAACCTTAATGATAAATACTCATACTGGCAAAATTGTTCTGGAAATTTAATTGAGAAGTTTAGGGTTTTAAATAACTCCGGAAATTTGGATATTCTTACTTGTGCTGCTACTCACGGATATCTACCAATTTTAAGGGAGAACCCTGAAACTGTAAAAGGACAAATCAATACAGCCATTAGGAGCCATGAAAATATTTTTGGAACAAAGCCTTTAGGTATTTGGTTACCTGAATGCGCATATTATGAGGGTTTAGATGAAATACTGTTTAATTCTGGAATTAGATATACAATCTTGGACGGACACGGGATTCTAAACTCCGCACCAAGGCCTAGGTATGGTGTTTATGCTCCAATATGTTCGAAAAAAGGAGTGGCATTTTTCGGGAGAGATAGTGAGTCAACATTGCCTGTTTGGTCTGCTAAGGATGGGTTCCCGGGCGACAAAGTCTATAGGGAATTTCATAAAGATTTGGGGTGGGAATTGCCTCTCTTAAAGCTCCAAAAGAAGGGCATTTCAACAAAAAGACCTTTGGGTTTAAAGTTTCATAAGATTACAGATGAAAACATTTCTTTAGGTGAAAAGGAGTTTTATCTTGAAAATGAAGCCAAAAATAAGGCTGCAGAACATGCTGATGCCTATCTTCTAGCGAGATCCAAACAACTAGAAAAATTGACTTTATCCTCCCCCTTTAAGCCTTTATTGGTAGCTCCATTTGATGCAGAGTTATTTGGTCATTGGTGGTATGAGGGACCTTTTTTTATTGAAAAAATACTAAAGAACTCTAGTAAATATTCAATTAAGCTTACAAATTTAAAAGAATTCTTAATGCAAAAACCAAATCTTCAGATTTGTGATCCATCGCCATCAAGCTGGGGGCAAGGTGGTTACCATAATTACTGGATTAATGATGCAAATGCATGGATCGTTCCAGAAATAACAAAGGCAGGCGCAACATTTGTAGATTTGTGCTTGGAAAATTTTAATAATGATTTATCTCAAAGACTCTTCAAGCAAGCTGCAAGAGAACTACTTCTTTCTGAGTCTTCTGATTGGAGTTTTATTCTAAGAGCTGGAACCACAACTGAGCTCGCAAAAGAGAGAATAGAAAGGCACTTATTCAGGTTCTGGGAATTGGTTGAAATGATTAAAAATCATTCCAATATTAATTTAAAATTTCTTGAAGATATTGAGGAAGAGGATAAAGTCTTCCCAAATATTAATATTGATGATTGGCGAAAATAAAAATACTAATTTAACTTGAGCATTCCAAGTTTTACTTTTAGAGGTGAATTTATAAACATCTTACTCATCACATAAATTAGCTTTGGAAGTGGAAGTGTATTAGTAAGAAAACCCACCCATTCATTGGTTGATAATCTAAAGAAATTTGAGAAAAAGCTTCTTAACCTACTTTCGTCAAAACTCATCAATCTTCTTAAACCGTATTGGTAAAGTTTATGCCGTTGTGTTAACTCATAAGGCCACAGGATTTCCCAACCTTTCGTTGCTAGTTCAAGAGAGCTTAGATTAGGTTCTTTTAAAAAGATTGCTAATTTTTGAGCAAGAAGTGGAGCCCTTCTTAATAAAGATCCAACCATGTATCCTGATGCAGGATGAACCATACTTGCAGATCCTCCAAAACCAAGAACAAATTGTTTTTTAAATGGGAGGGGTAAATTCATAGGGAAAAGGCAATTCTCTTCATGAAAAATTTCACTTACCTCAACACCTTTACTATTAAGTCTTTTATAAAGTCTTTTTTTAAGATTTTCTTGGGATAATGCAGGATAACTAGCTAATGAAGTTTCTTCAACAAAAAAAGTCTCGTTGCCAAGATCCATTGCATAAAGAAAGGAAGGAGATGATAACTTTTCTTCATTGTTTAAATGATTTGGACGAAAATCCATTAGAACAAATTGTTCTTTATTAACAGGTGGTGATGTGAATTTACCTACAATTCCGTAAGCAGCTTGTTGAGCGATTTCATTTTGAATTGGTCTTTTTACAAAATTACTTTTATGACCACTTGCGTCAATAACTAATCTCGCCTTTAATTTGAGACCTGAAAAACAAATTACCTCAGATAGTTTATTTTTTTCTTTAATGTCTTTTGCGGTTTCATTCAACCATTCAATCCCTTTGCATTTTTTTAAAAGCTCATTTTGAAAAGCTTTTTGATTTATTAAACCATAATCGTAGTTGTGGTTTGTCGGAGTATCCCCTTTTTTATTTTCCCCATCTCCAAAAAAACTAACTGTTTTACTCCACCTATGAGATAACAAAGACTCTAATCCTAATTCTTCTAATTCAGTTGCCCAGATACCATAGGTATTCTCCCATTTTTCATTTGGAGATTTTGATGATATACCCTTAATATTTAGATCCTGCTTGGCTAATTCTGAAGCTAAACATAATGCTGCAGGACCTGAACCTAAAATTAAAATATCAAGTATTTCCATATTATTTAACTAACCATAAGGCTTTTAATTTTGTTCAACTGAGCTAGGTTGGTCTTTTCCCTCTATTTGTTCATGAGGTACCAATACCACTTCAGATAAATGATCACCGTCATCTAATCTTTGTAATTTTACTCCTGTAGCTGCCCTAGATTGCTGAGAGATTTTATCTGCGTTTGTTCTTACTATTACTCCTTTTTCGGTCACAAGTAGTAATTCTTCTCCCTCGCCAAGGACTTTCAAACAAACTAGCTGATCATCTTTAATTCTAAATTTTATTGCTCTCAAACCCATGCCTGCTCTTTTTTGTAATCTAAACTGAGCTACAGGTACTCTCTTCCCTAGTCCAAATGCACTGGCTATTAATACCCATGGACCATCTGAAAAATTTTCCTCAATATTGTCATCAAGATCTTCTGTGAGATCCTCAATCTTAGCCAATTGATCAACCAAATTAGATGTTAAAACATCCATAGAAACTAGATTATCTCCTTCTCTCAAGTTCATTGATTTAACCCCTCTTGCCGTCCTGCCAAGTGGCCTTAATTCATTAAAATCTAATCTAAAATGAATAGCCATTCCTGTTCTTGATCCAATCAAAACACTATCTCCTTCTTTTGATAATCTAACCCAAGTCAAAGCGTCTCCATCCTCAAGGTTTATAGCTATTAATCCATTTGATCTGATTTTTGAGAAAGCAGAAAGAGAAGTTCTTTTTATAAATCCAGCCTTTGTTAGCATCAATAGATAACAATCGTTATCAAAAGTATCTACTGCGACAAGTGAAGTTATCTTTTCCTCTCTTGGTATTGGTAAAAGTTGAACTGATGGAGTGCCTTTGGCTGTTCTGCTACTCATGGGAACTCTATATGCTGGGAGAGCATAAGATACTCCTCTATCACTAAAAAGTAAAAGAGTATCATGATCGTTACAGCTTATAAATAATTTCACATCATCATCTTCTTGTGTCTTTGTTCCAGCTTTACCTCTTGACCCACGACTTGTAGATTCGAATTCATTAACAGGCATTCTTTTTAAATAACCTGCTTCAGTTAATAAAACTACGGATCTGTCATTAGCGATAAGATCAATATCATCTAGACCACCGCCTAAATCAAGTATTTCTGTTTTTCTTGGAGAGGAAAATCTCTCATCGATTTTATTAAGTTCTTCAAGAATAATTTCAAAAATTCTTTCTTTACTATTCAATATTTCCTGATATTCGTTAATTTTTCGGGTTAATTCATCATGTTCCCCTTTAATTTTATCTGCTTCTAGGGCTGTTAATCTTCTTAATTGCATTTGTAAGATTGCTTCTGCCTGTGTGGAAGATAACTCATGATCAGTTTGTAATTTTTCTCTAGCTGAAACTGTATCTTTTGCTGCTCTTATTAGATTGATAATTTCATCCATAGCATCCAATGCTAATAAAAGACCTTTTACGATATGGTCTCTTTCTTCCGCCTTTTTTAATAAAAATCCTGTTCTTCTCCTTATTGTCTCAACTCTGAAGTCTAAAAAAACATCTAACATTTTCCTTAGTGAAAGTGTTGTGGGCTCTCCTTTAACTAAAGCTAGAATATTTGCACTAAAGTTATTTTGAAGAGGGGTTAACTTAAACAAATTATTTAAAACTACTTGTGGGTAGGCATCTCTTTTTAGTTCAATAACAATTCTCATTCCATCTCGATCACTTTCATCTCTAATATCAGAAATACCTTCTAATTTTTTTTCATTAACCAAGTCTGCAATTCTTTCGATCAATGCCGCTTTATTAGTTTGAAACGGAAGCTCTGTAATTATTACTGCATCTTTCTCTGCCCTACCAGTGGAGTTAATTTGCTCAATATTTGCTACACCTCTCATAGTTATTGAACCCCTTCCTGTCTTGAAAGTTTCTCCTATCCCATCTCTGCCTAAGATTTGACCACCAGTGGGAAAATCAGGACCCTTTATTATTTCAAAAAGTTCTCTATCTTCAATTAAAGGATTTTTAATTATTGATTTAAGACCATTAATTAATTCTCCTAAGTTATGAGGTGGAATATTAGTTGCCATTCCTACTGCTATTCCAGATGATCCATTTAGAAGTAGTTGAGGGATTCTAGCCGGTAAAACTGTTGGCTCCTGTTGGGAACCGTCAAAATTGTCGGCGAAATCAACAGTTTCAGATTCAATATCCTCTAGCAAACTTTCATCTGTAAGTGACTGTAAACGAGATTCTGTATATCTCATTGCTGCTGGGGGGTCGTTATCTACAGAACCAAAGTTTCCATGACCATCTATTAGTGGCATCCTCATAGAGAAATCCTGAGCCATCCTGACCAAAGCATCATAAACAGCTGTATCTCCATGCGGGTGGTATTTACCAAGTACTTCTCCAACAACTCTTGCACATTTTCTGTATGGTCTACTGCTAGTCAAACCAAGTTCATACATTGCATAAAGAATTCTTCTATGAACAGGTTTTAATCCATCCCTAGCATCTGGGAGAGCACGACCAACGATAACGCTCATTGCATACTCTAAATAAGAGCGAGACATTTCATTTCTTAAGTCAGTCTGAATAATTCGATCGTTATCTTCGCTTAATCCTGAGTTATCGGAATCTAAAATATCAGACATACAAAAATCCTTTCTTTAATAATAATCGCTGATTGTCATAATGAATTAAAAAAAAGATTTATTTAATTCCCAAATACTCACATTTACACACAAATCAAAATAAAACCTGTTGTTTTTGAATAAATCTTGGCTTATTACCCCTTTAGTTGTTAATTTATTCAGAATAAAAGAAAATTATCGTGAATATTGAACTTGGTTTAAATAAAAAAGTCAGACGGGCTTATGGCATCGATGAAATAGCTTTAGTCCCAGGTAATAGAACACTTGATTACGATTTGACTGATCCTTCTTGGTCAATAGGTGATTTCAAAAGAGAAGTTCCTATCATTGCAAGTGCCATGGATAGTGTTGTCGATGTCAATACGGCTGTAGAGCTCACAAAATTAGGTTCCCTAGGGGTTATTAATATGGAGGGCATACAAACACGATATGAAAACCCAGATGAAATATTGAACCAAATAGCATCGGTTGGGAAGAATGATTTTGTTCCATTAATGCAGAAAATATACAGTGAACCAGTCAAGGAGAGATTGATTGTACAAAGAATAAATGAGGTGAAAGAAAGAGGAGGCATAGCAGCTTTTAGTGGTACGCCTCAAGCTGCCATTAAGTTTAAAGAAACACTTAATAATTCCAAAATAGATTTATTTTTTCTTCAAGGAACAGTTGTTTCCACTGAACATCTTGGTATGGAAGGTAAGGAAACCTTAAATATTAAAGATCTCTGTCAATCTGTGAATGTCCCAGTTGTAGCAGGGAATTGTGTCACTTACGAAGTTGCAAAACTTCTCATGGATGCTGGAGTAGCAGGATTGATGGTTGGAATAGGACCTGGAGCGGCATGTACATCAAGGGGAGTATTGGGAATTGGAATTCCTCAAGCAACTGCAATTGCTGACTGTAGTGCGGCAAGAAATGATTACTTTAAAGAAAGTGGTCGTTATATTCCTATTATTGGGGATGGAGGAATTGTTACTGGTGGAGATATCTGTAAATGTTTGGCATGTGGAGCAGATGCTGTAATGATTGGATCCCCAATAGCTAAATCCTCAAACGCTCCAGGTAAAGGATTTCACTGGGGTATGGCCACTCCAAGCCCAGTATTGCCAAGGGGCACAAGAATTGAAGTTGGTTCCACAGGATCCTTAGAAAGAATAATTAAAGGCCCTGCCTTACTTGATGATGGGACACATAACTTATTAGGAGCCATAAGAACCTCAATGAGTACTCTTGGGGCAAAAAATATTAAAGAAATGCAAGAAGTTGAAATAGTTATCGCACCATCGCTTCTTACAGAAGGCAAGGTTTATCAAAAAGCTCAGCAGCTTGGAATGGGTAAGTAGTTCCCCTAAAGCAAAATTATAAATCCTTTGAGAATTAAGTATTAATTTGAAAAATTTTCTAATTAGGAGTTATTATTAAATGATGGGGGAAACCCCATACTCCTCACACACTAAATCGCCCGATTAATCGGGCTTTTTTAGATATTTTGTTACTTATATTATTTAATCTGTAATGAAATCATCACTTATAAGAATTGCCTGCTAAATTTTCAAAAAGGAATACTTAAATTATGTCATCAGCTCCAGCCGTAACTGATTCTTCATTTGACAAAGATGTACTGCAAAGTGATCTACCAGTATTGGTTGATTTTTGGGCACCATGGTGCGGTCCATGTAGGATGGTCGCTCCGGTTGTAGAAGAAATCTCAAAAGACTTTGAAGGGAAAATTAAAGTTTTTAAATTAAACACAGATGAAAATCCAAATGTAGCCAGTCAATACGGAATAAGAAGTATTCCTACATTAATGATCTTTAAAGGAGGTCAAAAGGTTGATACCGTTGTTGGTGCTGTGCCAAAAGCAACTCTTTCGAGCACTTTAACTAAGCATTTATAAATTTAAAAGCTTTGCATAAAATTGGACTAATAGACTATGGAATGGGTAATATTCATTCCGTAACAAAATCTCTAGAAAGTCTTGGAGAAGAAATTATATTAATTAAAAACTTTAATGATTCTAAGCTTTGTAAGGCGATAATACTCCCTGGTGTTGGAGCATTTGATCCGGCGATGAATAATCTCATAAATACTGATTTGATAAATGATTTGAAAAATTGGATTAAAAGTGGAAAATCCTTTTTTGGGATATGTTTAGGTCTCCAGCTCCTTTTTGAATCTAGTGATGAAGGAAAAGTTCAAGGGCTGGGAATTTTAAAAGGAAAAATACAAAAAATACCCAATATTGTTAACGAAAGAATCCCACACATGGGTTGGTGCCAACTTTTACCTACCAAAAAAAATACTTTATTTGAGATTGAAGAATTAAATAATTGGGTCTATTTTGTACATTCCTACCATGCAATCCCAGATGACTTAAATATTATTGCAGCTCAGGTTGATTATGGCTCTGAAAAATTAACTGCAATGATTGAGAATGATAATTTGTTGGCCTGTCAATTCCATCCGGAAAAATCTGGGAAAACCGGTGAAAAACTTTTGAGAAGATGGCTGAGTAATATTCAATAACAGATTCTTAGGGATGAAGACTAACTTAAGATTAATAGGCGGTAAAAAACTCCAAAGTCCAAGTAATTCTTCTACCAGACCTACAACTTTGAGAGTGAGAGAGGCTATATTTAATATATTGAACAAAAGAGTTGAAAATAGTAATTGGTTAGATTTATTTAGTGGAACAGGGGCCATATCTTGTGAAGCTTATAATCACGGGGCAAGCAAAATAATTGCAATAGAAAAAAACAAAATCAATTCAAAAATTTGCTTAGAAAATTTACTCTCGCTGGAGAATATAGAGAATAGGAGAAATGATATCGAAGTTATTTGTAAAGACGTTTTGAAATGGACAAAACCTGATTATGAGAGAAACTTGTCATCTAGAAATATGGATTTAAACAAATTAAAATTTGATTTTGTTTATCTAGACCCTCCATACGATGTGAATTTCCATGAATTGGTTTTAAATCAATTATTTAATTGTAATCTTTTAAAAAAAGATTCAACAGTTATTTGTGAACATTCTCCAAATCTATTTATTAAAAAAAGTACTTTGTGGGAAACTATAGATGTAAGAAATTATGGGCAGTCAAGATTAACATTTTTAATCAATGTCCAGCATCCCTGAACCTCTTCTGTATTGATTCCATGCACTTACGAATAATCCAAGAAGAGTTATCGGAACTAAACCTAAAACAATTCCACATAGAAGAGGCTCGATCATTTTTTTGCCTTTTTTGAATTTCTTACTCACAATTGTTACATAGAGACTATTTTTTGTGTCAACATCTTCATCAACTGCAGCAGAGAGGAACTTTAAGAGAGAATTCTTAAAAATTTTTTTTATTGTATTTGGAGTTTTATTAATTTGTTTAGCAATATTTTTCGTAAATCATCATGATAATAAATATATTATTGAAACTCTTGAGCTTAATGGCTCTGCTAAGGAAGGAGATGCTCTTTTTAAAGTAAATTGTGTTGGATGTCATGGAATTACAGCAAGAGGATTAGTGGGACCAGACTTACACTCAATAACTCAACGTTTGAATGATAGAGAGATAATAAAACAAGTTACTGGAGGCCTGACTCCTCCTATGCCAAGTTTTGAAATTGATCCTGTAAATATGTCCAATTTATTAAAATATCTTCATAGTCTTGAATGATTTTGGGAAAAAATTTTTCTAATTTAAAGGTAATTTTAGTTGAACCAAATGGCCCTTTAAATGTAGGAAGCGTTGCTAGATTATGCAGTAATTTTGAAGTTGATGAATTAAGAATTGTTTCTCCTAAATGCGACATATTTTCTTTAGAAGCAAAAAAGATGGCCCTTAAAGGTCAAAAATTTCTTAATCATTGTAAGGTTTTTGATGATCTTCAAAAAGCAATTATTGATTGTGATTTGGTTCTGGCATCTTGTGGAAG
Organism: Prochlorococcus sp. AG-424-P18; assembly: GCA_003213235.1. GTDB lineage: Bacteria > Cyanobacteriota > Cyanobacteriia > PCC-6307 > Cyanobiaceae > Prochlorococcus_A. The sequence goes on along the minus strand of QCNJ01000005.1, from coordinate 81,739 downwards.
GATTGATGTAAATAAAGATTCATTTTTTGTATCTTCTGAAGATATATTTGATTGGACTTTATCCTTTAAGAAGATAAATAATTTAGCAATTATATTTGGCAGAGAAGATAGAGGTTTAACTAACAGTGAATTGCTTCTTGCAAATAAAACTTTTAATATTCCAACTTCTCAGAATAATCCTTCATTAAATCTCTCTCACGCTGTTTCAATAGTTTTGTATGAATTAAATAAGTCTTCAAAAAAGAATTTAAATAATGAATTAAAAGTTTTTAACTTGGCATCATCGAAAGAAGTACATGATACATTTGCGGAGTTAGAGGAAATGCTTTTGCAGGTTGGATATCTCTTAAAACATACCTCGAAGGCGAAAATCAGTAAATTTAAAAATTTTATTTTGAGAGCAAATACATCAATGCACGAAATAAATGTTTTAAGAGGAATTGTCCATCAAATAAACTGGTTTTTGAACAATTCAAAAAATAATAAGTAATTATAAATTTGATTGGTTGATATTCACTTCTTGTTTTAATTTGATAGGGATATTTACTAAAAACATTTTCTGAAGTAACATCTATTGATTATTTGAATATTTAAGAAAACTAAAACTGTGCCTACAACAAAGAAAAGAAGAGTTTTTCCTTTTACAGCAGTAATTGGTCAAGAAGAAATGAAATTAGCTTTATTGTTAAATGTTATTGATCCAAGAATTGGAGGAGTGATGATAATGGGTGATAGGGGGACTGGTAAGTCTACTACAATCAGAGCCTTAGCTGATTTATTGCCTGCAATTGAGGTTGTTAAAGATGATCCATATAATAGTTCACTAGTCGATCCTGATTTGCAAAGTAAAGAAGTTTTGGAAAAAATGACTCAAGGAGAAAATTTAGAGAGTATTCAAAAACAAGTACCTATGGTTGACTTGCCTTTAGGAGCCACTGAAGATAGGCTCTGTGGAACCATTGATATAGAGAAGGCTTTGAGTGAAGGTGTTAAGGCATTCGAACCAGGTCTATTAGCAAAAGCTAATAGGGGTTTACTATACGTTGATGAAGTGAATTTACTGGATGATCATTTGGTTGATGTACTTTTAGATTCGGCCGCTTCCGGATGGAATACAGTTGAAAGGGAGGGGGTCTCAGTTCGACATCCTGCGAGGTTTGTCCTTATTGGTTCAGGAAATCCAGAAGAAGGTGAATTAAGGCCTCAACTATTGGATAGGTTTGGAATGAGTGTTGAGGTTAAGACTGTTAGAGATGCTGAATTAAGAGTTAAAGTGGTTGATCAAAGAACTTCTTTTGATGATAATCCTGATGAGTTTTCATTGAGTGTTGAGAAACAACAGGATGAACTTCAACAAAAAGTTATTAAAGCACAAGAAATATTAAATTCTGTTCAAATGGACGATGACTTAAGATTGAATATTTCTGCAATTTGCGGAGAACTAGATGTGGATGGTTTACGTGGGGATATTGTTACAAATCGTTCAGCAAGGGCAATTGCAGCATTTGAGGGCAGAACTGAAGTGCAAGAAGATGATATAGCAAGGGTTATTTCTTGTTCTTTAAGACATAGACTTAGAAAAGATCCCTTAGAACAAGTCGACTCAGGTGAAAGAGTTATTCAAGCTTTTTGTAAAGTATTTGATTTAGATGAAAAAGAAAATCTTTCAAAATTTCAATTGTCTGCTGAAGCTTAATTAAAGTGAGAATAATTGGGATTGACCCTGGATTAGCTAGAGTTGGTTATGGAATAATTGAGATAGAAAATGAAAGAAAGATACTATTAGATTGCGGTGTTATTGAGACAGGTAAAGATAAAAAAGAAGAAGATAGACTTTATGAGATATTCCAAGATCTTAATGAATTAATAAATCATTGGAACCCAACTGCAGCGGCAGTAGAAAAATTTTTCTTTTACAGGTCAAGTACTACCATTAGTGTGGTGCAGGCCAGAGGCGTGATTATGATGGTATTGGCCTCAAAAAAAATTCATGTTAGTGAGTATTCACCTGCTCAGATAAAATTAACAATTGCTGGGTCTGGAAAGGCATCTAAGAAAGATATTCTTGATGCTGTTATGTATAACTTAGATCTTAACAAACCTCCAAAACCTGATGATTCAGCAGATGCATTGGCTATAGCACTCACAAAACTAAATGAGGATGGCTTCAACTAAAAATTTAATATGACGATCTTTGAAAGTAAGAAATTGGAGAGGGATATGTTTAGAAAACTAAGAGATGGGATTTCTCTTAATCAAAGAGAAAATGTAGAAAATAATGTAAGATTATATATTGATGCATTTGTTAAAGGATATAAAAATATTGGTTATATAGCCATATATTGGCCTCTAAAAAATGAAGTTGATATAAGGAGTCTTAAGAAAAAATTTACTTTAGCTTTGCCTAGATGTAAAGATAAAAAAGATTTATTATTTTATCCTTGGGACGAAAAACCTCTTACTAAAGATTCTGAGGGGATACTAAGTCCAAATAATTCTTCCCCATTAAGTCATTTGCAGATAAGCATGATATTTGTACCATGTCTTTCCGTTGATAAAAATTTAACAAGATTAGGTTATGGAGGAGGTTATTTTGATAAATTAAGGAGAGATAGTGATTGGAGAAATGTTCCATGTATTGGAGTATTAACTTCTAATTGTGTAAGTACGGTTCCGTTAAGCAGAGCTGAGTGGGATATTCCTTTATCAGGGTTTATCACAGAAAAAGAAATATTTGTATAATAGAAGATTAATAAAGCGATTAATTTATAGTTTTAAAAAATGGGAAATCAGGAAAAATACAATAATTTATCAAAATTAGTAGAAAAATTAAAGAAATCAGAAGATCCAAAAAGAAAATATGAATACATTTTATGGTTAGGGAAAAAATTGAAAGAACCAGATAATGAAATCCTTATTGAAGAAAATAAAGTTAAGGGATGCGTTTCAGAAGTTTTTGTTAAGGCTAATATTAAAGGCGGTAAATTATTTTGGGAAGGATATTCTGATGCCCTAATAACCAAGGGTTTATTAGCATTTTTAATAACTGGGTTAAATGAATTAACACCAAATGAAGTTGTTGAAATAGATAAGAAATTTATAGAAGATACTGGTTTGAAATCAAGCTTAACCCCTTCACGATCAAATGGCTTTTTAAATATTTTATTGAAAATGCAGTCTCAAGCGAATGAATTTTTGTAGGCCTAATAATATAAAATTAAACTCAAAGTTAAAAGAAATAAAAAATGAGAAAATGCAAAATTGGGATTGTAGGTTTTGGAACTGTAGGTTCGGGGATTTATAAAATATTAAGTTCTGAAATTGATTCACATCCAATTCTAAAAGAAATAGAAATTGTAAAAATAGCAGTTAAAGATCTTAATAAAAAAAGGGATATTGAGCTAGATAATAATTTATTAACTGATGATCCATTTAAATTAATTAATGACCCTTCTATAGATGTAATTGTTGAAGTAATGGGTGGAGTTGATCTAGCGAAAGATATTATTCTGCAATCATTAAAATTAGGTAAATCAGTTGTTACAGCAAATAAAGCAGTCATTGCAAGATATGGAGAAGAAATATATAAAACTGCATCTAAAGAAAGAGTTTATATATTGTCAGAGGCGGCAGTTTGCGGGGGGATTCCTATAATTGAACCCTTAAAAAGATCATTAAAAAGTAACAGCATAAAAAAAATGGTTGGGATAATTAATGGCACAACAAATTTTATTCTTTCAAAGATGACAAATGAAAAAGCTGATTACAAGGATACCTTAAAGTTGGCCCAAAGCCTTGGGTATGCAGAATTTGATCCAACTGCAGATGTTGAGGGCCATGATGCTGCTGATAAGATTTCAATTCTTAGTGAACTTGCATTTGGAGGGAAAATTAAAAGAGAGGATATTCATTCTGAGGGCATTAGTAAAATTAATCTAAAGGACATCGAATATGCCAATAAATTAGGGTTTGAAATAAAACTTTTAGCACTCTCCGAAAGGGGACAAATTAATAGTAATGATTCACTCGCTTTAAATATTTGGGTAGGACCTTCTTTGATTCCAAAATCTCATCCTTTGTCAACAGTTAAGGGAGTTAATAATGCCTTATTGATTGAGGCTGATCCTCTTGGAGAAATAATGTTATATGGTCCAGGTGCAGGGAGTGGCCCAACTGCAGCATCAGTAGTATCAGATATATTAAATCTGCATGCCGCCTCAGTAAAAAATAATAATTCAATCGATCCATTATTATCTTTTGATTTCTGGAGAAACTGCCATATAATAAGTTCTTCACAAATAAATAAAAAAAATTACCTTAGAATTATTTGTATTGATAGTCCAGGTGTCATAGGAAAGATTGGAGATATTTTTGGAAAGAATAATGTATCAATCGAATCAATTGTTCAACTTGATGCTAGTGAGGACAAAGCTGAAATTGTCGTTATTACTCATGAGGTGAATAATGGAGATTTTGAGAGATCGAAAGATGAAATAAATTCGCTAAATGAAGTCAAAATTATTGCAAGTCAATTAAGTTGTATTTAAAAAAATAGTTTGCAAATTTCTTTATAGCTTGGTAAACCGAAGAAAGTAAGTGTTTGGTTTTAGCACCTTAATGATTCATTCAAAACTATTAGATAATAATAATGAAAATAATAATTTAATTTTTTCTGAAAACCTTTATAAAGGTGCTTGTGTAAAAATTAAAAATAGCAATAAGACTTTTCAAGTAATTGGTTTAAATAGAGGTAAGGAAATTTGTTGGGTGAGAGAGTGGCCTTTTGCTTGTGATTCTAAAAAAACATTTGCTTTAGAAATTAGTCAAATAACCTTACAAATTTTCTGCTCAAATAATACTTCAGAAAAACTAAGTTATTATAAAATATGAAAAAAAAAGTTGTTTTATCAATATTTATTATTTTAATTTCCTTTTTGCAGAATTCTTGCGGCTCAAAAAGAATATCTAAAAAAATTATAGTAGCTAGTTCTGGAAAAATTGAATCTTTAGATCCAGCTAGAGCAAATACTCTTAAAGCAATTCAGTTAATTAGTTCACTAGGAGATACATTATTTGAATTAAATTCTGACGGTGAATTAATCCCTGAATTGGCCTCTGGGATGCCAATTATTTCAAAGAATAGACTTCAAATAACTATCAATTTAAGAGAAAATGTTTTTTTTCACGATGGAACTCCATTTAACTCAAATGCTATGAAGTTTACTTTTGATAGATTCAAAAGAATTGGAACAATGAATTATATTTTAGGAAATAAGATTAAATCAATAGAAACGCCAAGTGATTATTCAGTCATAATAAATTTGAATAAACCATCAAGTTCTTTAAATGGTTTACTCACATCAGTAAATTTAACTCCAATATCTCCTACCTTTTACAAACAATATTCTGATAAGTTTCTAAATGAAAAATTCGTTGGTACTGGCAAGTATGTGCTTACCAGTTTTTCTAATGAAGTTCAATCAATTGATCCATATTTAAATTATTGGGGTGAAAAGCCCTTAAATAAGGGTGTTAATTTTGTGGGATATTCAAATTCATCTTCTCTTTTTGGTGCTTTAAAAAGTAAACAAATTGACGTGCTTTTATCAAATTCAATTGATGATAGTCAGAGAAAAAGTTTAAATAATTTAAGTAGAAATAAACAGTTTAATGAAGGTAGTAGCCCTTTTACTGAATTAAGTTTTATAAGCCTTAAAACTAGTTCTTATCCCTTAAATAATCTTAATTTAAGAATGGCTTTGGCAAAAAGTCTTAATAGAAAATTGATTAGTGAGAAAGTAAGTTACGGATTAAGGAAGCCATCTAGATCAATTATTCCTCCGATATTAAAAAAAGATAATCAAGAACTTTGGCCTAAATATAATTATTTAGAAGCGAGAAGGTTATTGCAAAAAGAAAATTATTGCAATGGAAATATTCTAAAAATACCCCTTACTTATAGATCGAATGTACCAGCTGACAAACTTATTGCTTTGACATGGCAAGAGGAAATTAAAAGTTCTTTGAAAGATTGTATTGACATTGAACTTAATGGGGTTGAATCTACAACAGTTTATAAGAATCTAAGTTTAGGAATTTATACAGCAGTTATTCTCGATTGGACTGGAGCTTATTCAGATCCAGAAGCATATCTCACCCCTCTTTTAAGTTGCAATGAAATAGTTGATGGCATATGTAAAAAAGGAGAATCAGTTTACAGCGGTAGTTTTTGGGGATCAAATAAAGTGGAAAGTTTATTTCTTGAGAGTGAAAAAATAAGTGGAATAAAAAGATTAGAAAAACTTGTTGAAATTGAAAAAATAGCAGCAAATTCAATCCCTTATATTCCTATTTGGATATCCTCTCAAAAAGCATGGTCTCAAAATAAAATATCAAAACCTATTTTTAATGGTGCAGGAATAATTTCATTGAGTGATCTAGAGTTAATTGATGAGTAGAAATTTAAATAAATTACTAAATTATTCCTTATTAAAAATTTCATTAATACCGATAATGCTATGGATAATTTCTTCATTAGTATTTATTTTATTGAGAGTTGCACCCGGCGATCCTGTCGATGCCATACTTGGATCTGGAGCAAATGAGTTTTCAAGGGAATTTCTAAGAAATAAATTGGGGTTAAATGAACCTTTAATAAGTCAATATTTTTCGTATATTAAAAATATTTTACACTTAGATTTTGGCCAATCTCTTAGTACCCAAGAGCCGGTCCTCAATATTATTATTAAGTCATTGCCTGCAAGCCTTGAGCTTGGATTCTTTTCAATATTAAGTGCCACACTAATAGGTTTCCCATTGGGATTAATTGGCTTAAGAAATAAAGGTAAAAAAACTGATTATATTGCGAGAATATTAGGAATTGCTACATATGCGATCCCTCCTTTTTGGGGTGCAATGTTAGCGCAATTATTATTTTCTGTATTCTTTAATATTTCCCCAATTGGAGGTAGATTTCCAATATTTCAGCAACAACCACAAATTACAGGTTTTCTGGTTTTGGATAGTATTCTTTCAAATAATATTATTGCTTTGAAAGATAGTCTTTATCATCTCGCACTGCCTTCGATTACTCTTGGCTTTTTATTAAGTGGTATATTTAGCCGCTCATTAAGAGTAAATTTGGATAAGACATTAAAAAGTGATTATGTAAATGCAGCTATATGTCGAGGAATATCAAGGAAAAAAATATTTTTAAACCATGCATTGCCTAATGCTCTATTGCCAATTGTCACTATTTCAGGCTTGACTATGGCCTCATTAGCAGGAGGTGCTTTATTGTTCGAGGTTACTTTTTCATGGCCAGGTATAGCTTTAAGATTACATGAAGCCATTTCTCAAAGAGACTATACCTTGGTTCAAGGAATTGTGATTTTTACCTCTATGCTAATAGTTTCTTTAAATCTCTTCGTGGATATTTTAATCGCATATTTAGATCCACGAATAGAATACTAATTTTCGGAAATCTCTTTTATTGTTTGAAGATCTAAAAAATGGAAATCAAGTCCCAAATCCCTTTGATTTTTAACTACTGTAGGGATCTTTTTATCTTTAATATTTTTTAAAAATTCAACTATAAATTTCGTAGATAAATCTTGTACTAATATTGGCTCAGAACCAATAAAAGTTGCACTTATTTTGAATAGGTCATTATTATCTTCAAAGTTTTTATTAATTCTTATTGGAGAGAAATGACTTGCCCCTTCAATAATAAGAAATCTATTTGATGGATTATTTAAAGCAGAAAAAACTCTAAATTGCTCATTAATTAATGGTGTAATAAGGTCATAAGTACCACCTATTAGAAGAGTTGGTGTTTTAATGCCTGTACTATTTTCTTTTGGCCATATTAAACTGCCAAATGAATTAAAACCTATAATCGCACTGGCTTTATTAAGGTTATTTTTTTTAGGGAAGGGTATTTCGTTCAACTGACATTGAAGTAATTTAGATAAATTTGTTACCGCAAAGTCTTTTAATGCCGAATCACATTTGTTCTCTAGTTGATCAGTAGGTTTATTGCCTTCATATAAAAGTGCAATTAAAGCACCAAGTGAATGCCCCATTAAAATATAAGAATCATTAAGTAGACCAAATTCTCCATTTTCATGAGCTTTTAATACAGCATCTAAATCTTTAATTCTATATAAAAAAAAGTCTGCACTTCCTGGTATTGTTTCCTTACCATCGAGTACTTCTATGAATGATTCTAAATTACTCCCTCTATGATCTATGAATAATATTGGCCAGCCTCTTCTAGCCAATTCGTTACCTATCCATTTAAAATTATTAATTTCGCCTCCAAGTCCTGGCATAAATATTATCAATTCTTTATCAAAATTTGTTTTATTGCTTTTCCATATTTCAATTTCAAAAGGTTTCACTCGGTGAGGAGCATAAATTTTTTTTTCAATTTTTATTAGATCTTTAGTTGATTTTTTTTCAGTATTTTTAAAGGCATTTTGTTTGGTTCTTTCAAGTTGATTTAATTTGGACAACAATTCTTGTTGCATTGATAATTCATTTTTCCAAGATGAAATTATTAAAATTAGATTATCAATATCTAGTGAAATTTCTTCTGATGGTAATGCCTTTATGATGTCTAAAGTTGAAACTTCTTTTTTTTGATCTAATAAATTTTCTATAGTGTTATATATTTCTGTTCCATTATTGTCATTTGGAACTTTAATGCTTTTGCTTATTTCTGTAAGAATTTTACGTCCTATCCAACTTCTTAATATTTCTCTATTTAAGCCCTCTTCTTTGAAAACTGGAAATTCTAAAAATTTTGATAATTCAAAAACTCTTATAAATCCATTTTTTTTTAACCAATCTATTAATTCTGTTGAATCATCTTTGTATTTTTCTAATTTTGATAATTGTTCTATAGTAAGAGGGATTTCCATATCTTCAAACTTAATATTTATCTTTTCAGCAGCCTTTAAACCATTATTAAAAAATAAACCACAAAAACTAAAAAATATTATAAAAATGTATTTCACTAGTGATTAGTCCAAATAGTTTACAAATTAGCAAAAAATGGTGGATTCAATTTCCTTATCATTTGAGGTTAATAACCAAGATAAGATTTTTCGCCGCATTTGGAGCAGGAGGTGTAATTTATTTAACATCACTTATTTTTAATAACTTAGGATTATCGGCGACAGATATTGGCCTGGGATTTACCATTTCAGCAATAATTGGAACCGTAACAAGACTCTTTACAGGTAATTATCTTAATAAAACCGGAAAAATACAATTTCCGATAATTACTTCTTCAATACTAAGTATTGCCGCTAGCTTATGCCTCATTTTTTCAAGAGATACTTTTTTGTACATAATTGGACAATCACTTGTTGGGGCTGCTGCAGGAATATATTGGCCTGCGGCCGAGTTTGGGGTGCCCTATTTTTGTCATCCTATCGAAACACGTAAAGCTTATGCCCTTGTTAGAAGTTCGGAGGCTTTAGGAATATTTCTAGGGGTATTCTTAGGGGGTTATATGACAAATTTTTTGTTTTTTAAATCAATTTTTATAAATGATATATTTTGCATGATAGTTATCGTATATTTAATATCTAGAAATAGTTCTTCTATTAAAAGTAACTTAGAAAATTTCCAAAAAAAATTAGTAGATCCAATTAATCAGGGACAATCGAAATGGAATAAGAATTCAGCAATAATAATTTTATCTATTTTATTGATAACTACCTCTTTAGCTCTGATTCAAGTAACTTTGCCTCTAGATCTTGTTAAAGGTGGAGTATATCGCAATGCATTAAGCAAAGAAATTATTAGTCTTATAATTTCTATTCAGTTAATTTTATTGTTGTTTTTACAATGGCCTGTCGGTTCGTGGATATCTAAGAAAGGAAGACTATATGGCTTGAAATTTAGTTTAATAAATTTCTCTTTCGCTTCATTTTTATTATTTATTTCTAGTTATCTAAAAATCCCAGCTTTTTATTTAATTTCTTTTTCATTGATATTAGTAAGTTTAGGGACTGCTTCATTTCTTCCAACATCAACAGATGTCGTATTCAGAATAGCTCCTTCAAATAAAAAAGGTTTTGCACTTGCTCTACTATCACAATGTTTCGCTATGGGTTATTTTTTTGGACCATTTATTTCAGGACGCATATTAGATCTATTTGGTTATGCTTCAATAATCTGGCTTTCAATTTCTTGTTGTTGCTTTATTGCATTTACAATTCTATTTAAGAGATTATTTTAATTAATCTTTTCTAATTCAATAATTCTTCTCTCTCTTAGAAATAAGAAAAAAGGTGCAGAGAATGCGAAGGCTATAAGAAAAGTTCCAATATATACAACCCACATATTCTTCATGTTTAGTTTTTTTGATTCATTTACTATCCATATAAAAATAGCGCTTGCACCTACTAATAAGTCTCTAGAAATTGACTGAGCTGCAGGGTTTGCATTTGCTAAAGAAATGAAATTATTTATATCAAAGCTGTTTCCATATTCCCTAGCAAATTCGAAATTTGCCATCATTGGCAGTACAGCACCCAAAATTGATAGAAAAAGGTAAAGATAAGATAGTATCTGTTTATTATCTTTTAAAATGTTAAATGAATTCACTTGTCAAAAATATTTCTTTTAATAATAGTATTTAAAAGCTTATGGTTGTTGAAAAGAATAATAAAGTTGAAGACTATAAATTTAAAAAAGGAAATTTAAATTTTGCTGTTGTTGGTCATGTTGAGTGGATAAATTTCTTAAAGGTCGATCAATTACCAAAACCAGGCGTCATTTCTCATTCTGAAAAATCTCTTGAGTATCCAGCTGGTGGTGGCTCTATTATCGCGAAAATACTTTCTGATTTAACTTTAAACCAAATTCATTTTTTTACGTCATTAGGTAATGATGAATATGGAGATAAGTGTTTCAAGATTCTCTCAAATATGGGAATTAAGATGCATGTAGCTTGGCGTGATAAAGCAACTAGAAGAGGATTTAGTTTAATTGACTCTCAAGGTGAAAGAGCAATAACAGTTATTGGTGAAAGGTTAGCTCCAACTCATAAAGACAAGTTGGAATGGAATATTTTAAAAAAAATGGACGGAATTTTTATTACGGCATCTGATTCAGAGATTTTTAAAATGGCTAGATCAGCTTCAATACTATGTACGACACCAAGGGTAGGATTAAATACAATTAATAATTCAAATGTTCTTTTAGATGGATTAATAGGCAGTAATCTTGATCCAGGAGAAGTTTTTTCTTTTTCTGAATTATCGTTAAAACCAAAATATACTATTAAAACCGAGGGAGAGAAGGGAGGCATAATATTCCCAGGAGGAAGATATAAGGCTCTTAAAAACAAAAAATTAAAGGTTGATTCTTATGGATGTGGCGATTCATTTGCTGCTGGGATTCTTTATGGAATGGCATCTAAATGGGATATAGATAAAAGTTTAAATCTTGCTAAAGTAATGGGAAGAGACGCAAGTGAATTTTTCGGCCCATATGCAAATAGTGATGAAAAATAATTGAATTAAGACTTATATGAGAAATCTAGATAATAAAAATAAAAATCTACTTGTAGAAAACATTATTGTTTTCTTTTTATTTACTGTTTTTTTAGTTTTTAATTCTTTAAAAACTTTATCTAAAATTTTTACCTATGGAATCATAAAAAAAGAAATATTAACTACTAAAAGTAACTTAGGCGTGGATATAAAAATAAAAATTAAGTAATGAATGTATTTTTAGTTTTTCTAATTTTAGGAGTTATTTTTTTGGTCTTCAAAAAAATTAATTCTAAAAAAACAAAGAACTTAAAATTAGATAAATTTAAAAATAAATTACAGAGCACGCAAACAAATATTGACAGGATTTTTTTAAGAGAGGAAGAAAAAACTTTCTCAAATCCTAATATAAATATTTATATTGGTATTTATGATAACGAAGAAAATATAAATAGAAAATCCAATATACACAGAGCAAGACTTTCAAAATTTAGGAAATCCAAATTAAATGGCGAGATGATATTTCAAGACGATGAACAAAGGATTTATAAATTTAATGACGGTAAGAAAGTTTACTTATAATTTTTAATGCTAACTACACTCAAGACTTTCTCTTGTTGAAACTCCTGTTGTTGGATTGATCCCATCAGCGATTTCACAAAGATTTCTTTGGTCTTCGCTGTCAAGGATGGCATAAGAAAAATCTGCTCCTTCTATTTGAGCTCCTGCAAAACTGCTGCCTGATGCGATCATATTTATTAAAACAGCATTTCTAAGATCTGTTTTTTGGAAATTAACTCGATCAGAAAGAGTATCGGTCAGGTCGATTCCATTTAAATTAGAACCTTTTAAATCAGATAGGGTTAATGTAGTTCCATGTAAATCAACATCACTAAAATCTGCATCTCTAGCAACTGCTCCAGCTATAGAAGATAAATGAAGATCCTCTCCATGGAAATCGAATCCTGTGATATTAGATCTTACATAACTTGGAACTTCATCTCCTTCTCCCTTAACAGCAACATTCGCTCCAGCAAAAACTGGAGAGGATAAAACCAAGAAAGAAAAAGCTATACATAAAAAATATCTTAAAAACCTAAAAAATTTCATATTAATAAATTTGAGTAATTCTATTTTATAACAATTAGATAATTTTTAAAATTGATGACTAAATTTGGAACTCCTTTTTAAAATTATTTAACACTATAAATTTTGAATCTAGGCTCTAAACTGGTTATACAATCTAGAAGTTTTTTGTTATCTTTGCTATTCGTAACCTTGAATTCAGATTCAACTGTACCTTCTTTATCTCTTATAGCTTGATTTAAAACTATAGAACCGTTTTGGTCAGATACTGATCTATGAAAAGTTCCTCTAGGTATTCTTAAAATGTATCCGCAAGATTCTAATCTAACTTTATAAAAAGGATAATCCCAGCCAAAATTGACAAGAAAAAATGTTCTTCCCCCGGAGATAGCCAGTAGATTATCTTCTTGATTGTGATGTATGTAAAATTGCCAATTCTTAAATTCTTCATCATTTGGAGGACTAACTGCAGGCCCACTGTGAATAACTAGATCTCTATAGTTTGATTCATTAACACTAATATCAAAAAATCTTACATCTTTTGTATCGCGAAATTTTTCATAACTTATCAATTCAAACATTTTCGATTTGTTTGATTTGATAACTGGAATTTCTAAACTTGAGTTCAATTTTCTTTAAAGATTAAACAAATGAAAACAGATATATATATACAAGAACGTATCAATTAACACTAAAAAAGAAACATATTATTATTTATATTTGTTTGTTATTTTAAAAGATTAAAAATTTAGTGTTTATTTAATTTCAAGAGGTTTGATTTCCCAGGATAAAGTATTTTCTAAATTATTTTTTCCTATAAAGTTTCCTGTAATTACAGAGGTTAAATTAGATTTTGAAGAGGATACCAATGTTAAATATCTATCATCTATTAATCCTTTTCCGCTTGGATCAAAACCTCTCCAACCAGCACCTGGAATATATAATTCAGCCCAAGCGTGTAAATCCAACTCAGAGGGTAACGGATCTTCAAAATGATAACCACTTACAAACCTACTTGGGATACCTATAGACCTGCAAGCTTCAACCATAAGCATTGCTAAATCTCTGCATGAACCTATACGTTCTCTAAGTGTTCTGCTAGCCGGCCATGCTGGACCAGTATGTCTTTTGGTATATTTAACCCGATCTTGAATAATCTCTATTAGTTGGTAGGTAAATGATAATGCGTTATTAATGCTTCCTGCTAAGGCTTCTTGAGCAAGTTCTACTGCAGAGGGATCGTGTTGTCCATTTGGCATCCATCCCTCTAATGCTCCCTGTAAATCTCTGTTAATAATGCTTCTACAAAAAGGTAATGTTAAATCTCTATTTTTAACTCCATCAATAATGTTTGGATGTTTAATAGTTTCAACTTCACTGACTGATTCAATAATTAAATTATCTGTTAATCCATTAAATCTGATTCTATTAATCTCTTCCCCGCTGGCCGCAAGTAATGGATAAATAATTTCTGGTTCTGGGGTTATTTTTAATTCAAAATTCTTTAGCTTTTGGAATCCATTTGACCTTGGCTTTATACATAATCTATGCTCGCCTAATTGAACAGGGTCTTCGTATTTATATTCAAGTTTGTGAATGTATTTAATTCTCATTAATAAACTTATTAATTAATAAAATATTTTTCTTGAATGAGATCATTTAATTTATTTAAATCCATTTGCAATGAATCAATCGCCTCATGTAAACCATCATTGATTATATCTTCAATTCTGATATAACTCCACTTTGCTTTAAGCAAACCTCTCATGCATTCTAATTCTGAAGGATTTTCAGTACTTGGAGAGTTATCTATTGATTTAAGAGTATTGCTTATCCCATCAAGACAGTATCTTACTGATCTAGGGAAAATTGGATCAAGTAAAAGAAATCTCGCAACTGAATTCGGCTTTATAGAATTTTGCACTGCTTTCCTAAACATTTGATATGCTCCAGCTGAACGTAAAAGTGCAATCCATTGCAGTTCATCAAGAACTCCTCCAAGTTCATCTAAGCTGGGTAAGAGTAAATAATATTTAACATCTAAAATTCTTGATGTTTTGTCAGCTCTTTCGATTAATCTACCAAGAATGCTGAATCTCCAGGCAAGATCTTTGCTTAGAGTCGCATCTGTAATTCCATAAAAAAGCTGACATTCTCTCCTTATTTCGCTTAATTGTTCTTGTCTTGGTTTATTCCATATTGCTTCTCCTTCTTGCATATTCCAATATAAAATATTAATTTGTTCCCACATTTCTGTGGTCATAACATCTCTGATTTGTCGTGCATTTTCTCTTGCCATTTGAATGCAAGAAATTATACTGTTGGGGTTTAAACGATCTCTTATTAAAAAATTAATAACGTCATCGGGTTTTTTCTCTGGGAATCTTTTATCAAAAGATTCTCTGTCACTAGAAGCGTCAATTAACGGTAGCCAGGGTTCTGCACTTCCTGGCGGACAATCTAATGACATTGCTTCGCTTACTTCCACGAAACGAGATATGTTTTCCGCACGTTCTAAATAACGATTGATCCAATAAAGAGATTCTGCTACACGACTTAAAAGCATATTATTTACCTACAACCCATGTATCTTTGCATCCTCCACCTTGAGAAGAATTGACGACTAATGATCCTTTTTTTAATGCTACCCTCGTTAGCCCGCCTGGGCTAACCCATGAATCTTTTCCTCTTAAGATGTATGGCCTTAAATCAACATGACATGGATATAGTTCTCCATCACATAACGATGGCACAGTAGATAATTCTAACGTTGGTTGTGCTATGAAATTTCTAGGATTTTTTTTAATTTTATTAGCGAATTCTTCTATTTCACTGGTTGTTGAGTGAGGTCCAATTAACATTCCATAACCACCGGCTTCTGCTACAGACTTAACAACAAGTTTTGATAAATTTTCTAGAACATATTCTCGATCCTTTTGGTAATGACAAATATACGTTTCTACATTTTTAATAATAATTTCTTCATCAAGATAATATTTAATCATTTTTGGAACAAATGAATAAATCATTTTGTCATCTGCTATTCCAGTACCAGGTGCATTTGCTAAAGCAACATGACCTGCCTTAAAAACATCAAGTAATCCGCTAACACCAAGGCAGGAATCTTTTCTGAAATTAAGAGGATCTAAGAAATCATCATCAATTCGCCTGTAAATGACATCTACTCTTTTTAATCCAGAGGTAGTTTTTAAATATACATAATCATCATTACAAACTAAGTCATGACCTTGAACTAGTTGGATGCCCATTTCTTGCGCTAGATAACTATGTTCAAAATAAGCACTATTAAAAATTCCTGGAGTTAGTAGAACTATCTTGGGAGTGTCAGTCCAAACAGCAAGTTCTTGAAGCGTTTTTAAAAGATATGATGGATATTCATCAATTGGTTTTACTATTCTTCCTGAGAAAAGATTAGGAAAAATATTTTTCATAACTAATCTATTTTCTAAAAAATAAGCAACCCCAGAAGGGCACCTTAAATTATCTTCTAAAACATGCCAATCTCCTTTTCTATCCCTTATTAAATCAAGTCCCGAAATTTGACACCATTTATTTAGTGGAGGTTTGAAACCTATCATCTGAGGTCTCCAACCTTCTGAACTCTCTATTAATTCTCTTGGAATTATTCCATCATTTATTATTTTTTGAGAATTATAAATATCATCTAGGAATAAATCTATTGCCTCAAGCCTTTGTTTTAGGCCTTTTTCTAACGTTACCCAATCATCTTTACTAATTATTCTGGGAAGTGGATCAAAAGGTAATATTCTCTCAGTACCTTTTAAACCAGTATCGTTTAATCTAAAAGTTGCACCATGTCTTAGTAATAATTTTTTTGCGGCAGAGTGATTCCTGTTTAATTCTTCAAGTCCCATATTATCTAAAGATGAAAGAAGTGGAATCAATATTTCTCTAGCAGAGTTTACATTGTCTTTAAAGTATTCATCAAAACTATTTTTAGGCTGATAACTTGAAAACATATATTTCATCGTTTAGTAACTTTTACTTTAGCTTTATATCTTTATTCGTATTTATGGCTACCAAAAATAATATCTCTTGACTAGATCTATATCATTATTTTGATCATTGAAGTATATTTCTTAAAAATCTAAAAAGCATGAGTTCTAGTAATTGGCAATTTGTTTTTTTTAGATATTTCGCAAGCTTTCTTTTTATCCTCTCTCATAGTTTGCTGGTTCTTGATCATCTACCAGTAGGGGCGGCACTTCACGGACTTGGGGAAGTTTTTATTGCACCTTGGGCTTTTAGGGAAAGAGCATGGGATCTTGTTGTTATTGCAGTTTTATTTTTCTTCTTCGATATCTGGGGACTTATAAACACTCCTTGGAATTAACTGATATTATTTATTTACTAATTATAGGAAAATCATAATAAAAAATGATTTCATATTTTAATCAAATTTATAAAATAATTTTTCTTTTATTACTTACGAATAGTTCCAGTTTATATGCACATAATTTATTTAATGGTGGTTGCAAAGAACATTGCGGCCAAAAAGTTAAAGTAATAAGTAATAAAAACAAATTAAAAAATATTGATGATCGAATAAATATTGAGAGTAAAAATTCTTGTTTAAATAAATCACTATGTAGGGGTTAACCTCTCTAGATTTTTTAAATTGTTTTATGAAAGTTTTTCTTTGATAATTATCATTAAAGTACTATTTGCTTGATAATTTTTATTAGGAGGATTTATTTGATTTTTAATTAAAAAAATAAAAGTATATATTAACGGTAGAAGTAATGATGATGCGGCAACTAAAGCAATTATCTGTTTCAACCTAATAAATGGTTTTTTTATAAGATCCTCTCCACACAAGCCACAAATTAAAGTACCATTAGACGATTGTTTTTGAAATTGATATTTAGGATTGCAATATGGGCAATAATATTGAACCATTTTAAAATTTTATTACTTTAATCATTATCCATAAAATTAAAAGAAAGTCATCTTATTAAAAAAAGAGGGCTTAAATAAGCCCTCTTTTATCTCTTACTTATATTTTTTACTGAAGTTAAAAACGCACCTAAATCATGGATCCTTGTTGCTAACTTCTATTAAGCTAATGCTCACCAAAATTAACTAATTGTCTTTAACTGGGGCAAAAACTCTAGAATTAAGCTTGTTTCTTAAAGGGCACCTAAACGATGCAGAAGAAGGAAGCTTAGACATTAATAAAAAATAATTGGAGCAGTTAATTAAATTAGTTCGGTTTATTCCGAAATTTCAGGCAGGCTATCGATCATTTTGAAAGACCTCCTAGAACTCAACAATATAAAATTAGGAAAATATTTCTCTAAAGACAATCCGTTTTTATACGCATTGCTTTTTAATTAAAAATGTCCGAGAGTAGTAATCAATCGTACTAATTTTTTTGAGATATTTTTAGTAAGTTTTGCTTATTTCTTTTGATATTTAATTCGTCTATCTTAATTTTAAATAATTGAGGAAATCTTTTATGAATCATTCGAAAGAAGTTAGTAAAACTGATAAATCAAATCCCATAGATGAATATTTTCAATGTCTCTCATATTGTGATATTCACCCAAAAGGGATAGATAATGACTGTGAGGTCATTTGTATGGAAAGACATTTAAAAGCTAACTATTGGTAATTAATAAATTTCTACTTTTTACTTAAATCCCTTTGAAAAAAGGTTAGTACGAACTTTAAATTTCCATACATTTACAACACCTTTTGCATTGACTGCTGCAAGTGCGCAATCATCAGGTCTCCAAGATATTGCCCCTACTAAATCTCCTGCGAATGCAGCTCCAACGGGATCCCCATTGCCGTCATTTTTGAGGAAACTTGCGACAACAGAACCATCCCTAGATCCTGAGGCTACAAGCATACCTTTATTTGAAAAGGCTAGGCTCGAAATGGGTTCTGTATGGTGACATAGCTCTCCTGGCATAGTCCCTTCTGGACCATTTCCTATAAAGCTCCAAACTGTAATTCTTTCACTGCCACTAGTTGCTAATAATTTTCCGCTGTCATCAAAAGAAAGATGACTTGGTTTACCAGGGTATCCAGTCATTTCAGCATCCATTCCTGTTGATCTTCTCCAAAAATGAACTGAATTGTCTTGACTCCCACAGGCGACTATATCTCCATCAGGGCTTAATTCCATAGATACCAATGATCCTTGCCATTCGAGTTTTTGATTCGTTTTATTATTAACTATGT
This sequence comes from Prochlorococcus sp. AG-424-P18, assembly GCA_003213235.1. Lineage (GTDB taxonomy): Bacteria > Cyanobacteriota > Cyanobacteriia > PCC-6307 > Cyanobiaceae > Prochlorococcus_A. Next base: position 62,912 of record QCNJ01000005.1, on the reverse strand, counting down.
CAAAGAATGTCACTCTGCCGTAGCAAGCAGTTGCTAGCTCATTTTTATTTGACCATGTTATTGCACTTACTGTGCTTGGATGGTCTTCTGAGATCCATTTCTCTTCACCAATTTCATTAAAAACATATACTTTTTTTGAGGTAGCTATCGCTAGAAATAAACCATCATTAGACCACTTGAGGTGTTCTACCCAACCCTTACCAAGATTAAGTGTTTTAATAACTTTACCTTCCTGGCAATTACAAATTTGAACATTCCCATCCTGACCTGATGTTGCAAAAATTTCACCCTCTGGATGAATTGCCATTGCTAGTAGACCACCAGAGTGTGTATTTTCTTTTTTCCAGATAATTTTTCCAGTATCTCCTTCGAATGCAAAAATACCACCCGCAACGTCGCCAACAATAAATTGTTTCCCTTTAAGAGCCCAGCCACATGCTATGGCATAATCGCTAACTTCAGCAGTCCATCCTTCATGGAACATGCCTCTTGGGCTAAATGGTTCTATATCAGGCATTTATCAAAGCCTTCTTGCATCTCTTTCTCATTTAAATTTCTACCGATAAAAACAAGTTGATTTCTACGAGGTTCGTTACCCCATTCTTTGTCAGGTTGTGCGGTAAATAACATGTGTACCCCCTGGAAAACTATTCGCCTTGGGTTGCCTGAGTAACTTATGAAACCTTTAGTTCTAAATATATCCACCCCTTTTTCTGAGAGAAGCCTTCCCATCCAAGTATTTAGTTTTTCTGGGTCAACATCTCCAAAACGCTCTATAGCAATTGAGCCTACTTCATCATCATGTTCATGCTCTGCTTGCCAGAACCTTTCAGTATTAAATGGAATCTCTTTATTTTCGTCACTTTTAATGACTTTCATATTAAATTCTTCAGCAGTGTGCTGTGTAAACAAACCTATTTTTGATGGCTTTTCTATGTTAAGGATGAAGGATTTATTTCCTTTATTCTCCAATTTTAGATTTACATGTTCTCCATATGGGACAGTATTTCCAGGCTCCAAAGTATTAGCATTTTCTGCATAAAGTCTTACGGAGGATTCAGCACCATCTTTAAGTTCTTCCTCACTCTCACCTTGGTTAACGAGAGCTACTAGGGACATTTCTGGATCGGGTCCTTCTTCTAGAATTAATTCATATTTACCTGGATCTAGATCATAAACACCCGTCCATTCAAAAGGATATTCTGGTTCAAGAAATGTTGGTCTGCGTTTAAGGATCTGATCGAGATCAAATGCACTTAGATTTAAGACTGTTTCAATTGGTACTTTGGCATTCTCGGCTCTAATAATGCGAGTCATTCGATTCATATCTCTCAATCTTGATTCAAGGGTATCTAATGCATCATCAGAGACTAAATCAGTTTTATTAAGGACAAGAACATCTGCAAATGCCACTTGTTCTGAACTTTCGTCACTCCTGCCTAGCTGTTGATCAATATGTGCAGCATCAACTAAAGTCACAATTCCATCAAGAGTAAATTCAGAACTAATCTCTTCATCCATGAAAAAAGTCTGAGCAACTGGGCCTGGATCTGCTAATCCTGTAGTTTCTACTAAAACATAGTCAAACTTATCTCTTCTTTTCATAAGGTTGCCAAGGACTCTTATTAAATCGCCACGAACAGTACAACAAATGCACCCGTTTGACATCTCAAATACTTCTTCATCGGCATTAATTACGAGACCTTGATCTATACCTACTTCACCGTATTCATTCTCAATTACGGCTATTCTTTTCCCGTGCTCTTCACTTAAAATTCTATTAAGCAAAGTAGTCTTCCCTGAACCTAAGAATCCAGTGAGGATGGTTACGGGAACTTTATCTTTGATGCTCATTTACTGATTTTTACTAAATAAACAATAGTTTAATAATAGTAATAATAAGAAATGAAAACCGTTTTTATTAGAAAAATTTAATCTGAAAGTTTGTACCATTCAGACTCAAGATTGGAGCCAGATTCTTTATCACAGCTTCCACCTAATGAATCAACAATTGTACAAGTATTGTGAACAGCTACTGAAACCGTATTACCATCCATCATTAATCCATCAACGAATATTTGATTAGAAGCTAAAGGAACTGAACTTTGTCTACTTAAGTTCCTTAATAACTTAGATGCTGGAATTTGTTCAGGAAATAATGCCTGAACTTTCTCTTCATCTAAAATTTTTAAAGTAGAACTTATGTTGTCTGGCCTTAAGCTTGAGGAGTCTCCAAGAAAGTCAAGTAAACTAATGGTTTCAAAACCAAATGCATCCCCGTAGTATTCCATCGCTTTGTGTTTAGAGACAATTACTCTGTTTTCCTCAGGAATAGAACTTACTTGTTCGACGATCCAACTATCTAAGCCTTCTAAGAGAGAATCAGCTTTTTCGAATCTTTCATTAATTAGTTTTCTGTCACCTCTATTAAAAACTGAAATATCTTTCTTTAAACTTTTGCTTATAAGATCTCCCATTTTTATGATGTTATGTGGATCATGCCATACATGTGGATCTAGACCTCCATGGTCATGATGATGATGCCCCTCACCTTCGTCTGGAACTTGTGCTATTGGTTCTACATCACTATTTGAAACGTCTTTAAAAAAGTGTTGAGTTGCTTCAAACTCAAAAGGCATGTGTTCAGTAAAAAAAATATATTGACCATCTTCTTTGATATCCACGTTAAAAACAGTACTTTCTTTTCTTTGATCAAAGTTAAGAACAAAAGCTTTATTACTTGCTATCAACGTACCATCATTTTTTCTGCTTATTGAGTCTTTAGATCCTAATAATTCTTTAGCTAAATCTTCAGACCCTTCTATGTCATTAGATTTGAGAATCACCATCTTCATTGCAGGATCTGCATATTCTCCATCGACTTTTTCAAATGACCATTTGTAAGAACCCTTAGAAAGTTGAAATTTGCCTGCCCATTCGAAAGCACCTTCAGCATGATCATCATGTCCTCCATGATCAGAATGATCATCTACTTTAGCTGAATGTTCAGAATGATCGTCATGTCCACCATGGTCTGAGTGATCATCATGACCTCCATGATCAGAATGATCATCTACGTCTATTGCACTAACACCTATAACAACAGTATTCTTTTTATTTTCCCAATTTCTCATACTTGGAGTCATTTCTTTACCAAGAGTAAATACTTTATCTGCGCTATTTAGTAATTGAGCTTGCCTTGGATTGATCTTTAAGTCATGAACATCTTGTTTTCTATCTACTAAGCATGTAACTTCGTCAGATGGTAATGCAATTGATTTAACTAAATCACAAACTAGTGGCTCTACTGCTACATATGACTTTCCTTTAGCCATAACATCCTGCCCAAAACCAGAAAATATAATTGTACCTGCGATTACGGAATTTTTAATAATTGACTTACTCGAACCTTTTTTATTTGTTAAAAGTCTTTTAAAAATTGACATGAAAAATAATTAAATACTTAAAAATGATAATCATTTTCATTACCTCTGACAAGTGAAGGTATCAAATGTTATGAAAATAATACGCAACTTGTATTATTGGTAAGCTTGTAAAGTGACTTTTTTAAAAGATTAATTAATGGCTACTTTAGTCGCTGAAAATTTAACCTTTGCATACGCAAAAAAAAGTAAGCCAGTTTTGAATAAGGTATCGGTTGAGATTAAACCTGGAACTCTAACAGCGTTAGTTGGCCCAAATGGCGCAGGTAAATCAACTCTTTTGAGAATTTTGCAAGGACAAAATACTCCAGATAAAGGCGAAATAAAAATTGATGGTGAAAATTTATATAGATCTAGAGCTCTTGTGGCACTTATGCCTCAAAGAAGTTCTATGAATTGGAAGTTCCCCATTACAGTTGAAAAGTTGGTATCTCTTGGTCAAATAAAGTATTCAAAATCAAGAAGTAATAACCCATTTCAAATTAAGACACTTCTAGCATATCCTAATTCTTGGATTAATAAATGTTGTGAATTAGAGGCGACAATGCAGAGAGTAGGCATTGCAAGTTTGGCGAATAGAAGACTCGATTCTCTTTCAGGAGGACAGCAGCAAAGAGCTCTATTAGCAAAAACTCTTATGTCCCCGGCAAAAATATTTCTTTTAGATGAACCTTGTGCAGCTTTGGACCCACCTGCAAAGGAGGATTTTCTTAAAATTGTTCGTCAACTTGCCGATGCCGGACTTTCTTTGCTCGTAAGTAGCCATGATTGGGGCGATTCTTTAAATAACTATGATCAAGTAATCGTTCTTGATAAAAGTGTTTTGGCAGTTGGTAGTCCTGACCAAATACAAGATAAATTAGAGGCAATAAACATTAGCTCTATAAACGAAAATAATTTCTGTGATTAGAGAATGTTCCTTTTTAATTCTGAGCTTGATAACAGTTTTGGCAAAGCCCGAAATACTCGAGGGTATGAAACAACAATTGGAATTTCTTTAGATTTGTTTTGGGTGTATGAATATCTTTTACCGGGCATCCTTCCATTTTTGATGTCTCACCACATTGAACACAGGTCAAATGATGAATATCTCTGTCTACTGGAGTGTACAGAACCTCTCCAGTTGGGAGATGTCTAGAACGTATTAAGCCATGCTTTATCAGAACTTGAAGGTTCCTGTAAACAGTCGTCAGTCCCATAGCCTTTCCGCTTTCTATCAATTGTCTATGCAACTCTTGACCAGTCAATTCATCCTCACATTTATTAAGTTCTTCAAGAAGTTGTTCTTGTCTTTTGGTAATGTCAGACTTAGTTACCATTGTTTCCGAAATCTTTTTTTGTCCCGTATTTCTGATCATACCGAATCATTCGAATAATGTCTTTTATAAATAACAACTGGTGGCTGGTTCCATTAATAATAACTATATTCTCCGGGATTTTATGCCCAGCTATGGGAACTGTATTAATCACTCATAAGAGATTATTACAAGTTAATTTAATCTCTCATTGTGTGTTGCCTGGACTTGCTCTCGCATTAGCGCTTGGAATTCACCCCTCAATTGGTGGTGTTATAAGTGGTCTTCTGGGCTCAGTAATTGCGGAAAGTTTAACTAATAGAAAAAGTGAAAATTATGAAGCAGTTATGAATACTATTCTCGCTGGAATGCTTGGATTTGGGGTCCTTATAATCCCTTTACTCGGAATAAGGATTGATTTGGAGGCAGTATTATTTGGCGATTTATTGACTGCAAATTTTGGAGATTTACTTAGAACAATAATTGCTTTTTTAGTATTTATACTTTTAATGACTTTTGGATATGAAAAGGTTGTTTATGTTGGATTAGATCCAGAAGGTGCATCCGCGAGTGGTATAAACGTTTCTTTATTAAATCTTGCTTTGAGTTTTACAACGGCATTAGTAATTGTTAGTTCAATGTCAGCAGTGGGAGTAATTCTTGTTATTGCTCTTCTTTCTACCCCAACACTTTTAGGGCTTAATAAGGCTCATAGTTTAAGAATTGCAATGATGAGGTCTTCATTTTTTGGATTATGTATCTCACTTTTGGGCTTTATTCTCTCTATAGTCTTTAATTTGTCGCCTGGACCTGCAATTAGTGTTATTTGTGTCGCATCTCTTTTGATTCCTAAACTTCGTAAATAATTAAATCTTAAATGTCCAATCATAGTTTAATGCTTGAGCTTCTGGATTGTTTTTTAAAGCTACTTCCATAGCCTCTTTTTTATTATTAACTATAACAACTTCATCAAATTCCTTTCCATTTTTTTTGAGACTTACTTTGAAACGCATAAAAATTTTTTAATTAATCAAAAGTTAACCACTAAGCGATTAGATTTAAATACTTTTAAAAGTTAATTGATGAAATAGAAACTTTAGTTATTTTGAAGTTTTTCTACTACAGATTCTTTCTCAATTTTAGCTACATCCTGCAATCCATTAGCATCAAACCAAGGAGCGTTTTCCCAATTAAATCCTTCCCCAAAAGTATTATCGGGAGCAGCTACGTACCAGTGACATGATGAATCGGGAACATCTACAGCACATTTTGACCAGTCAGCTTCCCACTGTGGAACTTGTACCCACATCACAGATGCCAATAAAAAAGAAAAAATAAAATTCATAATTATCGGTTAGCAAAATTTTGAAAGATTTTTTTCACATTCTTTCTTTCTTTTTTTCCAGTAATTCTCAAGTATTTGATATTTATGCTTATTTTTGAATTGATTTAAATGAATATTATTCTGATTTAGAACTGAAGTATTTTTGATTTTCATGACTCAAGCTGTTTATGTAAGACATATTTAAGACACTTTATAGATTTTTTGAAGTGAATTTATACTTAATTTTTGTTTTACTTTTGTGTAGGTAAGTATTTTTCAGGATTATTTTCAATATAAGTAAGCGAATATTTGACAACACCGACTATTACTGAAAAAAGAGCAATTGCCGAAATAATAAAGATGATTTTTTTGTAAATGATTTTCATGAATTTTTTATGTTTTTGATTATTTTTTTCATTAACGTCTAATTTTTCTGAAATATTTAAATAATTAGTAATTTATACTGTAGCCTTTTAAATTACCTACGGAGTAAATTAAACACATCAGAAACTCCTCACACACTTTTTTCTGATAACTTTAAAAGTACTCGGCTGCAAAGTTTGAGTACTTTTTATATTTTTTGAGATGTGACAGTTAAAATAGAGGTCTATTAAGCATTACATATTTTGAATTTAAGTGAGATAGTTAGTTTGTGTGTAGGAGGAATTGATTTATTCTGGTGGAAACAAGGAAACACTTGATATAAATCAATTTTAAAAGATCTCTCTTTGAGGGGTCTTTTTTTTTGGGGATTATTAGAAATAAATATTAAATTCTGAATATAAAAACAAAAATGCTTTCTTCCAAAATAATTAGGTCGTCATTACAAATTAGTCATTTAATTCGTTAGATTATAAGCCGTTAAATTCTTCTGTTAATGCAAATACTTTTTTTAACAATTTTAATTTGTTCAAGCTTTTTATTCCCTTCTTCATCATTTGCCTCACATATAGAACTAAAACCTTGTGTAGAGATTGCTCATTGTGTACGAGAAGAATGGGAGGTTAATAAAATTGAGAGACCTTTTGAAGAGATTAAAACATTTATCGAAAACACTCCAAGAACTGAGATTGTAGAAATAGATGGCGATTATCTTCATGCTGAGACAACCAGTAAATGGATGAAGTATGTAGACGACTTAGAAGTATCCTTTCTACCTGAATCAAACATCTTATCAATAAGATCAGAATCAAGAGTTGGAGAAAGTGATTTGGGAGTGAATCAAAAAAGAGTTGATTTACTAAAATCTAAAATGTTTTAAAATAAGAAGTAAAAAAAATAATTTATTTTTATTGTTTTTTGTATAACTTTTCCATTTTTAAAAAAAATTAGCAGATAAAAAAGTGATAATTGTCATAATGCCTTGATAATGGCAAATTTATTAGATTTTCTCTGAAAAGATGATCATAAATTTTATATATTTATTGTTATCTAGTTTTGTTTTTTTCTGGTTTTATTTAAATATTAAAAAAAATGGAGTTAAATGGATAATCAAAGGTCTTTTGCAAATTGGAATATTGGTATTATTCATTGGAGGGTTTTTCAAAATATTTTTCACCTTACCCCCTAATTTATTTATAAAAATATTTTTTCTTATTATTTATACATGGTGCACTGTTGGAATAAATGTAAATTTCATGATCCCTTTGATTAGTTTGATTGACCAAAAAATAGTAAAAAAATAAAACTAAAATATACCTTAATTCTCAGTACAAAAATAAATCTATTTCCTTAATCTGCAATATTAAAATTTATAGGATTTATTTTTTTCCTTTTGAAAGTCTTTTCCTTGTATACCTAGTCTTTAATGCCAAGTCTGTCATTACATATATTCCAAATAAAAGAATGATTATTCCAATAAAGTATTTCATTATTTTTTATGTAATTACTATGTTTGAGATTTATTCATGATGCCAACTAGTCTTAATATCTATTTCTTGAGATAAATTTCTTGTAACTGGACATTCTTTGGAAGCTTTTTTCAAAAAATCAATAGTTTCATTAGAAGTGCTCTCTGGTATGAAAATATCTATTATTAGTTCTTTTATCTTCCTCTCACTATTTTGTGTCATTACTTTTTCAATATTTAAATATATACCTTTCAAATCAAATCCTTTCGATTTGGCTTTGATTGCCATGATGGTTAGCAGGCAAGTACCTAGAGATGTTGCTAATAAATCAGTTGGGGAAAAACTTTCACCTTTACCGCAGTGATCTAAAGGTGCATCAGTTCTAATAAGACTTCCAGATTGTAGATGAATAGCCTCACAGTTTAAATTCCCTAAATAAGAACATTTAACTTTAGTCATTTTAAAAAATTAAATTAAGAAAATATTATTAATAAAAAATTATGGAACATAACAAGATTATTGATGAGAAAATTTTTTTGTATATTAGTGGAGTATTAAGGAAATTCATCATTCAAGTTTTGAAATCAGTTTTTATATCCATATTCCTCTAAGCAATACTCAATTAATTCAATTGATTTATTAAGAGTTCTTTTATTTTTATTTTCTAGATCGAAACATTCATTTAAAACACGTATAGATTCATTTAAGAATGATTCTTCTTTATTTTTTATATCTTTGACTTGATTTATATAAATAAATTTTTTAATCCCAATTAGGGAAAATATGATTATTGATATTGTAAAAATTGCTATTTTGAATTTATTCATACAATTAGTTATTACAAATATTTTAATTTATTTAATATCTAAAAACTTTACATAGCTTATAGAACTAAGTAATTACATATGTAGCTGCTGTTATTGCTATGGCAGTAATTGAAATGAAGATATATGGAACAACCTTTAAAGGTATATATAGATTATTTTTAGACATAACTAGAACCTTTATACAAATAATTACATTCCCTTTAAACTTTATAAGTCTTCAAATATACAAATTAATTTTCTTTGTATAAATTCAATCCTTTTAAAGATTAAAAAATTTATATTCATTTAATTTTCATTAAATAAAGTATCTCTAAATCTTGTCTTGAGTCCGATATTTTTCTTTTTAAAAAGATTAATTCTTCTTGGCTCATTTTTGATTCTTTTATCATCAATTCTGCTTGTTCAATAGCATGTTCTATATTTCTAATTTTAATATCTCTTATTGAGGGATCATCTTTACATGCTTTTTTAGTATTTGCATCTAATATATGTACGAAAATATCACCTTGAATATAATCTAATTTAAAACTTCATTATTCTACAACCGCAAATTTAATTAAAATAAATTATTATCAATTTAAGAACTTTAACCTTAGCTAACCCTCTCTTCAATTGATCGAGTGGGTTTTTTTTATGGTGTAATATACTCCTAGCATTTACTATTAATTTGGAAGATTCAAAACTTAATCCTGAGGAAAATAATTCAATAGAATCGTCCCCCAATTTGAATGAAGACAATAAAGATCTTAATGAGGGGAATAAAAAAGAAGAAAATGTTAAGGCATTTACAGAATTTCTAGAGAAAGCAAGTAATCAAGGTTCTTCAGAAGAAAAAGTAAAACTTGATTCTGAGCAACAAAAACTAAAAATTGACAAATCACTTTTTAAAAGATTTCTTAATAATGGATTTGATGGCATTTCAACTAATCCAAACTATAAAATGTTGGCATTATTAATAGTCCTTTTAATTAATCTGTCTCTCTTTTTTGTAATTGGCAATATGGGTAAGGCGTTTTTAAGAAATGCAGGAATTATGGGTTAAAAATTATTTATTTCTTTTTGGATATTCATCTTTACAATTTTGATTCTTCAAATGAAACTGTGATATTTTCTTGTCAAATTAATATTTAAAAAAAATTTGGATAATAAAGAGCCAGAAAATCCAGTAGTTTATCTTTCTAATTTAGTCAAAAAATTAGATGTAAAAAACAGAAATGGTTTAGTAGCCTTAGCAATAGTAAACCTTTTAGTGATTCTTTTATTTAAATTTTATTTGAAAGGATCAGGATTATTATCTTGAATTTAACTGCTGGTAGTATTATTCAGCATTCTCAAATTGTTTTGCTAATCTAAATGCCTTCTTAATTATTAGAAATCCACCATATGATCCTGCCAGTAAAGGTAATACTATTAAAGGGTTAGGGGAATAATTTGAATAATTTTTCACACCCTCAACATATTCATAACCTGAACATTTAAGAAATATAAAGCTAAAAAATGTGATACTCCAACCAATGATTGATAAAAAACCACCTTTTTTTATCTCCTTCGTAGAATCTGTCTAGACCTAAGCCCCAACCTCCTATTAGGAATATTCCTCTAACAACTGAATTTTTTTCTTGATTTCTAAGCATAATAAAAAAATGTTCATTATGAACATAACCTATTTGTATTTAAGATGTGAGATGTTTTTATTAATTAATCTTTAAAATAAATTTTTAATGGTTTTTTCTATAAATTACAAAATTATTATTCAGTGTTTTAATTAATTATTTGAGATTTTATTTGAATTCAACAAGGAAATTGTAGGCCTTATATAAATAAAAATAGACCCATACATATCCTGCATAATTCTCATTTCATCGTCTAAATATACAATTGAAACCTGGCAATTTGGCGATTCTTTATTCCAAGGTAACTTATTCCATACCTCTTTAACTGGATACCATCTATCCATAAGTAATTCACTAAATAATGGAATCTTATTAAGTCCATCAACTTTGGAAACTTTTGTCTTTTGTAAGTTCATATCAAGTAAATTATTTCTTAAAACTAAATCACTTGCTAGGGTTATTACTCTTCCACCAAAAGTAGGTAATAGTTTGAACCAACCCAAGATAGGAATTGTTGTGAGCCCAAATATTGTAGTGTCAAAAGTAGATATAAATTCTTTTTTTTCAAAATCAATCTTTTGAGCAATTCTCCCAATAGTTGATATGCCAAAGGATCCTACTTGCAATTGATGTAATTTAAAAAAAAGATTACTTTTAAATTCATCATTTAATGCCTTTTCAATAGCAAGGAAGAAAGGAGAACTTCGAAATAATTCAACATTAGAAAAAATCAATTCCCACTCTCCAGACAATAATTCTTCTGACATTTCAAAACTAAAGTCCTTAAGAGCATCAATCAATTTATCCATTTCATTAGCTTTTTCCTCATACATAGGAGAAATTAATTTATTTAATCTTTGCCCTCTATCGGTAACAGCAGCTATTTTATATATATTTGACTTTATCTCTCCAATTTCTTTCATAACTCCAATACAAGAAATACTAATTAATCTTAGGAATTTAATTTGAAGTTGATGGCATTTTTAATAATGCTGGTAATAAAATCAATTAATATTCTCCCCACCTTTTACCAATATCAAAACCCCATTCAGTGGTTAATCTAATTACTTCATCATGATTCTTGCATTTTGAAAGGGATAACTTTTTACTAGGATTATTTTTTATTAGCTCAGCAATTTGATTAAGTTGCTCTATTTTTTTTAGAAAATTACTTAGATCTTTATCTGACATTTATCTAGGAAGTAAATTTTTGATCATAAGTAAATATGTAATAAAGAACCCAGGCAACACCAATAATAAGAATTGCAATCATTATATTTACTGACCAAACTACTTCTATCATGTTATTTTTTTATATATTTTTAATATATCCAAAATTTAAATTAAATTAACCGTTAATAATTTAAATCAAGAACAATACACTACTTTTTCTAAGTGTATAAAATAGTCTTAAACAGTTTAAAAATTATGGGAGAAGCTAAGAGAAGGGAAGAGTTAGGCTTACCACCTAGAGAAAAGAAAAAGGAAAAACAAACATCGAAAAATCAATTAAACAAAATTTTAAATAAATATCCTTATTTACCTTTCATTTTAGGTTTTTCATTACTAGCAATATTAATTATCGATTTAGTTAATTACTACAAATAGATATATAAAAAAGGGATACTTTTAGCAGAAGAGAAGATTATCTTCGCAATTGCGAAATTATTTTTCCATAATAAAAATAAAACTCATGAAACCGATTAACACCTCATGCGCCTTAATCTTAGGGGTACTACCTTTGTTTTCAATATCTAATGTAAATGCAGGTGGCTGCAGTTCTCATATTGAGAAGAAGGCAGAAATTGAATGCTTGTCTGATGATAAAAAATGTATAGAAGCGAAAGAAAAAGAATCACTATACAAAGTTGAGGCCTAAATGTTTGATAATCTTGGAACTGCTCTAGTGCAGGCATTAGGCTTCTTTGCTGTTTTTGGTTTTTTTGTATATCAAACTTTATTCGCAGATAGCAAAGCCAAAAATTCAAAATCAAATCCTGAAAAAACAAAGATTTCCAACAAAAAAGAATCAAGTAAAAAAGAACCTAAAAAGGGCTTATTTAATAGAAAATCTAAACCTGTTGAAGAGAATTTAACAGTCCAAAAAAAGGGATTATTTGGGAGAAAAAAAGAAGTTATTAAAGAAGAGATTAAACCAAAGAAAAAAGGTTGGTTTAAATAGGTAAAGGTACTTAAACTCTTTTTTGATGTCTTTTATACAAAAACTTTTTTTAGGAATTTTATAATTCATTGAAGATAACACTCAAAATGAACCACAGAGAAATCACAAAAAAATATAGCGAGTTACTTAACAAGGCTGAGTTTGCTACTGGCCGTAAGGAAGTTGTAGGTCTTTTAAAGAAAGCTGCCAAATTGAAATCTCAGATTGAAATCAATTATTAGATCTTTAAATTAGTTTAATTCTAAATGTAAAAAATTTTTTTAAATAAGTTTTTACATGAGATAATCTGCATAGATTATTTTTCTTATGAATAAAAAAGGTTATACAACCGAAAGCGGTGGTAGACAAAATGGTTTTGCAATTGAACCAGAAATTAACCCGATATCAGAAGGCGAATCAAAAAAATCCATATTTTTATTTATTGGAATATTATTACCTTTTCTAATAGGCGGTTTTTATTATTTAAGGACTCTGAATATATTCTGATATTTTATAATCCATTTTTAGCAATATATTCTTCTGAGCTAACTATATCTTGCATTAAGCTCTCTGATGAAGGATTAAATCCATTTTGCTCTAAAAAAGATTTAACCTTTTCAAATTTTTGCTGAATTTTTTTTGTATATGGAGTTGTCATCAAATAATCGTCCTTTTCTGTTGAATAGTTCATTTGATTAACGGATTACTTTTACAATTAAATTTTGCAAAATATGCTATCTCTAGTGAAGTTATAAATATTACATAAATAATTTAATAGGAATAAATACTTATAAATTGTTTGTGTGAGATCGCTATTGGTTGATTTTTTAAAGAGTACTTATAGTAACTAGTTCCATTAAGTCTCTGGACTGCAGGTATTTTTGAAATACTTCAGAATAAAATGCTTTTTTAGCAGCAAATTTTGATTCGAATTCAATTACTAATCCAAGCTGCCCTCCATCCCATTCATTTGAGGTTGATTCTTTTATTAAATCTCTTTTTACTATTACTCCTCCCACAGATTTAATCCAAGGCAATACTGTCCTTATATATTCCAGAAATAAATCAGCATTTGGAATTGAAATTTTCTTTAGCCAATAGCTCTTTGTCATCAAATCAACATATTCTGGGTAGAATATAGCACATGGAGGTAAGTATTTATCCTTAGCTATATACTCCAGCGTTTATTAAATGGAAACCGAAAATGATTTATTAAATTTACTTCTTAAATCTCCAAATTCAGAGAGCATACGTATTATTGCCGAACAACTTGAAATTGATCATAATTTTTCCTACACCAAAGATGGAAATGATTTGCAGGGTGTTTGGGAGCTTAGGTGGAGTAGTTCTAATAGTCCCTTTTTAAAATATTCTCCTTTTATTGATAACCTTCAAATTCTTGATCCCTTAAATTTAAATGGTCTTAATTTACTTAAACCTAGAGGAATAAAATCAATTATTGGTACTGGCATTTTAATAAGACTTAATTACATAAATGAAAAAAAAATTGGGGTCAAATTTACACATGCTGGTGTTATTGGTCCTAAATTTGGAAGAAAAAATATAAAGGCTATGCAAGAAATAAATAATGAACAATTAGGGTGGTTAGAGATAACTTATTTAAGCAATAAGCTTAGAATCTGTAGAGGTGATAAAGGAACTTTATTTGTTTTAAGAAAAAAAAATTCACCGACTTTATTCAAGAATTTCAAGGAATTTATTAAAATCTATTAAAAATAGAAATTAATTCTTTATCCAAATAGACTTTAATACGAAATAAATTGGTAAATATTTAAATGATTCTTTAGGTATTTCATAACTTAAGAATTTCAGTCCTTCTTCTAACCAGTAACCAATATCAAATCCTAAAAGAATTTTTTCAACAACAAACCAAAATTCTTTATCAAAAATAATTCTGAAGTTTAAGTAAATATATTCCCAATGAAAGGTATTCCAATATTGGGTTAAAAATGAGGATAAAATAAGCCAAAGTGATATAAATAGAAAACTTTTAAGAAACTTATAAAATTTTTTCATATACCGGCAACTGTCTTATTGAATTTCAATATCCCTCATTATTATTTAGATCAAATTTTATTTCCATGAAATATATCCAAAAAGATATAAAAATATTTTGAAAATAGTAAATTTTTGTGGGATTGATTATCTATTCTTCTTTTTTTAGATTCTGAGCCTTTAAATTTTTATCCTTAAGAAAAAATCCTAAAAATAAAAAAGCAAAATATATTAGTAAACTTATGACAAAAATTAAAACTAACTTTGAAATATCCATAAAATGATTTTTTTAATATAAATTACAGCATTTTTTGAAAAGTTTTATCTTTGGTAATGATTTTTCATTTATCACGATAAGGAGCTTCAATTATTAAGCTAATAATATTACTTAAATCATATGCAAGTAGCTTTTGCCTGGAGCCTTTGTCTATCAGTTGGTGTTGTTTTATTATCAATTATTCCATTAACTATAGGGAGAGTTAAAGCGGGATATTCTGTTGAAAATATGTCTGCTCCACGGGCTTTATTCGATGAATTACCTTCTTTTGGAAAAAGAGCAGTTTGGTGTCATCAAAATTGTTGGGAAAGTATTTCCCTACATGCACCCGCATGTCTTCTTTGTTTGATTACTTTAACTGATTCTAATATTGCAATAATTGCAGCATTGATTCATCCTATTTTTCGTTTTTTATATATTGGTGCATATGTATTTAATATCCCCACAGCTAGAGGTTTAATGTGGGCCTCAGGAATTTCTACAACACTTTTGCTTTACAAAGAGGGCTTAACTCAATTGATATAAACTATTTAAACAATAAACTTTTCTAAATCTTTTAATTGATATTCATTGATTAGTTTCACTTTATTTGATTTTGCTAGTTTATGAGCAGATTTTGTAAAGCCTGATTTTGAGACTATTATTGCATGTGTACCTTTCCAAAATAATTTACCTGCTGAAACTTCCTGAACTGCTTTATTTCCAATAGCTTTTTCATGATCTTTGCATTGAATACATATTCTCAAATCATTTATTGAGGCAATTAAGTCAACCCCTTGATCTCCTGTATTAGGGGTTTCTTTTACTTCCCAGCCATTTTGTTTAAGAATTTCCATACAATGATTTTCAAATCTAATACCTTTTTTGTAGTTTTCCTTGTTTTTACTTGAGTAGTTTTTTTCTATTAGGTTTAAGCATGATTTCTCTATTTGACTTGCTATGAATATAAACCAATCTTCAGTTTCGAGCTTTCTAATAGATCCAATTATCTCATCATCAATAGTAGGATTTTCATTACAATATGATCTCCACTTTTCGAAAAATAATTCTATACTGCCAAATTTTTTTAAAATTACTTTTTCCCAGAAGTATGGTATACCCTCTTTAAATCGCTTGGATCCATTAAATATATTTTTCTCAATAGCTTTTTCCTCAAGAGGTGGATTGCCAATCCACTTTTTATAATCCTCGTTACCGTAAGCATCTATTTCCCTTAATCTGATCCTCTCCTCTAACAAATTGTATTTGTTTTCTTCTATTAAATTATTAATTGTTTGAATAAAAAAATTGGAATTTAAAGCATTATTTAATTTAAACTTTTTCTTTTTTATTTGGTAATCTCTTAAAATTAAAAAAATTAAAAAAATTAAAAAAATAATTAAAATAAAAAAAAATTTCATTTAAGATTTTATTTTCGATCTAAAAAGTTTTTGTTTTTCTAATAACAAAATTATTTTTTGTTATTACTGACGATTCATTTACTTCAAAACCATTAATTGCTGATATTTCTCCTTTTATGCCTTCTAATGTTAATTGCTCGATAATGCCTTTAATTACTTCATCCTCGACCAATTTTCTATCAATTCTTTCAGGTGTAATATCTGTAAGCCATTTTGAAGTCTTTTTTTTTACAACCTCTGTAGGGTTAGTTATTTTTAAGTAGATAGCCATTTTTTAATTCATTCAGTTGAATTATAAGCATTAAATCTTCTTAACTTTTATTATTGTCATTACTTTCCCACTCAAGAAATTGAAAAACAATAATTGCAAAGATAGAGAAAAATACCATAAACAACCCTAACCATCCTATAAATTTGTGCTCTGTAAAAAGATTTGTAAGCATTGATTTTTCTTGATATCTTGATTCCATTTCATATTGATAAGAATCAATAACTTGAAATATATTCATAATTAATAATCTAATAAATCATTCAATTGGCGGATAATAGTTTCAACCGTTTAATTTAAAAAATGCTTTCGATAGGAAATCTGGCCTTTTTCTTATTATAGAAAAATTCAGTTTATTTATTAAAACTAAATTGACTTCAGCAATAGTTAAGATTTCATTTTTCATGTTAAGAAATTTTGAAATTACATTAATCCTAGGACTTTTATCAATATTGAATTCGCTCTCGATTATTATTTTTTCACCAAGAAATAAAGGAGATTTATATTTTATTGAAGTATTGATTAAAGGTAAATCTAAGCCATTTTTAGTTAGTTCGAAATAACTTATACCTACTTCCGAGAGTGCATTTATTCGGCTTTCTTCAAGCCAATTAAAATATTTACCGTGCCACATCACTCCTGCATGATCTGCATCTTGAGGTAAAACAATTTTTTCTATTTTCCAAACTGGTTTTGAGTTCATCTTTTATTTAAAAAATATTTTTATTCAATGAAAAAAACTTATTTTGATATTGTAGATTAATTTTGTTTATTAACATAAGAATCATCAAGACTATATTTATAAAGTTATGTTTAATCGTAAAAATAGAAGTAGAAAAATGAAGAAGATTTTTCAATGGGAAGAATATTTAAATTGGAAAAGTATGTCAAAGGAACAGAAATTAAATTTTAAGAGGGCGTGCTTGTTCCCATTTCTCGTATATATAGTTTATGTTTTTCTTAATCAGTACTCCTTGGCAATTCTTTTTTTACTAGGTCTTTATTTTTTAATTAGATTTAAAAATAGAAATAAGTTGGGAAGATGAATATTTTTTTATTTTGATTTATTTAGATTTGTTTTAAAATTAACTAGTTTTTCTAAATAATTTTATTGGCATATGACAATAGTATTAGATAAATTTATTTTATGAAAAGAATTATTTTGTTTTTGTGTTTATTAGTTTTTTCAATATTTTCTAATACGAATAATTTATTAGCAAAAGAAATTGAAAATAACATCAAAGATAATATTTCTAATGAAATTGAAGAAATTAAACCTGATAATAAAAAAAATAATATTTCTAATTCTTCAGCAGAAGATATTTTTGGTGATGAACAAACTTTTCCATTCGTTGCAGGTTTGGGAAAAAATGCAGCCCATTGATTTCAAGGTTCTTGATAATTTAGAAAAAGATTTTTTAAATACTAATGAAAGGTCTTAGGGTTCTAGAGCTTTCTAAAGCACTTAATGTTGATAGCGCTGATTTATTAGCTGTTTGTGCAATTCTAAAAATAAAAGCCACATCTACATTAAGCATGCTTTCATTTGAAGAATGTAAAAAGATAACTGATTACTATGAAGATAAAAATTAGAATTTTTTTATAAATTTTTTTATTTTTTAATGTCTTTAATCATTGATACTAAAGTTGAATGAATTTCTTCTTCAGATATTTCATTTTTAAAATTGATAATTGCTGACTGACCATCATAATTGATTTTAATATAACTGTTATTAATTTCTTCCATATATGCATTCTCAAATCTTGAAATCTTTCCATAATGAATAAGGTATTTGTGAACAGAATCAATGTGATCATTGTTCATATGATCACAAACTCTTTTACTTGTTTCTTTACTAATAATTTTCATTTAAAGAATGAATTTGTATTAAGCTAATGTATTTTTTCCATTATTCAAAGTTTTAATCATTTTATTTATTAAATTTTTAACTTCATTTTTATCAACAGCTCTAACCAAATTATTTCTCAAATTTGATGCACCTTTAAAGTCTTTACATGTCCATGAGATATGTTTCCTGGCAATTAGCAAGCCGTGATCTCCTTTCTCTTTAATTAATTCATCAAGATGCTCAATAATTAAATATAGTTTTTCTTCTGTGTTCGGCTCTTTAAAATTTTTATTCTCTCTAATGGCATAATCTAGTTCTCCTATTTTCCATGGGGATCCTAAAATCCCTCGTCCAATCATTATCCCATCAGCATTCGTTTTTTTTAAACAATTAAGAGCGTCATCTGGATTTTTGATATCTCCATTAGCAATTACTGGAATTTCCAATAACTTTTTAAGTCTTCCTATCATTTCCCAATCAGACTTGCCTGAAAAACCTTGTTTTCTTGTTCTTCCATGAATTGTGATCATTGTTGCTCCCGCATCTTGAAGCTTTAATAAAAAATCCTCTATATTTTCTTCTTTACTATCCCATCCGAGCCGTGTTTTTACTGTAACTGGAACTTTGACAGCTTTTACGACATTTTTAACTAATTCTATAGCAAGTTTTCGGTCTTTTATTAAGGCACTGCCTCCACCTTTCTTTGCGATTTTTTTTACTGGACACCCCATATTAATATCAATTAAGAAAGCTCCAGAGTCCTCTGCTTGTTTCGCGGCTTCAGAAACAGCATATGGTCTATTATCAAATATTTGTACTCCAACTGGGCCTTCTTCTAAATCTAATTGACTAATTTTTTGTGTTCCAAATCCTTTTTTAAGACTTGTGGCATTTATCATTTCTGTAAAAAGTAAAGAGTTCGGAGCCCATTTACGTACAAGTCGTCTAAAAATAATATCCGTAACTCCTGCTAATGGAGATAGCATTACCTTACTAGTAATTATCCTGTTAACGCCCCTTCCTTTTAGCTTTATATTTGATGACATATAATTTTGAATTTATTTAATCTTTCTTTATTATAAATTCCGATATGAAGTTGAGTTTCTGTTTTCTATTTATTTATTTAATTTTCAATAAGTGCTTTTACTTAAATAGGCCTAATTGATTACTTTTTTTGCTAGTTTATATCGAGTTTAAATTAAAAAAGGAAAAATTTTCTTGTTTATATTAGTATCTATTATTCTTCCAATAATTATTTTTATTTCACCAATAAATGTAAAAGCTATTCAAGGTAATTTAGATTTATCGAGTGCTCAAACTTCCGTAGGCAAAAGATTTGCTAAAGTTTTTTGTGATGCTAAAAGGGAAGGATTAGATTCTGATTTTGCTAGTGAATATGCTTTGAATAACACATATCTAAAATTTGTAGCTTTTCCAGACGATGACAAATATTTGGATGATTTATGGAATTTCACCCATAATAATATATTAGATAATTGTGGGGAATTTGTAGATATAAATGATTTAAAAGACCTAGAGATGTTTTTTAAAGAAGAGGGTTTAATTGCATCAAATAGGGAACTTTATTTACCAACTTTTGAGAATAATTAGATTAAATTTTTAGCATGTACTAAAATAAAAAAAGAATATAAAACTTTATGAAACTATTAGGTTTAAATTCACCTGAAATATTCATAATTTTAGTCGTTTTGCTTTCAATCTTAGGTACAAAAAGAATTGAAAAAGGTTTCTTCTTGTTTAAAAAATTTTTAAAATTTCTTTTAAGTAAAGAAGAAAATCAAATTTTAGAAAATTCAAAAGTAAAATTAGAGGAATCAAAAGAAAGTGAAGTTAAAGAAAAAATTATTGAGGCAGAATTAAAGTCAGACGAATCAGAAGAAAGTGAAGTTAAAGAAGAAATTATTGAGACAGAAGTAAAGTCAGAGGAATCAGAAGAAAGTGAAGTTAAAGAAAAAATTATTGAGGCAGAATTAAAGTCAGAGGAATCAGAAGAAAGTCAAGTTAAGGAAGAAAAAATAGAGCCAGAGGTAAAATCAATTAAACCGAAAAAAAGTACAGTTAAAGATGAGATAATAGACGTAGAAATCGACTCTGATAATAAATAAGATTCTAAATTAAATTAAAAGAGATGAAGGGATTGAATTCTAAAAATAGAATATTTTCTGGAATAATTTGGTTATTTTTTAATTCAATATAAAGAGTTTTTATTTTTAATATTTTAATTTGAACTATAAGAAGATTGTTATGAATCTAAAGCTACTTCGATAGCTGCTATTAAGTTTTCGTCAAACGGTTTAATACCTGGTTTGAATCTCGCTATCACTTTACTATTTTTTCCTATAAGAAATTTTTCGAAATTCCATTCAACATCTCCTTCAGGCTCAACTTTGTTAAGGGTTGTGTATGGTTCTGTGGTGTTGCCTTTGGCATGAACTTTTTCGTATATTTCAAACTTGACTCCATATTTGGTTGTGCAAAAATCTTTTATTTCTGAAAGTGGGTCAGGTTCTTGTTTCCCGAAATCATTACAAGGGAATGCAAGTATTCTTAGGCCTTTGCTTGAATATAAATCATGTAGCTTTTGAAGATCCTCATACTGAGCGGTATTTCCACAATAGCTAGCTACATTAACAACTAAAATTACTTCCCCTGAATATTCACCTAGTTTTATAGAGGATCCGTCTGCAGAAAGAACAGTAGTATTTTGCACGTCAACTTGCATGTCTAAAAAAAATCACCCTTTGAAGATAGCATTGTATAGACTTTATTGTGTTTAATTTATATGATGATTTTGGTAATTTATTTTAAAAGTTTTAATTTTTTATTTATCTAACCATTTATAATTAATATTATTAATTATTCTAAATTTGGACTCTTTAGACCCACTTTCTGAAATTATTAATTCCGGGCAGGGTTTTTCACCTGCAATTGCTTTAGAAAGAATTATTTGGGCAATGATTGGAGTCTTTTTTATAGGTGCAGTTTCAAGATCAATAACTAATAGTATCCGAAGTCAAAATTGGTTTGGTAGAAACTTTTTATTTAATTATTCTCAAGATAAAAAAATTACAGACGATACATCTTCACAACCTTCTGGTGATGACGAATAAGTTTTATATATATGAAAGAATCAATTTTTTCTAAAAAGAGAATTTTATTGCTTGGTAGTGGCGAGCTTGGAAAAGAATTAGTAATAGAATCCAAAAGATTAGGATTAGAAGTTATTGCAATTGATCGATATGAAAAAGCACCGGCAATGCAAGTTGCTGATTTTTCAAGAGTAATTGATATGGGAGATAAAAATATTTTAAAAAATGTTATAAAAGAATTTAAGCCTGACTATGTTGTCCCAGAAATAGAGGCACTTTCAATTGAGGCTTTAAAAGAACTAGAGGATGAAGGATTCAATATTGTTCCCAACGCCAGAACTGTAGAAATTACAATGAATAGAGATAAAATTAGAGACTTAGCTTCTAGAGATTTAAAAATAAAAACTGCAAAGTTTGATTATATTTTTGAATTTGATGATTTAGAAAAAAAAGCAGATGAAATTGGATTTCCACTTTTACTGAAGCCTTTAATGAGCTCTTCGGGAAAGGGACAGAGTTTGGTCGAATCAAAAAATGATTTACAAAATGCTTGGAAGCAATCACAAGAAAATTCAAGAGGAAAGGTTAAAGGTGTAATTATTGAAGAATTTATTAATTTTGATTTTGAATTTACGCTTCTAACTGTAAGAAAAGAAAATGGCGAAAATATTTTTTGTTTACCAATTGGACATCTACAATCTAATGGAGACTATCAATGTAGTTGGCAACCTATAGAGATCAAAGAGTCCTTAATTATTGAAGCTAAGAGAATGACAAGTAGAATATTAAATAACCTTAATGGAGCTGGATTATACGGAGTAGAATTTTTTATAAAAGGAAGTGAGGTTATATTTTCAGAATTATCTCCAAGACCACACGACACTGGTATGGTTACGTTAGTAAGTCAAAATATTAATGAATTTGAATTACATTTAAGGGCTTTTTTAAATTTACCAATACCGTGTATAGATCTAATAGAGCCCTCTGCAACCAGAGTTATACTCTCTAACGAAGAGTATCTAAATCCTATTTATGAGGGTCTTAATGAAGCATTAGAAATTGAAAAGACCAAAGTGCTCATATTTGGCAAACCAGTTTCCAGAAAAGGCAGAAGAATGGGTGTTGTTCTCTCATCAAATTCTGACATTAATTTGGCTAGAAAAAATGCAGATGAAGCTGCTCTTAAAATAAAAGTCAGTACTACATAAATATTAAATAAAAATAACGAAAAAAATACTTATTTCCTTTGTTTTTGTTAAGTGTCTCTCTGAGTATTATTTAAGTATGTTCTCTCTTTCTCAATGATAGAAAATTATAAAGGTTGGGATATAACTTTAAATTGGGATAATAAAGATTATCTCGAGAGGGATACTATTAAAAATAATTTTTTTAATCAAAAGGAAAAATGGATTGGGGTTCACTTAAATGGTGAAAAAATCTATGGCTCTTCTCTTAAAGAAATTAGGCATATTATTGACTATCCTAGCTTGCATGCAAAGTAGGTTTTTTTTAATTATCCTGATTATTTTCATTATCTTCAATTAGTTCATTAGCAAGTTTTCTTAAATCTCCCTTAATAGAGACCCATGTAAAGGCTATTATAAAAATTGAAGCAGATATTACAACAGTGATTTTTTCGACAGGGGACATTCCGAGTGCAATAGCAAACATTTCAAACCAAAAACTAATTTTTTATTATATTGAATTTTTTTAAATTGTTAGAATCAATTTATTTTTTGCAATGATATTTAATTAATCAATATATAGTAAATAAAATTTAAATTGCTTATTTTATTTATTGTTTCTGATTTCAATTTTATTCAGTAAGATTAAATTATGGAAAAAAAAAAGTGCCCCCAATGTAAAAATTTAATTTTAAAAACTTCTCCAACATGTTTGTATTGTGGTAGACCTAATAAATTTATAACTAAGGAATACGTAAATAAAAAGTGGAATAAAGATAATAATAAAAATGTATTAAATTATATTTTTATTAATAAATATATTGTATTTATTTTATTATTAATATTTACAATCGTTATTATTAAATTTAGTTAAATATCATCAAAAAATCACTCTATTATTGCATCTAAAACTTCTTTAGTGTTTTTTGATAGTTTATTTTTTTTAATCTGTTTTATTGTTTCTATCATATTACTTTTGTAAGGTTCAGAATAATAATTATATCTACTAAATACTTTTACAAAACGGGAAATTACTATTGGGTTTAATTTATCAAATTCAATTATCTTTTTTGCAATATATTTATAACCAGAACCATTAATTGCATGAAAAGTACTATTTCTTGTTACGAATGTATTTAATATAGCTCTTAAAGTGTTTGGTGATTTTGAATCAAAAAACTTATTTTCAAATAATTTTTCAATGCTGCTTGTTTTTTCATCAATTTCTATAGATGCATTAAATGAGAACCAACTATCCAAAACGACACTATTATTTTTCCATTTATTGAAGAATATATTTGAAATAATTTTTCTTTCAGGACAATCAATTCTACTGAATGAATTCATTGCAGCTTTTGCTAGCGTCATCGAATTACTATCGACAAAATTAATTATTTTGCCTTTAATTTCCCTATCATTACTGCTTAAGAGTAGCCTCCAAATAGTTTCGATTAGTTTTCTTTCATTTTTACCTTCTGGCCAAACTTTATCTAGATTTTTCTCTATTTCTTGGAGTTTAAAATGTAATTCTTCTTTTAATTTGGTACCGAAAAAATTATTTAATTCGTCAATAGTTTTATATATCTTTAAAGGGTCTATATTTTCCATCTCTGATTCAATTTCAGCAAATGTCGGAATACTTAGTAATTCTGATAAAAGGGATAAATTAATATCTTTATTTTTTATAAATGATATTAAGGTGCTTATTAATTTATTTTCAATTTTATGATCTGGTTTCCCATCTAATCTGCATAAAATAATTTTTTTATAAAATACTTTTACAGTATTAGATAGTGTAAAAAAATCTTTTTCATATTTTAAGATTAAAAATTTTTCATTCAAGGTAGTGTCTGATTCCCATTCAACGGGTGAAGAGAACTCGCGAAAATAAGTTACAAAAGGGATTTGGAAGTGAGATCTTATATTCCTAAAAATGAATTCTTGTTTTTTTGTTTTTAAAACAACTGTTTTTTCTATCGTTTTATTATCACCGCAAAATATAGCCAGATTTATAGGAATTATTAAAGGCAAATCATTATATGGGTTCTTCCTTATTGGATTACTTTGTGAGGCTTCAATTGTAAGTTTTTCGCCTATTTGATCCCAGATTCTCTTGAATTTGATTTTTGGGGTCCCATTTTGCTTATACCAAATTTTAAACTTTTCAGGATCAATTTCTTTATTGTGCTCTAAAATTTTATCGACAAATTGGTCTATTGTTGCTGCCTTTCCATCATATGTTGAGATGTAATTACTAAATCCTCTAAAGAAATTTTCATCTTTTACAAGCTTATTAAGCATTCTAATTATTTCTGCTCCTTTCTCGTAAATCGTGGTCGTATAGAAATTGTCTATTTCTTGGTATCTCTCTGGCATTACAGGATGTGATGTTGGACCAGAATCCTCTCTAAATTGATTTCTTATAAGAAATTTCGCATCATCAAGTCTCTTGATTTCACGACTATGAATGTCTGCAGTGAATTGTTGATCTCTAAATACTGTTAAGCCCTCTTTTAGAGATAGTTGAAACCAATCCCTACAAGTTACTCTGTTCCCCGTCCAATTATGGAAGTATTCATGGGCGATCACACCCTCTATTCTTTCTAATTCTTCATCAGTTGTTGTTTCAGAATTAGCGAGTATTAGTTTAGAGTTAAAAATATTGAGACTTTTATTTTCCATTGCTCCCATATTAAAGTGCCTGACTGCAACAATATTGAACAATGACAAATCGTATTCAAGGTTATATTTATCCTCGTCCCACTTCATAGATTTTTGTAAGGAACTTATTGCATGTTGAACATATTTTTCATCGCCATACTCAACATAAATATTTATTTTTACTTTTTTATTCGATTTTGTTATGAAATTGTCTTTTACACAATTAAGCTTCCCTGCTACCAATGCAAATAGATATGAGGGTTTCGGATATGGGTCTTCCCAAATTATTTCATGTCGATTATTTGCAAGATTACTTTCTTTTACGACGTTACCATTTGAAAGTAAGACAGGGTAATCATTCTTGTCTGCCTCAATTCTTACGGTGTATTTGCTTAGAATATCAGGCCTATCAGAGTGAAAACTTATTCTTCTAAATCCCTCCGCCTCACATTGAGTAGTTATAATTCCATTGCTCTCATACATTCCTAAAAGGGATGTATTTTCCTTCGGTTTAATTATTCCTTCTATTTTTAATAAAAAATTATCTTTGTTTATATTTTCTATTTTTAAGTTATTTTTTTGCTGTTGGTAGAATTCCTTTCCGAGTAGTGAGTCATCTATAAATATTTTTTTTATTAATATATCCTTACCATCAAGAATTAGATTTTTGCTATTCTTATTTTTTTTTAACAATTTTAGTTTGGTCGTAATATTTACAGCATTTTTCTTAATTACGAAGTCCAAAAAGATTTCTGGAATTTCATAATCAAAAACTTTGTAATCTTCAAGTTTCACATATCTTGAAATATTATTTTGGTTTTTTGGATTGCTCATCTTTACAAAGAAGTTCAGAAGTTAAAAAATCTAGAATACTTATTTTGAAATTATATGTTTGGCTTATTATCTTCTATTTCACAAAAAAGTGTTTTAATTTCCCCAGAAGGTAATAGTTCGTATAAAGAAGGATTATTAATATCAGGCGATCCATCCTTATTAAATTGATACCTCCAGTCCCATTTTTTATCTGTAAAGGAAATATAATCTTTTCTTAGAGAATATGGAAGCATAAGCTTTTTTTTATTCCAATTAATATTTATAAATGCTCCTGGCTTTAAATCAGATATCTTTTCTACTATAGAAAAGTCACCATTAATATTATTTCTCATCACAAGATTAAGCTTTGAATTTTCACATACATAGCTACTATTTAAACCTAATAAAAGTATTGAGGTAATAAAAAATGAATGAATTTTTTTGAGCTCCTTTTAAAGTAGATTTACTTTCAAGCTAAATGATTTAATTAAAGATCATTTTGGATCAATTTAAATCATAATAGATTGCATACTCTTTAGATCTACTAGATTACAATTTAATTCCTCTTCATAATCTTGTACTGAAATAAAATTATTTAAAAGACCTGAATATTTTGCATCTCCGCCTATGGTGCTTGAAAGTATAAATTTTGGATTGAATTTGTTAATCAATTTCGGGATTACATCAGCACCTTTTACAAAAGGACCTACTAAGGGTAATTCTAAATTTTTTGTAGGAGTAATGACTGCATCAAGACTTTGCTTGTCTAAATTTTCATCGAGATATCCATGGGGTTCTATATAAAAACCATTATTTTGATCATCTTTAACAATATATCCGTTTTCTATTTGTGGTACTGGAGCCCCAGCAGAGGCTTGGAAATTTAAATTAAAAAGATTTGTCTTTTCAGTTGGCTTAAGCACTTGAATTGAGCTAAAACCGATTTTTTTTAATGTTTCAACAGCACTTTTAGGGCAAATTATAGGAATATCCTTTCTGAACATTTCTAGTGTTGGAACATGACAGTGGTCAGGTAATCCTTGGGTTAGCAAAATAATATCTATTTTTTTATCTATTGAAATTTCTTCTTCTAATGATCCTTTGAAAAACCACTCACCTGGTGGAAATACTAAATCTCCTTTGAGCCAAGGATCAATAATTAAATTAGTTTTTTTAAATTTTATAAGCCAACCATTTGAACCAAGATAGGTCGCTTCAAAAGTCATTATCAATTAATTGCTTATTTGACTATAGGATAATTTATGCTTTATCGAGAAATTACTAATTTAGATTAGTTTGCTTCCTTTAAGATTTGAAAAGACTTTCTTTTTAGATTAAATATTAGAACTTGATTATCTTTATAACTAATCTCAAAGTTTTCTTTTTCTAGCATTTGTACTGGTATTAGAGCTAATCCTCCTGTTCCTGAGAATATGATTGGTATGGTGCTATTTTTAGTCCCATTCATTTTTTGTAAATCAATAGCTTGAGAAACTATTTTTCTGGCTTTATCAAATCCGTAGTCTTCTATTAATTCAGGCCATAAAAAGTTAACTAATTCATATTTCGAAAACTCAATTTGTAATGTTTTCATTAAAAAATAATTGATATATAGTGATTAATTACGATATTTACTTAATTACTATTTTTAAACCTATCCATGACTAGTTGCAACATATCCACTACATCACCATCGGTTAAATTTAAATCCTTCTTTAAATCATTGCAAGTTAAATTCATTTCAAGTGCCGCTTCAGCCATATGATTAACTTTTTGGTTATCACCGCCCAATGAAATAAAGGGATTGAAGTTTTCTATCATTTAACACTTGTTGATACCACCTAGTTCTAGCTAAGAAATAATCAATTATCATTTATTGATACAGAAGCTTATAAATATGTTATTTAATATTTAGAAAGTTTTTATTTTTAAACTAGGGATACTGATATACCTTTTGATATCAATGCAAATCTTCTAGCTCTGACTAGTAAAGGAAATATCAAATTTGTTCGTTTAGTTGATTTAAACACTCTAGAAAGTATCAAAAGTAAACTACTTGAGGGATTATTTATCTGTTTGCAGATAGTATTAATTGCATCTGCCCCATGAAAGATCACTTCATCTTTCATGAGAATAGCTCCTTCATCTAGGTCATAACCTTTATCTAGGAGGGATTTAATTAGAGTTAAATTTTTACGACCATCAAGAATTTTAATATTGTTTAACTTGCTTTTGATCTCAAGGAGCTCAGCAAAATGATTGCAGAATGGACATTCTCCGTCATAAACAAAGGTATAGTTGGAATTCATTAGAAAAAAACAGTTTTGATGGTATTAAGTTGCGGCAAAAAAAGTAATACTTCGATAATAAAACAAATAATAAAAATTTTGTGGAATTTTTATAAAGGGATAGTTAAACGATTCTAATAATTACGAAGAAATGTCTCAATATGGGTATATTTTTCATAAAAATCTGTATGCTTACTCGAAGATATTATGTTTTAAAATCATGAATTTATTAGCTTCTTTTGCTATTGGTGGTTTTGTTCCTTCTGCAGCTTATGTTGGAATTGGATCTATGGTTCTTTTTGGCCTACTTTGGATTATTGTTGGACCAAACTATAGCAAATTAGACCCTGATCAATAAATTATCAGATTTAATTTAGATTTTAAAAGACTCATTTGAGTCTTTTTTTTTGCGGTTTTTTAAATTTATTTTTAGAATCGTATCAAATTCTAACCTGCCAAAAAATGTTATTAAATCCTTTTTACCCATTTACTTTTTTGAAAATCTCTTCTCTTAAAGCTACTATTGTTTTTTTGACAATACTTTTAATTAAATCAAATTTGCTTAGATTAAAGGGGGGATTGGTAGGAGGTCTTTTTGCCTTGATACTCATATCGGGAATTATTGCCTCTAGTACCATAGCTTTAGGATCTCTAGTTTATGCCTACCAATTAAATAAGAAATCTAATTCTGATGATAATCAAATTCAGGATTTAGAAACTGTTAATGTTTAAGATAATTTATAAATCAAATTCATTTGGATAACCTAAAATGGAGTTCCGGGTACAAAATGCAAGACTAAAAATCCAAAACCGGCAGCAAAAATTATTGATACTGCGATGATTAGAAGGCCCGATGCCATCCCTCCTTCGTTAAACGCCATTTGTTAGTTATTTTTTAATTAATAATAGAACATATTTGTTCCAAAGTAATAGTTCTAATTACTCATATATCATCCAAATTTATTATTAATGGTAAATAAAAGTAAAAAGATGGAAGTTAATGAGATGATAAAACCAAATATTATTAATGGTTTAGATTTGACGTTTTCTTCTTTCTTAAGCTTATTGTTTGAAGAAGGAAAATTTCTATCTTTTTTTTTATAAATAAGATTGGGAAAAGGTTTAATCACGATAAATTTTAGATTTAAGCTAATTACCCTAAAGTTTTGAACAAATCTTTATGGTAATCAACAACATTTTGACAACTTATAACAGGAGTAAATTCCATGTGAATGCCAAATTTAGCTCTCCATGGAGCAAAATGCTCAAAAATTTCTTTATCACTATGTGCCTTACATAAACAAACTACCCTACCCTCTCCTGGTGCATGAACTCTAAATAACATCTCAAATTTTTCTGTTTTATCTGATTTTGCCATTTCACCATTTTCCCATGCTTCTACAAATAATTCGTAAGCTTTTACTTGATTCTCAATATCAGGGAATTGGCAATCAGCAAGAAATAATTGCATAATAAATTTTTGTATTTTATTTATTATCGTTCAAAAAGTAATTTATTTTTCAGTCTGTTTGAATTTGAAGATCAGAAAAAATATGTTTTCTAAATAAAATGAGAAGAGAGAGTCTCTAAAAATTTTCCAATATCTTTTTTATATACACTATCTGTGATTTTTAAAGAGAATAATTCATAATCTTGTCTTTCTTTTTCGTTATTTTCAAAATTAATATTTCTTTTTAATGAGATATTCTTCATTACTAATTTTGTTAACTATTTAAAATTTAAACAAATTTAATTAAAAGGCAAATTTCTTTACATAATGTATTTATGAGAAAATTACTAATGCAATAGTAGAACAATAACTTTATTCAAATTAAAAATTAATTATTTTTTCTAGAATATAAAATAATGTATTTGTTAGAGAAAGAATTACTGTAATGAGAGATGCAATAACGGGTAACAAATTGAACCATAACTGTGATGTAGTCATTTTTGAATCGATTGGCAGAAAGTTGGTTCTATTTTTAATCCTTATTTGCAGCCAGAATACAGATAATGGATAAATAATTCGTGCAAATGCAATTAAAAAATTAGATAAAATTCCCTTATTTGAATAAAGTATAAATCCTGAAAAAAAGTATAAAGTCCAAAATAGAATTCTTTTAATCAATATTATCCCCTTACTTTTGCTATACATTATTAATTATCTAGTTTTAATAATTTTAATCATTTTATATCTTTCAAAAAAAATATTATTTATAGTAACTTTTTCTTTACGAATAATTTTCCATCCGTTTTTTAAAAATAATTTAAAACTTATAAGGCTTGCTTCAGTGGACAGAGAATCTAAACCTTCTCTCTTAGCTTCATCTTCTAATTTTTGAAGTAATTTAGAACCTATACCTTTTCTCTGAAATTTACCTTTACAGTAAAATAAAGCAATTCTATTAATTGGGTACCTTGTAGCAAAAGCTATAATTGTTCCTTTATCACTTAAAAGCCATCCTTTTCCTTTAATAATTGACTTTTTAAAATTTGGATTATCCCAAGCTTGGCTAGACCAAGCTCTTTTTTGCTCTTTACTGTATATTTTTTCATCTAATGATTGAATTGAATCGAAGTAAACCTTCTTTAATTCAATTTGATCTTTAATGGTAATTTGTCTTAAATTCATAAACAAATCATTTATTTAATATGAATAGTAAACATATAGTCGCAATCGGGGGAGGAGGGTTTGGACGTTCTTTAGGCTCTCTTGAAATTGAAAAATATATAATTTCATTAATTAATAATAAAAGACCAAAAATTTGCTTTATCCCAACAGCATCTGGAGATAGTAGTTTATATAAACTAAATTTTTATAGGGCATTTTCTAAACTAGATTGCATAACTAGTCATATAGATTTTTTTTCCAGAACAGAAAACTTAGAAAAGATAGTTTTTAATCAAGATATTATTTATGTTGGCGGCGGGAACACAAAAAGTATGTTAGCAGTATGGAAAGAATGGAATTTACATAATATATTACAGAAGGCTTATGAAAAAGGAATTGTAATGAGTGGTGTGAGTGCTGGAGCTATTTGTTGGTTTGAGAAGGGAGTAACTGATTCTTTTGCTAGGGAATTAAATATAATCGATTGCCTTGGCATAGTTGATGGTATTGCTTGTCCTCATTTTGATGAGGAGAAAGAGAGAGAACCTTACGTTAATGATGTTATTCAAAGAGAAATTATTGAATCTTGTATTTGTATTGAGGGCAATTGTGCCCTGCATATCAAAAATGATTCAGAGTATTCTTCAATAGATTTTGGTAATGGAAAAAAATGTTTTAAGGTTACTATGGAAAATAATAATTTAAAGAAAGAAATCCTCTGAAAAAGTAATTTTTTAGATCTCTTCATTTTTTGAGATTGAAGTAAATTCAATACCTTTGTACTTTATAAATGATGTTGTCCATACTTCTTTAGAAAGATTGCCAAGATATTTCAAGAATTGTTGAGTATCTCCGTCTCTTATCCATTCAGATTTAATAAATGGAAGCTCTTTTTGCATCCTTTTAGGATGCATATGAACCAAAAGCAACCCTTTATCTTCGGAGACCCTTTTCAATGCACCTTCATCACTCCGTTGGAAAACTCTAAGAAGTAGATTTAAAACAACTTCTTCTCCAAGGTTCTTGAAATATTCTGGGTCCTCTAAATTATTTTTAATTTCTTTCCCTCCAAGAGGCATTGCTCTAACAAGGTTTTGTTCTATTAAGGCTATTGCAATTAGATAATCTTGGTTTGCCATATTTTATGGAATTACTTTTTAAATATTCTAACCTCTCGAGTTCATTAAAATCTTTTGTGGTTAAATGATTTGCAAAAGCAATAAAATATTAAATATTTTTCAACCTTGTACCTTTTTTTGTCATTTACATTATTTAATCATATTAAAATTATAAATATGAGATTTTTTTTATTTCTTATTTTAGGTATTTTTGCAGGTCTTTATTTATCCTGGCCTGGAATATTAATTTTAAGGAATTGGAAATGTTTCAACGAGATCATTCAAAAATCTGCAGAAGACAAAATTTCTATAAAAGCAGTATTGGAAGTTTCTCCTAGCGATTTAATTATGAGAAAGAATAAAAAAATGATCTCAAAAATAAGAGTCGTAGCAGATGCATGTTTTCGTTAAGATAATCAAATAAATTATACGTACTAATTGATGATTAGTAATTTAAGATTTGAATTCTCATTTAAAAATATTTCGCAGTTAGAAAATAAACTTAAGTTCTGTAAATTTAATAATATAAATAATATTAATATTCCCTGTAAGGGTGTAATTAAGCAAGATTTTTTTTATTCAACTTTTAAATACATATCACAAAACTACCCAGAATTAAATGTAACTTATCACTATAGTCTTTATCATCAATACTCTCAAAATACAGAAAAATCATATCAATATTTTTTAGAATTTTTAAAAAATTCCTTTTCAAATAGCAATATTGGAATTCTTTTAGTATCAGGATCTAATAAGAAAAAAAATTTTGATGTAATTAATGTTTTAAGTAGGATCAAAGAAGAAAAAAATTTAAAAATTAAATTAGGTATTGCTCATAATCCATATATTAAAAAATTCTATAATGATACTTCAGAAAGAGAAAGGTTAGATATAAAACTTTCTTCAGGATTAATAAATTCAATTTGGTTTCAATATGGAACAGATATTGAAGTACTTCAGAATGAAATTAATTATCTTAAGAAAGTTAGAAAATATGAAAAAATTGAACTTTTTGGAAGTTTATTGATTCCTTCAAAACAATTTATAGCGAGGTTTAAATTTCGCCCTTGGAAAGGGGTTTATATATCAGAAAGGTATTTATTTTCGTTAGATAATTTTTATGATTTTACGAGAGATTTAGTTCGTTTTTATAAAAAAAATAATATTACACCAGTAATTGAAACTGATTTTGCATCATCAGAAAAACTTGATTGTGTTTATAGTTTTTTTAGAAATAAAGATAATGTCTACTACTCCTAAAATTATGGAAAGTAATTTTTCATATGACCTTACAATAATTGGTGGAGGAATATCTGCGTGCGTTTTCGCTTCAAAGTATCTTCAAAATAACATTACAAAAAAAATTGCATTAATTGAGGTTGGGCGAGGACTAGGAGGGAGATCGAGTACAAGAATAAGCGAAACTTTTAAAGGATGGAAACTAAACCATGGCGCCCCAAATTTTAATATAAGTAATACTAAAAATAACCTTTTATTAAAAAATTATATTGATGAATTATTAGAAAATAAATTTATTAAAATTGACGATTCTGAATTGATTTCTCTGGGAGATGAATCTAAATTTGACACTTTTAAAAATTCAGAATTTTATCGCGGAAATAATTATCAATCTTTATTTTCCATGAGGGAATTATCCCAAAAGATAATTGAGTTTAAAAATTCAGGGAGTAAGATTGATTTATTTTTTGAAACTTTGATAACTGATTTGAAGTTTAATAATGATGTATGGACATTAATATCAGAGAATGGAGATATATTCAAATCTAAATATCTTATTTGTTCAACTAATTTGTTATTGCATAAAAGGTCTCTGAAAATATTGAAAAAAAATGAAATTCCATTAAGAAAAGCTATTCCTAAAAATAAAGATAAAAAAATTGATTTGCTTTTAAATCTTTTAGATAAGCAATCATTTATTCCAAGGCTTACTTTTTTAATATACACAAATGAGGATTATAGTTATAAAGATTTTTATTCTCGAAAGTATAGATATTTCTACTTAAAAAAAAGTCTGGAGAATAAATATAAATTTGAAAGGATTATTTTTCAGTTGCAAGATAACAATAAATTAGGAATTGTAGTGCATTCAAAAAATATAGATTTTCTTAATTCATATACAAATGCAAAAGATGAAGATTTTTTTAAACAAACAATATTTGCAAATTTCAATGAATTATTTAGTAATAATGCTTCAGTAAATCAATTAACTTTTAATGAGGGAATGTCTATTATGAAATGGAGAGCTTCACAACCTTTTGGAAGTGCAGTCCCATTATCTTTACAATTTATCAGAAAATATAGAATTGCATTTTGCGGAGACTGGTTTGAGGGAGAAGGATTTGGTAGGATTGAAGGTTCAATTTTAAGTGCTTTAATATTAGAGGAAAAAATTAGAAATTATTCAAATAACTGTTTAAGTATTTGATCAATTTTAGTGTTTTTTGTGATAATAAATTCATTAGCATTTTTCTTTTTATTGATATTTTTAAATTTCTCGTAATAAATATTCCATGATTTTAAGAAATCATCTTCAGCTTGTTTTTTTGCCTTCCCCCTCTCTTTTAAATCTCTTTGCAAAACTCTATTCATGCACTCATTTTTATCAATTTTTATTTCCAAAAAAGAATAATTTTGGTTACATAATGAATTTGAGAATTCCTTTGCAAAAATACCTTCAACAATTAAAAAATTAATATTACTTGTTTTTTTTAAGTATTTTTTTATTTTTTTCTTTTCGTAATTATAAGAACGCTCATAAATTGAAAATCCGTTGTTAAGAATGAAATTAAAATCTGTTTTAAATAGTTTTTCATTAAAACTAATGTATCTATCAAAATAACCCCTTATAAATTTTGATAGTAGTTTACTTATTAAATTTGTTTTATAGTAATTATCTGTACTTAATACAATCCCTTTTTTTATTTTTACTATTATTTGATTTGATAAGGTTGTTTTGCCGCTGCCAGAAGGACCACTAATAAATATGAGCTTCATTTTGTAATTTCAACTCCTAATCAACTATTAATATTACTATTAATAAATATTTTTTACTTAGGGAAGTAAATCTTATTTCTTAAGGACTTTCAGAATAATTAAAAAGCCTCTGCTTAAGCTTGTAAACTTGCATAAAGATTAAATATGTGTCTTTATATAAATGTAAATAAATTAAATTTATTTAATTATCTATAGTTTGTTTTTTAATTTCCTATGAAATTTGCTACTAAATAGAAATTTAAGATTTAATTTTATTACTTATATACTTCAATGATTTCTAAATTTTTAAGTAAACTAAAATCAATTCTATTTAAAAGTGCAGTATCTTCTGAAACTCCTTTAAAGAAAGAAGCAAAAACTACTAAGTCAGTAAAATCTCCAAAAACAAAAGCAAAAAAAGGCAATTCAAAAAAAAATATTGAAACCTTAACCACCCTTCCAGGGGTAGGAGCTAAGAGTGCTAAGGCTTTGTATGAAGCTGGATTCAAAACTACCAAAGCGGTTATTGACGCAGATGAAAAAGATCTTCTTTCTGTTTCAGGTGTTGGAATAAATCTTGTTAAAAAGCTTAAAAAGCTTAAATAGCTTAAATAATTAATTTTTTATAAAAGCTTAAAATTAAAAATATTCTTTTTTTAAGTTAATTTAATAATATTAAACTATCTTCTTTTAGCTTTTCTTCTTTGTTGTAATTTTCTTTTGTATTTTTCAATAGGTGTTTCGTGATGCCTAAGTCTTTTTAAATCCGCAAAAATTCCTGATTTGGAGACTTGTCTTTTAAATCTTCTAAGGGCGGATTCAATTCCCTCATTTTCTCCAACAGTTACTTGTGTCAAAATTTTCTAAATAAATATTATTCTAGCACCTTATCTGTATTAATTTAATTAAACTCTTTAACTATTGCCTAGCTAATTTATCAAGGTTATTTATTTGCCCATTCCACAAATCCTTTATTGTTGCTTCTTATATCTTGTAGTGATTCAAAATAATATTTTTTCCAATTATCTCTTGGTAGTCCAAGAAATAACATAAGATTTAATGGGTATTGGTTACTATCAGAACAGCTTCTAAAATCATCCCTAAATAAAAAAATTTCTTTTTTAAGAGCAATTGCAATACCAAGTTCGATCATAACACCTTCATCTGGGGGGGTTCCGTTAACTATCGCAAAAATGCAATCACATTTTTTCAAATCATTGAAATTACTTTTTGCCAGTTCATATGCCCATTCTCCTTCTTTTTGTATTATGTGTTTTGTCCTCTCAAAAGGTTCATAAACTTCAATATTAAAACCATTGAAGATACTAATAAATTCATTTAATAAGTTTTTTGTCTGTTTTGAAAATCCATATGGATTAGCTAAATATAACTTCTTTCTCAAATTAGCCCTCTTTTTATAATGTATTCATCATGGTCACTATGAAAATTTTTAGTATCTTCCCATGGGAAAACTATCCACTCTCTTTTTTCAGATATTTTTACAGTATTCCACCATGTAGGCTTGATTTTACTAAATAGCACAAAAAACATTGCTCCCTCAATATTTTTGAAGGTATTTAATGTAATACCAGTTTCATAAACATCATCTACTATTAGAGAATTTTTTGTTGGCTCAGATATTATATTAATTTTTAATTTATGGCTTAGCGCTACAGCAAGACATAAACCACCCCTAGGAACTCCATATACTCCAGAAAACTCTGAAGATTTACATTTGTTTGCTATGTATTCTACGCTCTTATCAAATTCATCCCAAGTAAAATGATTTATCATCTCAATTTCCGCTTTTTTCAGGTGTAGTTGCGAAATTGGATGCGATTACGCTTAAAAGTGCTACTACCTGCTCATTTGGGCAATTAGTATTTTTTTTTAGGTTTTCACATTCCTGTATTATGTTCGCATAAGTATCCTCCACAATCCCGTTCATTTGATCGTTATTAAAAGAATATGGCTTATTCATTTTTTAATTATTAAGTAATTTCATTTTTACCTAAATAACCTATTAAGTAAATATATTGATTAATTAAAATTCTAATTATGTCCACATAGGGTCATTTAGTTTATCAAGACTAGGTGAATTAGGTTCATAAGTATGCAAAGTTTCAACTTTAATAGCCCATTTTTTAGAGTTGCCTTTTAAGCTATCACTTTCAATAAGGTTTGTTAGAGAGAGTTTTTTTCTAATTTTAAGTAGGCCTAGACAAGTTTCCCAGTCTTCTTTATTTTTATAAATATCTAACCAAAAATCAAAAATACTTTCCAATATATCTAATGGGATATCAAAAGATATCCCTATTGAAGGTTTTTCAATTAAATAATTTTTATCCCTTAGTTCATTTAATAAATTATTTATGTTTAAGTTGATGGCGTAAAGAATATCTTTTGCTGATTCAATACCTATTAATTCTTTTCTATAGCAATCTAAAAGGTTTCTATCCTCAAGAATATTTACATCACAATTTTTGACTCCTACAATCCAAAATCCTTCTCCATTCTTAACTCCACTAGCAAGAAATATATATTGGGGTGAAGTCTCCAAAATTTCAAATCATTTCTCTATTTTTAACATTTTTTAAAGGTTATGAGAATATTTTTGCCATACAAGTCACAATATTATTTCCCGTTAAAAAAGTTAATTTGGTAGGATGAAGTTTTACTGTAATGTTTGACTTAAGAGAATTAAAACTAATGTTTTTAGACCCCACTGATTTGATAATAGATAATATTAATAAATTTCTAATAAGTAATAAAACAATTAAATTTATTTTTTCTTAGGAAATAATTTTCTTATCCGCTCTTTTTGCAAAGACTCTTTTTTGGTTCTCAATTTTTTATCTTCCAGTGATTCTTTATTAGTGCTAACCGCATAAATAATGTAAAAAATCATCCCTGTAAATATCAATCCCAAAAAAAGAATCAATATTCCTAAAGGTTCATTAGGGCTAAAAATTTTGAGATCTAAAGCTGTATTTAGGGAAATTATCATAAATTAAGTAATTCCTTAAAAACTTTTGTTGAAATCTAATTGATTTCTTCGTAGCCAAAGAATGAAGTAGTGTCTGAATTTTTATAGCCATTAGCTGCTTCCTGCGGATTCTGACTGTCAATTTTTCTTGCTTTAGCATGAATCATATTGAAAGGGAAAATGACAGCTCCAACAAAAAAATGAAGTATTAAGAAGTCAGAAGGTAAACCGTTTGTCCATTCAGGGAAAAATAACAATGTCATCAATGATTCATTCATATTAGTAGTCAGATAAATCTCTGACCATTATTACTGAAGTTGTTGCAATACTATTAATTTTTAATAAATTGAAATTTAATTTTGCACTGAAGATTTATTTGAATCAATTGAAAAAAACAACAAAAAACTATAATATGGTTAATTAATATTAACTTATATCTGTTGTTAAAGTTTTTTTTAAGTTTATTTTTTTTTATAATTTATTTATCAAATTCACCAATAGGTTTAGCATTTGATACTTCAGACCCTAGTGTTAGTTTGCTCCAAAATAGGATCTCTAATAATTTCTCAAGAAAATATTGCAAGGCTATTCAAAATGGTTTTTCTAAAGATGAAGCAATGAAATCAGCTATTGTAAAAACAGAAAATATAATATCTTTTTCTTACAACCCACAAAAAAAATGGATTGAGAAAGATGACCTAGCAAATCAAATTTCATCACAAGTTATAAATGATTGTGGTTGGTCATTTGGATTAATTGGAAAGGAGGGAGTTGACTATTTTAAATCTTATTTTTTAGAAATTTATGAAAAAATTACTCCTGACAAAAATTTTTCTAGATAGATTAACCTAATGAATAACATTTCAGACAAATTGGTAATGACTATAATATTAGTTACAGTTCTTTTTGTGTTCGCATTAATTTTTTCAGTAAAATCTCCAGAGAGAAAAATTTTAGATTCACCAATAATGTGGAAAGATGATTTTTCTAATATTTCGAATTTTAGTATCTACAAATTTAATTCTGAAGGAAAAAGAACAATATAAAATTATTTAATATTATTTATAAAAAATATATTGTAGATTTTTACAAAATATTTTTAGTAATTTAAGTCAATTAATAATTTCAATTTTTAATTTAAGAAGTTCAAGAGAACTGATGCTAGTTTTAAATCATCATTAAACCATGCTCGTATTGCCATAGCCCTTCTGGGATCATAAAAATTTTGCTGCCTGTACCAACTAAGAACTTCAGAATCTGATTTGTTACCATTGCATGACAAGCAACAGGGTACGCAATTACTAGTATTACTAATTCCACCTTTTGACATTGGATGAAGGTGATCAAGGGACTCTGAGGGTTTACCGCAATAAATGCATTTATATTTAGTAAGTTTATGAAGTGACTCTCTCCAGCTTTTATTACTTATCTTGGGACATAGCTGATCAAGATAAATTGCATCTTGTCTATGCATAATATTCTTGATATTTTCTTTTGATAATAACAGTTTTTACCAAACTATGATTGAATTAGTCAAAATAAGATTTGTATAATAAATATGCTTATTAAAATATAAAAATTTATATTTAATGCTTTATTTATTAACAACATTAGTAAATAGCTTTGATTATTCTTTTTATAAAAGTATTTCTATATTTTTGATATCTTTTTTTTCTAATACTTTCTCAGCACTTTCTGGAGGGGGTGCAGGCTTACTCCAATTGCCAGCTTTAATTTTATTCGGCGTTCCTTATTATCAGGCTTTGGCTAGTCATAAATTAGCGACTGTAGCATTAGGTTTAGGGGGTTCCTTAAGGAATTACAAATCTCTTAAAAATGATATTTATGTGGCTTGGCAAATTTTAATTTTTGGATTGCCTGGAGTAATCTTTGGAGCTTCAATGGTTGAATTTATATCAGAACAATATCTATATTTATTTTTAGGAATAATTTCGATGATATTGGCATTTTATTCATTTTTTAAATCAGATCTCGGGTTATCATCTGGGAATAATGAACAAAATTTAAAAGATATAATTAGATTTTTGATTTTTATTTTCCTTATAGGTTTTTTGAATGGTTCTATTTCTTCAGGAACTGGATTGCTAGTTACAATACTTTTGATAAAAACTTTTAAGATGGATTTCCTTCGTGCTATCAGTTTGACATTCTTTACAGTTGGAATCTTTTGGAATTTAACGGGAGCAATATTTTTGAGCAGAATAGGATCAGTTCCTTACAATATATTGATTTTATTAATATTTGGTTCTTTTACTGGAGGATATTTTGGAGCCCATCTATCAAGATTAAGGGGTAATGCATTAATTAAAAAAACTTTTACAATAGTTTGTCTTTTGGTTGGTATGAGTTTATTTATTAAGTCAATAATTAATTTTTTATAGATTAATAAACTCTTAATACTAATACGGTTTTGTTCAAAAAATAACAAAAATAGCTGTATCAGTTAAAAAAGATAAATTCCTATAGATTGTATTGATCACCCTAAATTTTAATGAATTAATCCTCAGTATTAAATAATACTTTTATTCGAGATCTTATTTGCAAGAAAATAAAAAAAAAGGCCTCACATTTGTGGGGCCGGGTGATGGGGAATCTTATTTTTAAACCAATTTCTTAAAAATTGCAACCCCCTATCTGTAGTGCAGTATTGGTTGAAAGTGCACACCATAGGTAGTGCTTAGCTGAATTTAGTATGTTTATTTATTCAATCATGAAATAATTTTTAAAATTTAAATAATGTAAGTAAATTTCTTGATTAGGATTTCATGTGTTTTTAGGAATTAAACTTGTTTAAAATTTCATGCATTGTATTATTCATAAGAAGTTTGCAAACTAAAAAGCCTTAATGATTGAATTAACATTATTAACTCTTTTAAATTACGTTGGAGATAATTTCTGTAAATATAGAGATTTAAATCACGATAACTATAAATCTTTACTTCTTTCTTACAGTGATGCAAGTTATAAATTTGGACCACTAGAGGTTAAAGAGGTCATT
Organism: Prochlorococcus sp. AG-424-P18; assembly: GCA_003213235.1. Taxonomy (GTDB): domain Bacteria; phylum Cyanobacteriota; class Cyanobacteriia; order PCC-6307; family Cyanobiaceae; genus Prochlorococcus_A. Next base: position 21,804 of record QCNJ01000005.1, on the reverse strand, counting down.
GAGAAGTCAGATAATTTTAAAGTTACCGCTGTTGCCATTGCTGCAATTAAGTGCCCTCAACATATTGTTAAATAATGAAGCTTGAATTAAAAACTGACAATGAGAATTCCTTAAACTCATTTTCACATTTTTTTAAAACTATATCAATCCTCGCTCTAATAATTATTTTGTTTGATGTTGCACTCAAATTAGGAATTATTTCAAGACACTATCAAATTCTCTACAACTGTAAAGTTATATCTGTTGATAAATCTAAATATAAGAAATTAGCTAAGCTTATAAACACAAAAAGTAAACAAAGAATTTGGGAATTTTGTAGAGAGGTTGTTAAATAATATTTATTTAGCTCGATGCTGATGAGTAAAACTTTAATGCATATAACCAGAACTTTCTGGAAGAAGATAAAAATATTAAAGCAACAATAACTTCAAGCAATATTTCCCATAGCTGAGAAAGACCTAAGAAAACTTCAGCGGGTATTGAAGTTATAAATGCAATAGGAATGAAAACACTAAAAAATATTCTTAGAGAAATTGAAAATGAATTCAAAGGGAATCTTCCAATATAAAGGAATGATCTTAATACTTCTGTGGCATTCCATGTTTTAACAAACCAAATAGTAGTAGTTGAAATAAAAAACCATAAGCTATATAAAATACAAATTGAGCAGATTATCGTAATTAAACATAAAGTTAGAAAGGTTAAATTAATATTTATTTGATTAATTTTGATGCAGTATAACAATAAGAAAAATCCAAGTATTATTTCTAAAAAACCAGATGGGGTTATTCTTTTTAAAGAGATGAAAAATTGACTATCAATAGGTTTTAAAAGTACGAAATCTAAGGTTCCTTCTCTAATATGCTTAACTATTTCTGTAAGATTTGGATTGAACCATGTATTAGTTATTCCATTCAAAATTGTATAGATACCTTGAATTATTAGTGCCTGTTCAAATTTCCAGCCTCCAATATAACCATTATTTTCAAAGAAAATAGATAATAGAAAAATGCTTCCAATTAAACTTAAAATTGCAGTAAATAAATCAATTAATATGTTTGTCTTATACTCCAATTCAGAAGCCAAAGAAGTATGTAAGAATTTTTTATAAACTTTTAGATATTTTCTTAGATTCATGAACCCATAGCAGTAAATTTTTTCTTTCCTTCACACCAGATTTTTTTGAATATTGGGAAAAGTAAAAGAATCCATATAATTTGCATACTTAATCCTCTACTGATATTTGTTTCATTACCTGATAGTAAGTTCGCAGGGAAATCAATTAGATATGGAAAAGGAGTTAAGTAAACCCAAGATTTAACATATTCGGGAAATGAAACTACTGGCGCCAAAAGACCTGAGAGAAATAAAGTTGGAATAAATAACAACCTTTCTATCGATGATGCTTTCTCGGTCCAGAAACATAAACATGCAACTATTGACTGAATTAAAAATTGAATTAAGAACGATAAGAAAGTAGATAATATTGATAAGAATAAAATACCCAATTTTGGAATCCATATACTTTCCGGATTAAAAATAAAAAATAAAAATGCGATTATCACTGCGAAAGGAAATCTCGTTATTTGTTCAGCAAGATGTTGTGCAAAATATCTGAAAAATGGATTTAAAGGTTGTATTAAATAAGGAGATACTTTCCCCGTAAGAGAATCCTCTTCAAAGCTAAATACAACCCAAACTACAGAAAACTGTCTTACAAAAAAAGCACATAAAAAATACCTAGAAAGCAAAACATCACTTATGTTTATTGATTCATTTAGATTATTATTTGTCCAAATGTTTAACATGAAAAAAGGAATAATTCCTGAAATTGCCCATAATGCAATTTCTACCCTATATTCCAGCATGTTTGAATATTGGACTTTTAATAAGGTGAATATTTTACGGTTTATCAAATTAGATATCATAATTTTTATTAATTAATAACTTCCCAATAATTTCATCTACAGGTGGTTCATTTATATAAAGGTCTTCAATATCAAAATTATTTAGAATTGTTTTTAGAGAAGAAGTAATTGATTTTTTTTCAACTTTTATAGTGATTTCATTCTTTATTTTATTTTTAACAGTAAAACCAAAATTTGCTAATTTAATTACATCCTCTTCTGATCGACAAACTATTAATATTTCTTTAACAGGAGAAAGTTTTTTTAATAATAGGTCAAGTTTTCCATCATATGATATGGCTCCTTCATGAACACAAATGACCCTTTTGCATAGCGATGTGATATCTTTCATGTAATGACTAGTTAGGCATATCGTTGCATTAGTTTCTTTATTATATTTTTGAAGAAATTTTCTTAAATTTCTCTGTGCATTAATATCTAATCCAAGTGTCGGCTCATCTAAAAATAGAATATTTGGCTCATGTATCAAAGCTGCTAGTAATTCTGACTTCATACGCTGTCCTAGCGAAAGTTTTCTAACAGGTATGAATAGCTCATCTTCAATCTCAAGCATTTCAGATAATTTCTTTATTCTCCTTTTCGCTTCGAACTTATCTAAGTCATATATTGATGCATTCAAATAAAATGATTCAATTGGAGGAAGATCCCATATAAGTTGTTGCTTTTGTCCCATTATTAAGGTGATTTTCTTAAGGAAATCTTCTTTTCTCCTGAAAGGTAAGTAGCCTGAGACCAAAATCGAACCCTCACTTGGATAAATTAAGCCACATAGCATTTTTAAAATAGTTGTTTTCCCTGCTCCATTAGCACCAAGAAAACCTACTATTTCACCTTCTTTAATTACAAAACTTATATCTTTTATAACTTTTAAACTTTTTGTTTGTCTTCTAAAAAAATGCTTAACTGTTCCTTTTAATCCTGGTTCTTTGGCAGAGATATCAAATGACTTAGATAAATTTCTTACATCGATAATATTTTGTACCATTTCAATCCTGATTTCTGAAATTATATATTTAGAAAATTTATTATGTTATTTTTATTCTAGAAAAATTTTTAACGGATTAAAAAATATCTTTGAACGATACAAACAGCCAAAGAGAAAAATTAATTGGATTAAGTAACTCGCTTACTTTATTTTTATTTTCATAATTTAAACCTCCTAATAAATCAAATATAAAATTATTATTCTCATTTTTATCATTAATTTTTTTAATTACATTTCCGTTTTCATCGAGGAGCTCAATTTCATCTTCGAAAAACCATTGCTCTTTTCCATTGGATAATCTCAATATAACTCCAATACCTTTACCGTCAGTTATTCTAAAGTCACTTATCTTAGCTACTGAAGAAACATTTATTGCATCAATAATATCTTTAGCAAACCTGTCCCTTGATAGTTCTATGTTTATTTGAACTGAATCCCCTACTTTTGTATTATCTAAAATTGACATTTTTAGGTTATTATACTTATTGCTGTTAGAACTATGTGGCTAATTATTGATAATTGATCTATTTTAATAATTAAGATTTTTTAAATATCGCTTCAAGGATTCGTTTCATTAAAATTGTAAATATTCTCAAGAATACAAAAAACAGACCTAACCACCCTAAGATAACAGCAATTGATAATAAGCTTGAGCCTAGATCATGCTGTAGAAAATTCTGCATGTATTTATATATTATTTGATTCAACTTTAACTTAATTACTTACTTACACAGCGAGACCGATATCATCATGAAGATGTTTTGAAATTATTGTTATAGAACTATTTAATAACAAAACTTTTTTAGCTAATATTTTAATAGAAACTAAATTAAATATTTTGGAGCTTTCTTTTAACTCTTACATTGGAATATTACTTATCATTATTGGTCTAATAGTGAGAGTTGATTTTAAGATATCCATGCAAAAGGATCTCTAATAATTTTTGAAATATTTGTGTAAATATAAAATATGCTGTTTTCTAAAATATAAATTTGTAGCTGTAACTAATTGCAAATACAAAAAAAGCAGCTGATAAGCTGCTTTTAAATGGTGGCGGGGGGGAGATTTGAACTTCCGACCTTCGGGTTATGAGCCCGACGAGCTACCAGACTGCTCTACCCCGCGACATATACATAGCATACATCTGAAGGTGTTATTTTTTCTATTTCTTTAGGATTCTTGGAATTTTAATTGACCTTTTACTTCAATCCTTACTCCATCAGAAAAATTAAAAATCTTTTCTTCAATATCTTGAATTCTTAAATCTGAAATCCATTCTAATTGTTTTAATATGTGAAGACTAACAGCATGTTTAGCTCTTTTTGATCCGTCTTCAACTTTTAGGGCAAGTCCTATCCCTTCATTTACCTTGCATAGGCATTGTATGCCCTCTGCACCACTTTTACCAATAACTTGTCCATGAGATGACTTGATTATTTCTGTATCAAATTTGTTGTTATCACTTACCATTATTGGGTTAGTTGTCATAGCTCTACTGATTTGTTCTAGTTCAGCATTGTCTGAACTGCTTAGAAGTGAATACAACTTGGACATTTCTATTAATTTTAAATAAAGAGTTGGGGCACCACAATCATCACGTTCTGCATTTATTTCAGATATCGGGATTTCAAGTAATTCAGCAACAATTCTAAATATTTCGATTTGGAGTGGATGGTTTCCTTTTAAGTAACTCTCTAATGGCCAATTCATTTTTTTACATGTAGCTAGAAAAGCCGCATGTTTGCCAGAACAATTATGTTCTAATGGACTTGTATTTGATTTTGGACATTTTAAATTGTTAATATCGATGTCGTATCCCCATAAGATTTTGAAGGCTTCCCTTGCATGTAGTCTTGATCCACTATGTGAACCACACGCTAGAGCAATTGATTTTGAAGCATTATTAATTTTTGCTGCAGCACCGCTGCTTACGAAAGGTATTGCTTGAAATGGTTTTAATGCTGACCTAATGAAACTTTTATATTCAGGATTTCCTGCGCACATTAAAACCCGCCCTTTTCTGTCAGTTATGACAGCATGAATTTTATGGATTGACTCGATGTAAGAACCTCTTATTAACGTAGCTTGTAAAGGAGGATTATTCGATGTGTAAAGGTTTTTGAAGTTAGAACTCATTTAGAAATTGTTATATTGAAAAAGCAAAATTCCCGATAAACCTAAGACTGAGATAATAGAAAAAATTTGTATTAGATTTTTTAAAATGGGCTTTACCTCAATTGAGGCAATAAGTGATTCTTTTTCTTTTAAAAATAATGGCTTTATCCATACTTGACCGTCATACCAGCCGGATTCTTCGTATTCCACTCTTTCGGAGGTCAACCTTCTAAATACATGATTCCACCCAAGGTATAACCTTATAGAAATTAAGAAAGGTATTGATAAGCTACTAAAAAAACTTAATAGAATATATTTTAAAGTTGATGTTTTGAAATATATACTTCCGGAAGAAATTACAAGAAATATAACAAAAGTACCAATCCAGAATTTGATCAATACAGTTATTAGCGATTTTTTTGTTTTTGGCCAAGAAAAAATTATAGATTTTGATAATTCAATAAATTCATTTGTGGGTTGTTGTTCCTTTGGAACGGGACATTTAGATTCGCTCATAAAAATGACAATTATGGAAATGTAAGATTATCTCCATTACTCCAGAATGACTCAAGATCATAATATTTTCTTATGTCTGGTTGGAAAATATTTACTATCAAATCACCATAATCGAGTAAAGCCCATTTCGCCTCATTAATCCCCTCTTTTCTAATAGGTTCAATTTTAGCCTTCTCTCTCAATTCTCCTTCTATAGAATTAGTTATTGATCTAACTTGTACATCAGATAATCCCTCAGCAATTAATATCCACTCGCTGATAAATGAAACTTTGTCAATTTTTATTAGTTTAATATCTTTAGCCTTTTTTTCATCACAAGCTTTAGCTGCCATTAGAACCAAACTTTTATTGTCCATATACATTTTCACTTGAAACTGATTGTTCCGAACCTTCTTGCTGAGATAATTCTGATCTAGCTTTTTCAGCACTTTTTCTAAGCGCATCTAATCTATCCTCAAAGAAACTTCTTCTTTTCTTTTTTCTGGTTTTCTCAATTAATTCCTTTAATGCTCCTCCAAGACTTTTATAAGCATTAGGGATACTGTATCCAAATCTACAAGCAAGATCTATAGCTCTTTCGTCTGCAAAAATAGCATCCTGGAGTTTCTTCTCAGAATTATTTTTTATGTATAATCTATATCCCGCAAAACTTGATAATCCAAGAGCTAGTAGTAAAAGTAATCCATCTTGTACCCACAACTCTCCTATAGCTCCTCCAAGACCAATTGCAAGGGCTGCCATTTCCCATCCATCTCTTGGTATTGCATCATTTTGAATTTTTCCTACTTCGTGCCAAAATAATAAATTTCTGTGATCAATTGCAAAGTTTTCCCATTCGTCTAAATCAATTTGTATTTCAACTTCGTCACGACCAATTTCCTCGAGCGTTATTAGGGGTGGATCTATAGCAGCAGCAGCTTCAATAAATACCCAACTTTCATTCTCTGGAGGCAACAAACTTTTAAGTCGCTGAAGTTCGCTCATAAAAAATTAATTTCTTTCAATACTATAGAAACAAATGTTGCTTTTCAAGTAACTTGATTAACATCTGATGATTTATAAGTAGCATGAAATAAAAGAAGGTTTTAAATTATGCCTCAAAGAGGTGATCTTAAACGAATCCTTATTCTGGGTTCAGGACCGATTGTTATAGGACAAGCTTGCGAATTTGACTACTCTGGTACTCAGGCTTGCAAAGTTTTAAGAAAAGCTGGTTATGAAATTATCTTGATAAATTCAAATCCAGCATCGATAATGACAGACCCAGAAATTGCGAACAAAACATATATTGAGCCTTTGACGCCTGAAATCGTTTCACAGATTATTTTAAAAGAAAAACCTGATGCAATCCTTCCGACTATGGGAGGTCAAACCGCTTTGAATCTTGCGGTTAAATTATCAGAGTCTGATTTTTTAAAAAAGAATAATGTTGAATTAATTGGCGCAGATTTAAGAGCTATTAATAAAGCTGAAGATAGAAAATTATTTAAAGAGTCAATGGAAAATATAAATGTAAATGTATGTCCTTCTGGGATAGCATCTAACCTAACTGAAGCTAAAGATGTATCAAAAAAAATCAATTCATATCCTCTTATAATAAGACCAGCATTTACTTTAGGTGGTGTAGGAGGTGGAATTGCATATAACCTTGAAGAATTTGTTGAATTATGTAAAACCGGTTTAGAGGAAAGTCCAAGTAATCAAATTTTGATTGAAAAATCACTTATTGGCTGGAAAGAGTTTGAATTAGAAGTTATGAGAGATACAGCAGATAACGTAGTAATAGTTTGTAGCATTGAAAATTTAGATCCAATGGGTGTTCATACTGGAGATTCCATCACTGTAGCTCCTGCTCAAACCCTAACAGATAAGGAGTATCAGAGATTAAGGGATTTGTCGTTAAAAATCATTAGAGAAATTGGAGTTGAAACTGGAGGTAGTAATATACAATTCGCTATAAATCCATCCAATGGAGATGTAATTGTCATAGAAATGAATCCTCGTGTGAGTAGATCATCTGCTTTGGCAAGTAAAGCTACTGGATTTCCCATAGCCAAAATTGCAGCTTTATTATCAGTTGGCTACACACTTGATGAGATTATTAATGACATTACAAAAAAAACCCCTTCATGTTTTGAGCCTTCAATTGATTACGTTGTTACAAAAATCCCTAGGTTTGCTTTTGAGAAGTTTAAAGGCTCGTCAAATACCTTAAGTACTTCTATGAAATCTGTCGGTGAGTCAATGGCAATTGGTCGTTCTTTTGAAGAATCATTTCAGAAAGCTTTAAGGTCTCTAGAAGTTGGTATTAGTGGATGGGAATGTGACTCAATTGATGAAACAAAGAATGAGACTGATCTGAAAAATAGTTTAAGAAATCCTACATCTGAAAGAATTCTCATAATTAAACAAGCTATGAAGCTTGGTAAAACCAATTCCTATATTCAAGAAATTACAAATATAGATTCTTGGTTTATTGAAAAATTAAGGAATATATTTGATTTTGAATATAGTATTTTGAAAGGGAAGGAACTCTATGATATCGATAGAGATTTGATGTTGCATGCTAAACAATTAGGGTTTTCAGATCAACAGATAGCAAATTTAACTAATTCTGAATTTTTTGAGGTGAGAAGATATAGGAAAGATCTTAATATCATACCGATCTATAAAAATGTTGATACTTGTTCAGCAGAGTTTAAATCCTCAACTCCTTATCATTATTCAACTTATGAGGAATCTTATATTAATTCTAATGATCAAATTTCTGAAAGCGAGATCTCAATTTGTAATACATCAAAAAAAATTATGATTCTAGGGGGAGGCCCAAACAGAATTGGTCAGGGAATTGAATTTGATTACTGTTGTTGTCATGCTGCATATCAAGCTTCAGAAAATGGTTACAAAACAATAATGGTTAATAGTAACCCTGAGACTGTCTCAACTGATTACGATACTAGTGATATTTTATATTTTGAGCCTGTAACTTTGGAGGATGTGCTTAATATAATTGAATCAGAAAATCCTTATGGTTTGATTGTGCAGTTCGGAGGTCAAACTCCATTGAAATTATCATTACCTTTATATGAATGGCTAAAAACCAACGATGGATTAAGAACTGGATCAAAGATTCTTGGCACTTCTCCAATCTCAATTGACCTGGCAGAAGACAGAGAGGAATTTACAAAAATACTTGAGGAATTAAACATTAGACAACCTTTAAACGGGATAGCCCGTAATCAGAATGAAGCACAAAAGGTTGCAAAAAATATTGGATTCCCTTTGGTTGTTAGACCTTCTTATGTTTTGGGAGGCAGGGCAATGGAAATCGTTAAAGATGACAATGAATTATCGAGATATATTTCTGAAGCAGTTAAGGTATCCCCTGATCATCCAATACTCCTTGATCAATATTTGAATAATGCTATTGAAATTGATGTTGATGCCTTATGTGATTCTGAAGGATCTGTTGTAATTGCAGGTTTAATGGAACATGTTGAACCTGCCGGAATTCATTCTGGAGATTCAGCTTGTTGTTTACCATCAATTTCTTTATCAAAGTCTACTCTGGATATTGTAAAGAACTGGACGAAATTAATTGCAAAAAGATTAAATGTTGTTGGTTTAATTAATTTACAGTTTGCAGTGACAAATATAAATAGTAGTGAAAATAAATTATTTATTCTTGAGGCAAATCCTAGAGCTTCGAGAACTGTCCCATTTGTTTCTAAAGCTATAGGTAAACCAGTTGCAAAAATAGCTACGCAATTAATGCAAAGCTTTACTTTAGATGAAATTGGCTTTACCAAAGAATCTTCTCTAAAATATCAGGCAGTAAAAGAAGCCGTTTTACCTTTCAAACGATTTCCTGGATCTGATACTCTCCTAGGTCCTGAAATGAGATCTACGGGAGAAGTTATGGGCTTAGCTAAAGATTTTGGAATTGCTTATGCAAAGTCAGAATTGGCAGCAGGGAATGGAGTCCCCTCTGAAGGTGTGGCTTTTTTATCTACTAATGATTTAGATAAAAAGAATCTTGATGTAATTGCAAAGGAATTGTTAATTTTGGGATTTAAATTAATTGCAACAAAAGGAACAGCTTCATATTTGCTTGATTTAGGTGTTCAAGTTGAAGAAGTGCTAAAGGTACATGAAGGCAGACCTAATATAGAGGACTTAATTCGTTCTGGTCTTGTCCAATTAGTCATTAATACTCCAATAGGTTCTCAGGCTCTTCATGACGATGCATATTTAAGACGTGCTGCTTTAGAGTATAATATTCCGACTTTTACAACTATCCCGGGAGCTAAGGCAGCTATTGAAGCAATCAAAGCCCTCCGAAGTAATAAAATTGATACTTATTCTTTACAAGAAATCCATAATTGCTAAAACTTTACTCTAAGTTTTTTAATTTTTCTCTTAATTGATTTGCTAAAGAATTTCTACCAATTGAAAGTAATTTCAATGTGTCTTCATGCATTTTTAGTTGTGTTTCTGCTATTTGTAATCCTTTTATAGATTCTTTTATATCATTAGAAAGTTCATTTATCGAATATTTTTTCCCTTCAAATGTTAAGACTGGGTTAGTAGAATCATTTGTGTTTTCACTCATAGAATTAAATTTTTAAATAATAAATTAGGATTATACTTTCTTAATCAATTGTTTTTCACATAAATCTTTATAAATTCCATTTTTATTAATTAAATAGGCATGGTTCCCAACCTCAATAATTTCACCTTTATCGAAGACAACTATTTTATCTGCTTCTTGCGTTGTCGCTAATCTATGAGCTATTACAATAACTGTTCTATCTTTCATAGCTCTATTAAGTCCTTTTTGTACTTCATATTCTGATTCTGCATCTAACGCACTTGTAGCCTCATCTAAAAAAAGAATTGAGGGGTTCCCGAGTATTGCTCTTGCAATTGCTATCCTCTGGATCTGACCACCTGAGAAATTTGATCCTCTTTCAGTTATCTCAGTTTCATATTTCTCAGGAAGCTTTTGAATGAAGTTGTGAGCGTTTGCTTTTCTTGCTGATTCTATAACTTCTTCTTTAGTGTAATTTCTGCCCATTCTTATTACATCAATAATTGTTCCTGAAAACAAAAAAGGTTGTTGTTGTACTAAAGCAATGTTTTTTCTAATATCTTTTGTATTTAATTTTTTGAGATTTTTATCATCTATAAAAATGTCTCCATTATTTGGAGTTATAAACTTTAATATCAAAGCCAACATTGTACTTTTACCAGCTCCAGAAGCTCCAACAAATGCTGTGACTTCTCCTCTTTTAATTTCTAAATTGATATTTTTAAGTACTTGATTATCTTTTTTGTAAGCGAAATTTACTTTATTGAAACTTATTTTGCCTTCAAAATTGGATATCCTTCGTAAATTTTCTTTATCATCTTCGACAGGTTCTTCATTTATGTTTTTCAACCTCTTTATTGAGGCCTCTGCCTGTTTATAGTCATTAAAATTTGTACTTACATGGCTTATTGGATCAATAAGCATTAATATTGCTGCAAAAAAACTACTAAATTCTTCGCTTGTTAGAAGGCCTAGATTGATTCTTGCGGCGCCTAAACCTAATATTGATAATATTCCGAATGCTTCAACAAATCCTACAACTGGATGTTGAAATGCAAGTAGTTTTAATGTTTTATATTTTGCTTTTATATTTGTACTTAATCTTTTATAAAATCTTTGCTCAATCCAATTTTCTGCAGCAAAAGCTCTTATCGTGGACATTCCATTTATAGATTCACCTATTAAACCTGCTAAATTACTTGTTGATTCTTGACTTTTTTCGGATGCTATTAATACTCTTCTTCCAAAACTGTTAACAGAAAGAATAATCAATGGTGCTAAAACGAATGTTGATAATGTTAGTGACCAGTCTAAATAAAACATGTAGATTATTACCGCTAACAACTGTAAAGTGCATGGAATAGTATCTTGAGCTGTTTTATAAATAATTTCGCTTACTCTGTCGGCATCTTCTGTAAGTCTATATGTGATGTCCCCGGCAGAAATATTTTCAACAGAATTCATCTTTATTTTTTGTATTCTGCTAAATAAATTTCCTCTCATCACTTCACTAATTTCTAATGACGGTTTTGCTATGAATACATCTTGTCCAAATTGAGCAGTTTTCTGAACTAAAAATACAAATAAAGACTTGATTATTATGTTAGAAACTTTCGAGAGATCACCTGACCCAATTGCTGGGATTAAGTTTCCAGCTAAATAAGCTAATAAAGGCCAACAAGCTACGTAAATAAGCATGCATATAAAACCCTTGATAAACCTATTTGAATAATGTCTGACTGGTGGTATTAGTCTCAAGATATTATATATTTAATTGTTTATCCTACTTTATCAATATCTTTGGGTATAAAAAACAATGAAATTGGATCAATTTTTAAAATGGAAAAATTTGGTATCTTCTGGTGGCGAAGCAAAAATTTTTATTAAATCCGGTTCTGTTAAGGTTAATGGTGTTATTGAGACTAGAAGAGGAAGGAAGTTAAAAAAGGGAGATAGAGTAATATTTCTAAAAAATGAATTAATTTTTGAATAGTTAGCTTATTCAACTCACTTTGTATTAGTATATTTTTCTTGGAGATAGTATTTTGAGAAAATCTGTAATTGCTGGTAATTGGAAAATGCACATGACTTGTGCTGAAGCTAAATCCTATTTAAAAGAGTTTATTCCTTTAATAAAAAACATTAAAGATGATCGTAAAATTGTAATTGCTCCACCTTTTACAGCTATTTCAACCTTTTCTGATCATTCTGATTTTGAATATTTAGAGATTTCTAGTCAAAATATTCATTGGGAAGATCAAGGAGCATTTACTGCAGAAATATCTCCAAAAATGCTTATTGAACATGGTGTCTCATATGCAATCGTTGGACATAGTGAACCAAGAAAATACTTTAGTGAAAGTGATGAACAAATTAATAAAAGAGCAGTTTTTGCTCAATCTAGTGGACTTACTCCAATAGTTTGTGTAGGAGAAACTTTAGATCAGAGAGAGAGAGGAGAAGCTGATAGGGTTATTACTAGGCAGGTTGAACAAGGATTAGAAAATACAGATCCATCTAATTTAATTGTTGCCTATGAACCAATATGGGCTATTGGCACTGGTAAAACGTGTGAGGCAGAAGACGCTAATAAGATATGTTCTTTGATTCGGAAATTAATAGGTTTTGATGATGTAATTATTCAATATGGAGGATCTGTTAAACCTAATAATATTGACGAAATTATGTCTATGAGTGATATAGATGGGGTGTTAGTTGGAGGGGCTTCATTAGATCCGAATAGTTTCGCGAGAATTGCAAATTATCAATAACAAAAATCCATGGCCGAAAGGTTGGGGCCAAAAAACTTCAATTATGGGAGTTATTAATTTAACTCCTGATTCATTTAGTGATGGTGGGGAATTAAACTCTTCACAAAAAGTTTTAGATCAAGTAAATTATTTCTTAAGCAATGGTGTTGATGTTATTGATCTTGGTGCTCAAAGTACGAGACCTGGAGCTGAAGAAGTTGGATCTAGTAAAGAAATAAAAAGATTGATCCCATATCTAAAATTAATAAAATCTGAATTTCCAGATGTTTTAATTTCTATTGATACTTTTAATTCTGAAGTGGCTTACGAAGCTCTTTTAAATGGTGCTAACTGGATTAATGATGTCACGGGAGGAAGAAGAGATATAAAAATTTTGGATGTTGTATCAAAATTCAACTGTCCATTCGTGATAACTCATAGTCGTGGTAATAGTCAAAATATGAATCAACTCTCTAATTACCAGAATGTATTGAGTGATGTTAAGTGTTCGCTTGATAATTTAATAAAAAATGCTTTAGAAAAAAATATATCTGAAAGAAATATAATAGTGGATCCTGGAATTGGGTTTTCAAAGGATATCATTCATAATTTGGAAATCTTGAGAAACTTAGATGTATTTAAAAAATGGAATTTGCCAATTTTGATAGGAGCATCTAGGAAGAGATTTATCGGAGAAATTTTGAATGAGAAAAATCCCAAAGAAAGGGATATAGGAACACTTGCAATAAGTTGTCTTTGTTCTCAATTTAAAATTGACATTGTGAGGGTTCACAACGTCAAACTAAATTATCAAATCCTTAAAGTAGCTGATAAGATTTACAGAAAATCATAAATTTACTATTCTTTAACGCCTTCGATTTTATCCTCTACCTCTTGGTATAGTTCTTTCAACTGTTCAATATTCTCATCTGAAGTTTCCCAATATCCCCTACCATTAACTTCTAGCAAAGTTCCAACAATTCTTCTGAAACTATTAGGATTAAGATCCATTAATCTTTTCCTCATCTCTTCGTCATTTATAAATGTTTCATTAGTTTCTTCATATACAAAATTATCTACTTGACCACTTGTCGCACTCCAACCAAGAGTGTAATTAAGTCTGTTAGAAAGTTCTCTAACTCCTTCATAACCAGATTTAAGCATACCTTCATACCACTTAGGATTTAAAAGTTTTGTCCTTGAGTCTAATCTGATGGTTTCTCCAAGTGTTCTAACTTGAGCATTAGAAGTAGTAGTGTCTGCTATATAGCTACTTGGTTCTTTCCCATCATCTCTAAGTGTCTTAATCAATTTTGTTGGATCTGAATCAAAATAATGACTTACATCTGTTAATGAAATCTCTGAGGAATCAAGGTTTTGAAATGTAACATCTGCGGTTTTCATTACAGACTCAAATACCTCTCTTTTTTGATTCATCTCACCTGGATTATCAGCATTAAAAGCATATGTTTTGCGTGATAAATACATTTCTTGTAATTCATTTTCTTCCTCCCAGGTTGAGTTTTCTACAGCTAAATTAACATTTGAACTGTAGCTTCCACTTGCGTTAGAGAATACTCTCGCTGAAGCTTCTCTTATAGAGGTGCCTTCTTTTTCTGCTTGTTCTAGTGAATGTTTCCTTACAAAATTAGATTCCAATGGTTCATCAGCCTCAGCCGCTAATTTGACCGCCTGATCTATTAAGGCCATCTGATTTATGAATAGATCTCTAAAAACTCCTGAGCAGTTAACCACTACATCTATTCTTGGCCTACCTAATTCTTCTAAAGGGATTAATTCTAATTTGTTGATTCTTCCAACAGAATCTGGTTTTGGTTTTACACCGACAAACCATAAGATTTGAGCAAGTGATTCTCCATAAGTTTTGATATTATCAGTACCCCATAAAACACAGGCAATTGTTTCAGGCCAAGTTCCTTGCTCTTCTTTTTGTCTTTCAATTAATTTGTCAACAACTGACTTTGCCGCAGCTACAGCTGCTGTAGTAGGGATTGATTGTGGATCAAGTGCATGGATATTTTTACCACTTGGTAAAACACCTGGATTTCTTATGGGGTCTCCACCTGGTCCAGGTAAAACATAATTTCCATCTAATGCTTTAATGAGGCTATCCATTTCTTTATCAGCACAGACCTGTTCAAGACAGAAAAGTAAGTAATCAAATAATTTATTTAATTCCTTCTGATTAACTTCATTAAATCCATTTAATGTACAGACCCTTAGCCAGGGGGTAGGTAAATTCAAACCAAATACTTTAAGAAAGTCAAACAATTTGGAAAGAAGTGATTTTTCTAAATAAACTCTGCCATCAACAATTTTTAAAGAGTTGACCATCGCAAAAATAGACTCTCTTGCTGTCTTTATGATTTTTTCATTTAGCTCTACAAATTTGAGTTCACCTTTATTATTACCATCATAAATTTGTTCAATAGTTAGGCCAATGGATTCAGCTAGCAATCCAGGAAGAGATCTTAATCCCTCTTGCTCTCTCTCTAATGATGCAATATTTACAAGTGTTGCAACAGCTTCTTCTGCTGTTGGGGCTTCTCCAATAGTATGAAGACCGCAAGGTAGTAATCTACTTTCAATTTCCATCAACTGTTTATAGACATTCCCAACAAATAAATCTCTTTCATCTATTGAGAGTTCTTCTACATCTTTTGAAGGGAGCTCAACATCCTTGTCAAGATTACATTGTTTAGAAGTCTCAACTATCGCATTAACAATTTGAATACCCCTGCTATTTTCTCTTAATTGTTGATAAGAACCAACGAGTTCACTTAGTTCTTTAAGTCCTTTGTAGAGTCCTGCATTTTCCGCTGGAGGAGTCAGATAACTAATAGTTGAGGCATATCCTCTTCTTTTTGCAATTGTTGCTTCAGATGGATTATTCGCTGCATAGTAATACAAATTAGGCAATGATCCAATGAGAGAATCCGGATAGCAAGTTTCACTCATACCCATCTGTTTACCAGGCATAAATTCAAGTGATCCATGAGTTCCAAAATGAAGAACAGCATCAGCCCCCCAGATTTTTTCTACATAGGTGTAATAAGCGGCAAAACCATGGTGAGGACTTGCACTTCTTGAATAAAGTAACCTCATTGGATCACCTTCATAACCGAATGTAGGTTGAACACCTATAAAAACATTTCCAAAATGTTTTCCATAAATAAGAAGGTTTTGTCCGTCACTATTGAGGTTTCCAGGAGGTTTGCCCCAATTCTCTTCAAGTCTTTGAGAATATGGTGTGAACTCTTCGTATTCTTTTACTGACATCTTATGAGCAATATTTAACTCTGGAGAGCCATCCATCGCTTCAGGGTTGTTAATTACTTTTTCCATTAATTCTTTTGAATTACTTGGAAGTTCATCTATTTGATATCCTTTTGATTTCATTTCAAGAAGTACTCTATAAATTGAACCAAAAACATTCAAGTATGCTGCCGTTCCAACATTTCCTTTGTCTGGTGGAAAACTAAATACTGTGATGGCTAATTTTTTATCTTTTCTTTGTTTAACTCTTAAAGTTGACCATTTTATTGCTCTTTCAGCTATTACATCAACTCGATCTTGGAGAGTATGCGCTTTACCTGTAGCATCATCACGACCTGAGAGAATAATAGGTTCAATAGCACCATCAAGCTCTGGAATTGCAATCTGTAGTGCTACCTGAACAGGGTGTAAACCTAGATCACTATCTTCCCATTCTTGTGTGGTTTGGAAAACTAATGGAAGTGCAACCATATAGGGTCTGTTTAACCTTTTTAGGGCTTCAATAGCTTTAGGATGATCTTGTCTTGCTGGCCCACCAACTAGTGCAAATCCTGTTAGAGATACAACTCCATCTACTATAGGTTGATCTTTATTTATGGAATCATAATAAAATTCATTAACTGGTTTAGAAAAATCTAAACCTCCACAAAAAATAGGTAGTACCCTCGCACCTCTGTATTCCAATTCTTGAATGACAGCAACGTAATGAGCATCATCTCCCGTAACGATATGACTCCTTTGAAGCACTAAGCCTATTGTTGGAGTTTTGTCATCTTTAGGATTTATATCTTTCCTGTTATTTTCCCAATTTTGATATTCTTTAAGACTTTCAAACATGCAAGGAGCAAGAGGATGCCAAATTCCTAAATCTGGAAATGTTTCAGGGTCTTGAATTTTGAATTCTTCTATTTGATCCTTTATGATTTCTGAAACAGCGTACTTTTCAGAAATCATTAACAAGAAGTTTTTTAGGTTCTCAGTGGTACCACCTAACCAGTACTGAAAACTTAGAATAAATGTTCTAGCATCTTGAGCTTTTTCTACTGGTAGATATTTAAGTATTGAAGGTAGTGTATTTAATAACTTCAACATTGAATCTTGGAAACTTGCTCCATCAGATTCTTTTTTCTTTTTTATTAAATCTCCAATAATACTTTTAGATTGACCAAGTTGGGCCATACTAAATGAACCTAGCTTATTTAATCTCATTACCTCTGGCATGGAGGGGAATACAATTGATGCTTTAAGTTTGTCCTTAAATGGAGATACCGCGTCAACAACTTTTTGAGCAAGGTCTTCAATGAATATTAGAGAAGCAACGAATATATCTGCATTAGCTATATCTTCTTTAAAATCTTCAAAATTACTATCATTCCTAAGTTCTTCGATAAGATAGCCGCTAAGGTCTATACCTATTGGCCCATTCATCTTATTTATTGACTTTGCAGCTTCTGTTAAGGAATTTTGGTATTGTGGCTCAAGGACAACATAAACTGCTTTTATTACAACTTTGTGTTTGTTATCCTCAACAGGAGATACTCTGCGGTTTGCTGAGCGGACCTGCGTAAACATTGATTTTCTTTAAGTATTTCTACCAGCCTACGAATGAAAAGACGTTATTGTGTGCAATATAAATAGCGTGTAACAACCTTTAAAAAAAATTTTTTTAAAAAAATGATTGAAAATTCCAAAAAACCCATACCAGTACTAGTATCCGGAGCTTTAGGCAGAATGGGTAGTGAAGTTGTTAATACTGTATTAAATTCTACAGATTGTGAACTTGTTGCAGCAATCGACATAAACGAAAAGAACAATGGTTCAAATATTTCTCAACTATTGAAGGTAAAAGATTGTGATGTTTTTGTTTCAAATGATTTTGAAGGAACTTTATGTTCTGTTAGTCAAAATTATAGAAATGAAAATATCAAACCTGTACTGGTTGATTTTACTCATCCTGATTCTGTATATGAAAATACCAGATCAGCTATTGCATATGGTGTATCACCAGTTGTAGGAACTACAGGTCTAAGCCCTTCGCAAATACAAGATTTGTCTGTTTTTGCTCAGAAAGCA
The DNA here is from genome assembly GCA_003213235.1 of Prochlorococcus sp. AG-424-P18. Taxonomy (GTDB): domain Bacteria; phylum Cyanobacteriota; class Cyanobacteriia; order PCC-6307; family Cyanobiaceae; genus Prochlorococcus_A. The sequence goes on along the minus strand of QCNJ01000005.1, from coordinate 3,549 downwards.
TCGGTTGGTTGTGCAATAATTCCTAATTTTTCAGTCGGTATGGTTCTTCTTCAGCAGGCGGCATCTGTAGCTGCAAAGTTTTACGACAATATTGAATTAATTGAGATGCATCATAATCAAAAAGCTGATTCTCCTAGTGGGACTTGTATAAAAACTGCAGAAATGATTGAAGAATATCCAAAGAAATTTAATCAAAATTTAGTAAAAGAGTCTGAGTCATTGAAAGGTGTACGAGGTGGGCTCAGAGATTCAGGAATCAATATACATTCTGTACGATTACCAGGATTACTCGCTCATCAGTTAGTAATTATGGGATCTCCAGGTGAAACTTACACAATTAAACATGACACTATTGATAGAAAGGCATATATGCCAGGAGTTTTACAGGCTATTAAAAAAATTGGTAATTATGAAACTTTAGTTTACGGACTTGAAAAATTGATTTTTTAAAATGATAATTCCAATTAATTCAAGTCAAATTTCAAAACTTATTCCTGCAGTTGGTACAGGAAGTCAATTTAAGTACGCGTTGGGGAATCCTAGAAAAATTCTTCAAAGAGTAATAGTTTCTTCAATTGGTGGATTTATCTCATTAATTATTAGTTCGACTGGAGATCAAACTAATAATTTCTGGTTATTCCTATGTGTAGGTTTCTTTTTGTATATCATCTGGGGCCCTATTCTTGAATCAAGTAGAAAAAACTTGCAATTAAGAAAATATAAATTTTTTTCTATATTTGATGGATATGTATCAGATATTTATAAAACAGAAAAGATTGAAAGTTCAAGAGAACAATCTAATAGGCAAGGTCGATTAGAAGTTATCGAAAACAAAAGGACTTGGTTAGTTCTTGAATTAGAAGATGAAGATGGTTATTTGGAAAAATTAAGTTTTCCTATGGAAAATAAGCACAGTCAAATCAGGGTTGGTTCGAGTATTAGATGTTTAATAACATCTGATAACCGTAATTTTGACAGAGATTTTTATTTGACCGATGCTTGGCTTCCTGAAATTAACTTATGGGTTGGTGAGTACCCCTATTTATTAAGACCAGCATTTGAGGAAATTTGCTATATTTATCTGAATAGATAGTTGATGCTCATATAATACTATGACAAATAAATTGAATTTTAAAATTGTTGGATCAGGTCCCACAGGTTTATTACTTTCAATTGCACTTTCAAAATTTGATTGCAATATTTTTTTAACTGATTTATTAACAAAAGATAGATTAATTAATAAAGATAAAACTTATGCAATTACTCACTCAACAAGAAAAATCTTATCTAAATTCAGACTTTGGGAAAAATTAGAACCATTTTTATTTGGCTTTGATACCCTTTCAATTTCAGATAGCGTAACTTCTGCTTTCACCAATTTATCAACTTCTGACTTAGATGATGATATAAGTTCTACCGAAAATATTGGCTGGGTAGTTAAACATTCGGATCTCATGAACGTATTTTTTCAAGAGATTGACAATCATGAAAATATTTTTTTTATAACACAACAGAGATTGTTACGTAAAAAAATATTATTTGACTATCAATTCTTTTCAACAGGGGCTAACTCACTTGATAAAAAATTCATAGATTTTGTTGATATAAAAAAATCATATAGTCAGTCTTGTTTAACTTTTAAAGTTTCTCTTAGAGGTCATTTTGAAAAACGAGCTTATGAAATTTTTAGAAAAGAAGGCCCACTTGCATTATTACCCTTAGAAAAAAACTTATATCAAGTAATTTGGACTTCAAGTACATTAAAGGCAATTGAAAGGTTGAATTCTGACAAGAATTTTTTAATGGATAATTTATCAACAATCTTGCCTAATGAATTTAAGTTGGACCAAATAATAGGCGAATTTAATATTTTTCCTGTTTCATTATCCTTAAATCTACCAGTTTTAAATTTTAAAAAATTAGTTTTTGTAGGAGATGCATTTCATACATTTCATCCTGTTGGTGGTCAGGGTTTAAATACTTGCTGGAGAGATGTTAATACTATTTATGACCTTTTTAATAAAAATACTGCTATTACTAAATTGCAATTGATATTATTTAAATTTAAGTATTTTTCAAGCAGAATTTTAGATATTATTGTCACTATTTTTATAACTGACTCTTTGATATCAATTTTTGCTAATCGAAACGTTTTTTTATTTCCAATAAGGAAATTTTCATTTTTACTTTTAAATAAATTTCTTTTTACAAGAAAATTAGTCCTTAATCAAATGACTAAATCTCTCATTTACTCAAATATTAAATAGAATTCATGGATAATTATTTATCTAGAGAAATGATAATTTATTTATTTAATGTATTAGGTTTAGATGAATCTACTATTGAACTTGGTATAAAATTATCTATAAAAAATAACACTCCATTACCTATATTATTATGGAGTTATGGAATGCTAACTATTGAAGAACTAGATAAGTTATATTCATTTTTATTTCAAAAAATGGATTAATAATTCTGTTATAATTCTCCTATATCTTAATCGAGAACAATTTCAGATTTAACTAAGGGAAATCAGGTATCAAGACAATCTATAGAGAAGCTTGATTTATTATTAATAATCCTAGAAACTATTGATTTAAACGGTATTCAATCCCTTTACGCCTTATCAAATAAACTTGATTTAAATGATCTTCTGCCAAATAAAATTACTATTTGGAAATTAAGGAATAATAATCCATTGAGAAAATCTTATGTTAACAACAATATTAAAGTAAACGAATTCGATGCCTTAATTAAAATCACCGTTGAAATGTCCAAATATTTATATCCTTATATAAGAGAGATACTGAAATCTAAAGAAGATATTAAAGAGAATTCAATTATTTGGAATGATTTTAATAAGAGATTTATTGAGTTGATTAAAGAGAGATTTAATGTAGATAGTATAAGAGTGAAAAAGCTTTTAAACCAAACTGAAAATGGTGAGATTATAATAAAATCTTTGCTTATTTTATCTTTTTGTATTTCAAATCAGGGTTATCAAAAGTTGAAGAATTTTTTATACGATTTTTAATATGATGCAAAATAAATTGTCATTTCATCAATCTTCAGTAAGTCTCGAAATAATCGGATTGCCTGATTATTCCAATAATGAAAATAAAGATCAAATATCTATAATTTCTAAATGGAAATTAACCATAGTTGATAAACCACTTATTGAAGGCAAAATTGAACATTTAGGGCCTATTATGGATGCTTTTTATATTTATTCAAATCTTTTAATCAAAAACGAAATTCCAATATATGAGTCTAAATTAATCGATATAAAAGCAGATAATCTCCAAATACATAATATTGTTCTCAAGAGCTCTAAAGCAAATGTAAAGCCTTTGGTTCTAAAGATTGGTAATTCATTGCTTTCAGATACCATAAATTGTTTTGATCAGTTAAATGAATCGCCAAAAGTAAGAATAAAAAAAACAGATATACCTACTAAAATTCCAAAAAAATTAAAATTTGGGTTAAATAATAAAGTAAAATTTTTCAATTTCTTTATTCCACCGTTTTTTGCCATTTGCTCTTTAATTC
>QCNJ01000004.1 GCA_003213235.1 Prochlorococcus sp. AG-424-P18 | reverse complement strand
TTTAATTCATTTTTTATAGATTTATTTGAAATTTGATTTCTCCAAATTTTAGCTTTTGGTATGCCTTCAACTAAATTTATAAGATGTTTGCAAATATCCCAAGATTTTCCTCCATTACTTAAATGCGCTTCTATATATGGAATTAAGGAGAATATAATTTCTGAGGCAGATTTGGGTTTTTTATTAATTCCATAAATCTTTTGATCAATTTCAGACCATCTCAAGGGATGTTTATAAATTGACCGTCCAATCATGACCCCATCAAAATCACTCAAGGCTTTTAGTGATTCATTGATATTTGTTAAACCTCCATTGATTTCTATTAATAATTCTGGATTTAATTTTTTCAATTTTTTTACTACATCATAATTTAGTGGTGGTATGGTCCTATTTTGTTTTGGATTTAGACCTTTTAATATGGCTTTCCTTGCGTGAACTGTAAATCTGTCTGCACCAGCATTTGCGATAATTCTTACGAAATTATTCAAATTAACGAAACTATCATCATTATCTACACCGATTCTGTGTTTGATCGTAACCGGTAAGTTGCAATTATTTTTTAAGGATTCTATACATTTTGCTGCTTTTTCAGGTTCTTTCATAAGTGAAGCGCCAAAATTTCCAGAACAGACCCTTGGACTAGGACAACCAACATTAAAGTTTATTTCGTCATAACCCCAGTCCTGTGCCATTTGGGCTGCCTCTTTAAGGATTTGAGGATTGTCTCCTCCAAACTGAATCGATATCGGGTGTTCTTCATCATTAAAATTTAGAAAATTTTCTTTTTTATTCGTAAAAACTAAACTCTGGGCCACAATCATTTCCGTATACAATAGAGCTTTAGAACTTATTTTTCTCATTATCATCCTGAAATGCTTGTCAGTACAATCCATCATTGGCGCAATACTTAATTTATGAATATTTTTAATAGAATTAGGCTTAATGAAATCCATTACTTTTGTGTGATTTAAATATATGAATCAATTTCTATCAAGAAGAACTTTTATTCTAATTCCTACTATGTCAATCTTAAAAATAATCTTTAACTCCATGCAAGTATTAGCATCTTCACTACCTTCTAAAGAAGAGTGGAATTTATCAAAAGATGAATGGAAGGCTAGGCTTAGTCCAGAATCATATTATATTTTGAGGGAGGAAGGAACTGAAAGAGCTTTTAGCAGCCAATTAAATAATGAGAAGAGGAAAGGGATTTTTCATTGTGCAGGATGCGATTTGCCGCTTTTTTCCTCAGATAAAAAATTTGATAGTGGTACAGGATGGCCAAGTTTTTGGGATTCAATTCAAGGATCAGTAGAAACAAAAGTTGATTTTAAGTTAATTGTTCCTAGAACCGAATATCATTGTTCTAGATGTGGAGGTCATCAGGGACATGTCTTCAATGATGGGCCACTTCCTACTGGCAAAAGATACTGTAACAATGGGTTAGCCTTAAGGTTTGTTCCTGACTAAACATTTGTGCGGCCTTCCGCAACTTGTTTTGTTGATCACTTTATTGGACAATAGTCTTATTAAATTTTAGAAAAATGATTGAAAATCAATCAGACAATATTGATAATAAAGAGAATGATGATCCTAACTTGGATAGTGCTCCTGAAGATACATCATCTACCCAAAATTCAACAACCGAAAATGATGAATTATCTTCTCATGAAAAAGAAGAAATAAATACTGAAGAATTAAAAAATACTATTTCAAATAATGATGCGAGATTAGAACAATTAGAAAAAGAGCATGAAACATTAAAAAATCAATATGTAAGGATTTCAGCAGATTTTGATAATTTCAGAAAAAGGCAGTCCAGGGATCAGGACGATTTAAAAATCCAACTTGTTTCCAAGACTTTAACTGCAATACTTCCTATTGTTGACAATTTTGAGAGAGCAAGACAACAACTTAAACCAGAAAATGAGGAAGCTCAAGCTCTTCATAGAAGTTATCAAGGATTGTATAAACAACTAGTAGAAGTTTTAAAACAACAAGGAGTGTCACCCATGAGAGTTGTTGGTCAGCAATTTGATCCAAGCTTGCATGAAGCTGTATTAAGAGAACCCAGTGAAAAGTTAGAAGAGGATTTTATTATTGAAGAATTGCAGCGAGGATATCATCTAGAGGGTAAGGTTTTGAGACATGCATTGGTTAAGGTTTCTATGGGACCTGGTAAACAAAATTCACAACAGGAAGTAGAAAAGGATACAGTTGAAGAGGATGTTAATTCAGAGGTAAATACTTCTGAAGATGTATAAATTCCAAATTCTTATTTGAGCATTATCTAATGGCTGATTTTTACCAAATACTTGGAGTTTCAAGAGATGCTGATGCGGATACCTTAAAAAGGGCTTATAGAAAATTAGCAAGACAATACCATCCTGATGTTAATAAAGAACCTGGTGCGGAAGATAAATTTAAAGAAATTGGTAAGGCTTACGAAGCATTAGCTGATCCTGAAACTAGAGCAAGATATGACCAATTTGGAGAAGCTGGCCTTGGAGGTGCAGCTGGAATGCCTGATATGGGAGATATGGGTGGCTTTGCAGATTTATTTGAAACTTTTTTTAATGGCTTTGGGGGGCAAAATCCACAAGCAGGAAGAACACAAAGAAGAGGTCCTCAGCAAGGAGATGATCTAAGGTATGACCTTAATGTTGACTTTAAAGATGCAATTTTTGGCCAACAAAGAGAAATTAAAATTCCTCATTTGGAGACATGTGAAGTCTGTAGGGGAACAGGTGCAAAACCAGGAACCGGCCCCAAAACCTGTTCAACATGTGGTGGAAGTGGACAAGTTAGAAGAGCTACAAGAACACCTTTTGGTAATTTCACACAAGTAGCTGAATGTCCATCATGTAATGGGGCTGGTCAGATAATTGCAGATCCTTGTGTAACTTGTGGCGGTAATGGCGTAAAGCAAGTCAGAAAAAAATTAAGAATTAATATTCCTGCAGGAGTTGATACTGGCACTAAATTAAGAGTTTCTGGCGAGGGAAATGTTGGTTTGAAAGGGGGTCCACCTGGAGATCTTTATGTTTTTATAAAGGTTAAGAATGATCCAAAACTTAAAAGAGATGGTGTAACTATTTACTCAGAAATAGCAGTAAGTTATCTACAGGCTATTTTAGGAGACACTGTAAAAATCACTACAGTTGATGGAGATGTTGATTTGAAAATTCCAAGTGGTATTCAGCCAAATACAACTCTTTCACTTGAGAATAAAGGGGTACCTAGACTTGGAAATCCGGTTGCTAGAGGAAATCATGAAGTCTTAGTAAAAGTAAAATTACCAACTCGTATAACCGACGCAGAACGTGAGCTTTTAGAGGGTTTAGCTTCTCAATATTCAGATAAAAATATTAATTCCAGTAGTGGACTGTTTAGTAAATTATTTGGTAAAGAATCTTAATGACTTCCTTAAAGCATTTGGATCTTAAATCTGTTCCATGTCCTTTAAATGTTGTCAAAATTAAATTGGCTTTGGAGAAGTTGTCTAAAAATGAACAACTTATTGTTGAACTAGATAAAGGTGAACCAGAAGAAATGGTAATAAACAATTTAAAAGAGATGGGATGTTTGTTTAAACAAATCAAAGAAAATGAAAAATTTATAAAAATAAAAATATTGAATGAAAACTAATAGTAAATATTTAGGTTTAGTTACGAAAAAATTTAATGATTTTTTTTTAGTTGATTTAAAAAATCAAGAAAACTCTGGAAATAGCCAGAAATTTTTATGTAAGGTTAAAAAGTCTATAAATTTCAAGGATCAATTAATTTATGTCGGAGACGAAGTAACGATTGAAAAAATTGATTTTAAAAGTAAACGCGCAATAATAACAAGTCTAAAAAAAAGAAAAAATCTTTTAGTTAGACCTTCAGTTGCAAATATTTCTAACATATACGTTACTTTTTCCGTTGAAGAACCAGAGTTAAATTTATCTCAAGTAAATAGGTTTTTGATATCAGCAGAATCAATGGGAGTTGAAGTCTCATTAGTTTTGACAAAGTGTGATTTGATTTCTGATAAAAGAAGATCATATCTACTTGATAAATTTGAGAAATGGGGTTACCAAGTAATAACTTTAAATTTACAGAAATCTGATTGCTTTAAAAATTTATTAGCTGAGGTAAAGCAAAAAGAATGTTCAATTTTTATGGGTCCATCCGGAGTTGGCAAAACTACTTTGCTAAATATGATTATTCCAGGTCTTCAAAATAGTACTTCTCCAGTTTCCAATAAAATTAAGAGAGGAAAAAATACTACTCGAAATGTTGAGTTATTTTCTATGTCGAATCAAAGTTACATTGTGGATACTCCTGGTTTTAATATGCAACCTCTAGAGGTTGATATTAAGTTGTTACCAAATCTTTATTCAGAAATATATAAGCAGGTCATCGAAGAAGGAATTAAGTGTAAATTTCGTAACTGCTTACATTTAAACGATGAGGGATGTAATTTAAATAAATCCTTCGAAAGATATTCTTTTTATAAAGAAATGATTGAGTCTTCTAAGAGTCACTATTATCAAAACCAGGAAGATTGAGATTTAACCCACCAGTCAAATCATTCATTCTTTCTTTCATAGTTGTAGTTGATAATTCATGAGCTTTTTGAATAGCTTGTAGAATGTTTTGCTCTATTTGTTCTTTATTTGAATTTAAGATATTTTCTTGTACTTCTACCTTTAAAGGAACTTGGTTTCCACTAATCCAAACTTTTATCATCTCATCATCACTTTTGCCTTCAATCTCCATATTTTCAAGTTCATCTTGTAATTTTTGAGCATCTTGCTGAATTTGTTTAGCTTTTTTAAAAGCTTCTGTAAGTTGTCCAAAGTTAGGAAGTCCAAAACCCGCCATTTTGTAAAAACGTTTCTTTAGTTAGGATAGTCAAAACCAATCATTCTTACTTCCGGTTGCAAATAAATCCCTTTGTTTTGTAGCACTTTTTGTTGAATTACTGTTATTAATTCATAAATATCTTTTGAACTTGCTGAAGAAGTGTTAATTATAAAATTTGAATGCATTGTAGAAATTTCAGCACCGCCAATTTTAAATCCCTTCAAACCCATATCATCAATTAATTTTGCTGCATAATTATTTTCAGGATTTTTAAAAACACTACCAAAACTTGGTTGATGATATGGTTGTGTTACTGTTTTTAATTTAAGGTTATTTTTGGTTGTTTGAATTAATTTGTCTATATTTCCATTAGGTTCAAAATATAATCTTGCACTAATAATTGTTAAATCATTTCTTTGAAAAGAGCTAGATCTATACTCAAAATTGATATCTTTTTTTTCAATTTCAAGTTTTTCAAAAGTTTTATTATTAATAACTTTTACGGAAATAAGATTTTTTGCTAGCGATAAATTACCTGTGCCCGCATTCATATAAATTGCTCCTCCTAATGTTCCTGGAATTCCGACAGCCCATTCCCCTCCTTGTAATCCATTTTTAGCAAGAGAATTGGATAATGTTGGGAGCATTACACCTGCTTCCGCTTCAATAATTCCCGAATATGGTTCTATCTTTAGTGATTTCAATTTTTTTGTACAAATAACTAAGCCTTTTATGAAAATATTATTTATCAAAAGATTTGAACCTGCGCCAATTATTTGACATCTTTGGTTATTTAAATTAGCCCATTTTATTAGATATGAAAGTTCTTCAACGCTTCTTGGCTCAGCAAAATATTCAGCCACACCTCCCACTTTTATAGTTGTATAAGTACTTAAATTACAGTTCTCAGAAAAAATTCTTTTATTCATAAATTAGTTATTTATTTTAATTATTTTCATTTAAAATTGACCAGAAATTATGACAATCACCAGCTCCCATATTCAAAATTAAATCCCCTTTTTTAGTTAATTCGTAAAAATTCTTTTTAACTTCATAATAATTATTTATATAACTAACATTTTTATTTTTTTTATAAATAAGATCAGTAATAATTTTCGAAGTAATTTTATCTTCGTTTCTTTCTCCTGCGCCATAAATACCTGTAACATAAATAACATCTGCTTTTGAAAGTTCTTCAGCGAATTCTTTATTAAATTGCTTTACTCGAGAATATCTATGCGGTTGAAATAAAGCAATTAATCTATTCTTTTGAAATTCATTATTATTGTTTTGCTTAACAAATAATCTGCCTAATTTAATCGTCTCTTTTATTTCATTTGGGTGATGTGCATAATCATCATATAAACTTCTTTCATCTATTTGGCCTCTAAATTCAAATCTTTTTTTTGGCAGTTTCAAATATTTTAAATTTTTCTTAATTTCTATAAATTCTACTCCTATCATTCTGGAAGCTGCTATTGCTGCGGTGATATTAGATAGATTGTGTTGTCCTGGAATTGGAATATTTAAATTACATATAAAATTCCCATTTTCATAATATTTTCCAATTGTATACTTTGAATTAATTTCATTCGGGATTAATGCATATGATACGTTTTTAGCAGTAGAGTTTGACCACTTAAAATTAGAATAAAAATTTTTTCTTGAGACTTCACAATCAAAATTAAATAATAACTTTTTAGAGTTTGCAGCGAAACTTCTAAAAGAAGATATTAGTTCACCAATATTAGAAAAATAATCGCAATGATCAAAATCAATGTTATTAATTATTCCAATATCTGGTTTATATTTATTAATCGTCCCATCAGATTCATCAACTTCAGCCACTAAGAATTTTGTATTTTCTAAATGACAATTAGAGTTGTAAAAAGGAATTATTCCTCCAGTTATTGAAGAAGAATTTTGAGTACATAATTCAAGAAGTGTGGAAAGAAATGTACTTGTTGATGTCTTTCCATGGCTGCCAGCTACCGCCAAAGCAGTGTAAGTTTGCATAAGCATTGCAAGTATTTCTGAACGATGTTTTATCGTTAAATTTTTTTTCTTGCAGTATGAAAATTCTTCATTTTCTGGCTTGATTGCGGAGCTTACAACAAAAGTAATCAATTTGTTGTTAAATTTCGAAGTTACAAATTCAATATTTTGTCGAACTTGAGAAGAAAATATTACTGCGCCTAATTGCTCTAATTTCATAGTTTCATTGTTTTTAACTAAATCAGAACCTGAGACTGAATAACCTTTTTTTAGCAAACCTATTGCAATAGCTGACATTCCAATACCTCCAACTCCAATAAAATGAAAATGACTTTTCAACATTAATGCTTTATCCAATTTTTATCTTTTACTTAAATCAAAATAACTTCTTAGCAAAATTTTGGTATTTTTTCTTAAAAAAAAATGTTTTTTTTTCTGGAATTAATACAAAACTAGACTTTTTTGCTTAATAAATCAAAAAAAACTTACTTTATTGCACAAAATTCAGTATGATCAGCAACTTAGGTTAATCATTTAGAAATTTTTAGTTATGACTTTGCGAGTTGCAATTAACGGCTTTGGCAGAATTGGTAGAAACTTTATGCGCTGTTGGCTGAGTAGAGGTGCTTACACAAATATTGAAGTTGTTGGCATTAACGTTACTTCTGATCCTAAGACTAATGCTCATCTTCTAAAATATGATTCAGTGCTTGGTCAATTAGATGGTGTTGATATTCAATATACTGATGACACTTTCGTAATAAATAACAAAACAATCAAGTGTTTTTCAGATAGAAACCCGCTTAATCTACCCTGGAAGGACTGGGGAGTAGATTTAGTAATTGAATCGACTGGAGTTTTTAATACGGATGTAGGGGCAAGTAAGCACTTAGAGGTAGGAGCAAAAAAAGTCATTTTAACTGCCCCGGGTAAAGGTGCCGGAGTCGGTACTTATGTAGTTGGAGTGAATGCTGATACGTACAATCACAAAGATTATGACATTTTGAGCAACGCTAGTTGTACTACAAACTGCTTAGCACCAGTAGTTAAAGTTTTAGACCAAACTTTTGGAATTAATAAAGGTTTGATGACAACAATTCATAGTTATACAGGTGATCAAAGAATTTTAGATAATAGTCATAGAGATTTAAGAAGGGCAAGGGCTGCTGCTACTAATATCGTACCAACTTCCACAGGAGCTGCTAAAGCAGTAGCACTTGTCTATCCAGAGATGAAAGGTAAGTTGACAGGAATCGCAATGAGGGTTCCAACCCCTAATGTTTCAGCGGTGGATTTTGTTTTTGAATCCTCTAAATCTGTTACAACCGAAGAAGTTAATAATGCTCTTAAAGAAGCATCTTTAGGATCAATGAAAGGCATTATTAAGTATGGAGATGAACCACTAGTTTCAAGTGATTATGCAGGTACTAATGAATCTTCAATTGTAGATAGCGACCTTACTATGTGTATTGGAGATAATCTAGTTAAGGTTCTTGCTTGGTATGACAACGAGTGGGGTTATAGTCAAAGGGTCGTAGATTTAGCAGAGATTGTTGCTAAAAATTGGGAATAATTAAAAGTGTTTGAAAGGTGACTCTTCTAATAATTTATTTTTATTATTATCATTAAATTCTATTGCAGGCTTACCAATAGCAAAATAACCAATTTCATAAATATTTTTATCGATTTTTGATAAATTATTTGCCCACTTTTTTGGTAATGAGAAAACTAATTCGTAATCTTCACCTCCAAAAAAATAATATTTATCCCATTTATCCCCTTCTGGCCAATCCATATCTTTGGGAATTTTTTCATAGTTTATAATTGCCTTACAGTTGCTTGCTATAGCTAAATCTTGTATAGCTTGAAATAGACCATCGCTACTATCAGTACATCCTATTCTCCTTATTTTTTTATTAGAACGAGTTTGAAGAAGATTTTTTAAAAAATTTGGGTAAACATGAGGTCGGCAAAAATGTTCAACGGACTTACTGATTAATCTTTCACTAAGAGAAACATTATTATCTAATTTTATTTTATTTTTTATCATAAATCCTAATTTGCTAAGACCATGTATGCCTGTAGTTAAGATAATATCTCCTGGTTTACATGCATTTCTTCGTAATTCAAGTTCACCTTGAATTCCAAAGGCCGTTATTGAAATTACTTTTTCATTCCCCTTTGAGCAATCTCCTCCAAGAATTATCCCGCCATATTCTTTTAAAGCTTTATTTATTCCTTTATATAATTTTTCAACCCAAATCCATTCAGTTCTAGCAGGAAGAATTAGACTTATTGTAATTCCAAGCGTTTTCTTGCTTCCACTTGATAGTAAGTCAGAAATGTTGCTAACAACTGCTTTTCGTCCAAGATCTTGGGGGCAAATAGTAATGTCATTGAAATGAACATTTTCTACCAAAGAATCAGTATTAACGACTAGCTTTTCATTCTTAGTTTTGATTAAAGCGCAATCATCTGAAATTTGATTTTTGGGCATAAATTTTCCTAGCCTATTTATTAATTCTTTTTCCCCTATATCTTCTAATATTTCTTTATGCATTTGATTTGAGGTTTTCAATTCCTTCTACAACATCAATTGAGATAATTGTGTCATCTTTAGTCAGCTCTTCTAATACATCAAAGCCGTCTACAACATAACCAAAGGCAGCATTTCTTCCATCAATTAAATTCCGACCTGCCGGATTTAATTCTGCTTCGTATAAAAAGAAGAAAAATTGCGATGAGCCATCATCAACTGCAGTATTTGAATGGGACCATCCTAGTGTTCCAAGCGTTGCAAAAGGCAATGTTGGTGTCTCTGTGTAAAAACCTAAATCTTCAAAAGTTTGATTATAAAAAGTCTCATTTTCATCAGGAATTCGAATTTCAAGAGGAACGTGACGCTCTTTATCTGTTTCAGGATCTATGTAACCAATAGCTTCACCAATTGGATCACCTGTTTGCAGCACAAAAAACTCTTCTGCTCTATTAATAGGTAAATCTTTGTAGAAGTTTTTTGAAGATAAATCTATAAATGCTCCTGCTGTAAGAGGAGCGTTAAATCCATCTACAATAGCTTTCATATCTCCTTTGGAGGTTTTTATATTGACTTTTGCTCGGCCTAGTAATCTTGGTAAATTATCAAACTCTTCTGGAATATAGTAAGGGAATTGATTTGGTAGAAAATATTCTTCTAATCCACCTATTTTATCTAAAGCCTCTTTTCGGGTAGCTATAAATGAGTACTTATCTTTCGATTTAGAATGATCTTGAAGGCTATCAAAATTTACTTTAAGTTCTAAAAATGTTTTTTCAGCAATTTTCTTTTTATCTTTTGGCAAGTCTTGAATAATTCGACTTTGGTATTTTTTTAGTAAAGATTGACATTTTGTAACAGTTTTCGTAAGGGCAGGCCATCTTCCTCCTCTTACAAGGTCACTCGTTTCTTCTAATTTGTGCTGAATTTCCTGCAACTCAACTTGCTTGATAGGGAGTGCGTTTCTGAGGATTGCATTAGGGTCTTTTACTGCATTTCCAGTAGGTAAATCAGCTAGTACTTGAGTTGGTTTAAAGACGAAAACTTGAAAAATTATGATTGATAAGATTAAGAAAAGTTTGTTCTGTTTTAATAAGAATTTTTGCATAGCACTCTTGCAGGTTTATGATCCTTGGGGATGTAATACAGGAATGATCTCCAGTAACGATTTTCGCACAGGTACAACCATCGAGTTAGATGGACAAGTTTGGCGTGTTGTAGAATTTCTACATGTCAAGCCTGGTAAGGGTTCTGCTTTCGTGCGAACAAAATTAAAATCAGTTCAAAGTGGCAACGTAGTTGAAAAAACTTTCCGAGCCGGAGAATCAGTACAGCAGGCTATCCTTGAGAAGTCTAACCTGCAACATACTTATGTGGAGTCTGGTGATTATGTTTTTATGGATATGACAAGTTTTGAAGAGACTAGACTTTCCGCTGAGCAGATAGGTAAGGGGGCTAAATACTTGAAAGAGGGAATGGAGGTTAATGTAATTTTTCATAATGGTAAAGTCTTAGAAGTTGAACTTCCAATATCAATAACTTTGAAAGTTACAGAGACTGACCCTGGAGTTAAAGGTGATACTGCTAGTGGAGGCACGAAACCGGCTATTCTAGAAACAGGTGCTCAAGTTATGGTTCCTTTATTTATTTCTGTTGGAGAAATGATCAAAGTTGACACTCGTAATGATAGTTATCTAGGACGTGAAAATTAATGGCTATGAAATTAGATCATGAAGACTTAAATCGTTTAATAGAGAGAATCTCTTTAAGCGATATTCAAGAATTTTCGCTCGAGGGTGAAGATTTTAAACTCGAAATAAAAAGGAATTTATTTGATCAGAGCAAAGTTACCAATAATTTAGCCTCTAATAATTCATTTGATAGAAAAACAATTCCTGATCAAAAATCTACCAATGATACTGTTTCAGTTGTTAATGAGCCTGTAGAGCCCCAAGTAGCCCCGCCTGGGCGCTCAGATCTTACTGAAATTACTTCTCCTATGGTTGGCACCTTTTATAGGGCTGCAGCGCCCGGAGAGGACCCATTTGTTGAGGTTGGAAATAATGTTAAAGTCGGTCAAACAATTTGTATTCTGGAAGCCATGAAGTTAATGAATGAAATTGAATCTGAATTTAATGCTGAAATAGTAGAGATTCTTGTTGAAAATGGAACGCCGGTTGAGTTTGGTCAAGTTTTAATGCGTGTTAAGCAGTCTTGAATTTTTTGTCATCTCTATTGCAGTTTTTATAGCTTCAAGCATGCTTTGAAATTGAGCTATTCCTTTGCCAGCAATATCAAATGCAGTTCCATGATCAGGAGATGTTCTTATGAAAGGTAAGCCTATTGTGGTGTTTACTGAGTAATTCAGAGCTATCACTTTCATTGGTATTAAACCTTGATCATGATACATAGCTAAAATGCCATCATGTTTTTCGGCATCTTTGTCTTTCCAAGCTTTTGCGGAAGAATTCCAGCAACTATCTGGTGATAAAGGCCCTGATAATTTAATATTTCTATTCTTTACATTCCAAGCAATCAATGCATCATTAAGCCAATCTTTTTCTTCGTTACCCAAAATCCCCTCCTCGCCAGCATGAGGATTCAATCCGGCAACTTTTAAAGAAGGTTTATCATTGTAGTTACTACAAAAATCTTTGAAAAGGTCTAATTTAGAGTGGATTAATTCTGTAGTTAATTTCTTGGGAACCTCACAAAGAGCTATGTGGGTTGTAGCTAGTAAAGTATTGAATCTCCAACCTGTAATTGGTGATTTTGCTGTAAATAACATTCCAACATTTTTTATTCCACATGATTTTGCTAACACTTCAGTTTGACCAGAGAAGTAATGACCTGATAGTGACCATGATTTTTTACAAATTGGGCCTGTTACAAGTGCCGAATCAGGGCATTTTTTTACAATTTCGATTGCTTTTTCTAAATAATAAAAACTTGTATCGCAATTGTTTGATTTAGATTTACTAGAAGACGTAGAAATATCAATATCCTCAATTTGTAAATTATTTGGATTTGCAAGGTTATTTAATCCTAAAGATTTAAGATTTTTATAGGTAGAATGTAAAATTTTTTTTGAACTAACTAGAATATAATCAACATTTTGCGGTAACTCATTTGAGCCAAGGGCTTTTAAAATTATTTCAGGCCCAATGCCTGATTCATCTCCCACAGTTAATATTATTTTTAATTTATTATTTTTATTTTTTATATTCATAAAAAGTTTTTAAGTTTATTTTTTTTTAAACTATTTAAAAAGCAATTTTTTAAGCCCTCTCTATAGTTTTTATAAATTAGTTTATATCCAAGTGTTTCGCACAATAATTTATTAGAAACTCTTCTATTTTCCATCCAAAAAGATTGAGCGATAGGGGATAAATCTTTTTTTGCTTCTTCAAAAAATATTGGCTTTGGCATTTTTAAGCCAAGTAAATCGTAACAATATTGAATAACTTCAATTTGAGAACAGGGTTTATCATCAGCAATATTAATAATTTGGTGAAATTTTAGAGAATCTTTATTTTTTAATAGATATATGATTGCATTCGTAATATCAGCAACATGAATTCTTGAAAATATTTGATTTTTTTTAGTAATAACACGAATTTTTTGATTTTTAATTGCTTCGACAGTGGATCTTCCTGGTCCATAAATACCAGGTAATCTAAAAATTTGTACGGGTAAACCAGATTCAACCCACTCTTTTTCACAATTTAATCTTTTAAGACTTCTTCTTTGAAGAGGGTTAGGTTGATCACTTTCAGAAACCCAATCACCATTTGTATCTCCATATACTCCTGTTGTAGATAAATATCCAATCCATTCAAGGGATAAACTTTTGAGCTCATTTTTAAGAATATTTAATACTGGATCTTCCCCATTTGTGTCGGGAGGAATGCAATTAAGAATATGTGTGACTCCATCAAAAATTTTTTTATTAGGAACAATACCGTTTTCACTGTTAAAAACGAAACTATTTGGATCTTTGCTCTCAGATCTTGAACTTGTTAATGCGGTGAGACCTAATTTTCTTATAGTTTTTGCAAAGAAACTACCGCTAAAACCACATCCTAAAATTAAAAATTTTTTATTATCAATTGAACTTGCGGTATTTTTCATAAGGAGTTAAGGTAGTACATATGTATTAACTAATCATGAAAACAGTTATTAAACCTGATTTAAAATTAAAAACTCTGTGCATTAGCAAAAGTTATACTCGTCTTTTAGAAAAAGAGACTAGCTTATCCGATTATAAACTCTACCAAAAATTATTTGTTCTTCTTATTTCATTTTTGACAATTTTAATATTTCCAGAATTACCAAAAGAGTTGGGAGATATTTGTGAGAGCTACAACTCTAGAAAAATATGTAATGTCTGGTAGTCAAGCTGCTTTAAATTCTGATTCATCTATTTCGTAATTTTTATTTTTTGTTTTAAAATTAGGGTTGGCCCATTGCAATAATCTAATGGCTAATCTTAAATCTCCTTCTAACCAAGCTCTAATAGCCATCGCTCTTCTGGGATCATAAAATTTTTGTCTTCTATACCAATACAAAGCATTTTCATCTGACTTATCACCATTGCAAGAAAGACATGCAGGAACGCAGTTTTCTGTTGTGCTCAAACCACCTTGGCTTCGTGGTAAAACATGGTCAATAGATTCAGATGGTTTTCCGCAATATATACAACTTTTGCCAGTAAATTTATGAATTGATTTTCGCCATTGTCTCAATCTGAACTTAGGACACAAATCCTCTAAAAACACCGCATCATTAATATGCATTCAGAATATTTAATTAAATAAATAATGGCTCGTATATATGGAAAGTCAATATTTATTTATGATTTTTTAGCTGAAAATTGTTTACTAAAATATAATTTAGTGTTGACAGTTACAAAATATATTTGATCAAATAACAATTTGAAATTAAAAAAAAATTAATTAATAACTGTATCTGTCAATTGTCTCTTGTGGGAACTCACTATTAACTTTTTCTAATTCTTTTTCTAACCTTATTCTATTTTGTTCTTTAGCTTGAGCCTCTTTCTTTTTTTCTTCTTCTTCTTTTTGTAAATCTCTAATTAGTTTTCTATTGGGATGCAGTTTATCCAAATATTCAACACAATAGCTAAAGGTTTCTCTATCTCTAATGACGGATTCAGTAATTTGTGCTGCTGCTTGTTTTGGTGAGACTTTAAAAAATCCACCTTTTTGCTTTTTTATATACGTATATGCTGCGTCCCAACTACTTTCATGATCATTACCTCCATCTCTCATTGTGCAGAAAATTTCTGCGCCAAATGAGCCAGCTTTAACTGTAGATGTTTGAAGTGCTATGGAGGGTATTATTATCCCAAGGGTTAAAATTTTTAATTTCTTTTTTAGTCCTTTCATTTTATTGTTTCTTTCTACTTAAAATATCTTTTATTAAAAATATGTCTATAGAAATTTAAGATTTTATTACCCCAAATAAGTTTAAGCATTTAACAATTAAAGGAAGAATAAGAAGTACTGTAATTAGCCTTACAGCATGAAGAGTTGCTACTGCAGCACCTACTCCATATTCTGAACCTACAAGACTCATACCACTTATACCACCAGGTGCAGCACCTAGAATTGTCGTTATTACATCTATGTTGAGTAATCTACTTGTCCATAATCCAATTGCTAATCCTGTTATTACTAAAGTAAAAGTTATTAAAATAGCTGGCTTCCATAAGCTTTGAAGATCTACTAATGAGTCTTTAGTTAATGATGTACCAATAACTGTGCCAATTCCTATTTCTAATATTGTTCTTGTGCCCAATGGCCACTCTGCAATATTAATTTTGCCACTGATGCTGAGTATGCTTGCTCCGATTAAAGCGCCTGCAAGAGGTGCCGCAGGGATACCCGTTGTAAGAGCTAAAGCTCCAAAAATACCACCTGCAATTAGGTAATAGATTAGATTTATGTTTTGCATAAATTTGAAACATTTTTGGACATAATATTAGAAAAATTTTTTTTTGCTTGGGTTTATAGTCAAATAATATTTTTGTTTTCCTCTCGTAATGTCACCTTTTCTTGGCATAATGATATTTAAAGCATGAATTATTATGTCTTCACAAATTTCATACAAAGATAATAAAAACCGCATAAAGAAAAAATTATCTTTTTTTGAGGGTGGCCATCAACTTGAGAAATTAGAATTTGCCCTTGCAATAGCTCAAACAAAGGGCGATGAAAAAAAATCGATTGTTCTTAAAAAAAAGATCGTTGAATTAGGCGGAAATGTTGAAGAGCCAGGTACTTAACTTAATCTTTATCAAGAAATTTAGATGCTTCAACTAATGCTTCACCAGCTCGTATGGCTGTTATTTCCCCAAGGTCAAGAAGTGTTTTACTTATAGCGGAAATAACTGTGATTATATCTCTATCGTTTATATAACCTAAATGACCTACTCTAAAGATTTTCCCCTTTAAATGATCTTGACCACCAGCAACTAGGATATCAAATTTATTTTTGATTATCTTTCTGAATTTTTCGGCATCTATTTCTCCAGTTTCTATAGCAGTAATTGAAGGGCTTAAATATTTTTCATCAGCGAATAATTTTAGATTTAATGTCTTTACTGCATTGCTAATTGCTAATTTATGTTTTTTATGTCTTAGGAAAATATTATCTAAGCCTTCTTCTCGCATCATTTTTAAAGCTTCATCTAAAGCAAAAAACAAATTAACTGCGGGAGTATATGGATTACTATTAGTCAAAAGACTCTTTCTGTAGGATTTTAAATTTAAATAAAATTTAGGTAGGTTTGATTTCTCTGTAGCTTCCCATGCTTTTTGGCTCATTGAAATAAAACTAAGGCCTGGCGGTATCATATATCCTTTTTGTGATCCTGAAGCAACAACATCTAACTGCCACTCATCTACAGGTACATTGCAAGCTCCAAGACTTGTGACGCAATCAACAATAGATAAAGCTATGTTGTGTTCTCGAATGTATGAACTTATAGTTTCTAAATCATTAATTACACCTGTTGAAGTTTCAGAATGAGTTACAATAACGGCTTTTATTTCTTTTTGGTTATCTTCTTCTAATACCTTTTTAAATTCTTCTGGATTAAGTGCAGTACCCCATTCTGATTCAATTTTTATTACTTCTAAACCAAATTCTTTAGCAACTTTTACCCATCTTTCGCCAAATTTTCCATTTTCACCACAAATTACTTTATCTCCTTTACTCAAGGTATTTATTATCCCAGCTTCCATCGCAGCAGTTCCACTACCAGTAATTGTTAGAACATCATTTTGAGTTTGATGCAGCCACTGTAAATTTTTAGTAGTACTTTCTACGAGATCTTGGAATTCTTTACTGCGATGGCCTATTGGATGCTTACTTAACGCTTGTAAAACTTTTTCTGGAACTGGAGTAGGTCCTGGAATCATCAATGATAATTTTTGTTCTATGGCCACTTTTTGTTTAATAGGTCATTCTAAGATTAGTTCTCATTATATATTTTTCAATTACTTAACTTGAAAAAAGGATTTTCTTTACCTTTGTGGGTTGCTGGAGCTGCTAAGTCAGCATTAAAAAAACTAGTGGGATTGCCATTTGAAAATTATGAACTAATAACAATTCCTAATGAAGAAAAAGCAATAAAAATCGATATTCATTCTGTCGGTTTACTTCAAGATAACTCGCACGCATTAGGTATTTCCTTTGCAAAGTCTGGCTTAGATCTTGACATTACACAAAACTTAGAGATATGGACAATAGTCTCTTTACAAAAAATTTCTTCTAAAAATCCCGTTAAAACAAATTCAATAAATATTATTGCAGGATCTGGAGTAGGTATAAAAGAAAATACATCAGAGATATGCATTTCTGTTTTTGCAAAAGAAGTTTTATATGAAAATTTATTAGACATAATTCCTGACGGCTTTTATTTAGAATTAGAAATTATTTTTCCAAATGGGGAGTTTTTAGCAGAAAGAACTAGTAATAAGTCATTCGGTATCGTGCATGGATTATCAATTATTGGAACTTCTGCTGAGACTTATTCGAGTGCCTCACCTGATCAATTAGAAGAGGCTAAAACTAAGCTAGCAAAATTGATTCAAAATAATTTTAAAGGGAAAGTTGTTTTTGTAATTGGTGAAAATGGATTAAATTTGGCTAAAACTTATGATGTTAATCTGCCAATTATTAAAATTGGCAATTGGATAGGCCCATTATTAGTTGATGCTGCAATAAAAAAAGTTAAAACTGTAATTCTTTTTGGTTATCACGGAAAATTAATTAAATTAGCAGGTGGTATTTTTCATACACATAATCATTTAGCTGATGGAAGAATAGAGATTCTTGTTTATTTAGCTGTTCGAGAAAATGTACCACCTGAAGTAATAGTCAAATTATCTTTATTGAATACTATTGAAGATGCCTTATTACTACTTGAAAGATTTAATAAATCTATAGCCGAAAAATTATTCAGAAATTTAGCAAATACGATTGAAGATCGTTCTTTTGAATATGTTAATAGGTATGTAAAAACTGATATGGAAATTGCAGCAATTGTTTTTGATAGAAAAAGAAAAATAAGGTGGTCAGGAACTAAAGGTAATGAGTTTATTTCTTATTTTCAATAAGATTATTTTTTTGAATGATTATGCTTTTGTAAATAAATTGAGCTAACTTTTATACATGAGTCAAAAATCATTAAAAAAAGAAAGAGATCCATCAATATTGATTTTAGATTTCGGATCTCAATATTCTGAATTGATTGCCAGAAGAATAAGAGAAACTAATGTTTTTTCTCTTGTAGTAAGTAATTGCATTTCAGTCGGGGATATTCAAAAAATTAATCCTAAAGGGATTATTTTTAGTGGAGGACCTAATTCTGTATATGACCAAAATGCGCCAAAATGTGATAAAAAAATTTTTGATTTAGGAATACCTATTTTAGGCATCTGCTACGGAATGCAACTAATGGTCAAAGAACTTGGAGGATCTGTAACTTCAGCAACTAAAAAAGCTGAGTACGGGAGAGCGCCAATAAATATAGATTTAGAGTGTGATCTCCTTTCTGATGTAGTAGATAAATCTATAATGTGGATGAGTCATGGTGATTCAATTAATTCTTTGCCTGAAGGATTTAATAAAATTGCTCACACTGAGAACACAGTTCATGCAGCAATTTCAAACGATAAAAAGAAATTATTTGGCGTACAATTTCATCCTGAAGTAATTCATTCAGAGTTTGGGATGACAGTAATTAAAAATTTTGTTTATAAAATTTCTAAATGTCCAGCTGATTGGACAACTGAAACCTTTTTAGGAGAGACAATTCCTAGGATAAGAGAACAAGTTGGCAATAAGAAAGTTTTGCTTGCTTTGTCGGGAGGAGTTGATTCCTCTACACTTGCTTTTTTATTAAATAAAGCAATTGGAAATCAGCTTACATGTATGTTTATAGATCAAGGTTTTATGCGAAAAGGAGAACCTGAATTTTTAATGAATTTTTTTGATAAGAAATTTCACATAAAGGTTGAATATATTAACGCTAGGGAAAGGTTTATTGCAAAATTAAAAGGGATTATTGATCCAGAGAAAAAAAGAAAAGTTATTGGTGAAGAATTTATTAGAGTCTTTGAAGAAGAAAGTAATAGATTAGGACCTTTTCAGTATTTAGCCCAAGGTACTCTTTATCCAGATGTTATTGAAAGTGCTGGAACTAATATTGACCCCAATACGGGTGAGAGAATAGCTGTAAAAATAAAGAGTCATCATAACGTGGGAGGATTACCAAAAGATTTACAGTTCAAATTAGTCGAGCCATTAAGAAAACTTTTTAAAGATGAAGTCAGAAAATTAGGAGCTGCATTAGGGTTACCAGATGAAATTATAAAAAGGCATCCATTCCCAGGACCAGGTTTGGCAATAAGAATTTTGGGAGAAGTATCTAATGAAAAACTCGATTGTTTAAGAGATGCAGATTGGATTGTGAGAGACGAAATTAAAAAAGCAGGTCTTTATAATGATATCTGGCAAGCTTTCGCAGTATTATTACCGGTTAAAACTGTTGGTGTGATGGGGGATAAAAGGACTTATGCATGGCCAATAGTTTTACGTTGTGTATCTAGTGAAGATGGAATGACAGCAGATTGGTCAAAAATCCCCTTTCAAATTTTGGAGAGAATTTCAAATAGAATTGTAAATGAAGTAGATTCAGTTAATAGAGTTGTTTATGATGTTACAAGTAAACCTCCGGGAACTATTGAGTGGGAGTGATCGATAGGGTATAAACCCAGTTATAGTTTAAAAAAGTTGGTTACACGTGAGTTACACGTGAAGAAATCTGTCTTATTCTTCCCTCAAATCAACTGATATGACTATGTTGCTGGCAGTACAAATTCCCGTGACTATAGAGTGGGAGTAACAAAGAAGCAAGAAACCTAGTTAAAATGAAGAAAAAATTGGTTTCACGTGGCTTCAAATTGAAGTTTTAAGATTTTTTTTAATTCACTTATAAAACTTTAAAGTTTTTAAAATTAATCTATTTTTTGAATGTAATTTTAAATTAGATGTAAAAAGTGATGAGTGAAATTATTAAATTAAGTCGATCTACTGTAGAGAAATACCTTAGTTGTCCAAGATGTTGTGTACTTGATAAAAAATATAAAATAAAACCACCATCATTACCATTTACCTTAAATATAGCTGTAGATAATTTATGTAAAAATGAATTTGATTTTTATAGAAGGATTCAGGAGCCTCATCCACTATTTATTGAATATGGTATTGATGCTGTTCCTTTTAAACACAAAGATTTAGAAATTTGGAGAAGTAATTTTCAAGGGATAAGGTATGAGTCAATTGAAAATCATTATAATTTCGGAGGAGCTGTGGATGACATTTGGAAGAAAAAAAATGGAGACCTTATTATTGTTGATGTAAAAGCAACATCAAGAAATAATTTTGATTGGTCTGAGACTTTTAATAAATACGAATATGCAAAAGCCTATAAGAGACAACTGGAAATGTATCAGTGGTTATTTAAAAAAAATGGTTTCAATGTTGCTAAAGAAGCATATCTTTTATATTTTAATGGAAAAAAAAATGAAGAGTTTTTTAATAATCAATTAAATTTTGATTTACATTTAATTAGATTAGATTGTTCTACAGCTTGGGTAGAACAAAAGATAATTGAAACTGTCAATTTATTGCGTTCAGATATTTTCCCCAAACCTTCCTTAAATTGCGAATACTGTAATTATTTAAAGAAGCGTTGGCAGTTATCAATAACTTAATATTTATAGGATAATTTTTTCATATTCCTGGAAAAGTAGAGAAAAAAAGATAATCTTTAATTAGATTATTAATTTAGACGTTTGATAAAATCAAAAAATTCTGAAAGAAAGATAACTAATCATCTTCAACAAGATGTAGTCAAAGTATCTGGTAAAACAATTTTTATAAATCCTTTTTTATATTGGCGGAGATTTGACGAAAATACTAATAGATGGCTCAGAGAACCTGGTCAAATGTCAGAGGATCAAATTGCACCAAACAGGAACCGTTTTTATCCAGAAATAGAGTGGGCTGATTTAAGTCATGAACAAAAGCTCATAAAAGATGCAACTGTTGAAATGTTTTTAAAAACTCTTGAATTGATAAGTACATTTCATCCTTATCTTAGTTCCGGACAATTATTAGAAGTGGAGAGAAAAATGGCGATTATAAAAAAGATTCCTTTCGAGAAGTGGGTAACAAAATCCTTCGCTAAAAAAGCGAGATTATTAGAAAATGAAAGGAGAAAATTTCAAAGAGAAAGATTTATTAGTAGCTGGAGGGAATGGTTTAGTCTTGCAAATACTCAACAAGCCATTTTGCCCTTAATAATAACGATATTTATTTCTTCATTTATTGGATGGTCTTTAGGGATATCAAAGAATAGTTGTAATCCTTATTTTGAACAAAATATAGATCAATTAAATTAATTTGTTTTGGATATTTTTTAAGTATCTGAGTTAAAATAATTTTGAAAAAATAAATTTTTTACTTAAGATTAAATTAAATGGAATAATTTCTAAAAGAGTATAAGTTTTATGAGTGAAAATTTGAATTCAAATAATATTGAAAGTGACCAGTTTAACATAAATAATGAAGATAGTGATTATAAAGATTTAATTACTAAACTTAAAGAGATAAAGTCAAAAATTTCTTTATTGGAAAAAACAATTTTTAAATAATTTGTATATCATTGATAAAAACAAGTCTTAATAAAAAACATATTTCATTAAAAAGACAATCACTAGTCTTACTTATATTTTCTTCTATTTCCTTTTTATTGATTCTATTTAGGTTAATTTTTTTACAACTTTTAAATTATGAATCTTTTAAGAAGATGTCAGATGAGAATAGGATTAGACTTATTGCTTCACAGCCAATACGTGGCAGAATACTAGATAAGAATGGTTATGTTTTAGCAGATAGTAGAGTTAGATATTCTTTAATAATCAAGCCTCAATCTGTTAATAAAAGATATTGGGAAAAACATAAATCAATCCTTACTAACTTATTAAATATTGATAGTAATTTAATTCAAAAAAAATATTCTGATGGTCTAAAAAATCAAGAACTTTCAGTAACTATCCTTGATGATTTGAACGTAGATCAATTAATAAAATTTAAGGAAAATGAAGGTAAATTAATTAGTTTTGAAGTAGCAACAAAATTAATTAGAAATTATCCTTATAAATCCCTTGCTGCCCATGTAATTGGCTATACCCAGCCAATTACCGAATCAGAATATAAGTTTTTATCTAAGAAAGGTTATAAATTAAACGATTTAATAGGAAGAACAGGAATTGAATATGTTTATGAAGATTTTATAAGAGGTGAATGGGGTGGAGAAATGGTTGAAGTGAATTCATTAGGAAAATTTCAAAGATCATTGGGTATAAGACCACCAGTACAAGGTAATGATATTGAACTAACAATTGATCTTAATCTGCAATTAGTTGCTGAGGAAGTTCTTAAAGACAAAAAAGCTGGCGCGATAGTAGTGATGGATCCACGAGATGGTGCAATAAGGGCAATGGTAAGTAAACCTAATTTTGATTTGAATTTTTTTTCAAAGGATTTTAAGCCTGAAAAAGAATACAATTATATATTTAATTCTCCTGAAAAACCTCTTTTTAATAGAGCATTAAATGCTTATGATCCAGGAAGTGTTTGGAAAATTATAACTGCTTTAGCGGGCTTGGAAAGTGGCAAATTCCCTAGAGATACTATGTTAGATACCAAGCCATGTATAACTTATGGGAGTCAATGTTTTAGAGAGCATAATGATTTAGGCTTTGGCCTTATAGGTTATGAAGATGCTTTAAGAGTTTCTAGTAATACATTTTTTTATCAAATAGGTTATGGAGTAGGAGTTGATGAAATTCATAAGGTCTCCAGAAAGCTTGGTTTTAATTCTTTATCTGGAATTGAAATTTCTGAACAAGAAAATATAGGATTGGTAGCAAGTAGTGAATGGGCTAAAGAAGGTAGAGGATGGGGGCAACCAGGGAGAACCCCTTGGGTTCCAGAAGATATTGCAAGTATGTCTATTGGACAATTTGTTGTTCAAGTAACTCCAATTCAATTAGCTAGAGCATATGCAGCGATTGCTAATGGAGGTTATCTAGTTACTCCACATTTGACTAAAAAAGATGCAGAAAGTCATTTAGATAAAAAACCTATTCAAATTGACATTAATCCACAAAATATTCAATTGATAAAAACTGGTCTAAGGAAAGTAGTAGAGTCTGGCACAGGAGTTTCAATTAATTATGGAGTTTCAAATTTACCTCCAGTTTCAGGTAAAACTGGCACTGCTGAAGATGGCGAAGGTGGCCCAGATCACGCTTGGTTCGTTTGCTTTGCTCCTTCGGAAAAGAGTGAGTTGCTTGTAGTCGCTTTTGCACAAAATACTCCTGGTGGAGGTTCTGTACATGCTCTCCCTATGGCCAAACAAATTTTAAAAGTTTGGAATGAAAAAAATTTATAATTTTTTTAAAGTTTATGTTTTTAATTTTTTCATTTGTAAAAGTCTTTGAATAATATCTTCAATAGTTTTTGTATCTATAGGTTTACTGTATGAGGACAAAAGTTGTCTCCCTAATACTTGACTTCCTAAATGCACTAATTGAATGCGTAATGAGGTCAGCAGCTCTAAGCCTATGCCACCAGAAAATGTTGCTATTGCAATCGGTTGACCATTAAATAAATTCCTAAAGTCATCTCCTGAAATAGAAAGCCATGCTATGAAGTTGGAGAGAATCGGAGGTATTGATCCATTATATTCAGGCGCACAAATCACCCATCTTTCAATTTTGAAAAGCTTTTTTTTTAATTCTTCTATTTCATTTGGAATAATTTCTTTGCTGTGAATTCTTGGATTAAATAAAGGAATCTCAAGAGTGGTAAGATCTAAAATTTCAGAACTTATTTTAAGTTCATTACTTTTTTCAAGAAATTTTTCAGAAAGTTCTAGATTTTTACCACAACTAGCCGTAATGATTATTAGATCTTTTGTTTCAGTCATAAATTAGATAAATAAATTTAATAGTTAGCACCTGTTTTGCGGTGATGAACTGCTGTTAGACTATCGGATTTTAGTATATTACCGTGTAGTACTTCGGCGTAAATTACCCAATGATCTCCACATTCCATTCTCTCTTTTACAGAAGCATCTAACCATGCGAGCGCCTCAGGAATGACTATTTGTTCATTAGGAGTTAATTCAATATTCATTCCTTCAAATCTATCTTCTCCAGGCGCAAAAGGCTTTGTGAATCTTTTCAAAGGTTTTTTAAAATCCTTGTCACTAAGAATATTTAATGCGAATGAATCTCCTATTTGTAGAAGAGACTCTACCGATCTATCTTTTGCTACTGCAATACTTAACCCGGGCGGAGAAAAACTTGCTTGACTAACCCAAGATGCAAGCATGGCTCCTTTGATATTATTTTCATCTTTGCCTTTAGAGGCTGTCAGGACACAAAGTGAACCAATTACTCTTCCAAGAGCTTGCAGCTTTGGATCCGTTTTGCTTGTAATCATTCCAGTATCTGATTTTCTGGGTTTTTTCTTTGCTTTTTTTATAATTTTTCTTCCAAAGTGAGTTCCTATTTCTTCTAACTCTTTAATCTTTGGTTTGTTTGGACTAAATTTAATCCTAATAGGGTCAAAACCAAACTTAAAACCACCGTCTTTTAATTTTGTTTCTAGTAAATCTATAGCTTCGCCGCTCCAACCAAAACTTCCAAATATTCCTACTGGCTTATCTCTATTGCCCTCTGCTAACAATGTTCCTAGTGCACTAACTATTGGAGTTGGGGCGTGACCACCCAAAGTGGGAGAGCCAATTAAATATCCATCAGCATTTTGGATGGATTTTACAAGGACATCATTAGGTGTAAATTCACAATTAATACTTTCAACTTCTACGGAGGTTCTATTTATCCCTTTTGCCAATGCATCGCCTATTGAAGCTGTGTTTCCATATGCACTTGCATATATCAGGGCGATCTTATGATTATTGGTTGAGAGATTCTCTGCCCATCTAATATAGTCATTTAAAAAGCTTTTTAAGCTATATTCGATCGCGGGACCATGTAATGGTGCAATAGTTTTAATGTCATAATCGGCAATTTTTTCAGTTATTGATACTACTTGATTAGACATTGGTGCCATCAAGCAATCGTAAAAATGTTTCCTATCAATTTCTGTACTAACTCGATTTGTTTCAGACCAATATTTAGATGCAATATGTGCAGAGAAAATTTTTTCACTAAGAAGTATTTCTTGATTACGTTCATAAATTATCAGGCCACCAGGCCAACGGGCTGTTGGAATCGGAATTAACTCTAGTGAAATGTTATCTAATTCTAAATTAAGTTCTTTTTTGATTATGTTTATATCAGGTAATTGAATTTCAATGAAGTTTTCTAAGTTAGGATTTCTTTGATTCCAAAGTTCGCTAATAAGTTTATAACCTGGATTAGAGCAAGTAATAGTTGTGTTTTGAAATTGGGTGCTAATACTCTTTATAGTTTCAATAATTTGGGGATTAATATGACCTGAAATGAAGTTGATTTTACTAAATTTAAATTGATCGTAAAACCTAGAAATTACTTTATTAAACGAATCTAAATATTGTTTCTCAGGTGGATGAATAATAAAAAGTTCCTCATGACTTCTAATGAAAAAAGTATTAAAAGAGGTTCCTTTTTCAAGGTTAAATTCAAGTTCAAATCTTTCTTTATTTTGGTCTAAGAATCTTACACAAGAAAAATTTTCGGTAATATCAAATTTTGTTGAATTTTGATTTTTTGCAAGTAAGCCTATATTAATATCTGACATTTCAAAGACTTATTTTCTAGTAATAATTTGCGACTTATTAGTCGTGGAGAGGAGTCATATTGACTTTCAACGGATTTTCAACTATCGACCAGAACATTTAGTTCTTGTGAAACCGTTATTTATCTGTCGATTATACCTATAACAGCACCATTAATGAGTTGTTAAATATAGGGTTTTCAACTAGAACGCGATTTCTTTTTTGGTTATCTAAGCAAATTGATGATATTTATACATTTTTCTATAATCGTCATGCAATCTTTCTGTTGCTAATTTTCTATTCTTCATTGCGTCTCTAATCAAATCTATTTCATGGAAGTTTTGATTGAGAATTGTGAAAGGAGTAATGAGTTTCATAAGACCTCCTGTATCTACACTTATATTGTCCTCCTTTTTACTTGAAATTCATAGGGTATTTCTACCCGAGTATTAGTGCTTTGTGGTTGTCACGACTATCATTTTCTATTCATTAGGAGTAGAAATAATTCAGGAGTCAAAAGCACTTCATCGACTTTGTGGACAGCGAGGTGCATACGACTCGAAGAGGGCAAACAAATGCCCTCTTATTTAATGTTTAATTCTCTAAGATTTCTCTAAATTGCTCGCGGTGCCTGCTTAAATAATTTTTCATCTCATCATCAACTTTGACTTTGGCATTAGGATCAATTCCTAAGACATTTACTAAATTTTTTATTTTAGAAGAAATAATAATACTTCCTAAATCATCAAAACTAATTAAATGTTTATCAAACAAGGCGTCATAAGTGGGAGAAAGTAAAATCCCATTATTCACATCTCTTCTTTCTTCATCACTCGAGTCCTTCCAAGGCACAATATGACTAGCAATCAGGATTTCTTTTAACTCAGCACCTGTGACAGCACATTTATTCTGAAACTTATTTAAAAGTTCTCGCCTGTAACTACCTTGACCAACTCGGGAAGTTACAAGACCTTTTCGTTCAGTTGTATTTGGTTTTTTATATCTTGCTTCAACTGCTGCAGGTTCTTTTAAAGAAGTTAGTAACACTTCCTTTTGTTGTTTTAATCCGAGGATAAATTGATAAATTAATCTATTTTGATTATTGAAATCTAAACCTTGACTTTCTTTGTAATCAATAAAATAAAATTCACCAATTAATTTAATGTAAGTATCAGTAGTTTCCTCGAATAAATATATTCTTTTCCCCCTTTGAACATGCTGACATATTTGCAAATTACCTCTTGTTAATTTTTGATCGCCATATCTTCCTTCACCACTGTATAAATAATTCTTCTTATCTTCCATCCAACCATCTTCATAACCATTTTCATCACCTCCAGAACTATTAATTAAAAAAATTACTGGTAAATTCGCTGGAGTAGAAATTCCTGATTGCCTGTTACCTCCGAAGTGATCATGCATTTCTTTTCTTTTGTATATTTCACCAAATCTAAGTTGCATATAGATTTATTTTTTCAATATTTTTCATTCCTACTCTAAGGCACCTATTAAAAGGCAGTCAAAAACGTAGTCAAAATAATATATCTGAGCATAAAGTAAAACATACTTTTAAAAATGAATCCAATAAAATTTTGGATTTTAGAGATATATGCAGGGATCGATTTTCAACTAGTTTTCAACTATAAATCAAAAAAAATCTAGTTAAAACTTTAATCTTTATTATTTTCAACTAAATAAAAAATATATATTTGCTATTTGAGTTTAGTGATATCAATTGATCTTAAAACTCTAATTGAAAAGTCTAATCAATAGTGATTAGCAACTTTTCTGTGATGAACTGCTGTCTTGCATGATAAGTCAGAAACATTACCATTTTCAACAATTCCGTAAATTATCCAATGATCTGGAGTCTCTAGCCTGGAACTAACTTTACAATCTAAAAAGGCGAGTGAATCTGAAAGAACTGGCCCTCCTTCAGCGATGTTGCTAATTACATCTACATCTGCAAATCTATCAGCTCCAGGGGCAAATCTTTTTAAAAAATGTCTGAACATTTTTTGATAGTTATCTTCTCTCAGAATATTCACAACAAAACCTTTCCCAACTTGCATATATGATTCAATAGCCCTATCTTTTGCTACTGCAACTGTAATACCTGGTGGAGAAAAACTTGCTTGACTAACCCAACTTGCGACCATTGCACTTTGTCTAAATGTAGAACCTTCGCCTTGGCTCGCTGTAACTACATATAATCCACCACTTAATCTTCCTAACGCTTTATCTAAATTTGAATCAAGGCTCTTCATAGAGGCAATATTCTTCTTTTTATTGATCAATTGACCCAAGTCAGTTCCAGCTTCTTCGAATTGTTGATAAACAATGGGATCTGGAATATTTTTAACTCTTAAAGGAGAGAAAGCTTCTTTTTGACCAAGTTCTCTTAATTTATTTGCTAAAGAATCTATAGGTTCATCATTTCCACCAAATGCATCATAAACCGCAGTAAATTGTTTTGGTTTTAGTGCTGCAAATAAAGTACCGAGAGATTCTTTTAATTCATTATCTGAGTCTACTGGCCATGTGGGAATGACTACTGCTTTTGATTCGGAAATTAAACTTGTTAATTCTTGCGGGTCAGAAGATCTTAAATCAATTAACTGAACCTGAGCATCTGCTTTGCTTATTCCATGAGATATCGCTTGACTTAGTCGATCACAATAACCATAGTCGCTTATGTAGCAGACTGACACAAAATCATTGCCTTTGCTTTTATTACTACTCCATTCTAGATATTTTCCCTTCCAAAAATTGACCTGATTATGGAGTAAAGGCCCATGACCAACAGCTATTGTTTTTAATTCAGGTAGCTTATCTATTCTTTTAATTGCCTGCATAACGCTTCTAGCGTTTGGACCCATAAGGCAATCGTAATAAAAACGGAAATCATCGTATATTTCTTTTTGATCAGTGTCAAAAAATTCGTCAGAACAATAGTGGAGTCCAAATGCATCGCATGTATAGAGAACATTTGTGCTGTGATCATATGAAAATATGGTATCTGGCCAATGTAAATTTGGTGCACTTATAAATTCAATATTGTGTTCTAAATCACTATTAGGATTAGTTCCGAGATTTAAAAACTCTCCACTTTTAACCTCTAGACGTTTAAAGGGAATATGTATTTGGTCTTCAATAAATTTAAGTGCTAATTTTGATCCAACTACTGTGATATTTTGGTTTTTTTCTAAAAGATTACCTATTAAACCAGAGTGATCAGGTTCTGTATGGCTAGTAATTAGATAATCAACTTTTTGCGGATCTACCTTTTTCAGTAATTCTTCAAACCATAATTTTTCGAATTTTGCGTGACTAGTATCAATAATTGCTAGTTTCTCGCCTTTAATAATGAAACTATTGTAAGTAGTTCCATTTCTTAAACCAAATTCAATATCAAATCTACTACGATCCCAATCCAAAGATCTTATAGCACAAGAATCATCAGCAAAGTTTTGAGATTGAACCGTCAACTTGTTATTAGTTTGTGCCAATTTAGAATTACTTGTCTGAGCAGAGGCTATCATAGAATAATTAGCTTTATAAATTAACTTTAGTTATATAGAATATAAATTCGCGTGATTATTTTTGCGAAATAACCGAAATTACGCTTTTCTTTAATTTTTAATCTTCTTATTCTTGATAAATGACATCTCAACTAATTAAAAAAATAGTTACTGGAGATGAGATAAGAAATGCTTTTTTAAAATTTTACAGTGAAAAATTACATAAAATCATTCCAAGTGCATCTTTGATTCCAGATGATCCTACGGTTATGCTCACCATCGCTGGAATGCTACCTTTTAAACCAGTTTTTTTAGGTTTAAAAGAAAGACCATCAAAAAGGGCTACATCTAGCCAAAAGTGCATCAGAACAAACGATATAGAAAACGTTGGAGTTACAGCTAGACACCACACTTTTTTTGAAATGCTTGGTAATTTTTCTTTTGGAGATTATTTTAAACGAGAGGCTATTCAATGGGCTTGGGAATTAGTTACTAATATTTATCAACTTTCTGTTGAAAATATAATTGTGAGTGTTTTTCACGAAGACGAAGAATCTGCAAAAATTTGGAGAGATGAAATTGGTATTCATCCCGATAGGATAGTGAAACTAGGAGAGGAAGATAATTTTTGGTCATCTGGCAAAACAGGTCCATGTGGTCCTTGTTCAGAACTTTATTATGATTTTCATCCTGAAAAGGGTCTGCAGAATATTGATTTAGAAGATGGAGATCGTTTTATTGAATTTTATAATCTTGTTTTTATGCAATATAATCGTGATCCTAATGGAAAATTGACAGATTTAAAATTTAAAAATATTGATACAGGAATGGGTCTTGAAAGGATGGCTCAAATACTACAAAAAAAGCAAAATAATTATGAGACAGATTTAATTTTTCCTATCATTCAAAAAATTTGTGAGATTGCAAATATTGATTATTTTTCTTCAGATGATAAAAACAAAATTTCTTTAAAAATCATTGGTGATCATACAAGAGCTGTTATTCATTTAATTTCTGATGGAGTAGCAGCGAGTAATCTTGGTAGGGGATATATACTAAGAAGGCTTATTAGAAGAATGGTCAGACATGGGAGATTATTAGGTATAAGAAATGAATTTTTACCTCATATTGCTACTGTTGGGATTAATTTAATGAAAAATAATTATCCTGATTTAAAAAATAATAATGATTTAATTTTGAATGAGATAAAAATTGAAGAAATAAGATTTAGGGAAACTCTTGAAAGAGGAGAGAAATTGTTAGATGAGTTAATTTCTTCAGGCCAGCAATTAATTTCTGGTTTTAAAGCTTTTGAACTTTATGATACTTATGGATTTCCTCTAGAACTTACTGTAGAAATTGCAGAAGAAAATAGTATCAGTGTAGATTTAAAGGGTTTTGAAGAAGAAATGAATGCACAAAAAGAGAGAGCTAAAGCTGCTTCAAGCAATATTGATTTGACATTAGAGGGATCATTAGAACGAGAAATAGATCTTTTTAATAAAACTGTTTTTAATGGTTACAGTTCACTCCTTTCGGAAGCTGAAATAAAGGGCATATTCTTGGATTCAACATTAGTTAATAAAGCAACTGAGGGGCAGAAAGTTTTAATTGTTCTTGATCAGACAACTTTTTATGGAGAATCTGGCGGGCAAGTTGGTGATATTGGAACGATATTTTCAAAAGATGTAGAGGTTATGGTTGATAATGTTATGCGAAAGAAAAATGTTTTTTTACATTATGGAACTATCAAAAAAGGAATATTAACTATTGGACAAAAAGTTAAGACTAACGTTAACTCCTCTAATAGAGCTAAGGCTGCTGCAAATCATACAGCTACTCATTTATTACAATCTGCGCTTAAATCAGTTGTTAACGAAAGTGTCGGACAAAAAGGTTCATTAGTAGCCTTTAATAAATTACGATTTGACTTTAATTCCTCTAATCCTATTTCTAAAGATCAAATTTATAAGATTGAGACTTTAGTTAACTCTTGGATTATGGAAAATCATGTCCTAGAAATAAAAAATATGTCTAAGAGTGAGGCTCTTGAAAAGGGTGCAGTCGCCATGTTTGGAGAAAAATATGATGATGAAGTGCGCGTTGTTAATGTACCAGGAGTTTCAATGGAACTTTGTGGTGGCACACATGTTAAAACTACATCCGAATTAGGTTCTTTCAAAATAATTAGTGAGGAAGGAATCTCAGCCGGAGTAAGAAGGATCGAAGCATTATCAGGTCAATCAGCATTAGACTACTTCAGTGATAGAAATGCTTTAGTAAATCAACTAAGTGATTTGTTAAAAGCAAATCCTAATCAACTTTTTGAAAGGGTTAATAATTTGCAAGCAGAGCTTATTAATAAGAATAAAGAGATACAAAAAATGAAAGATGAAATTGCATATTTTAAATACTCTTCCATAAAATCATCCGCAGAAGTAGTAAATTCATTTCCAATTTTAGTAAATCAGATTGATGGCTTAGATGGGAATTCTTTGCAATCTGCAGCACTTAATTTAACTTCTCATTTGGGAAATAAAGCTATAGTGATTCTTGGGGGAATACCAAATCCAGAAAATAGAAAGTTGTTATTTGTGGTTTCTTTAGGTGATGATGCAGTAAAAATAGGATTGCATGCAGGTAAATTAATTAATGAGATTGCAAGAATTTGTTCGGGAGGTGGAGGAGGAAAGCCTAACTTTGCTCAAGCAGGTGCTAAAGATATTGATAAGTTAAGTGATGCTTTAGATTATGCTAAAAATTATTTGCAAAAAACATTAGATAGTCATTCGGATAAATAACTACTTTTTCTGAGACTAATTTCGATTTGATCCATTAATTTCCTTGCTTCTTCAATAGTTAATTTTTTTTGATCAATTGCTGATTCAGTATTAATTCTTATAGATTCGACCAAAGAAGCTGAACTGTAATCTAATAATTGTAAAATTTCAGATTTACTGTCCTCTTTAATAATTTTTATGATCTTATATGAATCATCTTGATTTATGTCAATATGAACAATGTTTGTACTGCCAAATAAATTGTGCAAGTTTCCAAGTGCTTCTTGATATGCTCCAGTCATAAAAATTCCAATTAGATAATCTTTATCTTCCTCTGGCTTATGTAAATTTAGTAATGATTTAATTTCTCCATCATCAATAAAATTATTTAGTTTCCCATCTGAATCACAAGTTAAATCTGCAAAGTTGCCTTTGCAGAATGGCTCCTCTAAGTGCCTATGTATTGGTACTATTGGAAAAATCTGATTTATTGCCCAGCTATCGGGAATAGATTTAAAGATAGATAAATTTGCATAATAAGTTGATGCTAAAGTTTCTGTAATTTCAGATAAATCAGGGTGATTGATTTCATCATGATTCAGGTTATTAGAAATTTCTTTTGCGCAAGCCCAAGTAAGTTCTTCGGCATAAGCTCTTTCTGCTAAACTTAAAAATCCTAATCTAAAAGCGACTAAGCAATCTTCTTTAAATTTTTTTGCATCATTCCATAGTTCAATGATTTGAGATAAATTTATTTTTTTATTTTTAAGTTTTTTTAATTCATAGAAAGTTTCAAGTAAATTTGAAATTATTAATTGTTTATTTTTTTGATCAAAAATTTGTAGTTTGGAACTGACATGGCTTGTTCCTAAGACATTAAAAATTAAAACTGAACAATGACTAATTATTGCTCTTCCACTTTCTGAGATTATGGTTGGATGCCTGATATTATTTAATTCACATGAATCCTTAATTGTTGCAATTACATCGTTAGCATAATTTTGAAGAGAATAATTAGTAGAGGTGTTGGAGGAGGTGTTTGTTCCATCAAAATCTATCCCTAATCCTCCCCCAACGTCGATATATTGCATTGGGGCTCCTAGTTTGCATAGTTCAACATATATTTGACTCGCTTCTTGTAATGCGTCTTTGATCACAGCAATATCACTTATTTGACTTCCGATATGAAAATGGAGCAATTTCATTTCGTTGATAAGATTTGCTTCTTTTAGTTCTTTTATAGTCGACATAATTTCTGGGATTGATAATCCAAATTTGGAATTATCTCCAATAGATTTACCCCACCTACCACTACTTTTACTTGATAACTTTGCTCTAATTCCTATCAATGGAGTCGCTTTAAGTTCTTTAACTGCTTGAATAATTCTTTTTACCTCATCTTGTTGTTCGATAACTATTATTGGATTTTTGCCAAGTTTTCTGGCCAAAGTAGCAATCTCAATATATTTTTTATCTTTATATCCGTTGCATATTAATAATGACTTTTGGTTTTCAAGAAGTGCAAGGCCAATTAATAGTTCTGATTTACTTCCTACTTCTAAACCAAAATTCCATTGGCTACCAAACTCTATTATTTTTTCTAAGACATTTTTCTGTTGATTACATTTGACAGGAAAAACGCCTTGATAAATGTTCTTATATTTATAGGTTTTTATTGCTTTTAAAAAAGAGTCATGTAATGCATTGATGCGATCTTTCAAAATATCATTAAATCGTATGATTAATGGAGGATTTACTTCTCTACTTTTAAGTTCTTTGACAAGGTTAAAAAGATCAATCTTATTTTCAGATTTTATATCTTTAGTTACCGATATATTTCCTTTGGAATTTATAGAAAAATATTTATCTCCCCATTTGTCTATGTTGTAAGTCGAAATACTATCTTCAATAGTCCAAATATTCTTTAATTTTTTCGGCTCAAAATTAGTCAATTTATGTCTTAGTGATTAATAATTGTTTTTGAAAATAACTCAAAACAATATCTTTTATTTTAATGATTACTTGCCAAGTTACCACCCAAAAGTTGAATATACATAGAGTGATTATTAACTAAATGACCAAAGAGAGAACTTTTATTGCAATTAAACCAGATGGAGTGCAAAGAGGATATGTTGCTGAGATTATTGGCAGATTTGAAAAAAAAGGATTTAAATTGGTTGGCTTAAAGCAATTAATTCCTTCAAAGGATCTTGCTCAAAATCATTATGGAGTACATAGAGAAAGACCCTTTTTTGGTGATTTAGTAGACTTTATTTCAAGCGGTCCTGTTGTAGCAATGGTTTGGGAAGGCGCAGGAGTTATTTTGAGTGCTAGAAAACTAATAGGTGCAACAAAGCCTCTGGAAGCAGAGCCTGGAACTATTAGAGGAGATTTAGCAATTGATATTGGTAGGAATATTATTCATGGTTCTGATGGAGAAGATACAGCAAAATTTGAAATTGATCTATGGTTTAACGAAGAGGAATTATGTGAGTGGGAAACTTCTGATGCGAAATGGCGATCTGAAAATTAAAATTTAAATCGCAAATCTATCTAAACTAAATTTGTTTAAAAAGCTTTTTTCTATTTCTTTGAGATTTTTATTTTGAACTATTTTCAAAAGAAGATCACTTGTTATTGCAGAAAATAAAACCCCATTTCTGTAATGTCCTGTAGCTATAAAAAGATTTTCAATTTTTGATTTTCCAATTATTGGTTTTAGATCTGGTGTACAAGGTCTAAATCCCCACCAATGTTCCATTTGTGGCCAATTAATAGCTTCTGGCAATAAGGAGCGAATGCCTTCTTGCAGTTGTTTTATTCCATTAGGAGTATTACCCTGATTAAATTTTGAATCTTTTTCAACTGTAGCTCCAACTATGATAAGTCCATCATCACGGGGAACTAGATAAGTTTTTGGACCAAAAATAACCCTTTTCAAAAAATTTGTTGGACCTTGTATTGATAGCATTTGTCCCTTTACAGGAAAGACTGGAATCTGATTAAAAATTTTTTTACTCCAAGCACCGCTGCATATAATTGCTTTTTCGCAGTTAATTTTTTTTATTTCCCCAGTGGCACATAAAAATGTTGCTCCTGTAATTTTGTTTTTTTCGAATGTCAAATCCTCTACTTCTGATCCCTCTTGAAATTCGACTCCATGCAAGGAGCATGCTCTTTCAAGCGCGCGCATCAGTCTTCTTCGGTTATCTATTTGACCATCTTGTTCAAAAAGTAAACCATGTTTCCAAATAGAATTCATTCCATTAATTTCTCTTTGAAGATCTTTGTGATTTAAATATTTTCCATATTCATAAGTTGGAAACCCTTCAAGATCTTCTTTATTTTTAAAAGGAACTACTATGCCACATTTTTTTAAACCGCATTCAATATTACTATCTTTTTCAATACTTTGTATCCACTTTGGAATTAGATTTTGACTTTCTTGGCCAAATTTTAGTAATTCATCTTCGAGCCCTTCGGCATGAGTAGCTAACATTCCTGCAGCAACAAATCCAGCTGATTCATTTCTGTTTTTGCTTAAAACTAAAACTTTGAAGTTATTTCTGGAAAATTCATAAGCAATAGATAAACCTAAAAGTCCACCGCCAATGATTAATATTGAATTTTTGGTTTCTTGTGCCATTTAAAAATTAATATTTTTATTTGTGTTTTGGTCCTCTTTTCCTTTATATCCAATATTATTAATAAAGAGACTTTTAATAATGAACAATTTGGAATCTTGGGAAGCTGTGATTGGTTTGGAAACTCATGTACAGCTTAATACGAAAAGTAAAATATTCACATCTGCGTCAACAGCTTTTGGTGATGCACCTAATACGCATATAGATCCTGTAGTTTGTGGGTTACCAGGAACTCTTCCAGTTCTGAATGAGACTGTTCTTGAGTATGCTGTTAAAACTTCGTTAGCATTAAATTTAAACGTTGCAGAACATTGTAAATTTGACAGAAAACAATATTTTTATCCTGATTTGCCAAAAAATTATCAAATTTCACAATTTGATGAGCCACTAGCTGAAAATGGTTGGTTAGAGGTTGAAATAATTGAAAAGGACAAAGAACCTTATATCAAAAAAATTGGTATAGAAAGGCTACATATGGAAGAAGACGCAGGAAAACTAGTCCATTCAGGAAGTGATAGATTAGATGGCTCTAAGTATTCTTTAGTTGATTATAATCGTGCCGGAATAGCACTTTGTGAGATTGTAAGTAAACCAGATATTAGATCAGGTAAAGAGGCATCTGAATATGCTTCAGAGATTAGAAGAACAGTTAGATATCTAGGTGTGTCAGATGGAAATATGCAAGAGGGTTCATTACGCTGTGATGTCAATATTTCAGTTAGAAAAGGACCTAATGCTCCTTTTGGTACCAAAGTGGAAATAAAAAATATGAATTCATTTTCTGCCATTCAAAAGGCTTGTGATTATGAAATAGCCAGACAAATAGAAGTTTATGAAAATGGAGGAAAAATTTTCCAAGAAACAAGGTTATGGGACGAATCTAAGCAATTAACGAAAAGTATGAGATTAAAAGAAGGTAGTAGCGACTATAGATATTTTCCTGATCCTGACTTAGGTCCAATTGAAATAACAAAAGCTCAACAAGAGATATGGTTTAAAGAACTACCAGAATTACCTTCAAAGAAAAGAAATAAATACGTAAGTCAATTTGGATTGTCTGCATATGATGCAAGGGTAATTTCTGATGAAATAAGCATGGCAAACTTTTTCGAAGAAACAGTAGCAAATGGTGCCGAGGCTAAACTAGCTTCAAATTGGGTAACAAGTGATATTGTCGGCTATTTAAAATCAAACAAACTAACTTTTAATGAATTAAAGCTTAGTCCTAAAAATCTTGCTGAAATGATTAGGATGATTTCAAAAAATATAATTAGTGGAAAAATTGCAAAAGAAATTTTACCTGAACTTATTCAAAAAAATATTTCTCCGAAAAAATTAGTTGAAGAAAAAGGGTTGGCAATGATATCTGATTCTTCAAGTATTTTGCCAATAATTGATGAACTTATAAATGAACATCCTAATGAAGTTCAAGCATTTAAAAATGGCAAAACTAAATTACTTGGTTTTTTTGTTGGTCAACTTATGAAAAGAACCAAAGGTAAAGCTGACCCGAAACTTGCAAATAAACTCCTTATGGAAAAATTGAATAGCTAAAGCTTAAAGAAGCTCTTTTATCGTATTGATCCATTTATTTTGATCATCCGAATTATCTAAAATAATATCTGAAAATTTTCTTTTTTCTTCAAAACTTAATTGAAAATTGATCAATTCATATGCTTCTTTTTCGCTAATTTTATCTCTTGTGATAAGTCTATTTTTTTGTAGTTCTTTCGGACATTTAACTAACCATATTTCAGTGCAAATATCTTCAAATTTTGCTTCAAACAATAATGGAATAACCAACACTATAGTTTGATTATTTGTATATTGACTGCATTCTTCTATCATTTTTTCTTTAATTAAGGGGTGAAGCAGTTTTTCAATCCATTCTTTACTTTCTGAATGTTTAAAAATAATGTTCCTTAAAAGTTTTCTGTTTATTTCCCTTTCTGAATTGCTTTTATTATCAATAATTTTATTTCCAAAATAATCTAAAATTTTCTTATATCCATATGTGTTTGGTTTGATTAATTCTCTTGAAAAATGATCTGCATCTAATATCGGTATGTTTTTATGTTTTCTAATGTAATTAGTTATTGTTGTCTTCCCACTTGCAATACCTCCTGTTAAACCAATCCTTCTTTGGTTGTTTTTTAATTTTTGAAGAATATTCATATTATTAATAATAATCTAATTACTTAGTTTCTTTAGTAATAAAGAGTAGTTAGTATGAGTTAAAATACCAAAAAGCTTGAGCCAGTTAGATTCCAATTGGTCGTTTGTTGATGGCAGTAAGGTGACACCCAAGGGGTTTCTTTTTGCTGGGATATCTGCTGGTTTAAAAGCCTCTAATAAAAAAGATTTAGCACTAATACTCGCTCCAGAGGGAAGTATTTTTAGTGGGACGTTTACCCAATCAATAGTACGCGCTTCTTGTGTGGATATTTGTGAGGAAAGAATTAAAAGAACTGCAGGTTTTGTAAGAGCAATATTAATTAATTCTGGTCAAGCAAATGCATGTACAGGAAATCTTGGAATTCAACATTTTCAAATTGCTACAGGAAAGATTGCGGAACTTTTAGGAATAAAAGAAGAAGAAGTTTTAATGTGCTCAAC
The DNA here is from genome assembly GCA_003213235.1 of Prochlorococcus sp. AG-424-P18. Taxonomy (GTDB): domain Bacteria; phylum Cyanobacteriota; class Cyanobacteriia; order PCC-6307; family Cyanobiaceae; genus Prochlorococcus_A. The sequence continues at coordinate 71,129 of QCNJ01000004.1, read as the reverse complement.
TGGTGTCATTGGTGTTCCAATACAAATAAATGATTTAGTAAAAAATTTACCGAATTTAGTTAGTGATTTAAAGAGTAATAATTTTGAAAATGCAGCAGAAGCAATTTTAACTACTGATTTGACTTTGAAAAAAGTGTCAATAGAGACGATTATTCAAGGTAGAAAAATAAAAATAGCAGGATTTGCAAAAGGTTCAGGAATGATTTACCCCAACATGGCTACAATGCTTGCTTTCCTAACCTGTGATGCGGGTATTCAAAAAGAAGAATGGGATAAAATGATTGCTATTGCGGTTCAAAAATCTTTTAATGCAATATCAGTTGATGGAGAGACAAGTACAAATGATTCTTTTGTTGGAATAAATACAGGAGAGAAAATTGAAAAAAGGTTTTTTCCAATTATCCAACAAGGGATTGATATTGTATGTCAGAACTTGGCAAAAAATATTGCAAGGGATGGAGAGGGAGCAAATTGTTTATTAGAAGTTTTGGTTCAAGGAGCAAAAAATACAGATGATGCAATTATGCTCGCGAAATCTATTTGTAATTCTGCCTTGGTAAAGACTGCAGTACATGGTTGTGATCCGAATTGGGGACGAATCATTTCTGCTGCAGGTAATTCTGGAGTTAAATTTAATTTAAATGACGTTGACTTGTATATAGGCAACGCTCAGATTTTGGAAAATGGCAAGTTAAATAAATATGATCCTCAAAAAGTCAGAGACTATATTAAGTCCAGAATGAAAGGTAAATATTTAGTAGATGATATTGTGAAAATTACTATTAATCTAAATTCTGGCGAATCGATAGGCACAGCTTGGGGGTGCGATCTTTCTAAAAAATATGTTGAAATAAATAGCGAATATACTACTTAAGTTTTAGTAAATCTAATGGTAGATATTCATTCATATAAAGAAACAGTATTGTTAAAGTTCCAATTACAGAGCCTATAAAACCTCCAAAAAAATTAACTAATAATCCAGATTGTCTAATTATTGCTTTGTCATTTTTTTCTTCTTCAAAATTAGGAGAATCAACTACTTTTAAGCGCTGATTGGTTGTTGGTTGTTTAAGTTGTTGGTGTCGGATGAGGGCTTCGAAATCAGGCATGGAATTTGTGAGGCAATTGAACAATAAGCAGACCAGCCCGTCATTCGACGAGGATCTGATCTGCCTAAATCGTCTACAGCTTCAAATACAGCATTGCCAGATGCTTCTGCTTTATCAAATGCTGAAAGTAAGGGTATAAATGTATCAAAAACATATAAACCAAAATTTTCTAGAGCTGCTTTGGCTTGTTGTGCTGCTTTTTGCTGTCTAAAATCAACTTTTACTATTACTACAGCATGGTTAACTTTTAAGTTGCTTAATAAATTAGCTAGTTCGACAGTTAATTCTACTGATCTTGCTTTTGCAGTTGTAGGTAAGATTACTAAATCTGAACCATACGCTAAATGTTTAAGTTCTTCTTGATCACTGCTAGCCTGGCCATCAGTTATTACAATTTCTGATGATCTTGATGCTTTAGCAGCTGAACTGACTGGGAAAACTGGAAATGGAAGATTGCCTCTTGAAGCGTATGCTAAAGCAGATCTATTCTTGTCGGCATCGACTATGCAAACTTTTTTACCTTCAGAATGCCAAACACTAGCAAGGTGAATACTTGTACAGGTTTTGGCTACCCCCCCTTTTTGTCCGCAAACGGTAATGAACAATTTTTTATTTTTATTTCTCTTACTTTGGAGAATAATTTCTTAATGTCAAGAGAAATTGATTTTTAATGCTTTAAAACTTATTTTTTGAAATACTTTTAAGAAGTTAATATTTTTAGATAACCTTATAAAGTTCCTTATTTAAATTGGCTAGTGAAGAAAAGAATTGGATTAGGTACGTGGTCTTGGGGGAATAAGCTTTTCTGGAATTACCAATCTACAAATGACGATGATTTACGTGAGACATATTATGAAGCGTTACGAAGAGGATTCGATCTAATTGATACTGCAGATTCTTACGGTACTGGGAATCTTCAGGGTAGAAGTGAATTGTTGATAGGAAAATTTTTACTAAATACTCCTTCAGCAAAGAAAAAAAGAATTCAAGTAGCAACCAAACTTGCACCTTATCCCTGGAGAATAGGTAACAGAGGTTTTAATAAACCTTTTTTGAAAAGTTTAGAAAGACTTAATAACAAATTAGATATAGTGCAATTACATTGGTCAACTGCAAAATACAATCCATGGCAGGAATTAGGTTTGTTGAATAATCTTTGCGATTTAAAAGATGAAGGCTTTGATTTTCAAATAGGCTTATCAAATATAGGTCCTAAAAGATTGATGAAATTAATTAATTTTTTAGCAAAAAGAGATCAGAACTTAAAGAGTGTTCAAATACAGTTTTCTTTGCTTGCTCCCGATTTAGGAAAACAATATCAGGTAAAAAAAATTTGTGACGAAAATAATATTGATTTCTTTGCTTATAGTCCTTTGTCCTTTGGAATACTTTGTATTGATCCAGATACAGATAAGAATAAAGAAAAAAGTTTTATTCGCAATGCATTATTTGAAAACTATAAAAAACCAACATATGAATTGCGTAGATGTTTAAAAAGAATTGCAAATCGAAGATCAGTTTCCCAAGCGCAAGTAGCAATTAATTGGTGTTGTTATCAAGGAGCTATTCCGCTCGTTGGAATGCGAAAAAAATCTCAAGTTATAGATGTATCGAATGTATTCAAATGGAATTTAAATAAAAGTGAATTTAAAGTACTTCAGGAATTGTCAAAAAAATGTTTAAAAAAAATGCCTAAAAATCCTTTTTCAAGCATTTAATTTATTTTTTAGCTAGATATTTTCTTATTTTTTTTATTTGACAACCACTATTCCATAGTTCATTGGGAAATTTTTCGCCAGTGAATCTAATAACTTTTGGTTTGAGATTTATTATCAAGTCATTCAATTTTTTATTAGATTCCATTTTGCAAGATTCGATTTTTAATAAGATAAATTAATTTAAGACTTATCTTCTCAGTATTTATACTTATAAAATTAAAAAAATTCTTTTTAATACAAGCATTTGCATCAATATTTACACACTAATAAATTATCTATTACAACTTCTTAGTTATTTAAAAAAAGTGGAGTCCTTCCAGACTCCTCGTATCATTTGGTTGATAAGGCTGATATAACCCCATCTCCTTTAGGATCAAGCAGCAACTGGTGCTGTTTGACGGGAGAAACTAACGATTTTGTTAGCATTTGTGTTTTTGCTCTAACCGAGCCGGCTTCAGTCACCTTCCTTATGCCCCGTCGAAACCATTACAACCCCAAATAGTGGAGTTGAGCGGAATCGAACCGCTGTCCGAAACATCGGTTGAGATCACCTAGTCCAATTGGACATTTATATTCTGACAGGCAAAATGGTTATTGAATAGTTTTTTTACTAAGTTTTATCGTATATGAATGTAGTGGCATCATCTCCGGAAGGACTAGAGAAATCTTTAGCAGAAGAAATTGCAAATTTAGGCGGCTTTAATATTAATACTTATAAAAGATTTATTAATTTTGAATGTGATTTTAAAACTTTTTATAGAGTTCATTTCTATTCCAGATTAGCTTTTCGTTTTTATAGAGAAATAGCAAGTTTTAATTGCTATGACAAGCAATCTTTATATGGGGGGGTTAGAGATTCATTTGATTGGTTAAATTGGTTGCACTTTGATAAAACGTTTAATGTTCAAGTAACTGGGAGAACATCTTCTTTAAGTCATACTCATTTCACTGCTCTTGAAGTACAAAAATCTATAACTGATTTGCAAAAGGCAGTTTGGTATAAAAGATCAAATATTTCTTTAGATAATCCTGATTTTATAATTCATCTGCATCTAAACAATAATAAAGCAATTCTCAGTCTTCAAAGCAGCGTAGAAAGCTTACATAAAAGAGGCTATAGACCCGCAATTGGATATGCTCCATTAAAAGAAAATTTAGCTTCTGGATTGATAAATATGACTCAATGGAATGGCAAAGTCCCATTAATAGATTTTATGTGTGGCTCGGGAACTTTTTTAATTGAGGCTGTCAACCAATACCTTGGAGTTCCCATAAATATTGATCAAGTATATCTTTTTGAGAATTGGTTGGACTTTAGGAAAGATATTTATCTTAATGAAAAAAATAAGGCAAAAAATAAAATTATAAATTATGAAAAATTACCAACAATAATTGGGTGTGAAATTAATAAAAAGGTTTTTGAGCAGGCGAATGTAAATATATCATTAGCTGGACTCGAAAATTATATTGAGCTTATAAATAATGATTTTTTAGCACTTCAATTAAGTTGCTCACCTGGGATAATCATTTGTAATCCTCCATACGGCAAAAAATTAGGCGATGAAAATGAATTGATTTGTTTATATGAACAAATGGGAATCTTCCTAAAGAATAATTTTTCAGGTTGGGAATTTTGGCTGCTTAGTGGGAATCCAAAATTAACAAAATATTTGAAAATGAAATCTTCATTGAAAATTCCCGTTAGCAATGGGGGAATAGATTGTAGATGGATAAAGTATTTAATAAGGTAATTTATTTTTTGCCTAAAACGGCCTTTGTTGTCTTGCCTAAACCCTCTAATGTTTGAGGAAGATAAGGGCCTTTGGCTAATTTTCCTCCAAGCTTTAAACTTAAGCCTGCTAGAAATAAATCGATAAATATTATGAGTAATAAATTATATTCAATATTCCAGTTGTTATATTTCGTTAGAAAAAGATAAAGAATAATATGGATGCAAATTAGTACTAATAATAATAATGTGCTGCCAATTGCCAAAAATATTCCACCACTAATTAATCTTCTTTTTTCTCTATCTACTTCTTGAAGAGCTATTCTTACATGCAAATCCATCACTGAACTTGCGATCGCTGAAATTCTGGAGGCGGTATTCGCAAAGTTTTTATTTTTTGGTTTTTCCATATTATTTTCTGCCACTGTTTAGGAAAGTTCCTATAAGTAAACCAATACCAGCAGCAATAGCAATAGATAATAGTGGTTTTTTTCTTATTGGATTTTCTATTTTTGGTCTCAGTGTATTGTTAAGTTCTTCTAATAATTCTTCTAATTGACTTTCGATAGGTTCAATTTTTTCTGATATTTCCCAATTATTTTCTCTGATTGAATCAATGATTTCAAATAGTTGGCTTTTTATTCCAATTACTGAGGTTCCACTATGGCTAGCTATTACTTCAACTAAATCATCAATACTCCCTTTTGTGGCTTCAAGGGTTTGATGTGCAATGTTAGGCCATTTTTCTTTTATTAAAGGTATTAAACTGTCAATTTTTTCAAGTAACCATTTTTCCGAAATAACTTCTTTTTCAGGAAGATCAGAGTTATTTTCTTTTTCTTCTACTTCTTTGGGAGGATGGTAAGTCTCCATTATTTAAACTTATTTACTTTAAGATTAGACCCTATTTTCTTAATTTGGAACCCTTATCTCAAGAATTGTTCTATTTGTATAGGATTCAAACATATAAAAGTTTATTTACAATTTATTTATCTACTCTGTTCTGTAAGAAGGTTTTGTTAAGCTATTACTGAATTTATTAAATGAGTTTAAATTTCATCATGGATATTACATTTGCATCATTAATTTTTGCATCTCGCACAATCCCTACAGATTTTGGATTAGTAGCTGCAGCTATCGCTGGAGCTGGAAGTTTGCTATTCATTGCCTTAAGATTTGTTCCTGATGCAAGTAATTAAATAACAGGAACCATCTTTCATAAAATATATCTTTGTTTCGACTTTGTTTTATAAAAAAATCGATTTATTTATCAATTAGATAATGAATAAATGGGTTTTGCTTGAACATAAAGTTTATTCTGCTAACTCTTTCGATATTCATTATGATTTTCTTGTTGAAAATGGCATAGATTGCTTAACTTGGAAATTTTTAAAAATACCTTTATTAAATCAAGCTTCTATAGAAATTTCTAAGCAGCAAAATCATAGACTTGTATGGTTATCCAGAATAGAATATGAACTTTCTGATAATAGAGGGTTTGTAAAAAGAATTGATCATGGAATATTTAAAAGCGCTTCTGATAAATTGGACTCTGAATATTATCGATTCATTTTGGATGGTGAACTTCTTTATGGTTTGTTTGAAATTTCGGGTAATTCTTGTAGATTGATCAAAAATTATTAATATTCATTTATAAATAAACGTAATATTTCTATTGAGAATTTTTGCAAATTAGTTATTCTTATTTAGCTATTGAGACTTGAGATTGGTACATATCAATCAGGTCGAGTTTGAAAATTTTAAATCTTTTGGGGGAAATATAAAAATTCCTCTTGAAGAAGGTTTCACTGTTGTTACGGGCCCTAACGGTTCTGGGAAAAGTAATATTTTAGATGGAATTTTATTCTGTTTAGGTCTTGCTAATAGTAGAGGGATGAGGGCTGAAAGATTACCAGATCTAATAAATAATTCCAAAGTTAAAGAGGGTAAGTCATCAGAAACATCTGTTTCGGTAAAATTTAATATTCAAAATTGGTCCCCCAGAGAAGACCTTCCGCCATTGGAAATTGAAGAAGAAGAAATTTCCCTTAATAAAGGTCAAAAAGAATGGGTAGTTTCTAGAAAATTAAGGCTTATGCCAGGTGGTTCTTATTCTTCTACTTATACTTCTGATGGAAAACAATGTACCTTGCAACAAATACAGAGAATATTAAGAGATATTAGTGTTGATCCTGAGGGTAGCAATGTTGTTATGCAGGGCGATGTAACACGAATAGTATCAATGAATAATAAGGAGAGGAGAAATCTTATTGATGAATTAGCAGGAGTCGCACTTTTTGATACAAGAATAGAACAAACTAATGCAAAATTAAATGATGTTTTCGAAAGACAAGAAAGATGTGAAATTTTAGAAAATGAATTGCAATCTAGTAAGAATAAGCTTGAAAAAGAATGTGAAAAAGCAAAGCGATATAAAGAGTTAAAGGCAAAACTACTACAAATAAAGGAATTAGAGAAAGTTCTTATTTTTGATAAACAAGTTAGGCATGTTGAATTTATAGAAAAAAAAGAAAGTGAAATTGAAAAAAATAAAATATTATTTAATAAACAAAAAGAATCTATTACTAAAGAAATATCAGTCCTAGAAGATGCTTTGAAAATTCTGGTTGAAGAGCTTAAGGAGAAAGGAGATGATACTTTGATAAAAGTGAATTCTGATATTGGAAGTATTAATTCTAGCTTGAGAGAACTTGATAGAATATCAAGTCTTAATAAAGAAGAAGGTATTAAATTACAAAAGCAGAGAGATGAAATTGCAATTTCTAAGAGGAATATTGAGTCAGAAAAGAGTAGAAATGAAAATTTTGATGATAATTTTTTAAATCAATTGAACTTGCAAATTGATGATCTCACTTTAAAACACAAACTATCCAGAAAAAAACTTTCTGATGCTGCTGGAGAATCTGGAGAATTCTCAAAACAAAGTATCAAATTAAATGCTGAGCTTGAAAGTATAAAAAATCAAATTGATCCTTTGGAAATTAAAAAAAGGAAAATTGAAGAAGAAACTATTCAAAATAATATTCAAAAAGATGAGATATTGTGTCAGATTGATTCTTTAAAATTAGAAAAGCAGAAACTTTCTGAGGGAAATCAAAGGAAAAAAGAGACATCCGATACACAGAATAAAAACCTGGCAAGTAATAGCTCAGAAATTAATTCTTTAAAAAATGAAATTGATTTATTAATTAAAACTAAATCAAGGCTAAATAAGGAGCAATTAATGCTAGAAAAAGATTTATCTAGATTCGAAAGCAGGAAAGAAGCTTTAAATGAATCTAGAGGTTCATATGCTCTCAGAATTCTCCTAGAAGCGGGATTAGAGGGTATACATGGTTATGTAGCTCAACTTGGAGAGGTCAATGAGAAAAATAGATATGCATTAGAAATTGCTGCAGGAAATAGATTAGGACAAATTGTTGTTGATAATGATCATATTGCGGCTAAAGCAATTGAAATCCTTAAAAAAAAGAAAGCGGGAAGATTAACTTTCTTACCTTTAAATAGAATTAAAAGTCAAAAAAAGAATTTTGCAATTTCAAGATTTGAAAATAACAGGGAGAAGGGATTTATTGATAAGGCAATTAATCTAATTACTTTTGATGGAGTCTATTCAGATGTTTTTCGATATGTTTTTGGCGATACTTTGGTTTTTTCAGACTTATCTTCAGCTAGGTTATCTACACAAAAAAATAGGTTAGTTACTTTAAGTGGTGAATTATTAGAAGCAAGTGGTGCTATTACAGGAGGCAGTAAGTTAAATAAGGATTTGGCTTATAGGTTTGGAATTAACAATGATATTGATGATTCCAGTCCTATAAGAGAAAGATTATTAGTTATCGAAGAAGCTTTAAAAGAGTCAAATAATGATTTGATAATAAAAAATAATAGACTCAGTACATTAAATTCTAACCGCAGTCAAATAATTGAGGATTGTGCCGCATTTAATAAAGAAATTGAAGTAAATCAAGATTCTCTTAAGGCTGTCTCGCAAAGGATTGAGGATTGTAAATCGAGATTAAATAAACTTAATACTGCTAATAATTTGTTAGTTAACGAGTTAGATCATATAAAAAATGAATTGAAGCCATATCATGATAAGTCTGATCAATTACAAACCATTCAAAAGGCAAATTATGAAAAAAATCAAAAATCATCATTAATAGCTTTTAATAACGATTTTAATAATCTTGATAAAAAACTTGAATTACTTATTAAGGAGAGAGATACGTTACTAGATAAAAAGAATCAATTTGCTTTAAATAAAGAGCGTATCAATAATTCATTAAAAATTACTTTAATACAAGAAAAAAACTTGCAGGAATCTATTAAACAACTTGCACTTGCTCACAGTGAATGGATAGAAAAAAGAGATGAATTTAAAAAAGAGCTTTTAGATCTCGATAATAAAAAAACTTCTCTAGAGAAGGATTTAGGTTTATTGAGAAGGAAAAGAGATGAATTAAACTCTTCAATTTCAAATAAAAGGCAAGAATATAATAACTATCTTTTGAAGCTTGAATATCTTGAGAGGGATATGCATTCTCTTAAAGAAGAGATGCGGAGCGAGAAAATAAAATTAGAAAATTACAAAAAAGATCTACCAAATACCTCCCCCGAGTTTGGAGAATATGAAGGTAAGAGTCTTGAATCTTTGCAATCAGAAATTTCGATCATAAATGCAAAACTGCAAAGCTTAGAACCTGTTAATATGTTGGCCCTTGATGAACTAGAAGAATTAATTGAGAGATTAAATGGTTTGCGAGAAAAATTAGAAATTCTATCTAATGAAAGATCTGAATTATTGCTGAGGATAGAAACTGTATCTACGATGCGTCAGGAGGCTTTTATGCAAGCATTTAAAGAAGTTGATAGACATTTTAGAGAAATATTTGCAAATTTATCTGATGGAGATGGATTTCTGCAACTTGAAAATCCTAATTCTCCTTTAGAAGGAGGATTAACTCTAGTGGCTCATCCTAAGGGAAAAAATGTCAGAAGATTAGCCTCTATGTCAGGTGGTGAAAAATCATTGACTGCTTTAAGTTTTTTATTTGCATTGCAAAAGTATAAACCTTCACCTTTTTATGCATTAGATGAGGTTGATAGTTTTTTAGATGGTATTAATGTTGAAAGGTTGTCAAAACTAATATCGAATCAGTCATCAAATGCTCAATTTATAGTCGTAAGTCATAGAAGGCCTATGATTAGTGCGTCTGAACGAACAATTGGGGTTGCGCAAGCAAGAGGTGCTAATACTCAAGTTCTTGGGTTACCAAATGCTGCATAAACACACTTTTTTAAATTTATACGTCAGAATGATAAAAAGAAATTTATGAGCTTGTCTAACACATCTGCTAATAAGAATATCCCTAACTCGGTTCCTAGCGAACGTTTATGGTTAAGGTCAGAATTAATGGGGACACAAGTTATAACTACTGATACCGGTAGGCGGTTAGGCGTAGTTGGCGAAGTTGTTGTTGATATCGATAGAAGAGAGGTGGTCGCTTTGGGACTAAGAGATAATCCACTTACAAGATTTTTACCAGGTTTGCCTAAATGGATGCCTTTAGAAAGTATAAAGCAAGTTGGAGATGTCATATTAGTTGACTCCCTAGATTCTTTGAGTGAGGGTTTTTCTCCAGAAAGATATGGCAAGGTAATTAATTGTCAAGTGATTACAGAATCTGGACAACTTTTAGGAAGAGTTCTTGGCTTTTCTTTCGATATTGAGACTGGGGATTTGATATCTCTTGTTATGGGTGCTGTTGGTGTTCCGCTTTTAGGTGAGGGAGTTTTAAGTACTTGGGAAATACCTGTTGAGGAAATTGTAAGTAGTGGTACCGATAGGATTATTGTTTATGAAGGCGCTGAGGAGAAATTGAAGCAACTAAGTAGTGGTCTACTTGAGAAACTTGGAGTAGGTGGTTCTTCATGGGATGAAAGGGGAGCAAGTGGATATTCAGCAAATCTTGTACCAGTTGAGAATCAGTTATTGTCTGGTTCGGAATCAGAAGAACAAAAGAATTTGGTTCAAGAATATGAAGAAGTTATTGAACAAAATGATTATGAAGATGATTATGAAGATGATTATGAAGATGATTATGAAGATGAACTTGAATATGTTGAAATAAATGATTCTGCAGAAGAAATAAAAAATAGAAAAAAGTTATATATGAATAATGATTATTCTGACCAGATTGAGAATAAAAATAGTATTAGTAAAATAGATGAGGAAAAGAATTTTGATTTTAAACAAAAGAAACAATCAAATATTAATTTAGCTTCCAAAAGACCAATCCAAAATGCAACAGAAACTTTAGATATTGAACCATTAGATGAAAAGAATTTGGTAGATAATAAAAAATCAGAAAAATTTGAAATTGATGATCCCTGGTAAGTGTTAAAGTTTTTTTATTGAATTAATAATTATAGAAGCAAGTTTTTTTGCAGCACCTTTTTCCCCTCTCTCTTTTTGCAAATTATCACTAATACTTTTTAATTGCTCCCTATTTTTAATTAAAAATAAAACTTCTTTTGCGATTTGAACGGGCGAAATGTTTCCTATCCTTTCAGGGACAATCATTTTTTTAGCTTTAATATTTGGCCAAGCAAAAAACTTCTTCTTTTTAAAATAAAAATATTTAACTATAAAAGTTAGGAATCTATTTATATATGAAATCTTCCCAATTAATCCAAAAATACCATCCCAAGCATTCATCATATTTAAATGTTGAGTTGGTAGAACGACTAACATCGGAAGAGCAATTGCGGCTAATTCTGCAGTATTTGCTCCTACAGTAGTAATAGCAAGATCACATTCCTTTAATATTTCATAGCAAGGATGTTTCTTGATTAGATAAATCTTTGTATTTTTTGATGTTTCAATTACGTAATCAAAATATCTGTCTTTGATATTTCTAATTGTCTTGATTTTTGATGTGTAATATTTCGCAATTGGATTTTTCTCACTTTGGAAAAACAAATATTCGTTTTTATCAGTAGTTGGGGCAATAGGGATTATAAAATTTACATTTTTATTTTCTTCAGCTATTTGATCTGCAATTTCTAAGAAGAAAGGAATTCCAACAGAGAGCTTTGCTTTTTTAGAACCAGGCAATAATGCAATAAAGTGTTTTTCTTTATTCCTTAATGATATTTCGCTATTAAGATTGATATCTGCCATCAAATCGCCAATGATTTGACATTTATATTTGTATCTTTTAGGAACTAATTTTTTTACTTTTAGATTCATAGCAGCAATTTTGTTTGTCCATTGTGGCCATCGAGAAATCCATTCAGCATATGTGATATTTACATAACCTAATCTTTTAGCTAGTAAAACGCTCCAAAACTGATCTCCACCAAGGAAAATGATGATACCTCTTTTGGGCCAACTGGCAAAAGAACTTGGCTTGATTAATAATTTCCAAAAACTTTTGGATTTTGTAATTAATTCGAATTTATTCCATGAATTTGCAACTAAAAATTCTTTACCAGTGGCATTTGGACAAGGAACAAGGACTAATCTAAGAGTGAAATCGAGTTTATTGCCATCCCTTTGAGAATTATTTATTTTTTCTAGTTCATTTACTAAAGGATTTACCCATGTAGCTAATTCACCAGGACCATTAGAAACTATGACTACTGCAACTGATTTTTTTTTCATTGCAGTTGAACGAGAATAGATTAAATGCGGACGGCGAGACTTGAACTCGCAAGGCCTAGGCCACACGCTCCTTAGACGTGCGCGTCTACCAATTCCGCCACATCCGCAAAGGGTTTTCAGCAACCGGGGGATACCTAAACCTAAAAAATATCATACATTATTAACTGATTAAGCATATAGTTCTAACAGATTATTTTGAATATAATGAATAGTTTTCTATTGCATAAAACAAATATTTATACATATATAACGTTTCAGGTTGTATTGTAAAAAATGTCCTCTGATCACTAAAAAATTTTGTTAATTACTTTGGCAGATAATTTTTTGTTTAAAGTCATTGTCATTTCTTCAATTTAATTTTCATAATGGTTGAAAAAGTTTTAATTGCTAATCGTGGAGAAATAGCTTTACGAATTGTCAGAAGTTGTAGAGAACTTGGTATTGCAACTGTTGCAGTTTTTAGCACTGTAGATAAAAAAGCATTGCATGTTCAGCTTGCCGATGAGGCGGTTTGCGTTGGAGATTCATTAAGTAATAAGAGTTATTTAAATATTCCAAATATACTTGCTGCTGCTACATCGAGAGGAGTTGATGCTATTCATCCTGGTTATGGATTTCTTGCGGAAAATGATAAATTTGCTGAGATGTGTAATGATCACGGCATAGTTTTTATTGGTCCATCTCCTAAAGCTATTAGATCCATGGGAGATAAATCTACAGCTAAAGAAACTATGGAAGCAGTTGGAGTTCCAACAGTACCTGGTAGTAAAGGCTTATTATCAAATGTTGATGAGGCTTATCAATTGGCAGATGATATTGGCTATCCGGTAATCATTAAAGCGACTGCTGGAGGAGGAGGAAGAGGTATGAGGTTGGTTGAAAACTCTGATAATCTGGAAAAAATGTTTAAAGCTGCCCAAGGCGAAGCAGAAGCAGCTTTTGGAAATGATGGTTTATATATGGAGAAATTTATAAAGAAGCCAAGACACGTAGAAATTCAAATTTTGGCCGACAGGTCGGGTAATGTTGTTCATTTAGGAGAACGAGATTGTTCAGTTCAAAGAAGACATCAGAAGTTGCTAGAAGAGTCTCCTAGTCCTGCAATTAACACCGCGCTAAGAAAAAAAATGGGGAACGCAGCTATTGCTGCTGCAAAAAGTATCGGCTACGAAGGAGCGGGGACAGTTGAATTTTTAGTTGATGATGATGATAATTTTTATTTTATGGAGATGAATACTAGGATTCAAGTTGAACATCCTGTTACTGAAATGGTTACTGGAGTTGATTTGATAGCTGAGCAAATTAAAATCGCAAGCGGAGCAAATTTGGAATTTAATCAGGATGATATCCATTTAAATGGTCATGCCATTGAATGTAGAATCAATGCTGAAGATCCTTCTCACAATTTTCGACCATCACCTGGCAAAATTACTGGGTGGCTTCCTCCTGGTGGCCCTGGCGTAAGGGTTGATAGTCATGTTTATACAGGCTACGAAATACCTCCTTTCTATGACTCATTAATTGGTAAATTAATAGTTTGGGGAAAAGATCGTAATACTGCAATTAAACGTATGAACAGGGCTTTAAATGAATGTGCAGTAACTGGTATACCTACAACAATTAACTTTCACCTAACCTTACTGAATAAATCTAAATTTAAGCAGGGTAAGATACATACTAAATATGTAGAAGAAGAATTATTGCCAAATTTCTAAGGAAAAATTAAATAATCCCTATGAAATATTTGTATGTAATGCGATTTTGATAAGCCCTTGCTGGCCGACTAAAATTTCTCTTAAAAGGCTTATAACTCCGATCCAAATTACTGGTCCAATATCAACTCCTCCAATAGGAGGAATTAGTTTTCTTGTTAAATTAAGAATGGAGCTTGATGGTATTGAAATTAATAACCATAAACCTTTACTTAAATCAATTTTTGGGTACCAAGTAAGTATTAATCTTATTAGAAAAACTATAGTTAGATATGATAGAGAAATTCCTAAACTGATATCTAAAATTTGAAGAGAGTTTACAAGCAAGGAAATCACAATTATTTAATTCATCTTAATAAATAACCCATTGAAACGTATTTAATTCGTATTATAAATTGAGAATTTAATATTAAAAAAGTGTTTCAAATCTCAAATTTATTACTAGCCGCAGATTTTTCTGCTGAAGTTGCAAATAATTCTGCAGTTGGAATGATAGGTAGTTTTATTGCCGCTGCCTTACTTATCGTTATCCCAGCCACTGCATTTTTGATTTTTGTCAGCCAGAAAGATTCCCTCGATCGTACTTCTACTGGAAGACGCTAGTTTTTGTAGAAGTTTTAAGTACACTATATGTATAGGGGATATAAATAACCCTTTTAAAAATAAATTTTTGGAGAAAGAATGTGGTCAATGCTAGTCTCAATTGGGCCAGTATTGTTGGTATAGTTCTCGCGGTATGCGGAGGAGGCCTTTATTTTTTGAGGTCCTTTAAGCCCGCCTTGGCAAGGGATTATGATGTTTTCTTCGCAGCAATTGGACTTTTGTGCGGAGGAATATTATTTTTTCAAGGCTGGAGATTAGATCCTATCCTTCAGTTTGGTCAGTTTTTATTAGCAGGAACTACAGTTTTTTTCGCATATGAAAGTGTGCGATTGAGGGGAGTTGCGACTGATCAAGCTAGAAGGTCATCTTATTTTGATGATGATCCTATTTCTGATGTTCCCAGAAATTCTAGAGGCCGATTTAATGACGATTATGATAGGTTTCAAGAATCTGAAGGACCATCCAGAAGATTTAGACCTCAAGAAGATGAATTTGAAGAAGACTATACTGAGGGGAGATCTCGTAGGAGGAATGTCTCAAGAGCTATACCCTCTGCTGCAGCAAGCAGAAGTAGGCCATCTACGAGGGAAATAAGTCAGTTTGAAAATGACGAACCTATAAGAAGGAAAAGGCAGACTTCTGAAGATAGAAATCGTAAACAACCAGAGACAAATAACTTTGGTGAGAGAAGAAATTTATCTCGTGATGAAGTTAAAACAGGGTCAAGACCGAGAATGAATCGTACAGTTTCTAGAAGAGATAATATTTCTGCTCCTGCCGATTCTTCTCCATTAAGAAAGAAACCTACTAGATCCCCTATTAGGCAGCAAACTTCAACAGCTCAAGTAGAAGATGCTTCATTTAAAGATGCAAATCAAGCCAAAAAACCAGGTCAGACTCGTAGAGTAAGCTCTTCGGCTAGATCAATTTCAAAAAATCAAAATAGTAGATATAACGTTGGAACAAATAAGAAGAAACCAAGAGATAACAGTTCTAGATTTGATGATTAATTATAAGATTCCTGCCCATTTTAAAAACGATTGTTTACTAAATAATTCAATCAATATTATTGCGAGGAAGCCAATCATTGCAAATCTTCCATTAGTTATTTCAGAATAACTACTCCATCCAAATTTATATTCATCTTTAATTTCTATAGATTTTTCATCTAATTTATTGTCTCCAATTTGTTCATTGATGTAATCTGAATCGTTCTGCTCTTTTATCAAACTCTCATTCTCTAAATTAGTGACTTCTGAGTTGGTTTGTTCTTTTTTAGAATTCATTTGTTTTGTTAATCCTTAAAATTATACTTATCTGAAGTCAATAATTTCCAGTCTCCTTTTCCGTTTAATTCTAAAATATTCTCGTGAAAATCTTTTAAACTAGGTCTATGTCCAACACTAATAAGAGAAAGTTCTCGTTCCTTTAGTAAACTATATAGTTTTTTTTCAGTGTTAATATCTAAAGCACTTGTGGCTTCATCAAGTACTGCAAATCTTGGAGAATTTAGTAAGAGTCTTGCAAAAGCCAATCTTTGTTGCTCGCCTAGGGAAAGAATTCGTGGCCAATCTTGTTTGATATCAAGATTAGGATACCGATCCACTAAGGTTTTTAAATTTACTTCATGTAGTACAGAAGTAAGATGTTCATCACTAAATTTTTTAACTTCTGTGGGATAACATAATTGTTCCCTTAAAGAACCAAGTAACATATATGGTTTTTGAGGTATGAATAATAATTCCCCAATTTTTGGTTTTTTAATTACTCCATGATTGGGTTCCCATAAACCACTAATCATTCTTAGTAAAGATGTTTTTCCGCACCCAGATGGCCCTACGACCAAAAGTGATTGATTATTGTCGATGCTTAAATTTAAATTTTTAATTATTGTTTTATTTGATCCTGGTGGGCAAAGGTCAGCATTATTAATAAGAATTGAGGGATAATCTGAAATAACGTTTTGATTGCTTGTTGGGTTGGTTTGACTAATGGATTCAACTTTTGATTGGAAACCTTCTAATCTGCCAATACCAGCAGTAAATTTTGCAAGTTCTTCGATTTGATTAACAATGAAAAATAACGAACCTTCAACCATTCCAAATGCAAAGCTAGCCTGAATAAAGCGTCCATAATCGATATCACCTTTAAAGTAAGGGATTGCCATTATTAAATATGGAAAGAAATTTCCAGCATAATTAATGGATCTTCTCATGACATCTATTATTACTCTCCATATAATCAGTAAATTAAAGTTTCTCACCACTTCTCCTAAGCGTCTTTCAGTTTCACTTCGTTCAGGATTCTCCCCAGAGTAAAAGGCTATTGATTCAGCATTATCTCTAATATGTACTAAGCCGTATCGAAAATCTGCTTCATATCTGAGTTGATCAAAGTCAATCTTTACAAGATTTTTTCCAGCAATTAAAAGGATAGATGTTGCAAATGCAGCATAACCAAATAAAGAAAAAGTAAGTGTTGTACTAATACTCCATAAAATAAGAATATTAAGTGAAAATGTTAGTAGGGCATCAAAAATACCTAATGTAAAAGAGAGACTTTGCCCGGTAAAAGCTCGGGTATCATCTGTGATTCTTTGATCAGGATTATCTACATCGGTTTGTTCTTCATCATTGGGATTTAATTGGTAATAAGCTTTATTAGTCATATAATCTTTGACTAAACTTTTTGAAAGCCATTCTCTCCAAATTATTCCTAACTTATATGTAAAAAATATTTGGGAAACACGTATTGGTAGAGCCACAGCGAAACAACAAGCATAAATTCCCAATATCCGATAAAATCCATCTTCTTGTTTTTCTACTAAAGCATTTGTTAAATCTCTTGCAATAAATCCAATACCTGCGTTTATTCCGTTTACAGCTAAAAGCATTAATACAATTATCGCAAGGAATAACCAATGTAACCATCTGCGATTTTTTAATTGACGTCTTAAGCTAAAAAAGCTCCCTGATCCAACTAGAAATAAGGCAGAGAAAAGCAATCCCCAACTACCAGCCCAAATTGAATTGACAGTACTTACTACACCTCCAAAATACTTTTCAAGAAAAATTGGTTGAAAGTTTTCAAAAAAACTGATTATTCCTGTAAGACCAACAAGTACTACTCCACCAACACAAAATAAAAGAGAAATCAAAAGCCATATGAATTGAAATCCATTACATTGATCTATAGGAAGAAAAAATGGCTGAGATAGCTTCCTTAATTTTTGTAATTGGTAAAGTATTTTGGATTTATTATTAACCGTTTTATTCATTACTCGAAAAGTTTTATAAGGAAAATTATAACTTTTAGCAGTCTATTGACCAAAGCCAATAAATGAAAGTGCCCAGTCAGGTAAATTTAAGTAATTCAAGATTGTTGTATCAAATTTATGAACTATTGGAAAAGATTTATCTAATACCCACCATAAAAGAAAAGGTAGATTAAATAAGATTTGTAATTGCCATTTGTAAGTTACAACTTTCCAAATTTTTATTAACTTAGTTTTGAGTGAATCGTCTAGCTCTTCCCAATTTTTTGATATTAAATTGAATAAATTTTTGGATTCTGTTCTTAAGGAATCTGGAGTATTCATTGTGTTTTTTCTTTATTTATAACCTATAAACATTTCTTTCGAGAGTTTTAACCTGGGGGCCAATTCATTTTTCTTCCAGATAAAAAATGAATATGTAAATGAAAAACTGTTTGTCCCGATTCTGCTCCAGTATTAATTACTGTTCTCCAATTAGTTAAATTTTTTGATTTAGCTATTTTGCTACCAACAAACAGTAAATGCCCTAATAAATTTGCATCTTCTTCAATACAATCTAATAAACTAATAATTGGCTTTTTTGGAATCACTAAAAAATGTACTGGTGCTTGCGCTTGGATATCATTAAACGCAATACAAAAATCATCTTCATAAAGCTTATCGCAGGGTATTTCTTCATTAATTATTTTTTGAAATATTGTAGTTTCAGTCATTAGATTAATTAATAGAAATTACGTCTTTTTCGTTGAACCCTTCCCTTATAAGTTCTTTGTTCAAATCATCTTTTGATGAAACTCTATCAACAAATAATATTCCGTTTAAGTGATCCATTTCGTGTTGAATACACCTCGCTAGAAGTCCATCTGCTTTCATTTTTCGTGGTCTCCCCATTTCATCTCTAAATTTTAATTTTATAGTTGATGGTCTTACTACATTCAAATATACGCCAGGTATACTTAAGCAGCCTTCTTCGTATGAATTAAGGGTTGTTCCAAAGTCTGTAATTTCTGGATTGATTAATATTAGAGGTTCTGCTGCTGAATCTTCAAAATTTACATCTATGACAAGAAGCTCTTTGTTGATACCAATTTGAGGTGCTGCAAGTCCGATTCCTTTAGCTGCGTACATGCTTTGAAGCATTTCTCTAGCAAGTTTTCTAATTGATTCGTCAACCTTGGTTATTCTTTTGGAATTTTGTCTTAATACATCATTACCAAGTTTATAAATATCTAGAGATGGCTTACCTGTTTGTTCTTTTGCAATTTTTTCTGAACTTCCATTTGTTCTCGACTTTTTTGCAAGTTGTGAAAAATGGTTTGCCACGTTAAAAAAGTTTTTAGATAAGAGTTTAGCTATAAAAATACTAGCACTTTAATTTACTTTCTTTATATTTTTTTAAATGAGTAATGATGACAAGTTAAAAGTTAGGCAAACTGAATCTAAAAAAAATGCTTTCAAGGAATTAACTATTATTAGGAATACCATTTTTTGGATTGATATTGTTGGTGAAGGTCAAAATGAAAATGCCATTTTTGCAAGACCATTTAATTTAAAGGAAGCTATTCCCCAGCAATTAACAAGTAAAAAACATAATATTAAAAATAATTTTCATGGATATGGTGGTAAATCTTATAAATGTATAAATTTTAAAAATAATTTTTATTTGATATGGATAGATCAGATTACCAAGGCAGTATGGTTTCAAATTTTTAAAGAGGTAGCTTCAACTGATAGAAGACAACATAAATATCTCGTTTCAGTTCAAGAACCTAATCAACTATCTAAATCAGTTGATGGAAATTTTGATTCTTCATTTGTAATTTCTGAAAAAAATTTATTGTATGGAATTTGCGAAATAAATAATAGAGATTATTTATTTTCTTTAAATTTAAAAAAAACTAAACAAGATATTCATCGAATAAAAAAATTTAAAAATTTTGCTGGAGAATTATCCTCTAATAGATCTGCTAACTTACTTTCCTGGATAGAGTGGGATTCTCCATATATGCCTTGGGAGAAAAATGAGCTGTTTTTTGCTGAAATAGATCAAGATGGTGAGATAAAAAAAATAAAAAAATTCTCAAATAAGCTGATAATTTCAAAAAAAAACGTTTCTTTTTTTCAACCCTATTGGATAAGTGAAACACATTTGGTATGTTCTGAAGATAGTTCTGGATGGTGGAACTTATTGTTTTTAGATGTTAGTGAAATTGAAAATATTTTTATTATGAAAAGAATAGAGAGAAATTTCATTGAATATGGAGCACCACAATGGGTCACTGGAATAACATTTTTTTCAGGTAATAAAAAAAATTTGTTTTGTTTAGCAAAAAAAGAAAATAGTTTAATTGTGGAACAATATAAAGATCTTGAATTTGTTAAAGAATTTTCTACTCCTTTTACCTCAATTAGTGATTTCAGTGTTTTTGGAAAAAAAGTTCTTTTAAAGGGTTATGGATCTGATTTTCTGGGAATTGTATTTGAAATCGATTTTGCAAAAAAAGTTTTATCAAATTTTTCTGAGCAGATATTTTTTGATCATATAAAAGATTGTTCAAAACCTGAAACATTTTGGTTTAAAGGTTTTGAAGATAAATCAACTCACTGTTTTCTTTATAGGCCGCTTGTTGAAAATTTTAGAAAGCCACCGCTCCTTGTTAGAGCACATAGCGGACCAACTGCATGTTTTGATGGATCATATAATTCTGAAGTTCAATTTTGGACGTCGAAGGGATTTTTTGTTGCTGAAGTCAATTATGGAGGATCATCAGGATTTGGCAAAGCCTATAGAGAGAGGTTGAATTATAAATGGGGCATTCTTGATTCTTATGATTGCAAAGCATTAGCTTTTGAATTGATTAAATCAAATCAAGTGGATAGTGAAAAAGTAGTAATTTTTGGTAATAGTGCTGGTGGCTTAACTGCCCTAAATTGTTTATTACATGGTTCTATTTTTACTGCAGCAATTTGTAAATATCCTGTTATTGATTTGAAGGATATGTATTGCAACACTCATAGGTTTGAAAAAGATTATTTAAATTCTTTGGTAGGAAATTATGCAAAAGACCATGATGATTATATAAATAGATCACCAATAAATCATATTAACAAAATAAAAAAACCTATCTTATTGTTTCATGGAAAAAAAGATACAGTTATTTCTTATAAACAAACTTTAAAAATTCAAGAAATTTTGATTCAGAATAATAAATATTCACAAGTTATTTTTTTTGATAATGAAGGGCATGGTTTTAGAAATATTGAAAATAAAGAATTAGTAACGCAAAAATCTCAGGAATTTTTAAAAAATGCTTTGAATATTTAAGAATTAATTCTTAGAAAATCAATAGTATCTTTTAATTTTTCTATAAATATATCAATTTCTTCCTTATTGGTTGTGAAATTCATGCTGATTCTAGCTGTTGATTTGATTCCAATATATCTGTGAAGAGGTTGACAGCAATGGTGACCACTTCTGATGCAAATTCCTTTTGAGTCAAGAATTTCAGCAATATCATTTGAATGTATATCTTTTATATAAAAGGTGGCAAGTGACGCTCTGTCTGGATCTATCTGCGGCGATGGACCTATGATTTCAATATTTTTTATTTGGTTTAATTTTTCAAATAAATATTTAGTAATAGTCTTTTCATATTCATGAATTTCATTCAATCCAATATTGTTAATATAATTGATTGCTTCTGCAAGACCTATTGCTTCTGCAATGGCTGGAGTTCCAGCTTCAAATTTGTGTGGTAGCTCTGCCCAAGTACTTGTTTCTTCAAAAACATCTTGAATCATTTCTCCACCTCCAAAAAGAGGAGGAATTTTTTCTAGGATTTCTTTTCTTGACCAGAGGAAACCAATACCTGTAGGACCGCATAATTTATGTCCTGATCCAGCTAAAAAATCTATATTAAGATCAATCACATCCAGTTTTTGATGAGCCAAACTTTGGCATGCATCTATTAACACTAAAGAACCTTTTTGTTTAGCTAATTTAGTTATTTCTTTGATTGGATTACAGCAACCTAGAGTATTACTAACATGAACTAGGCTAACAAGTTTAGTTTTAGATGTTAGTTTTGATTTAAAGTCGTCTATATCTAATTTCCCATCTTTATCTATACCTATAAATTTTAATTTGCATTTATTTTTTGTTGCAACCATTTGCCAGGGAACAATATTGCTGTGATGCTCCATTATTGATAAGAGAATTTCATCGTTTTCTTTTAATGAATATTCGCCCCATGATCTAGCTACTAGATTGATTGCCTCAGTAGCATTTCTTGTGAAAATAATTTCTTTTGCTGAATTCGCTTTTATGTATTGGCTAATTAAATATCGTGCATTTTCAAATTCTTCTGTTGCTTTAGCACTTAATTGATGTGCCCCTCTATGTACATTGGCATTAAAGTTTTTGTAATATTCATCAATTTTTTTTAAAACTTGTATTGGTTTTTGTGTGGTTGCAGCATGGTCTAAATAAATAATTTGCTCATTACTTTTTAAGTTTTTATTTAAAAGAGGAAAGTCTTTCTTCGTTATTTCAGGAAAATTTTGAATCGTTTCCATTAATTCTCATTTAAAAGTTTTTCAAGCAAATCCCATTTATCTTTTGAAATGGGAATAAATGAAATTATTTCTTGAAAGTAAGAACTTAATTGTAGTTTACTTGCTTCTGTTAATGTGATCCCTCTTGTTCGCATATAAAAAAGTTCTTCTTCATTTAGTTGCGAAATTGTAGCCCCATGTTTGCATTTGACATCATCAGCAATTATTTCTAATTGAGGTTTGGTATCTATTTGTGCGAGATTTGATAAAAGTAAATTTCTGCTTAATTGCGAAGCATCAGTTCTCTGGGCAATTTTCGGAACTATTATTGAACCTTCAAATATTGCATGTGATTGATCATCAGCAAGTGATTTATTAATTTGATCTAGAAACCCATTTGGGCCATTAAATTCTATTTTTGTATAGGTTGAAATCTGCTCATCTTTTTTTGTTATTTGCATACCTTTGATATTTGTTTTAGCGTTTCCTGCAGATTGTTTAATACTAATTTCAAATCTCGCGTAATTGAATTTGAAATGTAAAGATCCTAAGTTGTATGCACTATTTTTTTGTTGAATTACATTGAGAGAATTTAATAGATTGGATCTGTTTTCGCCGTAAGATACAACACCATGATTTACGGAACTATTTTCTTTCAAGCAAAAGAAAGTTGATTGAGATAATGAAGAGTTTTCTTTACCGAGATTTACTTGTAATAATTCAACATCGCAATTCTTTTCTAAAAATATTACGAGGGTTTTTGCTTTTAAAGAATTACTTGATGCGTGACTAAAAATTTCAATAGGAGGAATTTTTGATCCATTTATTTTTAACCCCAAAATATTATTTTTACAGCTTAAAGACAGATTCAGTAGGTCACTCCAATTTTCGTTTTGCTTAAAAAAAGATATCTGTTCCTTGATATATTTTTGTAATTCATCCTCACTTAATTGCTGTATTGAATAATTTTTCTCTATTAATTTAATTTGGCAATTCTCACCAATTATTAATCTAATAGTACTTTGAGAGTTTTTCGGATATGGTATGTCAAATTTTGAATCTTTTTCATTAACTGAATAACCTAAAAAGGTTGACAATTTTGATTTATTTGAAAGTCTCCATAGTTCATTTTTAGGATTAGGGAGAGGGCTTGATTGTAATTTGTGAAGACAGATTTTTTGTATTTCTGTTAGATTATCATCCGATTTATTGGTTTTTATTTTTTCAATAATTTCCATTTGTTTAGGTCTCTTTTATGAAGTTATCAGTCCATTCATACCCTTTTTCCTCAAGCTCTAGAGCAAGATCACTCTCACCAGTTTTTATGATTTGCCCGTCTGACATAACATGGACATAATTTGGTTTAATTTCATCTAATAATCTTTGATAGTGGGTAATAAGTATAATTCCAGTCTGTGCATTTGATATTTTTTTAATTCCTGATGCCACTATTCTTAGAGCATCGATATCTAGACCAGAATCGGTCTCATCTAATATTGCTATCTTGGGCTCAAGTAAAGCCATTTGCAGAATCTCATTTCTTTTTTTTTCACCTCCGGAAAAGCCTTGATTTACACTCCTTGATAGGAATGCTTGATCCATTTTCACAATTTCTAACTTTTCTTTAACTAATTCTTCAAAATCAAAAGTATCCAATTCTTCTTTGTTGAGGAATTTTCTTCTAGCATTAGTTGAAACTCTAAGAAACTCAAGATTACTTACACCTGGAATCTCAATTGGATATTGGAAACCAAGAAAAATTCCTGATTGAGATCTCTCTTCAGGTTCTAGAGAGTTGATGTTTTCACCTAAAAATTTTATGTCTCCATTTGTAATATTATATGAGGGATGTCCTGCAATGATTTTCGAAAGAGTACTTTTGCCACATCCATTTCTTCCCATGATGGCATGGATTTCTCCAGGATAGACAGTAAGTGAAACCCCTTTTAAAATTGTAAGATTGTCAGTAGATGCAGAGAGATTTTCAACTTCTAAAATTGGATCTGATTCTTTCATTTTACTTTGCATATCAGTTTAGAAATTGATTAATTAACCTACTGATCCCTCAAGTTTAAGTGCCAGTAACTTATCTGCTTCAGCAGCAAATTCCATAGGTAATTGATTAAATACATCTCTGCAAAAACCGCTGACCATCATAGATACTGCCTCTTCAAATTCTATACCTCTGCTTTGGAGATAAAAAAGTTGGTCTTCTGAGATTCTACATGTGCTTGCTTCATGCTCAATTTCAGAATTGGGTTGTTGAGATTTAATGTAAGGGAATGTATTTGCAGAAGCTTGATCCCCTATTAACATTGAATCACATTGACTGTAATTTCTTGATCCTGTAGCTTTTGTTCCCATTTTGACAAGACCTCTATAGCTATTTTTTGAGTTACCTGCACTAATACCTTTGCTAACAATAGTTGATTTGGTCTTAGGACCAATATGGATCATTTTTGTGCCGGTATCTGCTTGCTGAAGGTTATTTGTGAGAGCTACAGAATAAAATTCTCCTACAGACTCTTCCCCTAAAAGAAGACAGCTAGGATATTTCCATGTAATTGCAGACCCTGTTTCAACTTGAGACCAGCTAATTTTACTTCTCTTACCTAAACATTTTCCTCTCTTGGTGACAAAATTAAAAATTCCGCCAATACCTTCTTCATCGCCAGCATACCAATTTTGCACTGTTGAATATTTTATTGAGGCGTCGTCTAATGCTATAAGCTCTACAACTGCTGCATGTAGGGTATTTGTATCAAACATTGGAGCTGTACAACCTTCTAGATAACTTACAGAACTTGATTCTTCAGCAATGATTAGTGTTCTTTCGAATTGTCCTGAATCCCCACTATTAATTCTGAAGTAGGAAGATAGATCCATAGGGCAGGAAACACCTTTTGGGATATAAACAAAAGAACCATCACTAAAAACTGCAGAATTTAATGCTGCAAAATAATTATCACTAGCTGGAACTACTGTACCTAAATATTTTTCAATCAAATCCGCGTGATTTTTTACTGCTTCACTAATTGAGCAAAATATAACTCCATGTTCAGCAAGTTCCTCTCTAAAAGTTGTGGCAATAGATACACTGTCAAAGACAGCATCTACTGCTACATTTGTGAGTTTTTTTTGCTCCGTGAGGGGTATTCCTAATTTGTCAAAAGTCTCAAGAAGTTTGGGATCAACTTCATCTAAGCTAGAAATTTTCTCTTTTTGCTTAGGAGCAGAGTAATAAATAATATCTTGATAATCAATTTTTTTATATCCTAATGCTGCCCAATCAGGCTCTTTCATTTTTTGCCATTTTTTAAATGCTTTTAATCTAAAATCAAGAAGAAATTTTGGCTCTTCTTTTTTCTGTGAAATTAATTTTATTATATCTTCATTTAATCCCTTTTCTATTTTTTCAGTTTCAATATCAGTAACGAAACCATATTTGTAAGGCTCTTTTACTACATCTTTAACTAAATTTTCGTTGACCATGTTATCAAAAATAACTTATTACAATTAGCTTTATATACTTTAACGAAAGATACCCCCAATATTGAGTTTTTTTCCTTTATTAAAACTAAAAATTAATGTCTAATCATCTTGATCTCTTGTCTAACCCATTAAAAGTAGAAACTATTCAAGAAATTGATAATCTAGATCTACCTATAATGCAAAAGCATCATTTAAGAATTCTCGCGCATTGTCTTCAGATTTTAAAAATTATCAATATAGATAATAGTTTGGAATATCAAAGTAAAAATCCCCTGCGAGAATGGTGTGATAACCAATCCAAAAAATTTGATGATAAAGAATTTAGTAATCTTTTTTATGAGCAGTTAGAATCCACCTCTAAAAAATTAAGTACTTTTTCAAAAAAAATTGGCAAAAATATTGAGGATTTAGAGATAGAGGATTTAGTACTTTTAGTTGAAAAACGCTGAAGTCCCTCTTGATTGATCCCGAAGAAAAAATATATTTTTGTTGAGTCGTTAACAAATTCAGGTAATAAAATTTAAAAAAAAAGAAAATTAATTTATATTTTAAAAAGAACTGAAAATTATTTAATTGCTTTGATACCAACTGTTTTGAAGATAAATATTAATTTTGAGAATTTTTTAGGAGTCAGAGGATCCTGACGACAGAGTAAAAATACACGCAATTCCTTAAAAAAAAGAACATACTGATCCCAAACAAAAGCGGAGAATTTAAAGTGGTTGATGGGATCAAGAATAAAGAGGAATTACTCTCACTTACCCTCAGACAATTACGTCAAGAAGCAAGTAAATTGTCAGTTCCGCTTTACAGTCGCAAAACAAAAGCTGTTTTAGTCGATTTAATACTCAAATACCAAGAAAAATTTATACAAAAAACACACACTACTCTACCCCAGTCAAAACCTGAAGAAATTTTTGATTCCAATGCTTTTAATGGTAGTGAAGAAATAAAAACAAATGTAGTATTTCTACCTCGAGATCCAGATTGGGCTTACGTTTTTTGGCAAATTTCTGATGCCGATCGAGAAAAAGCTCAATCTTTGGGAGCGAATAAATTATGCTTACGATTATTTGATGCATCTGGTTCTGAAGGAAGCCACTTGAATCAAGGAACTCTAAGAGAGATAGCAGTTGATAGTTACAGTACTGAATGGTATTTGCCAATCCCATTAGCAGATAGAGACTATAAAGTTGAATTAGGTTATAAATATGGCTTTAACTGGATGTCATTAGCATTTTCTTCCGTAAGCCATGTTCCCGGCTCCCATCCTTCTGACCAAATTCTTGATAAATTTGTACCTTTTAATTTGGATTCTACTTCTGAGTCAATCCCAGATCTTTCAAATCCTGTCGTTTCAGAACAAAATGGTATGCATGAAAGGTTGTACCAAGCAGCAACTAACATTTCTCTCAGAAGAAAGGTTGGTTCTGAAGAATTTATGGAAAATGTAAATTCAACAAACCTTAATGATAATCTCACAGACTCAGGTGCTGGTAAATGGTCATCAGGTTTAAATGATTCTGGAAGCGGAATTGTTAAAAATAGATCTTTTTGGCTCGTTGCTGATGCTGAATTAATTGTTTATGGAGCTACAGAGCCTTCTGCAAAACTGACAATAGGTGGAGAAGATGTGCCCCTTGCTGCAGATGGTACTTTTAGAATTCAAGTTCCATTTCGAGATGGGACTCAAAAATATGATATAAAAGCTGTTGATGTAACTGGTGAACAAGAAAAAAGTATATCAATGAAATTTGATAGAACTACTCCACTTGACGATACCAATGAAAAAGATAATGCTGAAACTGAATGGTTTTAATAAACTAAATTAATGCTGAAAAAAATTGTTGCTTTTACTCCATTGTTTGGGGCGTTAACATTTCCACTAGTAGTTCCAATTACAATTTCTAAATTTGGTGTAAACTATGGAATTCTTAGTGCATTATTAATTTCTTCATTATGGTTTATCGCTATGTTAAGAACATCCGAAATGCCGCATTAATTTAGTTAGATTTTGGGAAGTTTTTTTATAGTATGGCTAAATTTGATGTAATTAATATCAATTTTCCTTTTCTAGATCAAAAACCAGGCACTTCTGGTTTAAGAAAAAGTACTTTAAAGTTTCAGGAAGAACATTATTTAGAAATATTTATTGAAGCAATCTTACAATCATTAGAAGATCTAAATGGTTCAACATTAGTAGTTGGTGGTGATGGCAGATATGGGAACATTGAAGCAATAGAAAAAATTGTTCAAATATGCATTGCTCACAAAGTTCACAAGGTTATTGTTCCAAAATACGGTTTATTATCTACTCCTGCGACATCACATTTAATTAGAAAAGAAAAAGCTATTGGTGGAATTATTCTTTCTGCAAGCCATAATCCTGGTGGGATTGATGGCGACTTTGGAGTGAAATTGAATATCTCTAATGGTGGCCCAGCTCCTGAGATCATTACTAATAAGATTTTCAAGTCCTCACAATTACTAACTAGTTATAAAATTTGTAAAATTCAATTACCTGATTTTAGTGAATATGGAACTTATTCTTACGGTGAAACTACCCTAGAAATTATTGATGGATTAAAAGATTATTCTAACTTGATGGAGACAATTTTTGATTTTGATCAAATTAGTGATTTTTTAAAAAAAGACTTCTCATTAATCTTTGACGCAATGAATGCGGTTACAGGCCCATATGCAAAAAATATTTTTGTTGAAAAAATGGGTCTTGCACATGATTGTGTCATGAATGGTAACCCGTTAAAAGATTTTGGAGGTATACATCCTGATCCTAATCTTACTTATGCATCCCACTTGGCTGATTTGTTACTAAATAAAAAATCTTATAGTTTTGGTGCTGCATGCGATGGAGATGGAGATAGAAATATGATTTTAGGAAGTGGATGTTTTGTAAATCCTAGTGATAGCCTTGCAGTGATCGCTGCTAACACAAAATGTGTGCCTGGTTATAAAGATGGTATTACAGGTGTGGCACGATCCATGCCAACCAGCTCAGCGGTTGATAATGTTGCTCGAGCATTAAAGATACCTTGTTTCGAGACACCTACTGGCTGGAAGTTTTTTGGAAATCTTCTTGATTCTAATTTAATTACTTTATGTGGAGAAGAAAGTTTTGGAACAGGTAGTAATCATGTGAGAGAGAAAGATGGACTATGGGCTGTTTTGTATTGGTTACAAATTTTAGCTGAGAAAAAATGTTCGGTAAGTGATTTGATGCAGAATCATTGGAAACAATTTGGTAGGAATTATTATTCAAGACATGATTATGAGGCAATTCCCTCAAATATTGCTAATCAAATCTTTGGTAATCTAACTTCTATGCTTGAAAATTTAAAAGGAAATAGTTTCGCTGGCCATTTAGTTAAAGTTGCAGATAACTTTTCATATTTAGATCCTGTTGATAATTCCATAAGTAAAAATCAAGGTTTAAGATTGGTCCTTGATGATAATTCTCGAGTAATAGTGCGCCTCTCTGGAACTGGAACTAAGGGTGCAACATTGAGACTTTATTTTGAGAAATTTTTCAATCCTCAACAGAATCTTTTGTTAGATCCTCAGATCGCTTTGAAACCCCTAATAAATGATTTAGATGCTTTATTAAATATTTCAAAAATTACTCAAATGGAAACTCCTACAGTAATTACATAGAATTGAAAGTAATTATTTTTTGATTTTATTTATATGCATTCAGAAAATTTATTTACTAATTATTCTCAAATAGAAAATAATGCACCTTTGGCAGATAAATTAAGACCTAAGAATTTGGAAGATTTTTTTGGTCAACAACCAATCCTGAATGAGAATTCGCTATTAAGAAGTGCAATATTAAACGATAAGATTAGTAATTTTATTTTTTCTGGTCCTCCTGGTGTTGGAAAAACTACTCTAATTGAAATTATTTCCTTTAATACGCGTTCAAAATTAATTAAGTTAAATGCAGTATTATCAAGTGTTAAAGAATTAAGAAATGAAATCGCTAACGCAAAAGATAGATTATTAAATTCAAAAAGAAAAACAATTTTATTTATCGATGAGGTTCATAGATTTACAGCAGTTCAGCAAGATGCTTTATTACCTTCAATAGAAAATGGAACTATAACTTTTATTGGTGCTACAACTGAAAACCCTTTTTTTGCTGTTAATAAAGCGCTTGTTAGTAGATCTCGTATTTTTACATTACTTCCTTTGGCAGAAAATGATTTGCAGAAAATCATACAAAAAGTCATAACTCACTATTCTAAAAAAAAAGATTCAAAAAAGATTTATTTAACTCAAGATGCAATAAGTCATTTAATTAAATTTTCTGGCGGAGATGCAAGAACATTAATTAATGCGCTCGAGATGGCAATAGAAACAACTGCTGAAAATGATACTAAAGAAATCAACATTAATCTCTCAATAGCAGAGGATGCAATTCAAAAGAAAAATATTGTTTACGATAAAAATGGTCAAAATCATTACGATGTGATAAGTGCCTTTATCAAGTCCATAAGAGGTTCTGAGCCAGATGCAACTTTATTCTGGCTTGCGAATATGCTGGAGGCTGGGGAAGATCCTAATTTTATTTTTAGAAGACTACTTATATCTGCCAGTGAAGATATTGGAATAGCAGATCCTAATGCAATAGTGGTTGTACAATCCTGTTGTGATGCTTTTGATAGAGTTGGTTTTCCAGAAGGATTATATTTTTTAACGCAGGCTTCTTTATATTTAGCTATTTCTCCAAAAAGTAATAGTACGAAAAGTATTTTTAAAGCAATTGAAACAATCAAATCTACCAATGCTTTTGATGTTCCACTTCATTTAAAAAATAATTCTAATAGTTATGTCAATCCTCATAATTATCCAGATAATTGGGTCGCACAAGAATATCTTCCCAAATCTTTAAGAGGTATAAAAATATGGGAACCAAATAATAATGGATGGGAAAAAACTCAATATGAAGAACTGCTTAGAAGAAAAGAAAACTAAAAATTTTTCTAATAACAAATAATCTCAGCATTAAAAGAAGTTTTTTCTGCGTAGGCTAAAGCTATAGTCCAATTCTGGAAGTTAATCTGTGAATAATTTAAATGTATGTTTTTCTTCTTATGAATTAACTTTTTTGGCTTTTCAAAAAATTGCCAATGATTAATGTCTTTAGCTAATTTTCCATGATCCCATTTTATAGCCGCTTCAACAGCACACCATTGATTTAGTATCATATTTTTTGTCAAATAATTATTATGGATTGATTTATTGGTATGAAAAAAATATTTTTCCGCAAATTTTAAATAGTTAAAATCTCTGTCTGTCCTCTCAATATCAATCCCTATTTTGGCTTTATGCCAGGCTATAGCAATGGCATCTTTACAATGACTTAAACTTATTTTTCCCATTCCTGAGGGTAAACTTGGAGGCTCTCCAGGATGTGCATTAATCGGAATTTCTAGGGGGTCTAAATCAAAAAGTGTTGAAAGTGATTGTCGTAAGTAAGCTCTTGTTTCTAAAAAAATCTTTGATCTTGCACTTGAGAGAGTTTTTGCAGTTTTAATTTCCTCTACTGTTGCGACATCTTGCACACCTTTAATCTCATAAAACCAAATTTTTGGTATTTTATATTCATACTCATTTAATAATTTCAATGGCTCTTAAGGTTGGCGACAAAGCACCAGAATTTAAATTAAAAGATTCTTTTGAGAAAGAAGTTTCTCTTAGTGATTTTAAAGGTAAAAGAATAATACTATATTTTTATCCAAAAGATAATACTCCAGGATGTACTAAAGAAGCATGTAATTTTAAAGAGAATTGGGATTTACTCCAAAAAAATAATATTGTTGTTCTTGGTATTAGCAAAGATAATGCATCTTCTCATCAGAAGTTTATTGAAAAATTTCATTTACCTTTTATTCTTTTAACTGATCCTGAACCTTTTAAAGTTTCTTCTGATTACGATAGCTATGGACTGAAGAAATTCATGGGAAAAGAATATATGGGAATGATGAGAAATACTTTTTTAATTGATACTGAAGGTAACATCGAAAAAATTTACTTAAAGGTAAAAGCAGCAATAATGGCTGATCACATAATTGCAGACCTTGGGTTAAGCTAATTTTTGTATGGATAGATGGTGAATAATCATCCCCTCCATAACTAAATTTGGAGCATTGATAATATTTTCTTTTTCAGTCTTTAGAGATTTTATGAGTAATTGAGAGTCTCCTCCACAGATTATCAAAATATCCTTTTCGGGATTAAATAAACTATTAATCACGCCAGAAAGAGAGTTGATTACTCCTTTTAAGATTGCTTCTTCAGTATTAATTAAAAAATCTTTGATCGGGATATAGTATTTTTTGGGAACTTTAAGATTTTTTGTATTTTGTTTCATTGATTTTAATTGCGTTAGAAAACCTGGAAGAAGTTGTCCTCCAATAATTGAGCCATTTGAATTCAATTTTGTTATTGATAATATTGTCCCAAAATCTGCAATTAGCAAATCTTTTTTGAAAGGGTTTTCAATAATTTTTAAAGCGGCAATACAGGCAAGAGCTCTATCAACTCCAAAATAATCAGGAAGATTTGATAATTGAATATCATTAGTTTTTATTTCATTTTCTTTTTTCAGCGAGAAATTTGGTAGTTTTCCTACAGAAGCCCAAACTAATTGATCAAGTTCTATATTTTCGGGAACCTTTTGCTCTTTTTTGGTATGGAAGAATTTAGATTGATTTTTAGAATATTTTGCCCAATGAAGCCTACTATTGCCTATTAATAAAAAATTTATATCTGAAACCATTGTTCTATGATCAATTTAATTATTAGTGTGTATTCCACATTCTTGCTTAATCCCCCCAAATCTTGTACTTCTGCCCTTTTTTTCCATACTATTGGGACTGCTTGAATGCCAATCTCCTACAGAAGTATAACCTTTGATAAAAAGTGGATGGGCAGGTAAATTATTCTCTTCCATATAATAAAAAACATCTTTATTTGTCCAATTTAACAAAGGTCTTAAAGAGAGTCTTTTACGAATTACGTCTATGAATTTCATTTTTTTTCTATTTTCTGTTTGACTTGATCTAACACCGCTTGCCCAGCAGAAAATATCATATTTTTCTAGACCATTTTCTAAAGGTTTTATCTTTCTCAAGTTATGATATTTATCTAAATCACTTTCTTTATTTGTTTCCCAAAGTTTGCCGTATTTGGCCTCCATTCTTGCTGGAGATAATTCACTTTGCAGAACTTCAACTTCTAAGGATAAATTATCAATAAGCTTTTCAGCGTATTGATATGTTTCTGGAGGGAGGTAACCTGTATCTATCCAAAATATTTTGATTTTTTTTTGCAGACATAATTTACTAATCATATCTAAAATGACTGATGATTGTATACCAAAACTTGTTGTAATAGCAAATTGATTATCAAACTTTTCATAACCCCATGTAAGCATTTCTTGAGGCTTCATATCTACTAGCTCTTGATTATATTTGCTCAAGTTAGTTTGAATATCTTTGTGGATTTTTTCAATCATTCTTCAGTTTGATCATGAGTTTAATTTTATTTCGCTCAATTTAAAAATTATTCGTATAGTTTAATAATACATTTACGTATAACAATATTTTTCTAATGAAATCAATACAAAAACCAATAGTAATAGTTGGAGCAGGTTTTGCAGGTATGACATTTGCTTTGAATTTAAAGAATCTTAATCCCTCTTTACCGATTCTTGTGGTTGATTCTGAAACTAACTTTATATTTAAACCTTTAATGTACGAAGTTTTAAGTCAAGAAATAAGAAGTTGGGAAGCCACCCCAAAATTTGCAAATATTTTTTCTGATGCGGGTATAACTTTTTTAAGAAATTGTTTAACCAAGATTTCCTTCAAAGAAAATATTCTTGAATTTAGTGACGATTTAAAATTAAGTTATCAGTATCTTGTTATCTGTACAGGATCTATTCCAAATAGTTTTTTTATAAAAGGCGTAGATGAAAATTGTTATTTCTTTAATGATGTTCACGATCTAAATAAATTAAATTCTTTTTTAAAAAAATCACAAGATACTTCATTGCATAAAAAGTTATTTATAGTTGGAGGTGGTCCATCTGGAATCGAGTTGGCATGCAAAATTAAAGATATATTTACAGACCAATTTGAAATTAATGTGATAGAGAAATCAAACGAAATCCTCAATAAAAACAAAATTTTTAATAGAGAACAAGCAGAGAAGGCATTAGAAAAAAGAAAAATCAATGTTCTTTTGAATTCCACAGTTAAAGAGGTCTCAGAGACTAAGATTAGTATTTCTAATGAGGTTGGAATAACCTCCCTCGATAAAGATATTGTTATTTGGACTGCAGGTGTTAAACCTAATTTGTCTTACTTAGAAACTGATCAAATAACAAAAAAATTTGGACGAATTTTAGTTAATAATAATTTGCAAGTAGAAAACCATAAAAACTGTTTTGCTATTGGTGATATTTCAGTTATTGAGGGAATGGAGGATTTACCCATAACTGCTCAGGTCGCTATGCAGGAAGGAAATCATCTTGCTAATAATTTAAAACTTTTAATTCAAGGAAAAGATCCTTTACCCTTTGAATTTCAAGATAATGGTGAAATGATTAGCTTAGGAATCGGCGAAGCTTCAATTTCTGGACTTGGTGTTACTTTATCTGGAAAATTGGCTTTTGAAGCAAGAAGACTTATATATGCCTCTAAGTTGCCTGATATTACGGAAAGCTTAAAATCCGCATCTTCATGGATATTCCAAAAAAAATCTTTTTTTAAAAAGTTTCTTAAAAAAGATAATTCCAATTAAACTTTTTTGAAATATTGTTTTTGGTTATATTGAGTTAAATAAGTTTCATATGAATCTAATTTCAGTAGTTAGTAATAATTTTGATGCGTTAATAACGGTAATTGTTTTAATAATGTCAATAATTTTGTTCATCAAAAATACTATTGCGCCAGAATTGACTGGTTTATTATGTGTTGGAATATTTATAGTTACAGGGGTTCTTTCTCCTGAAAAAGCTTTAGCTGGATTTGGTAGCCCTTCCTTAATCACCCTTATGGGTTTATTTGCAGTTTCCTCTGCATTATTCAAAAGTGGTGCTTTAGATAGAGTAAGAGAATTGATTTCTTCTGAAAGCATTAGAACGCCAAGGAAATTAATTTCTTTAATCGCTTTTTTGATTGCTCCAATATCTGGAATTGTCCCTAATACTCCAGTAGTAGCATCTTTGTTACCTTTAATTGAAGGTTGGTGCGAGCGGAGAAATATATCTCCATCAAAAGTTTTATTGCCTCTTTCTTTTGCGACTTTACTAGGTGGAACTCTGACTTTATTAGGTAGCTCAGTAAATCTTCTTGTAAGCGATATTAGTCAACAATTAGGTTATGGCAATTTGGAATTATTTAGTCTGACTTCAATTGGAATTCCTGTGTGGCTTATAGGCACAACTTATATGATCCTAGTTTCTGACGTACTTTTGCCAGATAGAGGGAGAGATAAGGAGTTTATTAAAAATGGCGATATGAATATATACTTTTCTGAAGTTACTATTCCCTCTACTTCAGAGTTAGTTGGACAATCTGTCAGAAATAGTAGATTGCAAAGACGATTTGACGTTGATGTTCTCGAATTGCAACGAAATGGAAAAGTTATTCTTCCACCATTGGCTGATATAAAGATTGAACCTGATGATAGATTAATAATACGCGTTACAAGGGCTGACTTATTTAGGCTGCAGCAGGAACATACCATTCTGTTGGGAGAAAATAAAACATCTTTTGACGGAGCTAATTTTTTCTCAGATCACGAGGGTACTAAAACGTTTGAAGCTCTTTTACCGGCTGGCTCAACTCTTGCTGGTGCAAGTTTGAGAGAATTAAGATTTAGGCAACGTCATAATGCAACAGTTTTGGCACTAAGAAGAGGTCAACAAACTGTTCAGGAGAGATTAGGCCAAGCTGTTTTACGGGCTGGAGATGTTTTATTATTGCAAGCGCCGTTAGATTCAATAAGAGGTTTGCAAGCCAGTAATGATTTGCTTGTTTTAGATCAATTTGAAGATGATTTACCCGTCTTGATAAAAAAACCTATATCAATTGCGATTGCAATAGGGATGGTTGTTTTGCCTTCTGTTACTAATATTCCATTAGTAGGTTCAGTTCTTTTAGCAGTTATTACAATGGTTGCTTTTGGATGTTTAAGACCTGCAGA
Source organism: Prochlorococcus sp. AG-424-P18 (assembly GCA_003213235.1). GTDB lineage: Bacteria > Cyanobacteriota > Cyanobacteriia > PCC-6307 > Cyanobiaceae > Prochlorococcus_A. Next base: position 35,012 of record QCNJ01000004.1, on the reverse strand, counting down.
GATACAAAAATCAATAAGGTTAGACGTTATTTTATTGCTGGGATCCTTATCATGTTTTAGTGTTGCTATGCAGGTAACAGGATTAGCAGATTTAATTGCATACAACCTTAATTTTGCTCTTGATGGGTTGCCTTTGTATTTTGCACTTGTCGTAATTTTTATATCGACCGTTATCCTTACTCAATTTATCAGTAATGCTGCTTCGGTTGCTTTGATTTTGCCTGTTGCTATTGAATTTTCAAATATTTTAGGCATTTCACCCAGTGCTTTAATAATGCTTGTTTTATTTGGAGCAAGTCAATCTTTCTTGACTCCAATGGGATATCAAACAAATTTAATGGTTTATGGTCCTGGAAGATATAGATTTTTTGATATCGCAAAATATGGAGCTGGATTAACACTTATAATGTCACTTGTAGTGCCAGCATTGATAATTGTAAAATTCAGATAAATAAAGTGAAATTAAGAAATCAAGTTTACAGGTTAAAAGATGCTTACAGAAAACTATCTGTTCCTCAATTTACTATCGTTACAGGTTTGGTTATTATTTTCTTTGGAACTTTAATTTTAAGTTCCCCTTTATGTTCATCTTCAAAGGTTGGTTTGTGGGAGGCATTTTTTACATCTACCTCTGCCATAACTGTTACTGGTTTGACCATTATTGATATTGGTAATGATTTAAATTTCTTTGGCCAAGTTTTCTTGGCTCTTATGCTTTTATCAGGTGGTCTTGGATTGATGGCGATTACAACGTTTCTACAAGGTTTTGTTGTAAAGGGGACAAAGCTAAGAACTAGATTAGATAAAGGAAAAACTCTTGATGAATTCGGAGTTGGAGGAATTGGCCGAACTTTTCAGAGCATTGCTATAACTGCAACTTGTATCATATCCTTTGGCGCAATTGTTTTATATTCTTTTGGATTCGTAGATATACAAAACAATTGGGAAAGACTTTGGTTCTCGATTTTTCACAGCATATCTGCATATAATAATGCGGGGTTTTCTTTATGGTCTAATAGTCTTCAAGACTACAGAACAAATTTTTTAGTTAATACTGTGTTTGTTTTTCTGATTGTCATGGGTGGACTGGGATGGCGGGTTATTGATGATATTTGGAGTAATAAAAGCAATCTTTCTTATAAAAAATTAAGTCTTCACTCCAGACTGGTTATTAGGACAAGTTTCTCTCTAATTTTAATCGGATCATTGGGATTCTTTATCACTGAATCATTGCTAAGTAGTCAATTTTTTAATGATTTGAATTTGTTTGAAAGGTTATTATCATCAATCTTTGAAACAGTGAGTGCAAGAACTGCAGGTTTCACAAATTTTCCCATCTCCTTAAACTCTATTTCAGATACTGGTCTCTTGTTATTAATGACTCTGATGTTTATAGGTGCAAGTACTGGCGGTACTGGTGGTGGTATTAAAACAACTACATTTATTGCTTTAATGGCTGCAACTAGATCAACCTTAAGAGGCCAGAAAGATGTAATTATTAGCAGTAGATTAATTTCAGATAAAGTTATCTTAAAGGCAGTTGGCATTACAGTTGGATCTTTGCTTTTCGTTCTTTTAATGGCAATGCTGCTGAGCACAACTAATACGTTTATTAAAAAAGAATCTTTCACATTTCTAGAAATTTTGTTCACTTGCATCTCTGCATTTGCAACAGTTGGTTTTGATATTGGTTTAACTGCAAAATTAAATCATTTCGGCCAATTTATTCTCATTGTTGGTATGTTTGTGGGCAGACTTGGTATCCTTTTGCTTTTAAGTGCACTTTGGCAGGCTCTTTACAAGAGTAGAATAGATAGACAAAAGAGAATTGGCTATCCTAGGGCTGATCTTTATGTTTAGGAATGACTGAGTTGTATTATGGCTGATTGGTGGCAGTGGTCTCAAAAGAGAGAAAAAGAAGCCCTCACTTTTGCAGTTGTTGGCGTTGGAAGGTTTGGAACTGCAGTTTGTAGAGAACTTATAAGTAATGGTGCAGATGTTTTGGCTGCAGACTATTCGGAAAAAGCTATTGATGATTTGAGGCAATTGGAACCTTCCATAGAAGCTAGAGTTGTAGATTGTACTGATGAAGAGTCTATGAAGGAATCTGGAATACTTGAAATGAATACTGTAGTAGTTGGTATAAGTGAACCTATTGAAGCAAGTATAACTACGACACTTATTGCTAAAGATAGTGAAGGTAGCAAAGTGAAAAGAGTAATAGCAAGAGCTACGAGTGACTTGCACGAAAAAATGCTAAAAAGGGTAGGTGCAGATAAAGTTGTTTTCCCTTCCAGAATGCAAGGAGAAAGATTAGGGTTAGAACTAGTTAGACCAAATCTAATTGAAAGATTAGAACTCGATAACCAAACTGGTATAGATGAAATAACTGTACCAGAGCAATTTATTGGTAGATCTTTGAGAGATTTAAATTTGAGGAAAAATTATTTAGTAAATGTACTGGCGGCAGGTCCTGCTGAAGAGTTAACAGTTAATCCTCCAGCAAAATATATCTTGGAAAGAGGAAATATTTTGGTAGTAATGGGAAAAACAGCAGATTTGCAGAAATTGCCCCAAGATTAATTTTTTAATCAGATTTTTTATAGTATCTAATCCTTTGAGGAGCTCTTTTTAATCTTCTGACGCTTTGTTTTTCAAGTTCGTCTCTAAATTTATCTGCATTTAAATTATTTTCGGAGAAAAGTGAATTACCCTTTTTCTCGAAGTATTTTTTTATGCCATCTTGTATTAATACTTTTGCCATATTACTAACTGTTCTAGATTCACTATTGGCTAGAATACTTAATTGCTCACATATTAATTCTGGAAGAACTACTTGAATTCTAGGAGATTTAGGCTTCCCATTAGTTGAGTTTTGCCGGGTAGCCATGAGTCAAAGTTGATAACTGTTACTTATTAGTATACACAGTTAGTCAAGGATACTATCTTTGTGTATATTATTAGTAAGGAAATTTATGTCCGTATCAATTAATTGTTTTATTTCCCATGAAAAATTCAAGAAAACTTGATTCTCCAAAAAGCTCGGTAATTGATAAAAAGAAAAAAAGATTAGTTAATTCAGATCCTCACGACTATGAAAATAGTGATGTTTTGGTATCAGCTGTTATAAGCCCATATTTGTTAACTCATCTTCACCATATTCTTCAGCAGTCTGAGTACTATGCTCAAAAAGATGGTAGAAAATCTCATGCCGCTAATTTTGCAAAACTAAGAAAAGTTTTATGTTTAGACGCAAGAAGTATGGCAGATGCCTCAGCAAAAGAAATAAAAGATCCGGATAATGATTTATCTATTAATAAATATAATGAACAAAATGTAGCTTGAAGTAATAATCTATTAATAAATAGATTTTAAAAACATGTCCAGTAATGCTGAAAAGCTCTATCAATTAATAGCAAACGACTCCAAAAAGAAACAAAGTTTGTTTTTGACCGCTTTAACTAATCCTAAAAAAGCCCTTGATAAAATATGCGATATTGGGAACGAACTAGATATTTCTGTGACTAAAGAAGAGGTTATTGAATATTTGAGTACTATTGATGATGAGGCAACAAAAATGTGGTTAGTTAAGGCTCGAGGTGGTCTTTAGGAAAAGGTTTAGAATAATTATCTTGATTAGTCATTGGTTTTATTCTTTTGTTGTAGCCCCCTCCCCCAGCTAAAGTCCAAAAAAACCAGTAACTTGGAATTGCCAGAGCTGCGGCTATGAAAATTACTACGATCTGTTCTATTCTTTTCATAACTCAATTTTATTCTACAAAATATTTTTTGGTAAATTAGCCTTTTTTTTGTAAATTCTATTTTTAAAACAGTGATTAGATTTGATAGCGTAAGCAAAATTTATTCTACAGATGTTGTTTTAAAAAATATCAATTGGGAGATCAAGAAAGGTGAAAAAGTCGGCTTAGTTGGTTCAAATGGGGCAGGTAAATCAACTCAATTTAAGATTTTAATTGGAGAGGAGGATCAAACAAGTGGGACGATTATTAAAGAGGGAAATCCCAAAATTGCACATTTAAAACAGGAACTAGATTGTAACCTCAATAATTCAGTAAGAGAGGAATTAGAAAGTTCTTTTAAAGATATACAAATTGTTGCTCATAAACTTTTACAAATTGAAAATAAAATGAAATCTTTAAATATTAGAGAGAATTCAGATGAACTTCAAATATTAGTGAATCAATTGGCAAAAAATCAGGCAAAATTTGAATCCTTAGGAGGATATAAAATGCAATCTGATGTGGAAAAAATATTACCAAAATTAGGCTTTTCCATCCAAGATGCTGATAAATTAGTTGGAAATTTTTCAGGAGGTTGGCAAATGAAAGTTGCGCTTGGCAAAATAATCTTGCAAAAACCAGATTTACTTTTACTTGATGAACCAACAAATCATTTAGATTTAGAGACGATTTTTTGGTTGGAAGATTACTTATTGTCGCTCAAGATTGCAATTATTATCATTAGCCACGATAGATATTTTTTAGACAAATTATGTAAAAAAATAATTTTTATAGATAGGGGGATATCTGAAACATATAAAGGTAATTATTCTTTTTTTGTAGAACAGAAATCTTTAAATGAAGAATCACAAAATAAAGCATATCAATTACAACAAAAAGAAATTGAGATTCAGAAAAAATATATAGATCGATTTAGAGCTAGTGCAACTAGAAGTTCCCAAGCCAAGAGTAGAGAAAAACAATTAAAAAAGATTTTAAAAATTGAGGCTACTACAGCAAAATCAAAAAGTCCTGTATTTAAGTTCCCGGATTGTCCTCGCTCAGGAAAATTAGTTCTAAATATAAAAAACTTGTCACATAGTTATGAAGATAAAATTCTTTTTTTAGATGTTAATTTAAAGATTTGTTCGGGGGAGAAAATAGCAATATTAGGACCTAATGGCTGTGGTAAATCTACATTGCTAAAAATTATTATGAAAAAAATATCTCCTGAAATTGGAGAAATTAATCTAGGTCAACACAATATCATTACTAGCTACTATGAACAAAACCAGGCTGAAGCACTTTCTCTTGAGGAGAGGGTTATTGATTTAATATTTAATAAATCTCCAGATTGGTCTCAAAAAAAAGTAAGAAACTTTTTAGGCGGTTTTGGTTTTCAAAATGAAACTGTTTTTAAATACATCAAACAACTTAGTGGGGGAGAAAAGGCAAGATTAGCATTAGCTCTAATGATTATGAATCCTAGTAACTTTCTACTATTAGATGAGCCAACTAATCATTTGGATATGCAATCTAAAGAAAATTTAGAATTAGCAATCAATGATTATAAAGGGTCATTGTTAATTATTTCTCATGATCGATATTTTATTTCAAAAGTTGCAAATAGAATTATCGAAATTAAAGATTCAAAGTTATCTTCATATGATGGTAATTATGAATATTTTTTAGAAAAAAAATAAAAATCAAAAAAATTAGTAGTTATTTATAACTTAATTAATGGATAAAAATTTGATTACTTTTAACAAAGTTTATATTTAGCTAGGCAAGATAACTCATTTGTCTTTACCTAGTTAATTGTGCTTGTTTAATCTTAAAAATATAGAAAAAAGGTTTCAACAATTTATATGAAAAATCATGATTTCCAAGAAAAACAGTTTCAAATTTCTGATCCTATTGACAGTTATTTTGAATGCATTACTACCTCGGATATGAGGGATGGTAGATGTATTTCTAAGTGTGTGGAAATACTTAGACAGAATGACATTTAAATCTTTTAGTTATTTTAGATTAGTTATATCAGTTGGTATTACTTTTAATTTAATAAATTTATTTTTACGCTTTAATAATATACTGATTTGTTTATTGATACCATTTTTACTTATTTGGTCTATAACATCTGATGCGGTTTCAATATCTTTATTACCTACTTTTATTAAAATATCATTTATCTTGATTCCACTCTTTTCAGCTGGACTATTTGGTACTACATATCCAACTTTTACGACATTATCGTTTCTCTCAGAATTGTTTTCTTCTATTAAGCTAATCCCAATCATAGGATGTATAACTTTTCCATTTTGTAAAAGTTGATAGGCAATTTCTTTAGCTTTATTAATAGGGATAGCGAAACTCAAACCTGCTCCTGGTCCTGATCTTATCAACGTATTAATACCAATTACTTCTCCCTCGCTATTCAATAGTGGGCCTCCAGAATTGCCAGGATTAATTGCAGCGTCTGTTTGTATCAATTCAAGTTTTTTGTCATATATTCCTAATTGAGTAACGTTTCTATTTAAATTACTAATTATGCCAAGTGTAACTGTATTTTCCAGTCCAAATGGATTTCCAACTGCTATAGCCCAATCACCAACTTTAATCTTTGTCGAATTTCCCAATTTTGCTTTTGGCCAGGGTCCTTTCCCTTCAATCTTTAGCACAGCTAAATCAGTAAAAAAGTCTTGCCCAACAAGTTTTGCATCTAATTTTTTGCCATTGGTTAAACCAACAATGACCTTATCTGATCCATTCACAACATGAGCATTTGTCATTACAAGTCCATCTGCAAATATAAATCCACTTCCTTGGCTTTGCTCTATCCTTGGTCTATTGTCATTAGGTAAATCTAATCCAAAAAATCTTTCAAAATATGGGTCTAGAAATATTGAAGAATTTCTAGGAAATTTTCTTTTTTTAACGTATCTTTGAGTATCAATTGTCACGACAGCTGCACCGATTCTTTCTACAGCTTTAGTTATGAAAGATTTGTTTGAATTTAAATTAACTTCATTAATTTTCGATTGACTTAATGGTTGGGATATTACTTTTGTAGGACATGTAATGCCCACAGTGATTAATGAGGCGAGTAGTAATAGCTTTTGGATGTATTTTTTCAATTTTGATTTTCTTATGTTCTGCGGGATCAAGTATTCCACATCAGTGTAATTTAAATATAACTACTAATCAATTTAATTGAATATAGAGAAAACTTTAATAACTTAAAATAGCTAATTTTGTTTTTTTCGGGCTATGATATTAAAAATATATTTAACTAATTTATAAGTTCGATGACTATTCTATTTCCAATCATATATTCTGCAGCCTTAACTTATTTAGTTTGGAAAGCTTTTAAAGTAATGTCTAATGGTTGGGGTATATCCGAAAATAAAAATAAACGTTTCAGTACTTCTAGTTTTAAACAAAAAAAATACACAATACATCCAGAACTTTTAGATAAATCAGGAAATATAACAGAAGAGGAGCTTTTAACAGTAAGATTTTCAAATGACAATGACTCTACATTAGAAGAAAAAGGATCAACAACTGATTAATCAAATTACTTTAAGGAAAAAAATTGGAATTAAGAACAAAAATTGTCTCATCGGTAATAAGATCTCTCAAGTTACCACCACGGTTTCGTTTAAAAATGGTTAAGGAAGATCCAGTAAGACTTGAACTAAGTCTGACTCCTTCTTACGGTAAAAATCCAGTTATTGTTGGTATAGTTGAATCCTTAGATTTAGTCGCACGAAGAGATAGAGAAGGTAGACTACCCAGAGACCTTCAAGGGACTTGGGACTGGACTGTAAGACATGGAAAAGTTAGTACTGGAGGTTGGAATCCTATGTTAAAAGAAGCATTGCAAACAATGTTTGATACGGGATTGCCAGCTATTGTATATGAGGAATTAACTGGAGATGAGTACAGACCTGTTGATGGTGTAAGACATGTTAAATAAATAATTTATTATTTATCATAAATTCTTCCTTAAAACGTTAAAATAACTAGATAACTTATCTAGTTAATTATGAGTAAAGAGAATGAACCAAGATTTGGCTTTGTAAACTTCGCTGAAACCTGGAACGGTCGAATGGCAATGATGGGTATTTTGATTGGACTTGGTACTGAATTAATTACTGGACAGAGTATTCTTCGACAAATTGGAATAGGTTAGTTTTTCTACTTTACTTCTTCTGCTTTAACTTCAACAGTACTTTCACTAGGCTTTTTATCAAATTGATTTTTATTAATTATATTTTCTAAATTTGCCCCACAATTCATGCAGTTATCTCTTAACCCTAACGACACGGCACCACAATTTTTACATATATTAATTTTTGATTTGTAAGAATTAAAACCTATAAAGATTAAAATTAGTAAAAGTAGAGGAATTAAAAATAATAAGAGAATGATATTACCGAGAAAACTTATAAAAAAGTTTATTCCAAAAATTGGGATAATTATAAGTATGATTAACGAGTAAGTAAGAAGATTTTTATTAGCTTTAAGAAAATAATTCATCTTAGTTATTATTTTTTATAATTTCTTTTTTTATTTAGTAAAGTCATATTAGCAAGAACTACGCTCCAGCACTGTCCAAAATATAAAATCACTCCTAATAGCCATACCCAAAGGGTAAGTACAAGAAAACCTCCAATAAAACCATATGCTTGGAATCTCGCTCCTAGTGAGAGAATACTTTTACTTACTGCTAAGTTCAATGTTGTTAGTCCAATTCCAATAAGAAAAGATCCAGGTAAAAGTGGTTTTAAAGGAACTTTTCGACTGGGTAAGAGGGCTTGTAATAAAAGTGCCATTAAAGAAAATCCGATTAGTGGTATTGCGAACTGACCAACTTGTAATAGCGGTAACTTTAATAAAAAATTAGAAATAAGATTATTTGATTTTGAAATATTTTCTAAAACGTTACTCGGGATCATCCTAAGATTTGCACTAATCTGATCAAGTACCATTAAAAAACCAATAAAGAAGACTATTAAAAAGGCTTCAACTCTATTTCTTAGAAACCTCGAAGCTTGTACTCTCCAAGCAGCATTTACTTTTTTAGAAGGGATTTCGTCTTCCCAAAGCCTATCCGAACCTCTTTGAAGAGATAGATATGCATTTCCTGCTGTAAAAAGCAAAAACATAGCCCCTAGAATACCTGCCCCAAAACCTTGATCTATCAAATTAAATAATGTTGTCTCAACTAACTCAACTACTGAGGGGGGTAAAATTTGAGCAGCAATAGCAATTATTTGTTGATCTAGTCCTTCTTGTTTTCCTAGAAACCACGAGGCTATTGAAAGAGAAATTAGAAGAATAGGAAAAAATGATTGAAGTGTGTAGTACGCAAATGCCGCGCTTAGATCAACGCAATCAGATTTGCTCCATCGCTCACAAGCTCCCCATAAACTTTTGAGTATCCATGTTGAACTTCGCTGCATATTAATTTTCTTCAAATATTTTATTTATTTACTTATGTTTTATTGTATATGATTAAGAAATTTTTCAAGCAATTTTTGATTTATCATTCAACTATTATTCCAATAATAAATTGCCCCATGGTTTTAAAATCTCAATTTTTTCTAAAGATTTACAAGCAATTAATGGAAAATTAACATCGCTCAAGTCTTCTCCTGAAGATAAATTTAAAGGATCTGTATCTAACCACTTTATAGAACAATTGAGTTCTTCTAATAGCAGCCAGGCTGCTGCAATATCCCATATCTTAGGGGTTGATTCTATTGCTCCGAAAGTTTGTCCCATCGCTACACTTATAAGATTTAAACTCGATACTCCCAAGAGTCTGATTTTGCCAGGAAAAACTGAATTTGGTTTTTTTTGTAAAATTTTTATTGATCTACTACACAAAGAAATGCATTCACTTTGATGATTATTTTGGCTAGGATCTATCTTATTGTTATTTAGCCAAACCCCTTTACCTTTTATGGCTACAAACTTTTTTTTCAATGTAGGAATTATTAAAAAAGAAGATTGCGGTTTACGATCAACGAATCTTGCCACTGATATAGACCAATAGGGAATACCTGCCGCAAAATTTGTTGTCCCATCGAGTGGATCGACTACCCAATAGGCTTTTGAGTTTGGAATTAATTTTTGGCCTTCTTCACTAAGGACGCCCTCACCTGGAGCTATTGAAGCTAAGCCATCTACAATTGTCTTGTCACTCCATAAATCACAACTTGTTAATAATGATCCATCTGCTTTATTGCTGGCGTTAATATTTCCAAAATCTTTTTTTTGACGTTGACTTACTAATTCAAATAAAGAATCTAATTCACTTAGTTGCTTATTAGTTAAATTTGGTGGATTCATCTTTGTATATTGCAAATAGATTCTGTACTTTTAATTTTAGTATTAATACTACCCAAACAATTTTTGCTTATATCAAGGAAAGTTAATCTTTCTAATTCATCTAAATTTAAATTGTAACTATATATTGCATTAATATTTTTTGATTTCGCACTACTTAGTTCACTTTGCCTAATAAGAACATCTTTTAGAGTTGATATGCCAACATCGTATCTCAATCTAGAAAGCCTTACAGATTCTTTACTAGATTCAATTTCTTTAAGAGAAGAGATTATTTTTTCTTCATTTAATTTAAGATTTAAGTAGGCTTTACTAATACTTGTGGTCAAAACATTTTTTAGATTTTCATAAGCAAATTTTTCAGCCTCTGCATCTTTTATTTTTGATTTGTAAGAGTTCTTTTTTTGCCCGCCATCAAAAATACTCCATGCAAAATTTAGACTTATGGTGTTTGTGTAATTAGATCCAGTTTTTTCAGAGTCGATATTAGTTGTTAAAGATTCACCCTTGGAAAATGTACTTGTTAATGTATTGCTGATATAGATATTTGGCTTATTTTGAGCTAAAAAACTATTTGCTTGGCTATTTTTGATTGATTTTTGAAGTATAAGGTTTTTTAAGGAAAGATTTTTATCCAAACCTTCATTAATATTTTTATTCAATCTATGATTCCAAAACCCTATTAGATTTTGCTCTTTATTAACTTCAAAATCTTCCTTAATATTAAGTATCTCTTTAAGGGAAATTTTATTAATTTCATGTTCTATTTTTTTTTCATTGAGAGATTGTTTATCTCGAGAAAATTGCGCTTCTGCTTCAAGAACTTCAAATTTTGTACCAATCCCAGCTTCTAACTTTGTTTGAGCATTATCTAAACTTGTAATTGATAAATCAAGTGTAAATTTTTTATTTTTGATATCTTGATATGACTTTTGGTATTTGTGATACCTCATTCTTGCTTCTTGGATTAAATCTTTTTTCTTGATTTCATAATTATTTTTTGCAATTTTGTAATTTTCTTTTGCAATTTTAATTTCGGATCCCCTAAGTGGGTCAATTAAATCCCATCTAATATTTATAGATGGATTAGCCGTAAATTGTGATGTTTTTAAAGTCTGTGAATTACTGCTGTAATTTTTACCTGCAACATATTTTGGTAACCCAATCGCTTGAAAATCTAAGGATGGGTATCTTTGAGAAATTTGACTCGAAAGATTAAATCTTGCAGATGATACTAGGTTTTGTAAGGATTTTAATTCTTGATTATTTAAGATAATTTTTTCTATTTCTTGATAATCAACAAAAGTAATATTTGATTTTTCTTCTAAAATATTCTCAATATAATTTTTTGTTTCGCTCGATAGCACATTAATAGAGTTGATACTTAGAGCAAGGGGCAAGAATAAGAATGAATTTATTACTCTTCTAAGCATGTTTTATAGTATCAAGGATATTTGATTAACTAATCAAAGTATTAATAATATCATTTGAATCATCAAGAACGTGAATTTTTGTATTTAATTGATTTTCAACTTCTTCAATATTTTTATCATCTAAAAATAAATCAGTATTATGTTTTAACATAATTGATGGTATGTAAATAGCTTCTCCTAAATCCTTATTTTTCAACCCATAAATTAGATCTTCTCCAGTAAGAAGACCTGTAACAACTTGATCTTGACCCCAATAAATACTTGGTAAACCATATAAGTTGATCTTCAAACCATCAATTAAGTTTAATTTCTTAACTGTAGGAATTAGCGCTTCATAAACTAATTTACCAACAATCCAACTGACTTTTTTTGGCTGTTTTATTTTTTTCGGCAGGTTAGTAGATTTCTCACTTAATATCTTTAGAAAGTTTCTAATTGACCCTACTCCATTAGATTCTTGTGGCATATTTTCGTAGGTTTTATAACTAGGTAAATTTATACCAGCTATTAAATACCATTCGTCTGCTAGCCAACAAAAGCGAGTTCCAAGAGTATTTTGTAGAGAGGCTTGAATTTTCTCTACCTGTTTAATCGTTTTTGTAGCGTATCTTGGGCTTATTGATTTTAATCCATCATTTTCAGGTCTAAATTTTGTAAGTCCTACAGGAACTATTGCAACTGAGAGCACTGTTTGAGAAGATTTTTTGTAAAACCGAGCGAGTTCCAAAATTGATTTTTCAAGAAGATCCCCATCATTTATATCTGGACAAACAACAATTTGAGCATGTATTTGAATAGAGTTTTTTTCAAACCAAGAAATTTGATCAAGGATCACTCCGGCTTTTTTATTTTTTAATAATTTTTCTCTTGTAGTGGGATCAGTAGCGTGAACGGAAATAAAAAGTGGGGATAGTTTCTGCATGGCAATTCTTTCCCAGTCTTCTTTTTTTAAATTTGTAAGAGTTAGATAAGAGCCATACAGGAAACTTAATCTATAATCATCATCTTTTATGTAGAGGCTTTTTCTTTTTCCACTTGGTTGTTGATCAATAAAACAAAATGGACATCTATTATTGCATTGCTTTATTGAATCAAATAATGCATCTTTAAAATTAATACCTAAATTATCGTCTTGATCTTTTTCAATACTTATATTATGAATTTCATTATTTTTATCTAAAACTGATATGTCTAAAATTTCTTCACTAATAAGAATTTGATAATCAATTAAATCTCTTGGCTTTTTCCCATTAATACTAATAATTGAATCACCTGATTCAAATCCTATTTCTTGAGCAATAGAATTAGCCTCAATACTTTCAATTTCTGCAGGATTTATTTTATAAGTAATATTAGGAACCAAAAGATCATTGGAATTTTCTTTGTAATCAATTTCTTTCCACACAATTCAATGCAAAATATTCTTCTTTATATTTATTCTAAACTTATATATGACTCAAAGTGTATTAAATACTTTTAAAATACGAAATATAAGTGTGAAATTAAGGGCCTTTAATTTATTAAAATATGGCATTCGCAGTTTTTAAAAACACGATTTAGATTAATTAAAATAACCTTGAAAACTTTATTCATTGAAAGAATTAATTACAAAAAATTTAGAAGTGAAAGATAAATTGAACTATGAATTGCATAAGAAAGTTGATTCATATGAAAAAAGCTTTTTATCAAATCCATCATCTTTAAGATTATGGTCCTCTTTTTTTGTAATTTTGCCTATTTTTGTTCAAGCCCCTTGGGTAAGATTAGAACCAATAAGTGCTCTTTGTTTTACTTTTGTTATTCTCTTAGGAGTATTTATTTTAAATCATAAGGGATCAAATAAGTGGTTTATTGTCAGTTCATTATTACTTGGTGTATCAGGCAGTTGGCTTGGTGGATGTTTGTTCTGGGGATGGTTAAGCCCATTTCCTATCCTACACATACCTGTTGAAGCAGTAGTTCTCCCATTAGCTTTAATTGGACTTGGTACTAATTGGAAAATAGGTTCAAGTTTTTATATCTCTTCTTTATTTGGAACTGCAGTTACTGACATTACAATTTTTTTAATCGGAATAATGGATCAGTGGAAACAGGTTATTACAGCAGATTCTGAAACTGCACCTATGATTCTTCAAAAAACCTCTGAGAGTCTTATCCAAATAAAATCATTATCTATTATCGTTTTTGTTGCTCTTATTCTTTGGTTTATTGCAAAAGAAATTTTAGATTCTGCCACAATTAATACTTCTAGTGGTAAAGCACTCTTAGTTTCTGGTTACGTAATTCAAACGACATTAATTGTTGATGGTATTTTTATTGTTTTAGCAATTCTGCAACCAACTTTTAGTGGATTGGTCTAATGTTAAGGCCTCCATTTTCGCAAGAACCAATTCCATTAAATAATTGGGACGTAATCGTTATAGGTGCTGGAGCTGCTGGTCTTATGACTTGTCTTGAATTACCCTCAAATTTAAAAGTGCTTCTTTTAAATAGAAATACTAGTAAGATATCTTCCAGCAGATGGGCTCAAGGAGGAATTGCATCTGTTGTGAGACAAGATGATTCATTTGATCTTCATGCTGAGGATACTTTAAAAGCAGGTGATGGACTATGTGATTTTCAAGCTGTAGAAATGCTAGTTAAAGAAGCTCCAGGCTGTGTAGAAAGGTTGCAGAATTTAGGGATGATTTTTGATCAAAGTTCTGATCAACTAGCTACTACCTTGGAAGCAGCCCATTCACGAAGAAGAGTCTTACATGTAAAAGATCGTACTGGACGAGCATTAGTTGAAGTTCTAGAAGATCATATTGAGAATCAAAAAAATATTCTTCACTGCAGGGGCGTAAGAGTAACTGAACTTATCATTGAAAATAAAGAATGTAGAGGTGTACAGGTTCTTGATGGAGCAAATTTATATTGGATTAAATCTAGAGCTGTTGTTTTGGCTACAGGTGGGGGCGGGCACTTATTTACAAATACAACAAATCCTGCTCAATCCTCTGGTGAAGGCATTGCTCTTGCATGGAAAGCAGGAGCTGCTATCGAGGATTTAGAGTTCGTGCAATTTCATCCAACCGCTTTAAAATTTTATGGTGCACCTTGCTTCTTAATATCTGAGGCACTTAGAGGGGAAGGAGCAATTTTAGTTGATAAAAATGGTGAAAGTCCAGTTAAAAATCTCGAAAATCGTGATCTAGCTACTAGAGATCAGGTAAGTAGAGCAATTATGAAAAATATGCATGATAATAATGTAGACCATGTTGGCTTAGATCTTCGGTATATTGACCCAGAAAAAATTGTAGAGCGTTTCCCTACGATCTTAAGTCGATGTCAGGATTATGGCGTTAACCCTTTAAATGAGGTTATTCCCGTAGCTCCTGCAGCTCATTATTGGATGGGAGGTGTTAAAACTGATCTAAATGCATCTACAACAAGAAAAGGATTATATGCCGTTGGAGAAGTTGCTTCTACAGGTGTGCATGGTGCTAATAGGCTGGCAAGTAATTCACTGATGGAGTGTCTTGTTTTTGCAAGAAAAATGTCTTCAATTGTTTTGAATGACCTTTCTAAATTTGAAAAATTTGATAGATCATTACATGAGTTTGATATTGAAGATCCTAAAGAAGATCAACTTTCTGTAATTGCTGAAAAAATTGATGAACTAAGAAAACTATGTTGGTTAAATTTAGGTGTATCTCGAAATAAGGTTAATATGAGTAAATTTTTAAATTACATTCAAAATGAAATAAATAAATTACATAAAAATGATTTACTAAATAGTCTTGAAAAAATAAAATTTGATCAAAAAATTAAACTTAGTGAACCCAATAGGAGGGCATTAAATCTTTTACTTGATTTAAAGAATAGACAAATAACAACTTTAACCTTATTAAAAGCTTGTCTATATAGAGAAGAAAGTAGAGGAGGGCATTATAGAGATGATTTCCCTGTAAAAGATAAAAATTGGGAATGCCATACTAGACAACAATTAGATCAAAATATTCAAAAAAGATTTATTAAAAATTAAGATCTCCCTGATAGTTGGTTTTTGTTGCTAATTCATTTAAGTCACGGGTACCACTAATAATTTCTCCATTTATTTCCCAAGAAGGAAATCCGCTGATTCCTTTCGTTTGGCATAGCTCATACTCATTATCTTTACCATCTTTAGCACATTCAACAACTTTTAATTCTTTAACTGCTTCCTTACCAAATAATTGTTTTTGATCGTGGCAATGCGGGCACCAGTATGCACTATACATAACAATATTGCTTTCACTTAAAAATTTTGCAAACTTTACCTTCTGGGGAGAGCTTGAAGTGGTAATTATTGGAGATACATTTTCAGTGGGGTTTGCAACATCAATAGCATTAGAGGGGTCAACGTTTGTTGACCAAATTAGTCCCCCCAGCAGTACACTAATGGCTACAATAAAACCTCTAAAAATCATAGGTTCTCTACTTTCGAACTTTGCTCCAATCATAGAAATTATAAAGATAGAAAACGATAAAATTGCTGAAAGTATACAAAAAAAGCAATATGCTTGAATCTTAAAAAACATTATATTTATCAATAAAAAGCTAAATGTTGATGACGCACAAGAAATTAGAAATACTAACCACCATAAAAACTTATTTAGTTTTTCTTTTGGGGAAATTAAATTAAGCGAGAGTATTATTGTGATAATTAATATTGATAAATATGTTATGAATCCAGCTAATGAGAGAGGTATATTAACTTGATTATTTTCAAATAAAGTACCCCAAGGACTATTTAAAACTGTTTCACAACCATTTTGTATCCCTGGGCATGAAAGCGAAGTAAATAATCCCCAGTTTTTTAAAGTAATCGACCCTGTGTCTACAATGCCTATAGTGCTGAGAATTGCGATTATGATTTTTGGCCATTTCAAATCTTTTTTATTCCTTTTGTTTAAAGTCTTAAGCGCCATACAAAATCAAAGTTTGATATTTACATTATCTATCCTAATATTATCTTGGCATGAGAGTTATATACGAAATGCTGTTTAAATCTTTTAATTCTTATTTTTCAAGTTGTGAAGCAAAATAGTCTCAATGTAAAAGAAAAAAAACTATCTAAAATTGCATTCAGTCATGTTGGTTGTGAGAAAAATCTTGTTGATACTGAACATATGCAAGGCTTATTAGATAAAGAGGGTTATGAAGTTGACAGTAATATAAATGATGCAAATGTTGTTGTTGTAAATACTTGCAGTTTTATTGAAACAGCTAGAGAAGAATCTATTAGAAAAATTCTAGAATATACAAATCAAGGAAAGGAAGTAATAGTTGCAGGCTGCATGGCTCAGCATTTTAAAGATGAGCTTATAAAAGAAATCCCTGAAATAAAAGGTTTGGTTGGAACAGGAGATTATCAAAAGATAGCCAAGGTTTTAGACAGAGTAGAAAAAGGGGAAATCGTTAATGAAGTTTCAAAAATTCCTGAATTTATTGCAGATGAGGAAATGCCTCGTTTTGTAGATAAAAACAAATTTGTTGCTTATCTTCGGATTGCTGAAGGCTGTAACTATAATTGCGCTTTTTGTATTATTCCTAAGTTGAGAGGACCTCAAAGAAGTAGAACAATAAAATCTATAGTTTCAGAAGCCAAAAGTCTTGCAAAAAAGGGTATTCAAGAAATCATATTAATTAGTCAAATAACAACTAATTATGGTCAGGATATCTATGGAAAACCATCATTAGCCAAACTTTTGAATGAGCTTTCTAAAGTTTCAATTCCTTGGATAAGGATACATTATGCTTATCCAACAGGTTTAACTGATGAAGTTATCAGAGCTTTCAAAGATTCAAAGAATATAGTGCCTTACTTTGATTTACCACTTCAGCATAGTCATCCAGATGTGTTGAAGAGTATGAATAGACCTTGGCAAGCTTCTTTGAATGAATCAATTTTGGAGAAAATTAGAGAAGAAATTCCATCTGCTGTACTAAGAACTAGTCTCATTGTTGGTTTCCCTGGAGAAAAAAAAGAACATTTTGAACATCTTCTCGGATTTTTGGATAGGCACAAATTTGATCATGTTGGAGTTTTTATTTTTTCTTCTGAGGAAGGAACTGCAGCTTTTCATTTGCCAAATAAAGTATCTCCAGAGGTTGCAGAGGCAAGAAAAGATAACGTTATTTCAGTTCAACAAAATATCTCTAAAGAAAAAAATCAGACATATGTTGGTTCAAAAATGAAGATTTTGGTAGAACAAATATCAGATAATAACGAATTAATTGGTCGGTCCTACAATTTCGCGCCAGAAATTGACGGTACTGTAATTTTATCTGTTAGCGAGAAAATTGATTTGAAAAATTATATTGGTAAATTTGTTGAAGCAAATATTTCTTTTTCGGATGAATATGATTTATACGGCGAAATAATATAATTTAGCCTGGATACATTTTAGAAATAAAGCTATAACTGGCTTATTTACAATCAACAACAGCGATCCGTAAGCAGATTAGATAACTTTATAGGATCGATAATATACATCCGTGCGGATGTCACTATTTTTGATCCTAATAGTTTTCAATTAACTGGAGAGTTTTAAATGAAACGCTTACGTCTTTTAATAATTAAATCTAATCAAATATAATTCTTCCCAGCCTAAAGATTGCAGTTTTTCAAGATACTCCAAAATACTTTTGCTTATAAAAATTAAATATTGACAGTCGATCTACAATAAGGGGCAATTAGCTCCTTTTTTTATGAGAAAAAGATTTTTAATACCATTATTAGCTGCTCTTGCTTTACCTACAGCTAGTCATGCGGGAAATGTTTATCTCTTAGTTAGAGATGGAGCCTTATATACACCATCAATGACTACTATTCCAATGGAAAATATGCAGCAATGTGAAGAGGCTGGAGCATTATATGTTAGTAGTGAAAGACTCTATAGATCAAATGAAAGAAGAGGATTTGAATGTTTTTATGGTAAATAAATAATGAGATTAAAATTCTTCAAATTTTTTTTAATAGGTATTTTTTGTTCAATAAATCCAATTTTTGCCGATTTTGGAGATGCTGATTTTCCTATTGAAATGTTTGATGATGGACCAAAAAGTTATCACGATGCTGCATGTAGATCCTTGAAGAATAGATGTAGAGTTCGTTTTCAAGGGACCGCAATGTGGGTAGAGGGTTACGGAGGTATTGAACTTTCACAATTTAAATCTTACAGATACGATGCTGAAGGCAGTGGAATAAGTCATCGAGATTACTACAACTACATAACGTATGAAAGTAAATCTGGACAACTCAGACAAGCTTTATTTATTTTCATAAATAGAAATGCTCAACAAGATTTCATGAAGGCTTTTTTTAGATGGAAAAGGCAGATAGCTCAACCAATACCCAACTATCGTTTACCTAATAGCCAAGGACCTCAAGATACATGGGGAAGAGATAAAGGTTTGAATCCTTATGACAATCCCCCGATAATTGATTTCATGAAAAAAACTACCAATGAGAAGAAGGGAAAGATAGGAAATATTAATTGCAATTCTGCTGTTTGGAAAAACAAGCCTAGATGTAATTAATGAAACGCTTACTACTCCCACTACTAGCTAACTAAAAACTTTTGATTTATTAATACATACCGCGAAATAAAAAAACTAATAATTATTGTTTTGCTCTAAATCCGTTTAGTAAATTTATAATTTAAATCTTAAAAAGCATTGCACCTTCTACATTTATATTGTGATACTGATAAATATGATTTATATGGAGAGACTATTAAAATTTTGTAGTTTTTTAAATTAATTTAACTGCTCTTAATAGCTTATCTAATGCGAAAGCAGCTCCAAAACCAAAACCAATAAATGCAAAATAGAAAATGATGTTCATTAATTTTTTTATTTTTATTTAATTTAACATCAGATGAAAAAATTGGATTTTTTCGTTTAATTTCTTAATCTTGGATATATGGTAATTTTTTGTATAAACATTCTTCTGCTTTTTGTAGTTCCCGGCCTAAATATAAAGCATGATCGAATCTTGTTATTAAGTCATTTCTTTCTTCAGTTATTAATATTCCAAGTTGTTTCGCACTAATTCCTTCAAAAACTTCATTACAAACTCTTTTATTTTGAGAGTCGCATTTAATTGGTTCATTTGTTTCTGGGTCAAGCGCATATCCGTCATCATTAATATTATTTAGAAAATGTTCTAAAATTATTTTTTTTTCTTCTAAATCTACTTTTATAATGAAATAACCGTTTGGATCTAAGTCTATATATCGGTTGGATAGACTATTATCAATCTTTATTTTTTCATCTAAACTTTGACTTGAATCCATTTTGGGAATTTAATTTCACACTATATTACTAATATAATATTTGGTAAAGCTGAATAATTTTTTTATTTAAAGGGTATAGATTTATTTTCAAAATCAATTCCCATCTCGGTTTGTTTATTCACTTCATTTAGCCAAGGACTTATTATATTTTCCATATTTTTGTCAAACCACTTATGCAAGCTAATGGTGCTTTTTGCAAAAAAACCTCTCCGTCTTTTATGTTTACCACCCGCTCCAGGATCAAACAAATGGATACTATTTTTTATTGCCCATTCAATTGGCTGGTAGTAGCATAATTCAAAATGTAAATTAGATATTTCTTCTTGACTACCCCAATATCTACCCCATAAGTTGTTTTGATTTTTAACGCACATCGACATAGCAAAAATTTCATTTGAATCATGTTTTGATGCACTAAAAAGTAAAAGATTTTTTTTATTATCAACCAGTGTTTTGAAAAATGTAGATGTTAGATATTTACTTCCCCAAACTCCCCACCTCGAACAATGCTGTTCATAAAAATTATGCATTTTGTTGAGGATTTCTTGGTTGATATCATCTTCATTAAAAATTTCTACTTTAATATCTTGTTTAGTAATTGATTTCCTCTCTTTTTTTATATTTTTTCTCTGATTAGAGTTAAATCTAGAAAGAAAATCATTAAATGTTTTTTCTCCATTACTCCTCCATTCACTGCTGGAATTTATCCATTCATGGTATCCCAAAGATTTAAGATGGTTACCCCAGCTTTCATTAATATATAAAAAATTACAACTTAGAATTTTATTTGTAATCGCAAAGCTTTCGATGTGGTTTATAAGTAAATTTGTAATTTCTTTCTTGTCTTTATTTTTTTTATAAAGAAATTGATATCCATTTACAGGACTATAAGGACTCATTCCAATTAATTTAGGGTAATAATTTAAATTTAGCTCTTCAGCCAATCTTGCAAATGATTGGTCAAAAATGAATTCTCCATAGCTATGATTTTTTAAAAAAAGTGGGGCAATTCCTAATATCTCTTCATTTTTAAAAGCAACAAAATATAGTGGCTGCCAACCAGTTTCTCTTGAAACACTTTTTGATATCTCAAGGTTTTTAATCCAAGTCCATTCATAAAATGGATTATTAATTTCATTTGCTAATTCATTCCATATCTCCTTGGAGATTTCCTTAATTGATAATTTGACTTCAACTTTATGTATTGGTTGGTTCATTTATTATTGAATCTATTTTAAATTTTTTTGTAATGAATATAGATTTCATTATTCATTAAATTTTTAATTGATTTTATTTCCCATAGTCTTTCGAGATTTAAAATCGCATTTGTTTTTTCTGGAGGTATCCATGTATATCTACCTCCAATAATTCGTGGAATTATTGTAATTTTTATATCTGTTATTAGATCCTCTTTTATAAATGAATTAATAAGTTTTGCCCCTCCTAGAAGAGCTAAAGTGTTTATCCCTTGTTTTTTGAGTGAAATTAAAGTTTTTCCCCATGAATCTTCGAAAAATAGTTCTTTCTCAAATTCATTATTCGACCAATTATCAACTTTACTTGAGCTTATTAGCCATCTTCTAATTGGTTGACGAAAGTATTTCCAATTACTATTAAATTTTTTGCTATTTGAAGCAACTATAGAAATTGGTTGATTTTTTGATATATTTACTACGTCATTATCATTGAGATTTTTAACTAGGTAAGTTGATTGATGAGCTATTAAAGTACCTAAACCAAAAATGGTAGCGTCAACCATTGATAAGTTTTGGTTTAATATTTTTTTATCTTCATCGCTTCCAAGATGCGATTCTCCACCTCTAGGGAATGCAATTCTCCCATCAAGACTTGATGCTATAACAATTATTACGCTTGGGATACTCAAGTTTGCGTTACTAAACTATTTTCAAATTTCAACTTCAATGAATTGGTTAACTTTTGATCAACATAAATTTCTGCAGCATTGTTTGGGCTCTCTTGGAGTCTTATTTTGTGTAATGTTGCACCAAGTTGATGTATTGGTTTTTTAAGAATATCAGAAATATATAAAGCTATATTTTCAGCAGTTGGAACACAATTATGGAAAAATTCGATGTCTTTATTAAGAAAAGTATGATCAAGTTGTTCAACAACCAAATCGTTAATTATCTCTTGGAGGGCAGATAAGTCGCAAACCATTCCTGTTCTTTTATCAATGTCTCCTTTAACAGTTATATCGACAAGATAGTTATGACCATGTCCATTAACTCTGGCACATTTCCCATAGATTTTTTTATTTTCATCAAAGGATATCTCTTCTTTTGCAAGTCTATGAGCTGCTGCAAAATGAGTTTGTACTGTTAAAAATGCTTCCATGTTTTTTCCAAAATAATCTGCCCATAAATTTGGGTTTTCATAAAGTCTTAGACTTGTAAGAGGTAAATCATCCTTAAGACGATTCCAAATGACTTTCACTAATGCTTCAGTTGTGGGAAGTATACCCTCTTGATTATCAACATTAAATTCAGGCCATACATCATTTAAAAAACGAAAATCTAATTGTCCAGTAACCTTATCTTTAATAGAATGTTTTACATCAGAAAGATTAAGTACCATTCCATCAGAGTCTAGTTCTCCACTCATTGAAACAATAAGTTCATAATTATGGCCATGTCCCGGTGCAATACTGCACTTTCCAAAAAGAGCTAAATTTTCTTCTGGGCTTTTTTCAGGAAGCCAATAACGGTGACTAGAACTAAAGCAGGCACGTCGAGTTATGACGCATTCACGTCCTTTTCCATGTAATGGTTTGGATTGTGTAGAAGTCATAACTTTCTGCGATAATACTATCTTAAGGTTTTAAATGCGCTTTTGTCTTTATGGAACAATCTATTATCGAAAAAACAGTTCATACGATCAAGGGCAGAAGCATATTTTTAATAGGAATGATGGGTTCTGGCAAGTCACAAACTGGTTTGAAGCTGGCTGAATTATTGAAGTATAAATACATTGATTTAGATTCTTTAATAGAGAAGTTTACAAAAAAATCTATCAATCAAATTTTTAATGATGAAGGAGAAGATAATTTCCGTGAATTAGAAGCAAATTGCCTTAAAGAAACTATCAAAATTCCTTCATTAGTAATTTCAACTGGGGGAGGAATAGTTACTAAATCCGAAAACTGGGGAATCTTAAGACAGGGAATAATTGTTTGGATAGATCTCGACAAAGATATAGCAATTGAAAGATTGAAAAATGAAATTAAAAATAGGCCACTTCTTCAGGGAAAGAATCTAAATGATCAATATATGAGCATTTTTCAATCTAGAGAAAATTTGTATTCTCAAGCAGATTTAAGAGTTAAAGTAAGACAAGAAAATATTGAAGAAGTTGCTATGAAAATAATTAATGTAATTCATAAAGAATTAATTAGTTAATCTGGTTCAATCCTTACTGCAAACCATTTGATAACGTATCCTAATTTTATTTCTAATTCATAAGTGCTTTCCAATAATTCTTCAAAAAATTCCTGATCAGGATCCTCTATATTTTGATATATTGTTTGTGTTTCTGTCTTACTAAGCCAATTTTTTAACCATAAAATTGCTTCTTGCTTTGATACAATTTTTTCTTTTGAATCTGGCTCTAATAATACATAATGATCTGATGCTCTTATTAGTGGATTTGACATAATGAAAATTCTTCTTGGATTAATTCTTTGCTTGATTTTTCAAGGAATTTTTTTAGAAAGTTCTTTTGCTCTTGTAGATTCTAACGTACGAGAGTTTTTGGAAAATCGTGTAAATCAATGGCCAGAATTATATTTGCCAAATTTTAAATTATCCGATACTTCCAAGGATTTAATTTATCCAAAATGGTTCGAGGGGAATTGGCTTGTTACTTCTCAAGATATAGTTAATGATTCAGAAGAGCCAGTTATTTATAAAGTAAATTTCTTTAAGAATGATTCAGATTTAATTGTTGGTAATCGTGCAAAAAATTCTGAATCCATTGGAAAAGCAATATTTGGTGAAACCTTAATCAAGGTCGTAAATGATCCTCAATCTATTAATAGTCAAATTACTTATTTAAAAGATGATTTTTATATCGATTCAAGAATTACAGGGAGAAATCAAATTCAAGATGATGATATTTTTTTCGCAGATGAGCTAGTTATACAAACAGCACATAAACCAGGTGCTTCAAGGATTAATCAGGTAGAGACCATTAGTAAATTTCAAAAATGTTCCGAAGAAACATTGGAAGTTGATAATTCAATCAAACCATCAATTTGTGGAGTGCAATATGTTGCTTCTTATGGTTCAAAAGTTGGTGATCCTTCTATTCGTGCTATAAAAACAAATAAATATAATTTGAAGTTTGAATTTATTGAGAGTTAGCACTAAAAAGATATTCTTCTAAGTTGTTCCTCCAAATGAAAAGATTTTCTAAATAAGGGTTGTTTATGTATTCTTGGCTTCCCTCTCCTGAAAGAATTGGTCCTGCAGACTTTGGAAATTTAAGAAGGGATAATTGAGCAGCAATTGAAATATCTGCAATTGATAAACTATCTCCAACTAAATATTTTTTGTTGATCAAGGATTTTGATAAAGCTTCCAGTAATTTTTGGAGTTCTAAATTATCTTTAGAAGACAAAACTACATTAGAAATTTTACTGAGATTTTTAAAAGGTAATTTATCAACAATACTTTTAACTGAAGAAGGTATTTCATCTGGAAGTAATGCAGTTCTTAGCTGTGGATTTTCTATTGCAGATTTTATTAAAGCTTTTCTACAAGTTGTAGCCATTGTAGTATCTGCCCAGTCTTCAATTAGTTTGCATTGTGCAAATAATATTGGATCCTCAGGAAAGAGTGGATTGTTTTCATTTTTTTTATCTAAATATGCGCAAATAGTTGAAGAGTCATTAATAACTTGATCATTACTATCGACTATTACAGGTACTTGTTTTTGACCTGACAATTTAAAGATTTCAAATTGGCCTATTCCAGGTGTTACTTCTTCAACTCGATATTGTAGTTTTTTTGCATGAAGAGCCATTCTTGTTTTTAAACAAAAAGCACTATGCCTAAATTGATATAATGTAATCATGCTGTTTAATGTTTGTTAAAACTTAGCTAAAAAAGTAATCTATTTGTGGAGCTGATGGGCGAATTTTTCTCTAATGTTGCGAGATATCCAAAGTATTTGATATCTATCATTGTTGGGGGACTTGTTGCTTTGCTTGAACCTTTATTCAAGAATAGATCAAATCCACTCACAATAGTAGGTTTGATATCTTCTATCTTAAGTGCTTTCATAACTGTTTATTTTGTCTTGCAAGCGATGACAAGCCCAATAAATTTACAACCATAATGCCAAATAATTACCGTCTTGCAAAAGTTTCTTCTCTTTTGAAGAAAGAAATAACCCTTATTTTGCAGAATGATTTGGAGAATGATCTTATTAGAGATCATTTTGTCAATATTTCTAAGATTGATTTATCAGGTGATTTGCAACACTGTAAAATTTACATAACTTCAACTGCTGAAGAGAAAGTAAGGAAAGAGATTGTGGAAAACTTGAATACTGCTAAAAGCTCTATAAGGCATAGTTTAGGAAAAAGAATTGAGATGAGAAGAGTTCCAGAGATAATTTTTAAAGACGATGTTGTTCTTGATAAAGGATTATCAGTCTTGAAACTTCTCGATGAATTAAAAAATAAAAATCAAAATAATAATGTTGAGGACAAGGATGCCAAAAGTTGATCTACCCCTTGATCAAAGAAATATAATTATTACTCGATCAAAAGAAGGGATATTGGATATAAAAAAGATTTTCACAAGCAAGGGCGCTAATGTATTTGATTTGCCTGCAATAAGTATTGGTGATCCTGATGATTTAAATCCTCTTGACGAAGCATTAAATCAAATAAATGATTTTCATTGGATTATTTTTTCCAGTAGTAATGGGATAAAATTTGTGGATAAAAGACTTAGATTCTTTAATAGTTCATTAAAAGAATGTTCTAAAAAAACAAAAATCGCCGTAGTCGGAGAAAAAACCTCAAAAACTCTTGATGATTTTGGTATTAAGGCTGATTTCATACCTCCAGAATTTGTTGCTGAAAGTTTAATTGATAATTTCCCAGTATCTGGTTATGGACTTCGAGTTTTTGTACCAAGAGTTCAAACAGGTGGTAGGGATTTAATTGCAGATCAATTTAGAAAGTCTGGTTCTCGTGTATTTGAGGTTGCTGCATATGAAACTAGATGTCCTGACTCAATTCCGCAAGAAACAATTGATATTATTTCTAATCGAAAAGTCGATGCAATTATTTTCTCAAGCGGTAAAACCGTAGTAAATACTGCTTTTTTACTTGAAAAAAAACTTGGCAAACAATGGTTAGAATATTTTGATCAAATTAAGTTATTAACTATTGGACCTCAGACAACAAAAATATGTAACAAGATTTTTGGAAGAGTTGATAGTCAGGCACAAAAATATACTTTTGAAGGACTACTAGATTTAGCAATTAATATTTTTAGTTAGAAAAATTTTTTGTATAGTTCTTTTCAACTAAATCTTTGAACCTATCAATATTGGCCTGTAATTCGTTTGTAACCATTTTGCCTAAAATATTTTCTTCCATAAACCGAGCAATCATTTTTGGAAGTTCATAAGTTATGGCTAAATTGACCGTTGTGATTTGATCACTTTTACTTTCGAAAACTACTGATCCCTCAGTTGGTAAACCTCCTATTGATTTCCATTTAAGTTTGCTTTTTTCAACCCTTTCTGTAATTTGAGCTTTCCATTTAAACCTAAAGCCATTTGCAGCTAAAGTCCATTCTGTTAAATCTGGTAACGTATTAGTTTTTTCGTCAACTGTTTTTACAGATTCAATCCAGCTCATCCAAAGTGACATTGAGTCTAAATCGCTCCATGTATCCCATACATTTTCAAGAGGCGCATTAACGACCGTTATCACGTCATGTTTTAGCCAAGTACCCATGAATTAACTTACTGCAAGATTTTTTGCTAATTCGGCTTTCTTCTCTAAAATTGCGGCAGCAGCTAAATGACCACTCATTGTAGCTCCCTCCATAGAATCTATATAATCTTGTTTTGTATAACTACCAGCCATGAAGAAATTAGATATAGATGTTTTTTGATCGGGTCTGAAAGGTTCCATTCCGGGAGATTCTCTGTAGAGTGATTGTGGAATTTGTACCACGTTGCTCCAAAGCAATTTAAGGTTTTTTGAGGATGGGAATAGACGGCGAACCTCTTTATCTATTTCTTTTGTAATTCTTTCTGTGGATCTTCCCATCCATCTATCGCCAGGAGTTAAAACACATTGGAGAAGCGATCCCATATCTTTTTTTCTATAGTCTGCTGGACTTGCTAGTGCTAAATCAGCAAAACAACTGAAAGAGGCATCAGCAGAATAAAGAAGGTTATCTAGTCCAATTGGTTCGTTTCCAGTATTATCCTTTTGTAATTCTGTAACCCAACCGTCATATCTTAATTGGATTGTGGCAACAGCTACAGCTCTAAGTTTTTTTAAACCTTCAAATTCTTTAAATTGATACCATTCTTTTGGAATTATTTTTTTTATTCCAGGAACATCACAGGCAGCTAGAAATTTATCTGCAAACACTGCCTTAATTCCTTCAGGAGAAGATATTTTTAATTGATTTACTGAAAAAGAGGAAGATTCTTTTTCATAAATGATTTCTTCTACCTTATGGTTAAGATGTATTTTTGCTCCTTTGTTTGTGATGTAGTCGACAATAGGTTGAGTTAACCACTTATGAGGAGAACCTTTTAAAAGATTAAGTTTTGAGGCTTCTGTTTTTGAAGCAAACATCATAAATATAGTTAGCATGCATCTTGCTGAAATATCTTTGCAATTAATAAAACCTAAAGCATATGCGATAGGATCCCACATTCTTTCTAAGCTTTTTTCACTTCCACCATGGTTTAAAAACCATTCTTTAAAACTAATTTTATCTAGATCTCTAATTATTTTCATTGCGCCTTCATAGTCCATCAATCCTCTAACTATTGGACTTGTGCCTAAAGCTAAGGCATTTCTGAACTTATCTACCAAAGTAAGTTGTTCGGTGGTAAAAAAAGCTTTTAGTCCATTAAATGGAGCACCCAAGGGGAATCTGAAATCTAACGATTTCAAATTCCCACCATTATTAATGAATAGATGAGTATGATCTTTCGGGAGTAAATTATCTAAAGCTCCCACTTTTTTCATTAATTTAAAAAGATTTGCATAATTGTAAAAAAATACATGTAAACCCATTTCTATGTGGTTGCCATCCTTATCTTCCCAACTTCCGACTTTACCTCCCCAAAATGACCTGCTCTCGTAAATCTCTACTTCATGACCTTCATCAACTAAATTGACTGCTGCTGTAAGACCAGCTAATCCTGAACCAACTATTGCAATTTTCACTTTTTCTTAAAATTATAACAAATCAAGTTTCAATAATGTTTGATCTATGCATCCTATCGATTAAGTTTTTATATTATATATAGTAGAAATCCTTTGTTTATGGAAAATGTAGAAGTTAAACAGGAAATTAAAAATTCTGATGATGGTAAAGGGATCTTAATTACGAATGATGCTATAGAACAAATTTCAAATTTATTGAATGGCCAAAGTGATAAAAAAGCTCTAAGGGTAGGAGTAAGATCAGGCGGATGTAGTGGTATGAGTTATACGATGGATTTTATAGGAACTAATGAAATAAATCCCGATGATAAAGTTTATGATTATTCATTAAAAGCTAATCAAAGCTTTCAAGTAGTCTGCGATCCTAAAAGTCTTTTATATATTTATGGAATGCAATTAGATTTTAGTAAGGAATTAATTGGCGGCGGCTTTAATTTTGTAAATCCTAATGCTTCTCAAACTTGCGGTTGTGGAAGTTCTTTTGCTGTCTAATAAATAATGAATAACGAAATTAATCCTATCGAAGAGGATTTTAATGCAGCTCTATCAAGATACAAATCTGGGCAAGATTTAATTCCAATCGTTCAAGATTTTCAAAAAATCATTCAGCAAATACCAAATCATTTTGCTGCTTGGACTTGCTTATCATGGCTTCAATTACTTTTGAAAAATAATGAAGAAGCTTTGGCAGCTGCTAGGCAAGCTGTTCGATTAAATCAGCAAGACCCACAAGCAAGAATGAATTTGTCTTTAGCTCTTTTGGCTACAAATAATAAAGGTGTTAGGGATCATATTGAGTTAATAAAAAAAATGTCTATGATGATGCCAGATGTGAAAAGTGAGTTGAAAGAATCTGTTGAAGACGGATTAAGTAGATGTCCAGATTGGCCTGAGTTAACCAAAGTAAAAAAATGGTTGGAATTTTAAATTGTTTAAAATTTTAATATTAAGTAATGGGCATGGAGAAGATCTATCTGGGAGTCTAATAGCTAAGCAATTCGTAAAAAGTGGTTATTCTGTTCATGCTTTGCCAATTGTTGGTAAAGGAAACCATTACGAAAAAGAAAAAATTAAAATTGTAGGTAAAACTAAAGAATTTAGTACAGGAGGAATTGGATATAATTCTTTAAAAGGAAGACTCACTGAGATATTAGGAGGAGAAGTATTTTATCTTTTAAAAAGATTATATTTAACTTTTAAAATTAAAAAAAAATATGATTATTTTTTTGTAGTTGGAGATATTGTACCAGTTTTTTTTGCATGGGTTTGTAAGAAAGATTTTTTTACATATCTAGTTGCTTATTCCAGTCATTATGAAGGTAAGTTGCAATTACCATGGCCTTCTAAATTTTTTCTGCTCTCACAAAAAGCAAAAAAAATATATACGAGAGATTCTCTTACAGCTAATGATTTAACTTTGCAATTAAAAAAGAAAGTGTCTTTTTTAGGTAATCCATTTATGGATAAGTTTTTTTCTAGAAATAAAGTATTAAAGAAATCTGAATTTAGTATTGGATTATTCCCGGGAAGTAGATTTCCTGAGATTTTAGATAATTTTGTTTTGATTTTAGAGGTATTAGAGGCGTTGTCAGATTTTAGGTATTTTCAAAAAATTCAGTTTAATTTTGCAATAGTTAATGCTTTATCTTCTTTAAGAATAGAGGAGATATTTCAAAAAAGAGGATGGTCAAACCTTGAAAAAATAGAAGATAAGAACCTCTTGAAATTCCAATATAAATTTTTAGAAGTTAATGTATATTGGAATAATTTTGACAATATATTATTGAAAAGTAGATGCTGCATCAGCATGGCAGGAACAGCAGCAGAGCAAGCGATTGGATTAGGAAAACCCGTTATACAGATTGAAGGTAAAGGTCCACAATTTACAAAAACTTTTGCAGAAGCACAAAGACGTTTGCTTGGAAAATATGTTTTTTGTGCCAGTAATTATAAAGATAAAAATGATCAAATAAATCAGACAATAAAATTGATCATAAAAGTAATATATCTAATACAGCTAAATAAGAAGTTTATGATCTCATGTAATGAAAATGCTAAAAAAAGACTTGGTGAAAACAAAGCTTGTTTTAAGATGGTGGATGATATGAATATTGTTATAAAAAATGACTAAGGAAAATAATCAAAATAGGTTAAAACAAATTATTGACAATTTATTATTAATAAATTTATTTACAGTAATTTTTTTTGCAATATTTTTTATTTTTGCAATCATCATGCAATTAAATGGGATATTTATTTTTATAAATTTTATTCAGATAGTTTGGAATCCTCTTGTAGTCCCATTGATAACGATTCTTATTATTGGTGCTTTGGTAAACGGCATTAATTCTTGGTGGAGGCGTAAATTGCTTTCTCAAGAAGAGGATACTTAAAAGCATAATTTTTGAGTTTACTGCTTATTACTTTTTGTCCTTCCAGTACAACTTTTGCTCCATCTCCTAACAATATTTTTAAAACCGCTCCAGGCACTGGAAGTAAATTAGGTCTATTTAAACATTTGCCTAAAGTCTGAGAAAAGTCTTTCATTAATACTGGATTTGGTGCAACAGCATTAAATACTCCTGAATACTTTTTATCAACTAATGCTTTAGTAATTAATGAACATAAATCACTTCTGTGAATCCAACTCATCCACTG
Organism: Prochlorococcus sp. AG-424-P18; assembly: GCA_003213235.1. Lineage (GTDB taxonomy): Bacteria > Cyanobacteriota > Cyanobacteriia > PCC-6307 > Cyanobiaceae > Prochlorococcus_A. Next base: position 4,048 of record QCNJ01000004.1, on the reverse strand, counting down.
CTTACCATCTCCAATTGGTCCACCTAGTCCAATTTTAAATATAGGGAGCATTTTGCCTAATGCTCCTCCATCTGCCTCCAGGACAATTCCAATTCTAAAAATAACTAACCTTGAGAAAAATGGTTTTTCAGCAGCTACCGCCTCCCATTTTTTGCAAAGATTAGCTAAAAAGTCTTTTCCTACAATACTATTTTCTGTGAATTCATTCGACAAACTTGTTCCGTAATAACCTATTGCTGATCCATTAATAATAACTTTTGGGTTGATTTTGAAATTTTTAAGGGTCTTCATCAAAAATTTCGTAGTGTTAATGCGACTATTTTCAATCTCTTGTTTTTGTGCAGAAGTCCATTTTTTTTCTGCTATAGGTTCTCCCATCAAGTTAATAATTCCATCTGTCTCGCTTAAAGTATTTAGAAGATTTTGGTTACTCCAGTTTTTTTCTTTTGACAAATCTATTTGAAAAAATTTAAATTTATTGAAATCCAAATCAAGTTTTAATTGACTGATGGGTTTTCTACTTACAATATAAATTTCGTGATTTTCATTGAGAAGTGTAGGTACTAATTCTTTCCCAACAAATCCAGTGCAGCCAAGTAGTAAAAGACGCATATTTTATAGATATTTATTAATTAAGGCTATTAAATTTTTTAGACGTTTGTAATTATTATTCTGTTATCAATTTTTTTAAATATTTATCAAATAAGTTTTTGTATAATAAGTTTCAAACAACTTTGTTGACTTTATTATGACAGATTCTAATCCAAAGAAACCTCTCAAGAAAGGAAGCTTAGTTTTTGTCGATAAAGAAAGTTATTTAAAAAGTATTGAGGCTCTAGCTAGTGATAATGATTTACCTAATTATGTCTTTGAAGGTCCTGGAGAGATTCTTTCCGTCAAAGATGAATATGCTCAGATTCGATGGCGCAGACCTGTTCCAGATGTTTGGTTGAAATTAGATCAACTAAAAGAATATATTCAATAAACATATTTATAAATAAAATTTTATTTCTAAAAATTTTTATTTTTTTTCTCTTTAGACATCTTTTCTTGGATTCTTTTTGCTTCTTTGATCATTTCTTTACCATCAAATAAGTAATTATCCACGTATCCTTGTGTATATCTATCAAATTCTGAAAGTGCATCTTTAACTTGTGAAAAACAATGATAAAGATCAAGACCTAATGCTGAAATTGACTTTGGAACAATTGTTTTGTTATAAATTTTTTCAACTTTTTCTATTTTCTTTTGTGAAAGAATTATGTAACTGCAAAAATTTTCCATTAATTGATCATCATATGGATCCGCAGATAGTTCTTTTATTTCTTTGTTCAAGGGTTTAATTATTTGACTAATTAATCTATTGATCGGAGTATAAATTTCTTTAATCCATGTTTCAACTTCTTTGTCTTTAATTGACGAATTATATTTTTTTGAATTAAATTTTTCTTCCCAATTTTCATTTAATGAATCAAATGATGAACTGGAAGAGAAGAAATTCCTATCATATTGTTCTTTCTTTATAGGATCATTTAGGATTTCCCAGGCATTTTGTATTGCAAGAAATCGTTCTTTTTCGCCGCCTGCATCAGGATGATGTTGCTTAACTAAAGAACGATATGAGGATTTAATTTCACTTTTGGTTGCATTATGTTTGATGCCTAATTCTGCATATAAATTTTTTTCCATCTTGATAAATTAGTAATTAAAGATAACCATCTTTTCTGGCTTGAATTGAGGTATTGGATTCAAACATTGCGGTTGATAGATATCTTTCACCAAAACTAGGAAGAATTACTATCAATCTTTTATTAATTAGTTCTTTCCTTTTACCAATTTTTATAGTTGCTGCTAACGCTGCCCCACTACTGATGCCTGATAAAAGACCTTCCAATCGAGCTAATAAACGCCCATAATGAAATGCTTCTTCATCATCTATTTTTATAATTTCATCAATTAAATTAGTATTCAGGACTTTGGGTATGAAACCTGCTCCAATTCCTTGAATCGAATGAGATCCTGCTTTTTCTCCTGAAATTACAGCGCTTTTTTTGGGCTCTACAGCATAAATTTTGCAATTTGGATTAACTTTTTTCAAAAAACGTGCACAACCAGTAATTGTTCCTCCTGTTCCTACTCCCGTAATTAGTCCATCTAAATTGTTATTAGATTGTGCCCATATTTCTTGTGCTGTTGTTCTTTCATGAATATCTGGATTAGCAAAGTTTTCAAATTGATTAAATTGATAGCTATTTGCAATGCTTGAAGACAACTCATTAGCCAAAGCTAAAGCTCCTTTCATTCCTTCTTGCCCTGGCGTTAATTGTAATTCAGCTCCGTATGCTCTCAACATTGCCCTTCTTTCAATGCTCATCGTATCCGGCATAGTTAATATCAATTTATACCCTTTTGCTGCAGCAACCATTGCTAATGCAATGCCAGTATTGCCACTTGTTGCTTCAATTAATGTGGTTTCTTCTGGTGTAATCAATCCCTCTTCTTCAGCTTTACATAACATTGAATAAGCAATGCGATCTTTAACGGAAGCTGATGGATTGAAACTTTCTAGTTTGGCTATTATTTCTGGATAACAATTAAAATAATTTCTAATTCGATTTAATTTAACTAACGGAGTATTTCCAACTAGAGAAGTTATATCATTTGCTATTTCCATGAAATGATTATTTAAATTTCAAAATTAAATCTCATATATCAATAATAATTGTATTTAAAGATCTTTTATATAATTTTCTAAAAAAAAATTTAATTTATAATAACTTTCCGAGGGAAAAATATTTATTATTATAAAGTTAGTTTTGTAATGATTATGTATTCGCTGGAACTAAGTTTGAGATATTCACCTTTTCCCCTTTCAATTCAGAAGAAAGAATTTGAGGATGTTAAAAGAATTTATGATGAAATAAAAAGTTCTATGAATGAAACTTTAGAATCCTCAAACTTAATTGAATTAAGGTGTGATAAAGTCCAAGACAAATTAATTGCTGTCAGAGCTCAAGAAATTATTTCTGTGCAAATATATGAAAAATCATCAGTAGCAGGAGGAGCTAAAAGACCTGGATTTTCATTAAATATAGACTAGAGGCTTTTATGAGCGATACTTTTGAAAATGAAATACCTCATTTGTATTTCGAAGATGTTTCTTTTTCATATCATGAAAAAAAAAAGAATTTAATTTTCAAATGTAGTTTCTCAATAAAAAAACCTGGATTATGGATGATCGTTGGTAAAAATGGAAGTGGAAAAAGTACTCTTTTAAAGTTAATCAATGGGATCATTAAACCAATAAATGGAGAAGTCCATTGTAAAGCAAATATTGGTATGGTATTTCAAAACCCCGATCATCAAATATTGATGCCAAATTGCAGGAGTGAACTTTTGATTAATATTAATCAAAATATAAGTGAATATGAAATTTCAAAAAAAATTGAATATGTGCTCGATAAGGTGGGATTGACTGGTTTTGAAAAAAGGCCAATTCACACCTTAAGCGGGGGGCAAAAACAACGTTTAACTATTGCATGCACTCTTATTAGTAATAGAAATTTTATTCTCTTAGATGAACCTACGGCATTACTTGATCAAACTAGCCAAGTAAAAGTTTTAAAAACTATTAAAAATCTTACAAGTGACTTAAAAAAACCTTTATCCGCTTTATGGATTACTCACAGATATGAAGAATTAACTTATGCTGATGCTGTTGCAGAGTTAAAAAATGGTTTTTTGTCTGATTGGCAAGATCCATCAAAATTTCAATATAATTAATCTTTTTACTTGTCATAAGGCACTTTAAGGAGCTAAATTCATCTTATATTCCTCGGTAGCTCAGCGGTAGAGCGATCGACTGTTAATCGATTGGTCGCAGGTTCGAATCCCGCCCGGGGAGTTCCTTAAAAAAATTCAAGAACAATCAAGAGACCTCATAAGTCTCTTTTTTTTTGACTATAACTGGAGTTAGGGGAGAAATAGATATTCAGTACATTCCAATAATAACCACTAGATTTGTTATAAAATAAATAATTTTTTAAAA
>QCNJ01000003.1 GCA_003213235.1 Prochlorococcus sp. AG-424-P18 | reverse complement strand
TTTACCAAATTTTCCTAGCAAAGATGCACCTGTTGGAAAAGACGAATACGATAATGTACAAATAAAAACTTGGGGTGAGCCTTTAACAAAAGAGAATATTAAATCTCACTGGGAAATAGGTGAAAGCCTTAATATTTTTGACTCCGTAAAATCAACAAAAACATCAAAGAGTCGTTTTATTACTCTTATTGGTAATGGCGCAAGATTAGAGAGAGCATTGATTAATTTTATGCTCGATATGCATATCAAAAATGGTTATTTAGAGTTAATGCCTCCTGCCTTAGTAAATTCAGAGAGTCTCACGGGGTCTGGACAATTACCTAAATTCTCAAATGAAAGTTTTAAATGTTCTAACGACGACCTATGGCTTTCTCCAACTGCAGAAGTTCCTCTTACCGCTTTTCATAAAAATGAGATAATTGATCCCACTCATCTTCCTATTAAGTATGTTTCATATAGCCCATGCTTTAGGAGAGAAGCTGGAAGTTATGGAAGGGATACTAGAGGTTTAATAAGACTTCATCAATTTAACAAAGTTGAGCTGTATTGGTTTTGTGATCCAAGCAAATCTACTGAAGCTCATAAAAAAATTACTTCTGATGCAGAAAGTATTCTAAAAAAACTCAATCTACCCTACAGATTAGTAGATATTTGTACTGGAGACTTAGGCTTTTCTTCTAGTAGAACCTTTGATCTTGAAGTCTGGCTACCAAGTAGTAATTGTTATAGAGAAATTTCAAGTTGCAGCAATTGCCTAGACTTTCAGGCACGCAGATCATCAATAAGAACAAAAGTTAATAAAAAAAATACATATTTACACACCTTAAATGGCAGTGGTCTGGCTGTTGGAAGAACTATGGCTGCGATCATTGAAAATGGCCAACAGAAGGATGGTAGCGTTAAGATTCCAGATGCTCTAGTTCCATATTATGGATCAGATTTTTTAAAAACTGCTTAGTATAAAAACATGGATGTTCTAACCTCAATTACAGTTCTTGGATTTCTCATTTTTTTTCATGAGATGGGGCATTTTCTTGCAGCAATTTTACAAGGAATTTATGTTGATGGATTTTCAATTGGCTTTGGGCCCTCAATAATTCAAAAAAAATATAAAGATATTACTTATTCATTTAGAGCTTTTCCTTTAGGGGGCTTTGTTTCCTTCCCAGATGAAGAAATAAATAATATTGACCCTAAAGATCCAAATCTTTTAAAAAATAGACCAATAATTCAAAGGGTTATTGTAATCTCAGCTGGAGTTTTCGCTAATTTAATACTTGCTTATACAATCTTAATTATAAATGTAACTTATGTTGGTATTCCATTTGATCCAGAACCTGGTATTTTAGTTCTAGCGACTCAACCTGACAAGGCTGCCTCATTAGCTGGTTTACAAGCGGGAGATAAAATATTAGAAATTGAAACTCGAGCTCTAGGTGTAGGAGATCTAGCAGTCTCCACTTTGGTAAAAGAGATTCAAAATTCATCAGAAAACCCAATTTCATTAAAAATTGAAAGAGATGGAGTTTTTAAAGATTTAATTCTGGTACCAAAAAATATTGACGGCAAAGGAACAATAGGAGCTCAACTACAGCCAAATATAAGAAAAGAAACTCAAAAGACAAAAAACTTTTACGAACTTATTAAATACACTAACAAGGAGTTTTCATCACTTTTGGTAAAAACAATACAAGGTTATAAAGGATTAATCACAAATTTTTCTTCTACAGCTCAACAGTTAAGTGGGCCAGTCAAAATCGTTGAAATTGGTGCTCAATTATCACAACAAGGAGGAACAGGAATATTATTATTTGCGGCTTTAATTTCTATTAATTTAGCGGTTCTCAATTCATTACCTCTACCGCTATTGGATGGGGGACAACTCGTTTTCACTTTAATTGAAGGATTCAGGGGAAAACCTGTACCAGTTAAAGTACAAATGGTTGTTACGCAATCCAGCTTTTTTCTTTTAGTTGGTTTAAGTGTGCTTCTTATTATTAGAGATACCAGTCAACTTTTAATCGTACAAAGATTATTAAACCAATAAATAATTTTTAAAATAGTTAGTTAAGCTGTTACTATATAAGTTAGTCTTAAGAATCTTAATAAATGGCTAAAAAGTCCATGATTGCGAGAGAAGTCAAACGCAAAAAACTTGTAAAAAAATATGCTGCCAAAAGGAAATCTTTATTAGAAGAGTTCAATGCCGCAAAAGATCCTATGGAAAGGTTAGAAATACATAGAAAAATTCAAGCTCTACCAAGAAATTCTGCCCCTAATAGAGTTAGAAATAGATGTTGGGCAACTGGCAAACCTAGAGGGGTTTATAGAGACTTCGGTCTTTGCAGAAATCAGTTAAGACAAAGAGCTCACAATGGAGAATTGCCTGGATTAGTCAAATCAAGTTGGTAGTATAAAATTTTTAATTTATTATATTTTTTTCAAAAAAATTGATAATTAGACAAATTAACAATCATTTTTGGAACATTTTTAAAAATTTTTATAGCTTATCTAAATAAATTACTCAATATGTCCCTATAAAATGTAAGAATAAATTACGTATAGATTTATAATTTAAAAAGTGGAAGGACAAAATAAGTCGATCACGTTTGACGGACGAGAGATACGACTAACTACAGGACTATATGCTCCTCAAGCAAATGGATCAGTAATGATTGAGTGTGGTGACACCTCACTGTTAGTTACAGCAACAAGAACTGCAAAAAAAGAAGCTTCAGACTTTCTACCTCTAATATGCGACTATGAGGAAAAACTTTATGCTGCTGGCAGGATTCCAGGTGGTTTTATGAGAAGAGAAGGTCGCCCTCCAGAAAGAGCGACTTTAATTTCAAGATTGATTGATAGGCCAATGAGACCGCTTTTTCCCTCATGGATGGGAGACGAAATACAAATAGTAGCCTCTTGCCTTTCTTTAGATGAAAGGGTTCCAGCAGATGTTTTAGCTGTCACTGGAGCTTCAATAGCGACTTTACTTGGAGAAATACCATTTTATGGGCCAATGGCTGCAGTAAGAGTTGGACTCATAGGGGATGATTTCATTTTAAATCCAAGCTACAGAGAGATAGAAAAAGGAGATTTAGATATCGTTGTTGCAGGATCACCTGACGGGATTGTAATGATTGAGGCAGGGGCCAACCAATTATCAGAACAAGATACAATCGAAGCTATTGATTTTGGCTACGAGGCAGTTACTGAGCTAATTAAATCTCAAGAAGATTTACTTAAGGATTTAAGTCTAAAACAGATTAAGCCATCGCCCCCCGAAGAAGATAAAACATTGCCTAACTATTTAGAGAAAAATTGTACAAAAGGGATTGAGTTGGTCTTAAAAAAATTTGATCAGTCAAAAGATGAGAGAGATCTTGAACTCGAAAAAATAAAAATTGAGACTCAAGTAAAAATTGAATCTTTGAAAGATGACAACGAATTAAAAGTTCTCTTGACAGAAAATGATAAGTTATTAAGTTCTGACTTTAAAAAACTTACAAAGAAATTAATGAGGTCACAAATTATTAATGATGGCAAAAGAGTTGACGGGCGAAATCTAGATGAAGTCAGAAAGATATCTGCTTCTGCTGGAATACTTCCAAAAAGAGTTCATGGATCTGCATTGTTTCAAAGAGGTCTGACACAAGTTTTATCTACAACAACATTAGGGACTCCAAGCGATGCCCAAGAGATGGATGACCTAAATCCAAGCACCGAAAAAACGTACTTACATCATTACAATTTCCCACCTTACTCAGTTGGAGAGACTAGACCTATGAGAACTCCTGGGAGAAGAGAAATAGGCCATGGTGCATTAGCGGAAAGGGCAATAATACCTGTTCTCCCCGGGAAAGAGACATTCCCATATGTGCTAAGAGTAGTAAGTGAGGTACTTAGCTCAAATGGTTCTACTTCTATGGGGTCAGTTTGCGGAAGTACTTTATCATTATTAGATGCTGGTGTGCCATTAAAAGCACCAGTCAGTGGTACTGCTATGGGATTAATTAAAGAAGATAAAGAGGTTCGAATTCTCACAGACATTCAGGGTATTGAAGATTTCCTAGGAGATATGGATTTTAAAGTTGCTGGTACTGAAAAAGGAATTACTGCATTACAAATGGATATGAAAATAACTGGATTACCAGTATCTATAATTTCAGATGCGATAAAAAAAGCACGTCCTGCACGTATTCATATCTTGGAAAAAATGCAAGAAGCCATTAATAAACCTCAAGATACATTATCGCCTCATGCACCCAGACTTCTAAGCTTCAGAATAGATCCCGAACTTATAGGTACAGTAATTGGACCTGGCGGAAGAACAATTAAAGGTATAACAGAAAGAACAAATACAAAGATAGACATTGAAGATGGAGGTATTGTTACTATTGCTTCCCATGATGGAGCTGCTGCAGAAGAAGCACAAAAAATTATAGAGGGTTTAACCAGAAAAGTACATGAAGGTGAAATTTTCTCAGGTATGGTGACTAGAATTATTCCCATAGGAGCATTTGTAGAGATTCTGCCAGGGAAAGAAGGTATGGTTCACATATCGCAATTGTCTGAAGCAAGAGTTGAGAGAGTTGAAGATGTTGTAAGACAAGGTGACGAAGTCACCGTTAGAGTTAGAGAAATTGATAGCAGAGGTCGGATTAATCTTACCTTGAGAGGTGTTTCACAAAATGGAGGCATAGCTTATCCCGAACCAACTCCAACTCCAGTAGCTCCGTTAAACTAAATCTAAAGAAGGATAAAGATTATAATCTTTTATTATTTTTTTAATTTCTAGACATATTCTCTTATGATTTCTCTTATCATTTGAGGCAATTATTATCCCTCCTTGATCAAAATTTTCTTTATTATAGGTAAGTTTTTCATTTTCTAAATTTGTGATTGCTCCTCCAGAAGCTTTTAAGATTGCTTCTGGAGCAGCAAAATCCCAATCTTTTGGGGAGCTTTGATCTGGCAAACTCATACAAATATAAATATCACTCTCTCCTCTAACAATCGATGCGATCTTACAACCTATGCTTCCCATAACTATTACTTCCTTAAAACCAATCTTTTCAAGTAGCATATTTAAAGCTTTATTCCTGTGATTTTTACTTGTTACAAGGGTCATTTCCCTTAGATTTTTGTGAATCCCCAAATTAGGACTCATAACTGATCCATTACGTTTCTCACACCAAACTTTATTACCATAGGAAATCCATAACTCATCTTTATTAGGAATTAGGACAATTCCTATATAAGGGGTATTTTTGAAATTTAAAGCTAATTGAAAAGCATAATTTTCTGTGCCTTGTATAAAGTCTTTTGTTCCATCTAAAGGGTCGAGTATCCATATCCAATCAGTATTTAAATCGATTTTATATTTAGAAATCTTCGCATTTTCCTCGCTTAATATTTCCCATGGAATTTTTTTGTATTTTTCATTAATTCTGTTTATTATTATCTCGTTTACTTTCAAATCAGCGAGTGTAACTGGATCACTAAGATTTGTATTTTTTAGAATTTTCCTCTTGTATTTTGAATCTTTTAATAAATTTGAATAATAAAGCAAAATTTTACCCGCTTCCCAGCTGAAAATTTTCAGATCATCGATAAGATTATTAATATGTACGCCAACTGGTAATTCAGACATTTAATGAACAATAATTTACTATTCTCTCACAGGAATCAAGAACCTGAAAGTAGTGTACTTTATATTGTTGGCACTCCAATTGGAAACTTAGATGACATATCTACAAGAGCTTTAAACATACTTGAAAAAGTTTCTTTAATCGCTTGCGAAGACACAAGACAAACAAAAAAAATAATGAGTAAATATAGCATAAGTAATAAACTCATAAGTTTTAATAAATACAATTCATTTAAAAAAATACCAAAAATAATTGACGATTTAAAAGACGGAAAATCTATCGCATTAGTTAGTGATGCTGGGATGCCAAGTATTTGTGATCCTGGCGAAGATCTTACTAATGAGGTAAAATCCAACGGATTTGAAATTATTTGTATTCCTGGTCCTTGTGCCGCAATCACTGCATTAGTATCTAGCGGAATGGCATCATCTAAATTTGTATTTGAAGGTTTTCTTTCAAGAAAAAAAAATGAGAGAAGTAAAACTTTAAAAGAAATAAGCAAAAATAAAAAGACAACAATTTTATATGAATCTCCACATCGTTTTAAACAACTACTTTTAGATTTAAAAGAATTTTGTGGAGGGGAAAGGGAGATTCATGTATCAAGAGAGTTGACAAAAAAATTTGAAGAACATATTTTCAATAACGTTGATAATTTAATAAAAATTTTTGATAAAAAAGATTTTCTTGGAGAATTAACAGTTGTTATAAAAGGTAACGAACATGTAAATAAAACTAATCATGATAAGGTTTTATTAAAAAAAGAACTACAAGAATTAATCAATGCTGGATTGAGCTTGTCAGCTGCATCCAAATATTTAGCAAAAAAGAAAAAATTAAAAAAAAGCACAATTTACGATTTACATTAAAATAAAAATAGGTATTTGCAAGATTTTGCCCCTATTCAAGAAATTATTATCCAATACAATATTTAATGCATGTTTTTTTTTAATATTAATAATTGGGATACAAAATAGTTCATATAAGGCCAAAGTTAATTTACTTATAAACGAAACTGTTGAACTACCAATAAGTTTTATTATTGGATTAAGTTTTATTAGTGGATCTTTATTCAGTAATTTACTACCTAAAGACTTAAATCTCTAAAAAGAATATTAGCTAAAGAGCTATTAATTTGTCAGAACTAACCAATCTCGAAATTCCTCTTGAGATTAATAATGGCGCAACAATCTTAAATACTTCAGGGTTAGGAACCTTAATAACTTTTTGATCTTTATTACAGTCTCTTTTTGCATTTTTTAAGTCAAAATATATCTTTAATGTTTTTCTGCCTAAGTCATCTTTAGGTAAGAATTGCCACTCTGGATAATCTTTTAAGAATTTTGGGATTAATTCAATTTTATTATCTACAATCAAATAAACTACTTTAGGGAAAGATATATCGGTAATTGGAATAGATGACAAGTCCTTTTGAGGTTCATTATCTATATCAAGATCTAAAGGTGCAATTTCAAAAAATAATGAACTATCACTTAAATTATTTGGATTAGTTTCAGGATTATTTTCTTTATCTAATGATTTATCTCCATAAGTTTTTATCTCATAATTTTTAATATTTTTTTTCTCTATGTCTTTTGAAGATTCTTTTAAAAATTTATTTTTTTTTAATAAATCATAATAAACTATCTCTCCCAGATTCTTCTTTAAATTCCTAGATATTGTTAATTTTGTGCAGCTAAAATTATTAGATAAATCATCAATAGTTTGTCCATTCATAAAATTTCTTATAATTTCTTCTATTTGTTGATCTGTGAGTCTTTTTGCCAAAATAAAGTTTTAATCTTAACTTTATTCTATAAAAATATAGAAAAAATATTAATAAAAAAGATTTAACCGCTTGATTATTAATAATGTAGAAAAATTATAATTATTGTATAGTAGATAACTCCCATATATAATACTCAATGTGCTTCCTTAGCTCAGCTGGATAGAGCAACTGCCTTCTAAGCAGTGGGCCGCAGGTTCGAATCCTGCAGGAAGCGTTATATTTAAACAGTTTAAAATGAATAATTTTATAAATAATCAGTAATTAGATATACATCCAGATGCAAGTAAGTATTCTTCTAAGATCCATACACTCTTTAAAAACAGATCTAGAATTTAAAATATTCATATTAGGCATATTTTTTCTTGCTTCTGCTCCTTCTTTAGCATTTTTACTCATTCTATTTCCAGTAATATCTAGCTTGAGGAAAAATTATAAGAATCTTAAAAAAGACAAATTAAATTATCTTTTATTTGGCGCAGCATTAATTATGATCTCAAAAAGTATCATTACCTCTTATTTAGGTTCAAACGAGATTACAAATTGGGACTCAATATTAAATTGGGCTGGACTTGGGAATTGGATACCTCACTTTCTTATATATTTTGGCTCTCAAAAATTTGTTCAAAATTCTGATCAAAGATCCTTAATAGCAAAGACTCTTATCCTAGGAACAGTTCCAGTAATCTTTAGTTGTTTCTCTCAATATTTTCTGGGATGGTATGGTCCTTACAAATTATTCAATGGATTAATCGTATGGTATCAAAGATCAAGGATAAATTTAAATGAACCCATAACTGGTTTATTTAATAATCCAAATTATGCTGGGGCATGGTTAGCAATGACTTGGCCTTTTTTATTAACTTATTTATTTGAGAAAAGGAAAAATGGTTCAAAATTAAAACTTATTATTGTTTTTGCTTTTTCTGTATTATTCATCGCAGCGATAACCCTCATAAATTCAAGAGGAGCTTTGCTAGGGACATTAGCATCAATTCCTCTATTGTTCGGTCAGGGTGTGATAATTTGGTTCTTTCCGTTAGTTACCCTAATTTTTTTATCAATCTTTATCTGCACTCTACCAATTGCTCCTGAAAATATAAAAAATATTTTTTGTTTTTTAATTCCAAACAATTTTCTTTCTAATTTTAATGAATTTACTCTTAGAGTTGAAAATTTTCCCAGGATTATAATCTGGGGGAAAGCTTTAAATTTGATTGCACAAAAACCATTTTTTGGATGGGGGGCAGCAACTTTTCCTATTCTTTATTTCTCTCAGTATGGAGATTGGAAAGGTCATGCCCATAATTTATTTTTAGAATTATCAATAAGTTTTGGTTTAGTAACATCATTACTAGTATTTTCATTTATTGGAATTCTTCTCTTTAAAACATTTAGAAAAATATATAAATCAAAAATTTTTGAAAATTATTTTGAGAGGGCATGGTATGCATCAATAGTTATTTTTTTGATACTTCATTCTTTTGATATAGTGTATTTTGATGCAAGAATAAGTATTCTATTTTGGATATTACTTGCTGGATTAAGAGGTTTTTTAAATCAAACAAAAAACCTAAAATCTTTTGAGGAGCAATGATGGAAGTAAATCAATTGAGAAATAACCATAACAAAATAATTAATGGTCCTCTAGAAATAAAACCAAAAGTTTTTTACGATGAAAGAGGATATTTTTATGAAACATGGAATGCAAAAGATTTTAAAGTTAATACTAATTCAGATACTTTATTTGTACAAGATAATCAATCCTTTTCAAAAAAAGGGACCCTGAGAGGTTTACACTATCAATTAGATCCTATGGCTCAAGGGAAACTTGTGAGAGTTACAAAGGGAGAAGTTTTTGATGTGATAGTGGATATAAGAAAAAACTCTAAAACTTTTTTTTCATGGACAAGTTTATTGTTAAGTTGTAAAGATAAAAATCAAGTATGGATTCCAAAAGGTTTTGCACATGGTTTTTTGACTTTAAGTGAGGAAGCAATCTTAGAATACAAAGTTACTAATTTTTGGAATAAAGATTTAGAAAGAACTATTTTATGGAATGATTCTCAAATTTCAATCCAATGGCCAATAATGAATTCTAATTTCCTTGAACCAAATATATCTTTGAAGGATAGAAATGGTTTAACCTTAAAATCTTTAACAAAAAAAGGAGAAGTTTTTTAATGAAAGTACTCTTAATTGGTTCAACCGGTCAATTAGGAAGAGAAATAATTAAAAGTTCTCCTAAGGGTATTAAAATTTTTACACCCTCTAGACTGGAATTTGATTTAGCAAATAACAAACAATGTTATGATTACATTCTCAATCTTTCTCCTGACTGGATAATTAATTCTGGGGCATACACAAATGTGGAGAAAGCTGAGAAAAATAAGGAAATTGCATTTCAAATAAATGCTTTGGGTCCGCAAAATTTAGCAAAAGCATTATTTAAATCAGGAGGCAAGCTTCTACATATAAGCACAGATTTTGTTTTTAATGGGAAACAAAACTATCCTTACAGAACTGATCAAATTTGTTCTCCAATAAACGCTTATGGCATTTCAAAAGCAAAGGGAGAGGAATATATTAAACAATTACTCCCTAATAATAATCAATCAAATATTCTTAGGACTAGTTGGCTAATCGGTCCTCAAGGGAAAAACTTTGCTACAAAGATTCTCCAATTACTTGAAGAACTAGATGAAGTTAAAGTTGTCTGTGACCAGATCTCTTCACCTACCACTACACTATCTTTAGCAGAAGCAATTTGGTCAATGATTAAAATAAATGATCAATATTCTCTCAAAAATAAGATATTCCCCCAAATAAATCATTTTTCTAATGATGGGGTTGCAAGTTGGTACGATTTGGCAGTAATAATTAAAGAAATAGGGTTAAATAATGGAATAATTAGAAACCCTGCTCAAATAAAACCAATTAAATCAAGTGAATTTCCAAGCACTACTCAAAGACCAAATTATTCTGTCCTTGATACTCAAAACACTAAAAAGATTATGAATTTGGAAAATTTTCATTGGAAAAATGAGCTTTTAAGAAGTTTTGAGAATTTTCCAAATTCAAAAATATGAAAATTATAATTGTATAAATGAAAGACATAATAAAAGATTATCTTGGACTTGAAATTCCAATTTGGATGCAAAGTAGAAAAAATTTATTTTTATTATTTTGCTTTGATTTTATTCTATTTATTTTTATAAAGACTAATTATTTTTCTCAAAAAATAATTAATGAATCTATTGTTCTTACTTTTTTAATGGCTATTGTATGGTGTTTAATAAGTTATATAAATGGGAAATATAGTTATTACAAAAATGAAGCTTATTTAATAAAGAAAGTTTTTAATTTAATTAAAAGCAATTTATTTTCATTAATTTTTATATATATAGTGGATAAATTAGTAATAATATATTTCCCTAATTTTTTACCTTTCAGTAGAGACCGCATAGTTTTATTGGGACTTTTTAGTTTCTTTTTTCAATTCATCAAATTATATATCTACAAGATAATCAGTAAAATAAAAGTTTTTTATCTTTTAGGAAGTAAAGAAGAAATAGAATTCTTCAAAAATCTGATAAAAGAATTTTCAATTTTCAAAAATATTAAAATAGTTAAATTTTCAAAAAAGATTCCAAACAATGTTGAGAAAATCTCACTTTTAATATTTAGCCAAAATGAGATTTATGAAAATTTTTATAAATCTAATCCTAATTTAGAAATTGAAAAATACACACCTTTTAAGTGGTGCGAGAAATACCTTAATAGAATTCCTAGTAATTATTTAACTAAAGAAGAATGCAATAAAAATAATTGGCTTATTAATTCAGATGATTTTCAGTGGAGATTAAAGAGATTTGGAGATCTATCTATAAGTATATTTATGATTATTTTTTCATTACCAATAGTATTAGTTTTTTCTTTTTTGATATGGTATGAAGACAAAGGTCCAATTTTCTATAGTCAAACAAGAACAGGACTGAACGGAAGAAAATTTACTTTAACAAAACTTAGAACAATGAAGCAGAGTTCAGAAGAGCATGGTCCTGTATGGGCCTCTATAAATGATAAGAGAATAACAAAAATAGGGCAAGTCTTAAGAAGGACAAGAATTGATGAATTACCGCAATTATTATCTGTTTTAGTTGGAGATATGAGCTTAATAGGACCAAGACCAGAAAGGCCGGAGATTGAAATCACTTTAAAAGAGAATATTCCATACTATGAATTAAGAGAGGTAATAAAACCAGGACTTAGTGGATGGGCCCAAGTTAATTTTCCTTATGGTGCATCTATAGAAGATTCAAAAATAAAACTAAGTTATGAACTTTTTTATATAAGGAATCATTCATTCTGGCTAGATATTCTTATTCTTATAAAAACCGTTAAATTAATTATTACAATGAAAGGTTCTAATCCAAAAAAATAATGATAATCGATAGCTTTCTTTTTTTTCAAGAACTTGACTTATTAGAAATACGTCTTGAATATCTTAACCCTGTTATTGATAAGTTTCTAATTATTGAAGCTGGACAAACTTTCAATGGTTCTAAAAAAGAATATAATTTTGAAAAAAATTCAAAAAGATATAGAAAATATATCGACAAAATTAAATACTATAAAATAGAAGATCTCCACAATAGTTATTCAGAGTTATTGAGCTTTTTAAAAAAGTCTAATTATAGAACAAATCATAAAATTAGAAAATTTATTGAGAATCATTCATTTTATGATAAAAATAATTTATCTCATATTTTGGACACATATCATAGAGAATGTATTCACAAATTATTATATAAAGAATGTAATGATAATGATATTGTGCTTCTTTCTGATTTAGATGAATTTCCTTCATTTGAATTGGTAAAAAGAATTAAAAAAAATTGCAGATTTGATAATATGGTTGTATGCGTTCAGCACGAATTTAAATATTTTTTAAATAATTTTTCTGGAAGTAATTGGTATGGTTCTATAGCTTCACCTTATAAATTAATAAAAAATTATTCACTTAACGAACTAAGATTAAATTCAAAAAATTTATCGAATATATCAAATGCTGGTTACCATTTTACTTCAATCGGAAATAAGCAATCAATCATTAAAAAGATAGAAAGCTGGGCTCATCAAGAATTTAATAAAGACATTATAAAAAATAATATTGAAGAGAATCTAATAAATGGGAAGGATATTTTCTATCGTTTTAATCAAAATAAAAGTAAATGTTTAAATTTAGAAAGTTGTAAAATTATTGATGAAAGGCTAAAAAAAATACTCCTAAGATATGATGGCTTAATAATAAAAAAAATCAATTCTGATTTATTTTTTAATTTAAAGTATTTTTATCTACAAATAAAATTTAATCTTTTGAGAATTATAAATAATCCCCAAAAGTTTTTTATTAAACTCATTAAATTAATTTTTAAAATATGAGTTCAATACAATTATCTATTCTTATCCCAACTTTTAACTATAAATCTGGGATAAATAAAATCTTAAATTGCCTTAAAAGTACCAAAACGAATTTAAGAGATAAAATTGAAATAATCATAAGTGATGATTCTGATAATAAGATTTTAGATTCTGATATAGAAAATTGTTTTCTAAAATCATTCGGCAGTTTTAAATACATTCATAATAAGAAATCTATGGGAGGCGTTTCAAACTGGAATAAACTTATTTCCATTGCGAAAGGGAAATATTATTGGTTACTTCATCATGATGAATATTGGGAAGATGATAAAAAAATTATCAATTTTATTTTAAAAACCATAGATAATCAAAAACCAAATTTAATAATTATTCCTATTAAAAAAAATAAAAAATTCCAATTCAAAAATTATACTTTTGAATTAAATCAAAAACATAACTGTCCCAAAAAAATTTTAAAAAGATTTGTAGATAATCCTAAGCTGCTATTGGAAGTAAATACATTTGGACCACCTTCTGTTTTTATATATAAAAAATGCAAGACAAAGTATGATATAAATCTTTGCTATCTTGTTGATGTAGATTTTTATATAAGAATTCTGGAAAGTTTTTCTTCAAAAAAAGTTTTTATAGCGAAAAGTTATTACAATTTAATAAGTTCTCAGAATAATAATAAATCAATCACTAAATCTTTAGAAAACAAAATTAGTCATTTAAAAAATCTTGAAAGGAGAATTATATTAAATAAATATAATTATAAATTTAAATTATCTGAGAAAATTTTCCTACTATATAGCTTCATGATATTAAAATTTTATTCTTTAATAACCATTAGATTTAATCTCAAAAAAATTATTTATAAGCATGATTAAAAGGAAAAAACTTCCAATAACCTGTATTTGTTCTATTTATAAGAAAACTAATCTTAACGAATTTATAATGTCTATAGATAGCTTAATAACTCAAGAATATATACCTGACGAGATAGTAATAATAGTTGATGGAATTGTGAATAAAGATATAATTAAATTCTTAAATTTTATTAGTAGAGAAAATGATTTTTTTAAGATTTACTATTTTGAAAAAAATCAAGGCTTAGGATTAGCTCTTAAATTTGCCATCCCAAAATGTAAAAATCAATTAATTGCAAGATTTGATAGTGATGATATAAATTTACAAGATAGACTCAAAATCCAATTTAAGTACTTAAAAGATAATCCCAGAATATCTATAGTTGGCACAGATATTTTTGAGTTTAGTTCCTACCATGAGGATCTTACTATTAAAAAAATGAACAATAATTTTAAAGGTATCTTTAAAATTTACATGATTAGAAATCCACTAAATCATTCTTCTGTAGTATTTAGGAAGCAAGATATAATTAATGCTGGTTCATACAAAAATATAAAATTTTTTGAAGATTATGAATTGTGGTTAAGATGCTTAAAAAAAGGACTATCTATTCATAATATTGATAGACCGTTAGTAGCAATGAAAAGGAGTAGTTATTTATCTAAAAGAAATGGCTTTAAATATGCTTTATTTGAATTAAGTTTTCTTCAAGAAGCAATATCAAAAAAAACAATTGAAAAATATTTTGTACCAATATATTTTTTAAGAATTTTATTAAGATTTATTCCAGTGAAACTTTCATTTTTAATCAAATCTCTTGATTCAAGAAGATTGAAAAGCAATGTAAATTTTAATCTTAAAAATTATATCAACAAAATATCAAATAATATTTTTTCATACTCAAGCATTTATAAATAAAAAATATAATGCCCATATCCAAAATTTTATCTAATAATAAAACATATACAATAAATACTTTATCTTTATTTTTACTAAATGGATTTAACTTTCTATTGAGTATCATTATTTTACCAAAACTTATAAATAATTTTGGGATAAATGGCTGGGGGAAAATTACATTTGCACAAATAATAGTTAATTACTTTATCTGGTTTATTGACTGGTCTTTTCCTCAATATGCATGTAAACAAATTTCAATTAATAATTCGAAAATTGAAAAGCGAAATGAAATATTTGTAAATACAAGAACAGCGCAGTTAATATTATTTATGGTAAGTTCAACATTAATAGTTTTTTACGGTTTAATTTTTAGTCAAAACAAATTAATTTTTATTTATTCAGTATTAATCCTTTTTGGAAACTTTTTACAATCATATTGGTATTTGAATGGCAAAGAAAAAATATATGAAACAGCTTTTTTTCAACTTCTTAATAGGTTAATATTTGCTTTATTTGTTTTTAAATTTATTACAAAAGATAGTGATGTTTCTATTTACTTTTTTTATTTTGGGATATCTAATATAGTAACTGGTATTCTTGTGAATTTAAGAATTGTATTTAAATATAAAGAGTCTATAAAAATAGGAAATATTAAAAGATCAATAAAACTAATCAAAAATAGTTTTATGCTTTTTAATTCATCTATTATTGGCAATATTACAAATTCCTCTATTCCATTTTTAATTGTTAGTTTTTATAGTATTGAAAGTTTAGGAATATATAATATTGCAGATCGAATAAAAAACATATCAATTCAAATAATTAATCCTTTAAGTAATTCAATTTTCCCAAGAATGTCAAAATCTTATAATAAGAATAAAGAAATAGCAAATAAAAAATTAATAAATTTTATTTTTCTGATAATTACTTTGGGGAGTTTAATATTTATTCTACTTAACTCTAATTTAGATTTAATTATAAATTACTTTATTAAAGAAAACATAGTTGGAATGAAAAATGTAGTAAGAGTATTAACATTTTCGTTTCTTATAAATATCATCTATGAATCTATAATGAATCAATATTTGGTTATTAACAACTTGTTCATAGAGATAAATAAAATTAAGTTAATAATACTTATATCATCAATCTTTTTAGGCATACCACTGATTTTTTTTAAAGGGATATTTGGAGCTGCAATTACAAATTTAATTTATGAAGTAATAGGACTTTTATATGCTATAAGTATATTTATAAAAACTAAAAATAAAAAAACTTTACATACAATATAAATGATTTATTTAGAGTTTTTAGAAGGCCAAGGTTTAGGAAATCAACTTTGGAACTATGTTACGTTAAGATCTTTAAGTAAAGTTTTAGGATTTGAATACAAAGTTTTACACCCCGAAAGATTTAAAGGTAAAAATTTTTTAGATATTTCATACAGTAACACCAAAACTTTTAAACTTTATAAAGACGAATTTCTTATAAGTAATGTTTTTAATGAAAAATTATATTACGATAATCATCTAAATGCTTTAATAAGTGATTTCGATAATCAAGTTCTTTCAATAGAAACAAATACAACTATAAGAGGTTTATTTCAATCTGAAAGATACTTATTTAATAATGACATAAATGAATTTATTAAAGTTAAATCAATTCATAAAGAAAAAATTAGAGCAAGAAAAAACAAATGCTTACTCAACATAAGGGGAAGAGAATATAAGAGATTCAAAAAATTAATTCTTCCGAAATCCTATTGGTTAAATGCCATGAGAAATATGAAATCATATAATAATAATTTAACTTTTGCGATAATAACCGATGATTATGATTACGCTTCAAAATTATTACCTGAAATAGAAATTATTAAAGGTGATTCTCAAGAGGATTTTTTCAATATTTTATTTGCTGATTATTTAATTGTATCTAATTCAAGTTTTTCATATTTTCCTATAAATCTAGGAGAAAAACCTAAAAAAATAATTGCACCTGCACATTGGGCTAGATTTGGGAATTCAGAAGAAATATGGATTTCGCCTTCAAATTACTATAAAAATTGGTCCTATCAAAACAAAGAAGGTAAAATAATTTCTAAGATTATTGCTGAAGAATCCATAAAAAAAACTATGTCTATATATTCGAAATACTACATCCTGACATCAAAAGAAAGTCTCAAAAGAAAAACTATATTTTCTTTTTTTCCAAAGAGTTTGAGAAAAAATTTGAAAAAATTTCTTTCAAGATTTCTACCATTACATATTGGTTAACAATAATGAAATTAAAGAGATGTCTGGTAGATATTATTTACAAAAATAAACTTTGCATCACAGAAAATCCTTTTGGAACTAAAAGATTATGGCCATATTCATATGTTGAATATTTTTATAATGATTTTTGTAATCGGTTAATTAAAAAAAATAATTCCCCAAATATATTAGAAGTTAATCAAACTAATAAATTAAACTTAAAAATGTGGGAACTTTTCTTTGATGAACCCAAAATTGAAGAGTTTATGGTCGAAAAAGTAATCTCAAAAAATTTTAAAAAAAATTTTAAATATGACTTAGTTATAATAAATAATGATAATTTTTTTTCTGAAAAAATAATTATAAATAAATTAATTTGTTCATTAAAACCTGAGGGTACTTTAGTGGTAGAAAATATAGGATATCAAACAAAAGAAGTACTTAAACTTTACTTGAATAATTTTAATAAATTAAGAATCGAGATTATGGATTTCAGGTTAAATAGCTTCATATTAAATAATTGTATTTTGGTTATTAGGGGTAAAGAAAAAAATATAAAATTGCCCCAACTTTTTTATCCTTTTTTAATGCTAATAAAATTTTTAATAACCGAATTTATTATTTCAGTAATAATGAAAATTTTTAAAAAAATTAAATAATATGACCAAAAGAAAAGGGATTTTTATAGTTGCAATAAGTGATATTAAAATAAAGGAAACAATTTTCGCATTAACTGAAAGTAGTAGATCCTTAAAACCAAGAAAAACTATTTTATTTACCTCAAAGAATATAGTTCTAAATACTTACCAATCAAACTTAATAGATTTAGTAAGAATAAGCCCAATAAATTCAATTAGAGACTATAGTCACTTTATAATTTATAAACTTCACAATTTCATAAATAGTAGTCACGTACTAATAGTTCAATGGGATGGTTACGTAATTGATAAAAATAAATGGAGAAATAACTTTCTTAATTATGATTATATAGGCGCACCATTTATACCAAGAGTAAATGACCAGGAATATTCCAATAATGAAAAAGGCGCTTTTTTTGTAATTGGAAATGGTGGATTTTCTCTTAGAAGTAAAAAATTACTTGCAGCACCTTCCAAATATAAACTAAAAGATAATTTCAATTTTACAAATTTTCACGAAGATGGATTTTTCAGTGTATTTCATAGAGAATTTTTAGAATCAAAAGGATTTAGTTGGGCACCATTCAAATTAGCAAAAAAATTTTCTATTGAAACTATTGTTTCTTTCAAGGATATAAAATCATTGCCTCTTGGATTTCATGGCAAAAGAATGTTATTAGTAGTTAGAGTAATTAGGAGAATTAAAATTTTAGTTAATATTTTTAGAAAAATTAAATTACTTAATTATTTCTGAATTTCTTCCATAATCATCTTGAAAACGAATAATATCATCCTCGCCCAAATAATTTCCACTTTGTACTTCTATCAAAACTAGTTTTAATTTCCCAGGATTACTTAATCTATGTTTACAACCTAAAGGAATAAAAATACTTTGATTTTCTTCAAGTAATGACTCTTTATTTTCTAAAATTACTTTTGCAACCCCTTTAACTACTACCCAATGTTCTGCTCGATGAAAATGCTTCTGCATAGACAATTGAGCTCCTGGCTTAACTTCAATTCTCTTCACTTGCCATTTTTTATCTTCAGCTATAGAAGTGTAATTACCCCATGGTCGATAAATTTTTCTGTGTTCTTTTGCTTCTCTGTATCCATTAGAAATTAGATTACCTACTATATTCTTAATATTTTGAGTCTTATCTTTTTGAGAAATTAACAAAGCATCATTGGTCTCAACAACAACGAGATTTTCAATCTCATTTGCGACAATAAGTCTATGATCACTTCTAATATATGAATTTCTAACATGATAAGCAAATACATTTCCGGATAAAAAATTACCATTCTTATCTTTATCCTCGTTCTCCCATAGTGAATGCCAGCTACCAATATCGCTCCAATTTACATTTAGAGGCATAACCACGCCCTTAGTCGTTTTTTCCATTATTGAGACATCAAATGAGCATGCTTTGCAATTTTCAAAGCTATCTTTATTTAATCTCTGAAAATCCAAATCTTTATACCCTTCATTAAGAGACTTTTTACAATTTTTTAAAATTTCCGGTTCAAAATTTTGGATTTCTTTTATTATTTCTTTAGTTTTGAATATGAACATTCCACTATTCCAAGTACAA
This sequence comes from Prochlorococcus sp. AG-424-P18, assembly GCA_003213235.1. Taxonomy (GTDB): domain Bacteria; phylum Cyanobacteriota; class Cyanobacteriia; order PCC-6307; family Cyanobiaceae; genus Prochlorococcus_A. The sequence goes on along the minus strand of QCNJ01000003.1, from coordinate 99,317 downwards.
TTTTTATCCTTTATTAGTTTTTTTGCCTTAGTTAAATTCGGTTTTTCAATGAATTTATTAATTTTGAAGCATTTTATATTCTTATCTATTAACTCTTGATCTGCTTTTATATAACCATAACCTGTTTCCGGTGAAGAAGGAATTATTCCAAAAGTTACTAATTTACCTTTTGAAGCTATTTTGATTGAATCTTTTAAAGTTTCTAAAAATTTTTCTTTTTCACCTATTAAATGATCAGAAGATAAAACAAGTAAAATAGATTCAGGTTCTTTTTGGTTTGCTTTTAAGGCGGCCAAAGTAATAGCTGGGCAGGTGTTCTTTGAATCAGGTTCAAGGATAATGTCTTTTGGAACGATATTAATTTCTCTCATTTGCTCAGCCACCAAGAATCTATGTTGTTCATTGCATATAAAAATAGGCCTTTCAATATTTTCTAAGTCGGAAATTCTTAAAATGGTTTCCTGAAGTAAAGAAAATTTGCATTTAGAACTTAATGCAATATATTGCTTTGGGAAACTAGCTCTTGATAACGGCCACAACCGTGTGCCAGAGCCACCGCATAAAATAATGGGTATAATTTTTTCTTTTTTCATTTCTGAAATAGGTTCCATAATTGGAAATTTAAATATCTTATAAATAAATTCATTAATAATTAATTAATTCTATTTTCATTTAAAAAAGTAATCTTATTAACTTTACCTATATTTTGCATTCATATCGATGAAGATAATCAAACCCTATTACATTTGACTTTACATTTTTCATCCAAAAATTAGGTATAGAAAAATCTTTTATACTTCCTAATATTCCAGCCCATAATGAAAAGCTGCTATTTGAAGCAATTAACCCACTATGATTACACATTCTCTTAAAAACTTCAAAATCATTGCCACCCTCGTCTAGAAAAATTTTCTTATGCAAATTTCTGAAAATATCTACATTTATCTTATCTGGGGAATCACTATAAATTGTTATCCCTGAATATTTTTTTTTGCTTAAAAATTTTCTCGCTTCTTTGTATATATCTTTTTCTTTAATCAGTCCATGATTAGAATGTCTTTTATTGAGGTAATCTCCTCTTCTAATATGAATTGCTAGACAGTTATTTTTTTTACTTTTTATATATGGATATAAATTTTTTTGAAGCAATTTAAGGGCTCTGATATCCAATTCTGAATTAGTTACTTTTTGAAAATAACCCGAATGTAAAAAATGATTTGACCAGTATTTTACACAGATAGTTTTATCTCCTGGTAATCTTTCAATAGAATTGCTCATTAATATTTTCTCAATAAGTAAAGCGTATATAAATAAAAAAAATGCATTTATGCCATTCCTTATCTTAAATTCTCTTTTAAGAGATGGATATAAATTTTCTAAAATGAAATTTCGATCATTTCTTTTACTCAAATTGTAGCTAGCTAGATTAAGGGATACATTATCTTCATTTAAAAGAATCTTATAAGCATGAAATAAACAAAATAACTGATTACCCAACCCGCCTCTTATGACAACATCATTAAAACTCATTAAAAATATTTATAATCTTATGATATTATCAAATCATGTAATAGTGAATAACAAAAGATATATAACAAGCTAAAAGGAAAATCTTAATTTATCACAGATAAAAAGTAGAATAATTTATAAATTTAATTAGTTATTATTTTATAAATATGAATATTGAAATTTATAAAATCATAAAATATTACTTTCCAAAAAAGAGCTTTTTTAGTAAGAGGAAGTCAAGTAACTATAGATCTATTAATTTCTCAATTTAAACATGAAACTTGAAAAAAAAGTTGCCCTAATCACTGGTATCACAGGACAAGATGGAAGTTACTTGGCAGAATTACTTTTAGAAAAAGGCTATGAGGTGCATGGGATAAAAAGGCGTTCAAGCAACTTTAATACACAAAGAATTGATCATCTTTATCAAGATCCACATGACTTGAATAATAATTTTATTCTGCATTATGGAGATTTAACTGATAGCACCAATATTATTAAATTAGTACAACAAATAAAACCAGATGAAATTTATAACCTTGGAGCTCAAAGCCATGTCTCGGTAAGTTTTGAATCACCCGAATATACAGCAAACAGTGACGCACTCGGTACTTTAAGAATTCTTGAAGCAGTAAGACTTTTAGGTTTAGCAAGAAAAACAAAAATTTATCAAGCAAGTACTAGTGAATTGTATGGATTAGTACAAGAAATTCCCCAATCAGAGACAACTCCTTTTTACCCTCGAAGTCCTTATGCAGTTTCTAAATTATATGCATATTGGATTACAGTTAACTATAGAGAATCTTATGGTATTTTTGCCTGCAATGGAATACTTTTTAATCATGAAAGTCCACGAAGAGGTGAAACATTTGTCACCAGAAAAATCACGAGAGGTCTTTCTAGAATTCATGAAGGAATTGATGATTGTATCTACCTTGGTAATCTAGACGCCTTAAGAGATTGGGGCCATGCAAAAGATTATGTAGAAATGCAATGGAGAATGCTCCAACAAGAAACTCCTTCTGATTTTGTAATTGCGACAGGAAGACAAGAGTCAGTGAGAAAGTTTGTTGAATTATCAGCAAAAGCATTAGGTTGGGGCAAAAAGAATGAATCTGGTATCACTTGGGAGGGCGAAGGTGAAAAAGAAGTAGGTATAAGAACTGATACTGGCAAAATAGTTATAAAGATTGATCCAAGATATTATCGACCATGTGAGGTAGAAACTCTACTTGGCAATCCCTCCAAAGCAGCAAAAGAATTAGGATGGAAAGCTAAGATTGGTTTAGAAGAATTAGTTTCTGAAATGATATTGGAAGATCTATCAATAGCTAAAAAAGAAGTCTTAATTAGAAATAAAGGTTTCAATATAAATTCCTCCAAAGAAAGTCCACCTAATTTAAAAGATTAATTAATCTAAATAAATGTCCTTAATAAAAAAAACTGATTTAATTTTTGTTGCTGGTCATACTGGCATGGTTGGAAGTTCAATTGTCAAAGAACTAATTAGGAAGGGATATAGTAATTTAATATTACCTACTAGAAAAGATTTAGATTTACAAGATTCTGAATCGGTAAAAAATTGGTTTAAAAGAAATAAGCCTAATGTAGTTATTTTGGCAGCTGCAAAAGTTGGTGGTATTGCAGCTAATTTTGGGTATCCAGCAGATTTTATCTTAGAAAATTTGAAAATACAGACTAATGTAATAGATAATTCTTGGAAAAATAATGTTAAAAGATTTTTATTCCTTGGAAGTAGCTGTATTTATCCTAAATTATCTCCTCAGCCTATTAAAGAAGAATATCTATTAACAGGGCCACTCGAAATAACAAATGAATCATATGCAATCGCAAAAATTGCAGGTATCAAATTATGTGCATCACTAAAGAAGCAATATGGATTTGATGCCATTAGTTTAATGCCTACTAATTTATATGGTCCAGGAGATAACTATAACCCTCATAATAGCCATGTATTACCAGCATTGATAAAAAGATTTTACGATGCAAAAGTCAAAAATATGCCTAAAGTTTCATGCTGGGGATCTGGGAATCCAAAAAGAGAATTTTTATATGTTGACGATCTTGCAGATGCTTCAATCCACATTTTAGAAAATATATCTAATAAAAATGAAATACTCATTAATGATAAAACCAATCCATATGGAATTATAAATATTGGCTCAGGAAAAGACATCAGCATAAAAGAGCTTTCTAATTTGATTGCTCAGGAAATTGGATTTGAAGGTGATATAGAATGGGACATATCAAAACCTGATGGAACTGAAAGGAAACTTTTAAATATCTCGAAAGCAAATAAATTAGGTTGGTATCCGAAGACAACTCTTAAAGATGGTATTAAAAAAACCATCAAAATTTATATTAAAGAACTTAAAGAAAATTACGTTCGTAAGTAAAACTAATTATTCTAAATATCCATTAGGATTAAGTTTTCTCCATTTCCAACCATCTCGACACATATCTTCGATACTACGAAAAGATTTAATTTTAAGTTTTGATTTACATAAAGAATTATCTGCAACAACGTAACCATTATCACCAATTCTTCTATCCGTGAAACTAAAAGGCACCTTAATATTATTTACCCTCTCAAAAGTTTTTACTAAATCTAAAACTGAAGTACCCAAGCCTGTTCCAATATTTAGATTAAGATTAATGGGTGAACTATTAATCATAAACTCTAAAACTTTTACATGAATATCAGCTAGATCCATCACATGAATAAAATCTCTTACAGCTGTTCCGTCTTTTGTAGGGTAGTTGTTACCAAATATTTTTAATTCCTTTTGAATTCCATAAGCTGTATTAATTATTAATGGAAATAAATTATTTGGTATCCCAATTGGATTTTCGCCAATCAATCCCGAAGGATGAGCACCTATAGGATTGAAATATCTTAAAGATGCAAATTTCCATTTTTCTTTTGATGATTGAGAAACATCTCTTAATAGCCTTTCAATACTTGCTTTAGTATTTCCATATGGGTTAACAGGGTTAATTTTAGATGATTCGGTTAATCTTGAATTATCTTTAGCATCAGCATATATTGTTGCGCTACTACTAAAAACAAATGTCTTACAATTTATTTTTTTAACTATTTCTAAAAGGTTTAAGGTTCCAATTAGGTTGGTATTCCAATAAATCAATGGATTATAAACTGATTCAGAAACCGCTTTTAGGCCTGCGAAATGTATTACACCATCAATTTTTATTTGTTGATTTTCAAGTTCCAGGAAAACTTTTTTTAGAAATTTCATATCAGTAATATCGCCTTCAAAAACACTTAAATTTTTGTTATGGTTAATAGCGCTATTTTTATTAATTTCCAAAATACGTTCCATAGATTTTTGGGAACTATTTATGAATGAATCAATAACAAAAACTTTATAATTTTTATTTAATAAACTTAAACAAGTGTGGCTTCCAATGTAGCCTGCACCACCTGTTACCAAGATATTCTTCATAGAAAAAATTTTTTAAATTAGCTAAATTTAATAACAGATTAAAGATGATGACTTTCAAGGATTATAATAGATCAATAAAATATTCTAAATAAAGAGATAAATTAATAAAACTATGACATATAAAATCAAAAATATATGTTGCATTGGGGCTGGATATGTAGGAGGTCCTACGATGACAGTAATGGCAGACAAATGTCCTAATGTTCAATTTGAGGTTGTTGATTTGAACAAAGAGAGAATTGATAGATGGAATGAAACAGATTTACAATTATTACCGATTTATGAACCTGGATTAGCAGAGATCGTAAAAAGATGTAGAGGAAGAAATCTCCATTTCTCAACTATGGTTGAAAAAAAGATCAAAAGCGCAGATATGATTTTTATTTCAGTTAATACTCCGACTAAAAAAAAAGGGATTGGAGCAGGTAAAGCTAGTGATTTAAAATGGGTGGAAGCTTGCGCAAGACAAGTAGCGAAATATGCGGAAGGTTATACGATAGTTGTAGAAAAAAGCACTCTTCCAGTAAGGACTGCTGAAGTTATTAAATCAATTCTTCATAACCAAGATTTATCAAAAGATAAGCACTCTAGATTCGATGTTTTATCAAATCCTGAATTTCTTTCTGAGGGATCAGCTATAAAGGATCTAATTGAACCAGATAGAGTATTAATTGGAGGAGAAAAAGAGGAAGCGATCGAATCTTTAAGTAAAATTTATAAAAATTGGATCCCAGAGGAAAAAATAATAAAGACAAACATTTGGAGTAGCGAATTAGCAAAACTTACAGCAAATGCATTTTTAGCTCAGAGGATAAGTTCAATAAATTCTATTAGTGCTCTTTGCGAAGTTACTGGAGCTAATGTAAAAGAGGTTTCCAGAGCTATTGGTTCAGATAATAGAATAGGATCAAAATTTTTAACTTCTGGACCTGGATTTGGAGGAAGTTGCTTTAAGAAAGATATACTAAACCTCGTTTATTTATCTGAATATTTTGGATTACCTGAAGTAGCCTCTTTTTGGGAAGAAGTCGTAATATTAAATAATTGGCATCAAAAAAGAATTTCTAAATTAATAATTCAAAAGCTATTTGGTACAATCACTGAAAAAAAAATAGCCATTCTTGGATTTTCTTTTAAAGCAAATACAAATGATACAAGAGAATCTTCTGCAATAAATATTTGTAAGGAATTAATGATTGAGGGAGGTAATTTGAAAATTTATGATCCAAGGGTAAACTATAGTCAAGTAAAAAAAGATCTAGATAATTTTCAAGAAACGAAATATATCAAAGATTGTAAAGAGGGTTGTTGGGAATTTTTTGAATCTGTCAATAAATGTTTTGAAGAAGTTGATGCCGTAGTAATTATGACAGAATGGGATGAATTTAAATTGATTAATTGGGAAGAAGTTTCGACAAAGATGAGAAAGCCCTCTTGGGTCTTTGATACAAGAGCGATTATTGATTCTAAAAAAGTTAAAAAATATGGAATAAACATTTGGAGTATAGGTTGTGGAGAATAAATATTTATGAATAAATTATTGCGAGATTTATTTTTTCAAATTTATTTTTTTACAAATTTATTTTCTTAATATTTATAATTGATAATTTAAATTTTTACATTCAGAAATTCAATAACAATTTTTTTAAAGGTTTTACATTTTTAAATGATCATAATTTATTAACTTCTTAATGAATATTATGTTATTATTAGTTTTACGATAAATTTTTTTTTGGTGGATGAAAAAAATTTAAATGGCACAAGTTCTTCAATAGACTCAGAAGAGTTTATTGATCTTAGAGATTTTTATAAATTATTTTTAAGGAATAAAAATTTATTTTTTATAGTTACTGTTTTTTGTACAACTATAAGTATTATTTCAGCTTACACAACACAAAAAGTATGGAAAGGAAATTTACAAATAGTTTTATCAAAAGAAGAAACTAATTTTGTATCTTCGAGCTCAGTTTCAAATATAATTTCAGGATTATCAGGGCAAGGCAATACTAATTCTGATGTAAATACACAAGTTGAGATTTTAAAAAGTAATTATGTTCTAAAACCTGCTTTTGAATTTTACAAAAAAAATCTTCCTGAGAAAAGAAATAATATTCGTTTTGATAAATGGTCAAAAAAAAATTTAAAGGTAAATTTGATTAAATTTACCAATGTATTAGACGTAAGCTATGAAGATACCGATAAAGAATTAATAATTCAAGTGCTTGATAAAATATCTAATGAGTACCAATCGTTTTCATCTAAAGAAAAACAAAGAGGATTAAAAAATGGTATAGATTTTATTGAAAGCCAAATTGGAACTTACAAAAAAAGATTGGAGATCTCCAGAGGTCAAGAAGATAAATTTAGTAGAGATTATGGTATTTATTTAGATTTAAATTCAAGTTCAAGTTCAATGTTAGGAAATAATAATTTAAATTTAAATACAACTGCAGCATTAGGAAATTCAGGACGAGTCGTCCCCTCAGGAGGAAGCATACTTACAACAAATATTGAATCTAATGAAAGAAAACTTTCTTCAGAGATTAATAACTTAAGTGATGAATTAAAAAGAATAAAAGGAATAAATATTGATAAAAAAAGCAAAGTTTCATCAATTCTTCCAAATAATAAAATAAGATTTATGGACTCCTTTAATTACATAAGTGAGGGCATTTCAGATATAAAAATTTTAGAAAAGAATATTGAATTTAAAGAAACTTACTATACAAATAATGATGAGCAATTAAGATCTCTTGTTGAATTAAAAGTCAGTAAACTTAAAGATTTTAAAAATTCAATGATTTCATATTTGGAAGCTTTAAGTTTACAAAAAAAAATAGAGCAAAAAAATAATTTTAGAGAAGATTCAAAAATATTAAAGTATAAAGAACTTGTTAGATCCTCACAAAGAGATGAATCCACCTTAAGTGGTCTAGAGGAGAGTTTAAGATCATTAAAGCTTGAGATTAAGAGAAATAAAGATCCATGGAAAATTATAAGTGATCCAACTATAGAGGAATTTCCTATTAAACCTATCAAGAGATTATATGCTATTAATGGGTTCTTATTGGGTATATTAATCAGCTTTATTGCATCTTTATTTTATGAAAAGAAACGAAGTCTTTTATACAGTGAAGAAAAAATTAAGAAAATTTTGCAAATTGAAAAAGTTTGCACCATTTCTTTTAGTAAACTCTCTAGCGATTTGGAGAAAATTCTACTTTTTTTTGAAGGAACATTAAAAATGAAAAACAATGATCCCTTATCGATAATTTACGTTGGTGAAGAGCAAAAAGAATTTACTAAATTTATTATCAATGGAATTTCAAATTTTTATCCAAAAGAAAATATATTAATTACTGATAACTTTAGAAATGCTTTCAAAAATAAAAATCAAATTGTAGTTTGTTTTTGTGGGAAGAATAAAATAAAAACATTTGAAGAATTTAAGACTAAAATTGATCTATTTAACTCTAAACCATCTGGACTATTAATAATAAGGGAGAATTAGATGAGAAAAGTAAGCAAGAAATTTTTTCTAAAAAATACTAAACTTAATATAAATCTTGTTAGAAATAACTTCTTTTTAAAGCTAATTTTACTTCTCTTTTTACAATCTATACCAATTACATCAGAAGCTCTAGAAGAAGATAATTCATACAAAAATAGACCTACATCAGAAGCTCTAGAAGAAGATAATTCATACAAAAATAGACCTACATTAGAATATCTAAAAAAAGAAATTGAAGATGATTATATTATTGGTGAAGGCGATATTTTGAACATTAAACTTTCCCCAGTACTTTCAGAATTAAACAATTTTTACACTGTTGATGGGAATGGAACTATAATATTGCCAAATTTAAAAAGAGTATATGTTTCAGGATTAACAATAAACGAACTTGTAGAAATTTTAAATGAAGAATATAAAACATTTATTAAAGAACCCTCTGCAGAAATTTATATTTATGATTATAGACCAATAAGAATTATCGTTAATGGAGAAGTAGAAACACCAGGAGTCCATACATTACTAGGCCAAATTAATGCAGGGACACTTAAAGATTCATCTAGTGTATTAGGGTTCAAAGACTCACAAGGTAAACCTCAACAATTTGTTGATGAATTTGGCATACCATTAACTTCAGAAAGACAATTTGGCAGTCCCAACTATTTTAGAAAGGAGAGACTAAATAGTTTGCAGTTACCACAAAAAAATAGTTTTAGCGCAAATGATTCTTTATTAAATAAAGTAACACCAAAGCTTAACTATTTTCCAACAGTTTTTGATGGGATTAAAAAAGCAGGTGGTATCACATTCTATTCCGACTTAACTAATGTAAAAATAACGAGAGTTAATAGTCTTTCCAAAGGTGGGGGAAGAATTCAAACAAATATTAATTTTTTAGATGTTATTTCTGGAAGAGATCCTGATAAAAATATTAGGATTTTTGATGGAGATGTAATTACCATCGCTAAAAGTGATGTTCCTATATCAGAACAACTTTCCTCAGCAGTTTTAAGTAATCTAAATCCAAAATTTATAAAGATATTTATTACTGGCAGAGTTAATAATCCTGGGGCTCATGCTCTAACAAAAAGCAGCACTTTAAATGACTCCTTAACAATTGCTGGGGGTACAAAAGTACTTAAAGGTCCTGTAACATTTATAAGATTTAATCAAGATGGAACTATAGACAGAAGGGTTTTTTCGATAAGGAGGAATAGCAAAAGAGGTTCATATAAAAATCCTTATTTAAAATCAGGAGATATAGTATTTATTGGGCAAAGTCCGTTCAGCGTTGCTTCTGAAGTAATTTTTGATATTACTAAACCTTTCATAGGAATCAACTCATTTTATAACTTATTTTTTAATTAAAAAATTGAAAATATTTATCACAGGTATAGCAGGATTTATAGGATTTCATCTCGCTAATTTTTTGCTAAAAAACGAATTTGCAGTAATTGGATTAGATAATTTGAATGATTACTATGATCCAAGCTTAAAACATGCAAGATTATCTGAATTAAAATTAACATCAAAAGAATCTAAAAGAGATTTTATCTTTATCAAAGGTAATTTGGAGGATTACGCACTGCTATCTAAAATTTTTTCGGATTATAATCCTGATATTGTAATTAATTTAGCTGCTCAAGCTGGAGTCAGATACTCTCTAGAGAATCCAAAAGCTTATTTAGATTCAAACATTATTGGATTTTCTAATATTGTTGAATGTTGCAAAATTCATAAAATAGATCATCTTATTTTTGCTAGTAGCAGTTCTGTCTATGGTGGTAATACTAAACTTCCTTTTTCAGAATCACAAACTGTTGATCATCCTATTAGTTTATATGCCGCCACAAAAAAAGCAAACGAACTAATAGCCCATACATATAGTCATTTATATGATTTAAAAACTACAGGCTTAAGATTCTTTACGGTATACGGTCCTTGGGGAAGACCAGATATGGCTCTTTTCAAATTTACAAAATCTATTTTAAATGACGAACATATAGATGTTTATAATAATGGCGATATGATTAGGGACTTCACTTATATAGACGATATAGTAAAAAGCATATTTTTACTTTTAAATAAAAAACCCGAATTTAATAGAAATTATGATAAAGACAACCCAAATCCTTCTTCAAGTTGGGCTCCTTATAAGATATTTAATATCGGTAATTCTGATCCTCAGCCTTTGATGGATTATATAAAATCTCTTGAGTATTCTTTGAATAAAAAAGCAAAGATAAATTTTTTACCAATGCAACCTGGGGATGTTAAGGCAACTTATGCGAATACAGATTTACTGCAAGAATGGATAGGATTCAAACCTAAAACAACAATCAAATATGGGATAAATGAGTTCATAAAATGGTATAAAAACTTTTATAAAACTAATAATTAAGCTCAGTTTTAATCTCCCTAGACCACTCAGGAACAAGTTTATTAAGTATTTCAAGAGTTTTTGCGACTGATTTATTTTCATCAATATTACTTTTGAGTTTTTCTAATTCACTTAATAGTTCATCTTTTAATATTAATCTTTCTTCAGCTCTGAAAATCAATGGGTGTTCAGTAGGAAGTGCATTTGCATCAATTAATAATTCCTCATAAAGTTTTTCTCCAGGCCTTAATCCAATATTGATAATTTCAATATCTCCTTTAGAATTATTTTTATCTTTGACTGAGAGACCACTCAACTTTATTAGTTGCTTGGCAAGTTCGAGAATACTTACTGGTTTGCCCATATCTAATAAAAAAACATCTCCCCCTTTTGTCATAGATGAGGCTTGAATCACCAATTGAGAGGCTTCTTTAATAGTCATAAAATATCTAATAACACGTGAATCAGTTATTGTTACTGGCCCTCCAGCAGTTATTTGTTTTTTGAATAGTGGAACCACTGATCCTGACGAATCAAGTACATTGCCAAATCTAACCATTGCAAACTTTGTAGGCAAGGAATAATTCGATGGATTATCATCTATGTCTTTGGCGTATGCTTGAATAACTAATTCAGCAAGTCTTTTTGTAGCTCCCATAACATTAGATGGTCTCACAGCTTTATCAGAAGAGATTAGAATAAATTTTTTAATTTTAAATAATATTGACATGTCGCAAAGAACTTTTGTTGCAAAAACATTATTTAAAATTCCTGAAATAGGATTACTTTCCACAAGAGGAACATGTTTATATGCAGCAGCATGAAAAATTATATCTACATTTTGCTGAGAAAAAATATTTCTAAGAAAATTAGAATTTTTAATATCTCCTAAAAAGCTCCTAATCTCAATATCTTTAAATTGCAGAAAATTCTCTTTCAAAGCATATAAATTATATTCTGAATTATCAATAACAATTAATTTCTTTGGCTTTAATTTTAATATTTGAAGGCAAAGTTCACTCCCAATTGATCCCCCAGCACCTGTTACGCAAACAACAAAATCATTTATAGCATTAGAAAGTAATTCACTTTTTGGTTTTACAATATTTCTTGATAATAAGTCATTAATATCAATTCTTTTTAAATTTTCAATTGAGGAGTTTCCTTCAGTTAACTCTTCAATAGAAGGGACTTGCAAAATAGGTATTTTTATTTTTTCTAAATCTGAAAATATAAGTTTTATTTTCTCATTATTTAATGATGGAATGGCTAAAAGGATCTCATCAATTTGATTATTTTTTTTTAAATAATCAGTTGAATATATTCTTATCCCATTTAAGTACCTTCCCCACAGTTTTGGAGAGTCATCAATAAATGCTTTTATATTATATTTTCCTCCTAATCTAAGGCCAGCTTCTAGCTGTGCCCCAGTTTCCCCAGCGCCATAAATTACAGCTTTTTTTAAATTAAAAGAACTTAATTTATTACTTAATCTGAAAATATCTCTTAAAATCAATCTTACCAATAAGACAAAAATTGTAAGAAAAGAAAAGAATAATAAAATAGAAGTTTTTGTAAAAAATAGAATATTTAAAAATTTAAAAATTAAACTAACTATTAAAACTAATAAAATATTACTTATAATTATTGAGTACAATGATGATATACCAAAATAGAATATCAAGCTTCTATATTGACCTGTAAAAGAGTAAACAATTAATCCTACGCAAATTATTATCAAATAATTAAAGTTTGTATTAGCTAAAATAAATTCATGATCTGAAGCCAATCTCAAGCTTGAAAATAAAGATATTAATATCAATAAAGCATCCAAAACTAAAAGAATTATTTTTCTCTGCCCTCTTGGAAGGGACAAAATTTTTCTTACTAAAAAAAATATGTTATTCATACTTTAAAGTGGTAGCAAGGATCTATATGTTGCTAATGTTGAGGCTGTAGATAAGAGCCCAAAGAAATATATATTTATAAAGATACTATATAAACGCAGTTGGGAAATATTAACTTGTCTGTACTTTTCAAGGATGGCTAAAGATATAGCTGATACCAAAATAGAGAAAAAGGAAATTCTAATAGCAATCACTCCAGCAAAAAAAAGAAATGCGACTTGTGAAAAAGTGATAAAGTTCATCAAAACAAATGATTTTTCAGATTTTGTAAGTAAACTCCAAATATTAAATCTTATAAATTTAAAAAGAGTAAATATTGATAAAGTATTTGAAAAAATTACAAATAATAAAGTACTAGAAGGTGAATATTTCGATTCCGATGTTATCCCAGTATAAAATAAAAACCTAACTAAATAATTATTCAACACGTCATAATTAATTAATATTAATATCAAAAAAAGTATTAAAGCACCTGTAAATAATATTATTGTTCTCTTCTTTAACCGTAGATAAATTTTACTAATATTAGATTTCCAATTCAATAAGTATTCTCCAAAAAAATAAAATAAAGCAAACGCCAAGATATATATTGATGTTGAAAAATGAGTATATAAACCGAAGAATGAAAAAATAAATATTTTGATTCTTTTGAAAGAAACAAAATTATTTGAAAATAATATTGATATAGATATCATTAAAAAACTTATTGCAATTGATTGTCTCATAGCACAGAAAGATAAATATGTTAAAAATGGAAATAACAATGAAGAAAGTATTATGACAGCAGATCTCTTAAAAGTTTGTATAAGAGTATAGATGGAATAAAGTGATAGCAAAAGTGAAAAAATTGGTAAAGATATATACTCGAATTTTAAATTTGTTAATATTTTAATTATATTCAAATATATAAAGTCATCATTTGTGAATAGAAACTCTGAACTATTCGCAATAGAATTAAATTGTCTAGATATATTGCCATAATCTGGAGCATATTTAGAAGATATTAAATATAAAGATAGATGTAAAACTGAAGATAAAATAAATAAGTATTTTGCTTGCTTAAATTTAGAAAAGGATAGTAGTATGTTTAACGAAAATAATGAAAAAAGAAAAATCATAAATCTAAAACTTTTTTAATAGTATTGAAAAATGAATCTGTTTCATTAGCTCCATAAAGGTATATTTTATTCGAAACTTTTTGATATTCATTATCTATATTAGATGTAACTATAATTTTATTAAATAAACTATATTCATATAACCTCATAGGTTGATTAAACCTCGCATATCCATAATATGATCTTGGAAGCAACAAAACCTCTGAAGAATTAATAACGTTAAAATAGTCTTTGTTGTTGAGATATCCATATACAAGAAAATTGTTTTTAAGATTATTTTGAAGAATTTTTACTTTTATCAATAATTCCTTAGACAATAAATTATCAACTAATATTTTAGAAATTATTACAAGCCTAAAATCCCTAACCCTAGATAAAGATATCAAACTATCTAATAATAATTTAGGTTCATCACTATTTTTAAAAGAACCAGCATATAGTAAAGTTTTTAATCTTAGATTATTAGGAGTACTTTTTTTTACAATAGAATTTATTATTTGAATTATAAATGAAGGTGATTTTGGATAAATTAAAGTAACTTTTTTATTTGGATATTTCTTTTTTATCAATTTATAAATATTAATTCCAATAGCAAAAAAATGATCAGCTAATTTCATAGAAAAATTTCTATGAATATATTCTTGTAATTTATTTGATAAGCCTTTTACTTCCTTAAAATCGAACCATTCAGTACAATCAATTATTAATTCTACATTATAAATTTTGCTAAGAATTGAAATTAAGCAGGTAAATAAACCCAACCTACTATATACATAGATTTTTTCGATTTTATATAAAGTCAATAAATTAATTAAATCAAAAAAAATTTTGATTAAAATAAAGGGTAAGTTTATAAATTTAAAAATAAATTTTTTACCATGTAAGATTTGTAAATAATTAATATTTAAAGGGAATCTATAAATATGAGAACTTTTATATTTATCAAACGTTATTAAGGCAGAGAAATTACTATTTAAAAAACCTTGATCAAATAAACTCGAAATTCTTCTACCACCAGGAGAATCTATGGGAAATTTTTCAGTAGTGAAAACGATATATTTAATTTTTAATTTTGAACTTTTCAAAAAATTCATTTATATTTAAATCAAGAAATTAAATGATTTAATTACGATTTTCTAAACTTACTAATAAAGCTGAATAATTAGCTAGAGTCTGATTGGATTTAAATCTCTAGGAATCATACCATTAAGATCAAACAAAACATTATCTTCCTCAAGATATCTTTCAAAATCGTTAGAAGTCAAGCTTGAAAACTGATAATGATTAACTGCAGATATAACTACATTAAATTTCTTATTTTGAGGCAAATCAGAAACTATTTTTTTCTTTTCAAGAGATTTTACTTCTTCAATATTTATCCAAGGGTCCACTATTGTAATATCGAATCCTTTCTTGAATAAGATATCACTTAAATCTTGAACTTTAGTATTCCTTATATCAGGACAATTTGGTTTAAAAGTAAATCCCAAAATAAGCACTTTCAATCCCTTTGTATGGATTCTTCTTTTGTCAATTTCATTTACAATTTGGGAAGCTATCCATTCAGCTCTATCATCATTAATTTTTCTACCTGCTAAAACCATCGCAGGTTCATAACCTATTTCTTTAGCTTTAAAAGTCAAATAATATGGATCAACGCCAATACAATGACCACCAACAAGTCCAGGGGTGAATGGTAAAAAATTCCATTTGGTTTTTGCTGCTTCAAGAACATCAAAAATATCTACATCCAATTTTTTAAAAATTATAGAAAATTCATTAACTAATGCAATATTAATATCTCTTTGTGTATTCTCAATAACTTTTGCAGATTCTGCTACTTTTATATTTGGGGCCAAATGAGTTCCAGCATTTATAAAAGATAAATAAAAATTATTTATCCAATTAGCTGATTCACCACTACTTCCACTTGTTACTTTTGTAATATCATTAATTTTATGGGTTTTATCTCCAGGATTAATCCTTTCAGGACTGTAACCCACAAAAAAGGAATTATCTGTTTTATTTCCATTAAATTTTAAATTTGAATATTTTTCAATGATTGGCACGCAAATTTCTTCTGTAGCTCCAGGGTAAACAGTACTTTCATAAATAACTATTGGTGCGCTTTGCTTAGTACTAATTTTTGATCTTTCTTTTAATGCCAAAGCAACTTCTTTTGACGCACTTTTTAATGGATTTAAATCTGGACTTTTAAACTTATCTATTGGTGTTGGCACAGTGACTATAAAAATATCTGCAAGAATCAAATCTTCAGGTTTATTTGTTAATTTTATTTTTTCTAATAGTTTTAAATCAAGTTTAAGAATTTCATTAGTTCGATCATATTTCCTTTTTAATTCATCTATTCGACTTTTAGAGATATCAAAACCTATTATTTCTCTATTGAGTTTTTTTGAAGTTTTCAAACAAATTTCAATTTTAGATATCTGTATAGCAAGTGGTAAGCCCACATAACCTAATCCAACTACAGCGATTTTGCATTTAGTTGTATCAGGAAAATTCATGATTTTAAAAATATGGATCCAATCCTATAGGTTTTATAATATTTTTTTGAATTTATTATTATTTATAAATGATATCAAAATTTACTTCCCTTAATAATAAAAAATTAACATTCATACCCGGAGATATAATAATCAAATGAAAAGAAAAGGTATCGTTCTTGCTGGTGGGAATGGCACAAGGCTATATCCATTAACTAAAGCAATTAATAAACAGCTTTTGCCAGTCTTTGATAAGCCAATGATATATTACCCAATAAGTACATTAATGTTGCTAGATATAAGAGATATTCTTCTGATTTCTCGTCCACAAGATTTAGAAACTTATAAAACATTGCTGGGCAATGGGCAGCAATGGGGTATAAGTATCAGTTACTCAATTCAAGAATCTCCAAATGGTTTAGCAGAATCATTTGTTATTGGGAAAGATTTTCTAAAAACTGATCCAAGTGTTTTAATTCTTGGAGATAACATATTTTATGGAGACGGGTTTTCAAGTAAATTAAAGGATATAAACTGTTCAAAAATAGGTTCTCATATATTAGGTTATCCTGTTAAAAATCCTAATAGATATGGAGTTATAGAATTCAATAAAGAGGGCAAAGTAATTGGGATTGAGGAAAAGCCTAAATATCCTAAAAGTCGATATGCCGTAACTGGATTATACTTTTACGACAATACAGTAGTTGATAGGGTAATGAGTCTAAGTCCCTCTAGCAGAGGAGAGTTGGAAATTACTGACTTAAATAATTTATATTTAAAAGATAATTTGCTTAATGTGAAATTATTGAGCAGGGGGATGGCATGGTTTGATACTGGAACACATGAATCATTACATGAGGCTTCGAGTTTTATTAGATCTGTAGAACATAGGCAAGACATGAAAATTGGCTGCCCAGAAGAGATTTCATGGAGGAAAGGATGGATTAGTAAAGAAAATTTAATAAATTTAGCCTCTTCATTAAAAAAAAGTAACTATGGAGAGTACTTATTAAGAATCATTAGAACTTAATTAACCCTATATTCTAGAATTAAATTTCTTCAGATCATTAATGAATTTGTTTAAAGATCAAGCAAAGAATTACCGAATAGTGGTTACTGGAGGAGCAGGATTTATTGGCAGTCAGTTAATTAATAAACTTTTAGAAAACAAAAATTTATCCATTTTTAATTTAGATAAACTTAATTATGCTAGTGATCTTAATCGCATAAATATTTCATCAAAAGAAAAAAGATATAAATTTCTCAAGATAGATCTATATGATGAAAAGTCAGTAAAAGAGGCAATATCTTCAATTGATCCTGATTTTATAATTCATCTCGCTGCAGAAAGTCATGTTGATAGATCAATAAAAAATCCAAAAGTTTTCATAGAAAGCAATATTTTCGGAACCTATAATTTGCTTGAAGCTACGAGATTACACTGGAATAAGATTGACAATGAGCGAAAAAAATATTTTAAATTTTTGCATATTAGTACTGATGAAGTTTTTGGATCTCTAGGCAAAGACGGATTTTTCTCGGAGAAAACAGCCTATGACCCAAGGTCCCCCTACTCTTCATCTAAGGCCTCCAGTGATCATCTAGTAAAGGCTTGGCATCATACTTATGGCTTACCAGTAGTGATTACTAATTGTTCTAATAATTATGGCCCTTGGCAATTCCCAGAAAAACTAATACCTCTAACGATTATGAAAGCGATAAAAAAACAAGCTATTCCTTTGTATGGTGATGGATTAAATATAAGAGATTGGATTTACATAGATGACCACATAGATGGGCTATTAAAAATTTTAGAGAAAGGAAAGGAAGGCAAAAGTTATTGTATTGGAGGCAATGGAGAAATAAATAATCTTGAATTAGTGAAAAAAATATGTAAGATTATTGACAATCTAAGGCCTTATAAAGAACCTTATGAAAGTTTTATAAATCTAGTTAAAGATCGACCTGGTCATGACAGAAGATATTCAATAGATTCAAGTTTTATAAAAAAAGAACTTGGATGGCAACCAAAATTTAATTTAGATAACGGTCTTCTTATCACAACTGAGTGGTATTTAAACAATTTTGAATGGTGTAAAAAAATTTCATCAAGAAAAATTTGATGTTTATTTTATTTGTAAAAATTAATTTTATTTAAAACTTATGAAATTTTATTCAAAAATTTATATCATAAAATCTTTTACTTTTATAGTCATCTAGATCAAGACTGCTTAATATATCAATAATTTTCGAGGAAGTCTCTCCATCGCCATAAGGATTTGAGATATTTTTAGTTAATTTTTTAAAATCGGGATCATATAGCTTATTAATAGCCTCAATAATTTGTTTTTTGTTAGCTTCACAATCAATAATACTTTCTGGTTTAATTCTGCCAGTTTGACGATTTCCAATGTTAACAGTACCAACCCTAAAAGAAGGTACCTCAATTATTCCACTTGATGAATTTCCAACAACTCCGTCCACATATTTTAGACAAGACAAATAATTAACAGTTCCAAGGTTTTTAAAGTACACAGAGTTGGGGGATTTTGAAACAAATTCTTCAATACTTTTTATTATTATTCTTGAATCATTATCTGCATTAGGCATAGTAAAAATCATTAAAGTATTTTTAAACTCAAATAGAGCCTCAAGTAACTCTTTAATTTGTTTTTTATTTGATGTTTCACTTAGAGTTTCAGGATGAAATGTAATCATAAGATTTTTTTTGAGAAATTTAAATTTCAATTTTTGTTCTAATTCCCTTTTATTAAGACGTTTTAGTTTCATAATATTTTCGACTCCAAGAGCACCAACATTAAAAACATTTTTAGGGTCTTCACCCATTTGAACTATTCTTTTGGAATATTCTGAGTTAGAAGCAAAGTGAATATTAGATATTTTCGTTATGCAGTGCCTGAAAGCATCATCAATTGCTCCAAATGTTAATTCTCCTCCATGTAAATGAGCTATTGGGATATTCAAGATCATGCTTGATATAGCAGCTGAAAAAATTTCATATCTATCTCCTAATATTATTATTAAATCAGGAGCTAGATCACTTAATGCTTCTGAAAAGCTAATTAATCCAAGACCAACTGATTTTGATATCCCAATTTTTGTATCTGAACTCAATAAAACTTCAATTTTTTTATCTATCTTAAATTCATCATTTTCTATTTCTCTAATAGTCATTCCAAACTCATTAGATAAATGCGATCCGGTAACAATTAATTGAAGATTAAATTTTTCATTTTTATTTAGATTTTGAAGAAGAGGTCTTAAAAGTCCATATTCTGATCTGCTTCCACTAATTACACAAATACTTAATCTTTTCATTTTATAAAGTTATTAATTCATCTTTATCAAAATTTTTATTTGCCTTTTTACCAATTACTTGATCCCAGTTTAATGGGGAAATTCCATCCTCTGGTCTTTTTGTTGTTAAATTTTTGTCAGTTAATATTTCTCCTTTTTTAATTGATCTTAAAGCAACAATGGATTTTCTTACCAACTTTTTATTTTTTTTCTCTGATGATGTTAATCTTTTAATACCATCTCCTAATGCCAATTTAACATTACGAATTTGAGATACCATTTCTCTAAATTCTTCAGGCTCTAAACTAGCTTTATGATCAGGACCTTTCATATTTTTATCTAAAGTTAAATGCTTTTCAATTATTTCAGCTCCTAAAGCTGCTGCTGCTATTGCTACTGAGATACCTTCAGTATGATCAGAATAACCCACTTTAACTTTAAAAGCTTTAGACAACGTTTTCATAGCAGAGAGATTTACATCATTAAGGGGGGCAGGATATTCACTAGTGCAATGAAGTAGATATAAATTATTTTTAGATATACCTGCATTTTCTATATTAGAAATAGCAATCTCAATTTCCCCCAATGTTGCCATTCCAGTTGACATAATTATTGACTTATTAAATTTACAAATTTCCCTAATCAAGGGTAGGTTAGTCATCTCACCTGATGGGATTTTATATCTAAGTAATTCTAAATTTCCCAAAAAATCTAAGCTTTCAGAATCAAATGCAGTCGATAAAAATTCAATATTCAGTTTTTTACAATAATCGTAAATTTTTAGCATATCTTTGTTACTCAATTCAAGTTTCTTCAACATTTCATATTGATTAAGATCTTTCCCAATTGCTTTTTCTTGATAAGGAGTTTTTCTTGCACTTTTTGTTGTTATTTTTTCAGCTTTAAAAGATTGAAATTTAATGATATCAGCACCCGCATAAACAGCAGCATCTACTAATTTTTTAGCAAGACCAACATCTCCATTATGATTAACACCTGCCTCTGCAATTATGATAGTCTTATTCATCTTGATGCCTCTTAATTGGCCAACCCATAATTCTTTTACCACAAGAAATAATTGAATATGGAGGAATTGAAATTCCTTCTCTGATAATAGATCCGCTACCAATAAAAGTACCTTTGCCTATTCTAACTCCTCCATTAATTAATACTCCGGTACTAATATGGCAAAAGTCATCTATAGAAGATTCATGCTCTACAACAGCATTAGTATTGATAATACAATGTTTGCCAATTTTAGCTCCAGCATTAATAATTGCCCCATGACCAATGCTTGTTCCATTCCCGATTTCTGTAAATGGACTAACAATCGAATATCTTGATGAAATATATGGAAATTTAAATGCAAAATCTTCCAATTTTTTTACAATTTCAAAACGCTTATTAATCTTTCCAATATGACCAATACATACAAAGGCAAAATCAGTTTTCTTCCTTAAAAGAGGCAAATCTTTATCAGTTCCTAGTACTGGATAACCATTTATATATTTACCGGTATCAACCTCTTTTCCTACAAATCCAAGAATTTGCCATTTTTTTTGGGACTCAAAGATATCCAAGATTGATAATGCATGACCTCCGCAACCAACTAATAATATTTTTTTCATTAGAGCATTAGTTGTGGGCTGCTTGGTAAACTTATTATCCTTTTACTAACAACTTCAGCTTTTTTTAAATTACCTTTTTGACAATTTTTATACATCGATAGCTTATTGAGCGGTTTCCACAAAGGTCTAAGATGTATTCCTAAATCATTAGCTTTATTTAAAAGTTTTCTTGATGTCTCTTCAGCTTCATAATCATCTGCAATTATTTCTAAAGAAATTAACCAATTATTACTAATTGAATCTTTTTTAGATGTAATTAATCTCACATTTTCAATTCCAGAAAAAGCGTCTTGATACTTTTTATATAGTTTCTTTTTTAAAGAAATTCTATTTTCTAATTCTTCAATCTGAGAGAGGCCTAGAGCTGCATTTAAACTAGGCATTCTGTCATTCCATCCAATTTGATCGTGATCAAACATATATTTATGTTTTTTCTTAGCAGTTGTTGATAAATGTCTTGCCTCATTAGCTAATTTTTGATTATTTGTTATTAATACCCCGCCCCCACCACAAGTAATAATTTTATTTCCATTAAAACTTATTAGTCCAATTTCTCCAAATAATCCGCAATGAACAAATGAATCTCCATCTTTTTTCCAGCTACCTAGTGCTTCTGCAGCATCTTCCACGATTGGCAAATTCCATTTTTTAGAAACCTTCTTAATTTCTATTATTTCCGCTGGATTTCCAAAAATATGGACTGGCATAATTGCCTTAATAACTTTTTTTGTAATTTTATTAATAACGACACCATTTTTAATTTCAGCAATCTCGTTTAGTCTTTTTTCTAAGGCAATTGGACACATACCTAGATTTTCTTCATTTATATCAATAAAATGAGGACAAGCTCCCAGATGAGAAACAGCATTTGCCGAAGCAACAAAACTTATAGGTGGAATGAGAACTTCGTTATCAATTTTTACGCCCGCCAAGTGCAGTCCTAGTCTTAGACCAACAGTACCGTTAGTAACTAATATTGCATTCTTAGCACCTGTGAAATCGCATATTTTATCTTCAAAAAGGCTTCCCCATTTACCAATTGAGCTAACGAATCCACTATTAATGCATTCTGATACATACTTTAAGGCATTTGTAGATTCAAAAAAAGGCTCATGTAATGGTATTTCCCCTAATTCATATGGCTTTTTAATTACCTCAGTAATAGATTTTAATATTGCCTTATCTAATTCCATAAACTAAATTTTATAAATATCAGAATTATATTTTGAGAGATTATCTTTATTTTGAAACCATTTTGCAGTAATCTCTAATCCTTTTTTAAATCCCTCAATCCCTGCAAATTTAGGACGCCAAGAAGTTAGTTCTTTTAATAACGTATTGTCTCCAAATAATCTATTAACTTCTGACAATTCAGGTCTGATTCTTGTTGTCTCTGAAATAAGATTTATTTTCTTTCCCATAACTTCTGCAATAAGATTTGCTGTATCCTTTATTGAAATTTCAAAATTACTAGCTGCATTAATAACTTTCCCTTCAGTATTATTTGATATTCCCACTTCAAAGAAAGCAGCACAAGTATCTTCAACAAAGTTGAAATCTCTCGTAGGGCTTAAAGATCCTAACTTAATATCTTTTTTCCCTTTAGCTATTTGTGTAATAATTGTTGGAATTACAGCTCTCGCACTTTGACGTGGACCATAAGTATTAAAAGGTCTTAAAATAGAAACTGGAATTCCGAAACTTCTCCAAAAACTTAGTGCCAATTGATCAGCTCCAATTTTTGAAGCAGCATATGGAGATTGTCCCACTAATGGATGATCTTCAGTAATTGGAACAAATTGAGCAGTTCCATATGTTTCTGAAGTTGAGGTGTGAATTATCTTTTTAAGATCTAATTCTTTAGCTGCTTGAAGAACATTTAAAGTACCATTTATGTTAGTTTCAATATAACTTGATGGGGCCACATAGCTATAAGGTATTGATATTAAAGAAGCTAGATGATAAACCATACTACAACCTTTCATTGCTTCTCTTACAGAATTAGCATCCCTAATATCACCCAAATAAAAATCTATTGCATTTTTTGTCTTTTCATCTATTTGATCTAACCAACCATAACTTCCTATTGAGTTATAAAGACAAAATGCTCTGACTTTATAACGTTTTTTAAATAGATACTCAACTAAATGCGAACCTATGAATCCGTCTGCACCCGTAATTAATACTGTTTCCATTTTTTTAACTATAAAATACTTGATATTTTAAAAATTTACACAATTTCAAAATTTAATTCAAAATCTATATAAAGCAATCTTTTTAGTTTCATGATTTATTTAAGTTTTCATCATGTATTTCTTTATTTGCTTTATTTAAAGTCTCAGGTATCCCAATGTCTATCCAATATTCATGTAGAGGATATATACAAATTTTATTTCCATTTATTTTTGAATTCATTAATAAATTTGGCATGTCTAAATATTCATTCTCGATGATCTCATCAATAATTGAGGGGTTAATTATATAAATTCCAGTATTAATAAAATTTTTAAGAATAGGTTTTTCTTCAATCCCTATGAAATTAAAGCCATCATTTTTTACAACGCCATATTGTAATTGTAATTTCTGCTCTCTGACTGCTATTGAAGCATCTGCTTGCTGCTCAAAATGAAAATCAAGAAATTTCTTTAAATTTAATTTAGTTAAAACATCACCATTTATAACAAGCATTGGTTGATTAATTTTCTTTTGCAAAAGATATAACGCTCCTGCAGTGCCAAGAGGTTTATCTTCTATAAGATAATGGATTTTTATATTCCATTTTTTTCCGTCATCAAAATAATTGATAATTTCTTCTTTTAGATAATTTACTGATATGTAAAATTCATGAAATCCATGCGAAATACAATTCTCTAAAACAATCTCTAAAATTGGTTTATTTTTTATTTTGAGCATTGGTTTTGGACAATTTTCGGTGAATGGTCTTAGTCTTTTGCCTTGCCCCCCAGCCATAATTAATACTGGCTGACTTTTATATTGCTCTTTTTCAATTTCCTCAATCAATATAAGATCAACGACTTCTTTAGAAGAATTTAAAACTGGCATTCGCATTATTTTTTTTTCAAGCATATATTTTGTTATTTCCTGTTGTGTCTGATTTTCAAATTTAAATCTAAAATTCCTATTCATAAAAGAATTAATTGGTTCTTCTAAAGAAAGACCTTTTAATAATCCACGTCTTATATCCCCATCAGTTAAAGTCCCAACTAATTTGTTTTGATTGTTTACTGCCAAAAGAATTTGCAAGCCACTTGAATTCAAAACTTTCATAGCATCTCTAACACTTTTGAACTCAGAAAAGCATATTGACTTTATATCAATTGTCATAATTACATTAAAATCATTAAATAATAAGCTTTTACTTTAGATTTATATCATTATATCTCTCTCTATTATTTATTTTTAAAGCTTTACCTATTAAAGTTTATAAATTAATAATAACTTCCTAAATCGATAGATATATAAAAGCTGATTAAACAAATTAACAAATAAATTAATTTAATTATCCTAAATTAACGTTGTTATTTTTATTTTATATATTAAAAAAATTTAGATATAGCCAGACATTTTATTAAAGAATTTAAAAGAATTTACTTGATCATCAAGAGAACATAATGTATTACTTTTTTTTAATAAAAATTCTTTACATTGCAAAAACAAACCTGGTTTATAAGTAATATCCAAATTATTTTCTAATTCTATTTCTTCTGGATTGAGATTTCCTAATTTAATTCTTTTCAACTTCTCTAATGGTTTTAAAATGTATCTCGATTGAGAAGTATTTATTTCCAGACCCCATCTCCCTGGAGACGTCCAATCAGCATGATAAGAAAAGATTATTCCTTTTTGAGAAATTCCTGCACCGCAAAATCTTGCGCCTGATTGATGCCAATTTATTTTGCCATTTTTATAACTACAAAAAGACTCTTCCCTAGGTAGGCCTATTAAATAAAATGCTAAATCAATTACATGAGTAGAATTAGCCAAAAACCAACGATCCTTTATCTCAAAATTCTTTTTTAGTTCACTAATTTCAAAAGCCCATTCAGTAAATTCAAAATCGATACTTGTTATACCACCCTCCTCATCAACAAGTTTCTTCAATTCGATGACTGAAGAATAAAACCTTCTATTATAAGCAATCCACACTTTTTTATTATTTAAAATTGCAATCTTTTGAGCTTCTAAAAGTTCTTCTTTATAAAGACTTCCAGGTTTCTCAAGCAAAATATTATTAACTTCCTTTACATTAAGAACTAATTTTAAAGTAGAGAAAAGATGGTCAGCCCCTACAGCAATTATTATGTTATCTGGCGCTTTAAAAGTTTTTAAAGCCTTTTCTAACCCTCCTACAAATACATCTTGATTAGTTTTTTCTTCAAATGTTTTTGCTGATTCAGAACCTCTTCCTATTACTTTTAGATTAAGATTTAGATCTTTTAAGACTTTAAAATAATCTACTGCCATATTACCTGCCCCAACAAGCCAAATTGAATCAAACATATCTAATTAATTGGCAATTTTACTGAATTTAATTTTAAATCTTGATCAATATAAGAATCTGAACTCTCTACAACTTATTTAAAAAACTTCATTTATATTTATAAAAAAATTAAATTTAAATCTAATATTTTATCTGTTAATCAATTCAGAATAAATTAATTTCGCTACCTTACTACCTATAAAGAATGCCCTATTTTGTCCTCTATCATTTGGAAAAATATTATGCATATTTGCAAAATAACAATTATTTGCTGATTCTGGATCAGGATGTAGATTTCTTAAAGGGGAAAGTATAGGTTGTGCATATTCTGCGAATGTTAAATTGAAATTAAGCACGTTTTTTTTACTTATTTTTTCAATTTTTGAAATGGAGTTTAGCTCTATTGAAGCTTTTATCATTTTTGATTTCCATTTTCCTCTCGACTCTTTTATTTTTTATACCCCTATTTTATTTAATTCACAAGTTTTTAAAAAAAAATTTAGAAAAAATACTTCTAATTTTAATGAGCACTTGTCTATTAATTGGCCAAGATGCTAGTAGCTCTATTGCTTTTTTTCAGCAGGGGCTTTTAATTATTTCCTTAAGTAGGATAATTTTTTTTAAAAAGAATTTAGCTAATTTCACTATTACAGTTTTATTTTTCTGGCTTTCATGTTTTACAAGGGTTGATAGTTTTGTATTTTTCCCGCTTATATTATTTCATTTTATAAGAAATTTAATTTTTCATAAACAATCCATAAAAAGATTCCTTTTTTCTTTAGTATTTATATTATTACCAATACTAATTTTTAACTATTTCTCAAATTTCTTTGGGTTTAATTTTAATGATTATTGGATTCATAACATAGAGTTTAATCAATGGTATAGCGGCGCTCATATAAGTGATAATTTTCTAAGTAAAATCCAGCATTTATTTTTTAGACCAAACGGACTACTAGCCTCAGGTCAGTCATTAATAGTACCTTACTTAATTTTCATATTTATAAATAAGATAAGAGAAATAAATTTTATCAAGTTAAATAACTTCTTTTTAAATATTAAGAGTTCAGATCTCATAAGCTTTAATTCGGCAATATTAATAATTTCTTTGATATCTTACATAATTACTCAATCGGACAAAATTTACTATATTCTAATTTTCTTATGTCCATCATTACTGATATTAATTAAAGAATTTTCAATAAATAATGAAAAAAATAAATTAATATTTTTACCAACTATATTTTTTTTAATTTCTTTAAAAACGTCAAATCTTATGCAAAACATAAAAGTTGTTTTTAATGACCTCCCTATTGAAGTCCCATATCAAAGGACAATAGAATATACAAAAGATAAAAATATTGATGGATTGGAGATTATTGGTGGACAGGGATGGCATTTTATTCTCTCTGAAAAGAAACCCATAAGATCTATTGTAGATTCTTGGATATATAAGCCTGAGAATCCTTTTATTACCAAAAGTTTATTAGAACAGCACAAATTACTTTTAAACCAAAATTCTGGTTATAAATTCTGGATAGCTAATGGTTTACTTAAATACAAAGATCAAAATAAATATCTTAAAGAGATAATTCTTAATTCAAAAATTATCGAAGATCAAGGATATTTTTCAATGTACAAAATAAGATGATTCAATAGAACATTTTACATGTAATATTGAGAAGAATATTTTAGCTTTTTTTTAAATTAAGAAAATAATGTATTTATTATGAGAATTATTTCAATTATTAAAAAAATAATATTTTCATCTCAAAGAATTTTTTGTCTAATTGAAAATTTAAAATATAAAAAATATTTAGATCAAATGATAATATCCAATATTTTTTAATTACCCAAATTTAATTCTATATGTTCCTTTAAACTTTATTTATAAATTATGTCATCTAAGAAAATTAGGTTAACTCATATAATTACTGGGCTAAATACTGGTGGCGCTGAAATGATGTTATTTAAACTAACGCAAAAAATGAATAAAAATCTTTTCAAGATAAATATAATTTCATTGAGTAGTGCAGGACATCTTAATAAAAGTTTTGAAAAAATCGGAATAGAGGTTAATAATTGCGATATATCTTTTTTAAGACCATTATCAGGTCTAATATCTCTTTATAGATACATAAAAAAAGCCAAACCTGATATTGTTCAAACGTGGTTATATCATGCAGATTTTCTTGGAGGCATATTTGCTTTTGCAATGGGTATTAAAAAAATAGTTTGGAATATAAGAGGTTCATACATTGGCTTTAAGTTAAATAAGGTGCATACATTTTTAATTATCCATTTCAATGGCTTATTATCAAAATTCATACCCAAATTTATAATTTCCAATTCACATGAATGTAAAAATATATTTAGTGATATTGGATATAAAAGAGATATTTTTAAAATTATCCCAAATGGTTTTGATACCCAGAAATTTTCTCCAAATCAAAAATTCAGAAAAGTCCTTAGAAAAGAAATTAATATATCAGAGAATTCAAAGTTAATTGGATACTTTGCGAGATTTGATATTCAGAAAAACCATTTTGGATTTATAAAAATCGCTTCTGAAATAAAATCAAAATATCCGAATGTTTATTTTGTACTGGCAGGAAGTGGAATTGATAATCATAATATTATTCTTCTAAATTGGATAGATAAATTTAATCTAAGATCATCATTTAGATTGTTAGGAAACCGTAAGGATATTCATAAATTAAATTCTGCCTTAGATCTATATTTATCCCCCTCTTATGGAGAGGGATTTCCCAATGCAATTGGCGAAGCGATGTCATGCGGTGTTCCATGTATTGCAACAAATGTAGGAGATTGCAAACAAATAATAAATGACAATAATTTAATTTCTGAAGTTAATAATTCAGAAGATTTAGTAAATAAAGTCTTAATGTGTTTAAACTGGAATCAGCAAGAGATTAAAAAACAAAGTTTTTTAGCAAGGCAAAGAATCAAAAATTTCTTTTCTATTGAAAAAATAAATCAAAAATACGAAGAGTTCTATCAAAAACTATTTAATAACAATTCCTCTTATTTTGAAGATATCTAATAATGAAAAAATTAAAACTTTTATTTATAGTTAATGTAGATTGGTTTTTTATTTCTCATAGATTACCTATTGCGCTTGCTGCCATTGAGAATGGTTATGAAGTCCACATCGCTACAACAATAACTAATTTTGAAAAAAAACTTAAGGGAAAAGGCTTAAAAGTCCATCATATTACGTTTCAAAGATCTGGATCAAACCCTTTTTTGTTATTAAATTCTTTTTTGGCAATTCTTATTTTATATTATCGAATTAAGCCAAATTTAGTACATTTAGTCACTATTCAACCAGTAATACTTGGAAGCATAGCTGCTAAATTTAATTCTTCTATTTCTGTTATAGCAGCGGTATCTGGTCTTGGTTATGTTTTCTCTAGTAAAGGGATTTATGCGACCATAAGAAGACAAATCGTATTAAGTCTTTATAGATTTGCTCTAAAAAGAAAAAAATTGTCTGTTATTTTTCAAAATAAAATTGATCAACAAACAATTATCAATAACACTTCACTTAATCATAAAAAGGCTGTATTAATTAAAGGTTCCGGAGTAGATTTATCAAAATACAAAAAGACATCAATAAAAAAGGATAAACATGTTGTTTTGTTTGCAGGAAGACTCTTAAAAAGTAAAGGTTTAAGAGAATTCCTTTATGCCGCAGAGTGCCTAAACTATAAAGCTAAATTTTTAGTCGCAGGTAAACTTGACTTTGAAAATAAGGACTGTATTAATGAAGATGAGTTCTATAAATCAATTAATAAGAATCATATTGAATATGTAGGTTACTCTGAAGAAATGGCTTCAATTATTAGTAGTGCTTCAGTGGTTTGTTTACCTTCATATTACGGAGAAGGATTGCCCCTTATTTTGGCAGAAGCAGCAGCATCAGCCAAGCCTATAATTACAACTAATCACCCTGGATGTAGAGATGCAATTATAGATGGAATTACTGGTGTTCTTATTCCCAAAAGAGACAAAGAAGCACTAACTATTGCTCTAAATAAGCTCTTAAATAATCAAAGTTTGATGGAAAAAATGGGAGAGAAGGGACGTATATTTGCTGAAGAAAATTTTGATATAAATTTAGTAGTTCATCAACATTTAAAAATTTATTCTAATTTGAGTGAATAAATTAATATTATGATTGCTATTACAGGTGCTGATGGTTTTATTGGGAAACATCTAGCCCAATATTTATTTAAAAAAGGTATTAAGGCTAGAAGGATAACTAGAGAAGGAAATAATAATACTTTTGCTATTGGAAATATTTCGAGAAAAACAAATTGGTATGAAGCCCTTAATAACATAGAAGTATTAATTCATTGTGCTTCAATTACAAGTATTGATAATCAAAATAGTTCAAACATAGCAAAGCTTAACGAAGTAAATATTAAAGCTACTAAAAATATGATTAAGCAAGCAGCAAAAATAGGCGTTAAAAGAATTATTTTTATTAGCTCTGCGAAAGTGAATGGTGATTTGACTCCAAAAAATCTTAAATTTAATAATGAATCAATACCTAATCCTAAAGATCTCTATTCTTTATCAAAATATAAAGCAGAAAATTTACTTAAGTTAATTTCAAATAAAAATAATATTGAACTAGTCATAATTCGACCAACACTTGTCTACGGAGAATTTGTAAAAGGTAATTTTTTAAGCTTAATAAATCTAATAAATAAAGGAATACCATTACCTTTCAAAAATATAAAAAACTTAAGATCAATTCTTTATGTAGGCAACCTTACATATTTCATTTATATGTGCATTTTTAAATCAGATGCTAAAGGTAAAACTTTTTTAATCTCAGACTTAAATCCTATATCCACTCCAGATTTAATTATGTTATTGTCTGAAAAACTTAGAAAAAAAACAATATTATTTTTTTTTTCCAATATATTTAATGCGAATATTTTGCAGTATTTTAAAAAAAAAGAAAGCCTTATCAAGTTTAATTGATTCTTTTCATATTGATCCAAAAGACTCTTACCTATTTATGAACTCTAAACCACCTTTCTCAACAGAAGAAGGAATAATAAAAACTATTGATTGGTTTAATAGAAAAAATAATTAAATTTAATCCTATAAATAATTAGCAAAAATGTATTATATGTCTTCTTTATAGAAATATTTTACAGATAGATCACTAGATAAAAATTTCATTAATTTCTGTCCAAGTAATTTATTTACAAATTTATCTATCAAAAATAAAATTTTATAAGGGAAAATCCTATCGAAAGGAGGTAAAAATATATTTTGATAATTAGAATCGTACACTTCAAGATTTTTTGAAATAGAAAAACAATCTTTGGGATTATAAAAACTCATTTTTATCCCACTATTAACTAGCAATTTCTTCTTATTCAAAAAAGGTTTTAGAATTGTATGAGTTAATTTTGTTATTAATGATCTCCATAAAATATGAATATAATTTTTTAAACTATATGAAATAATAACTTTAGTCCCTTTTTTTGAACAAAGTTTAATTTGATTAATATATTTATCAAATTGATCAGTTGATAGATAAGTTGTAACTCCTAACATAAATATGTAGTCATATTTTTCGTCCTTTACTAAATCATCTAAGTTATCTTTAATTACTCTATATAAATTTTTTGGAATACCACCTTCTTTCATAATCTTCTCAGAGATATCACATCCTGTATACTTAGAAAGAACATTTTTTAATTTATGGTAAATTATCCCACTACCCGCGCCAATATCTAATATAGTTTTATTTTTAAAATCTTCATTTCCAAATGCAAAATTTAATCTATTTTTAAAAAATATGCTTCGATGATCGCATGATTTATATCTTTGAGAATAATTAAAAGCTACAGAATCAAAAAATTTTTTTGTATTATCAACTTTCATCTCAACTCTTATCTTTATCTAGTCATATTAAGTAAATCTTTAGCTTGGAAGTTGCAAAAATATGAATAATTTATTTTCTGTAATGTATTTTGAAGATGTTTAATGCAGAATTTATTTTGTAAAAGAATATTTACGAAAACGCAATAAATAAAAGTGAAATAAATTTGGAATAATAACTCATTTAGAAATGTATTGAAAATAAAAAAATATTAATTAAATAAATAATTACTATTTTTTATAAATCTGACAAATTCACTTCCTTTAAATTTTTTTCTTTTAGTTCAAATACTCTATCGCAACTTTTAAGAGAATCTAATCTATGCGAGACAATTATTAAAGTCAAATTAGTATTTAAATTATTTATTGCATTCATTACTTCTAATTCAGTTTTTTGATCTAATGCGCTTGTAGCTTCATCAAGAATAAGTAACTTACAAGTCTTATAAAGTGCCCTTGCTATACCTATTCTTTGCCTTTGCCCCCCACTAATCTTTACTCCTCTTTCTCCAATATTTGTAAAATAACCCTTATTTGTCCCGTTAATAAAATTATGAATTTTAGCTTGTTTTGAGGCAATAATCATTTTTTCAATATTTATTTCATTCTTTTTTTCTGCCAAAGCTATATTTTCCGCAAATGATGAATCTGTAAGAAATATATATTGAGGTACATATGAAATTAATTTTCTCCAAGGATTTAAAATTTCACTATTCTTATTTTTAAAAATTTCTTTTTTACCATCGATTATAATGTCTCCGCTAGTAGGGATTAGAAGACCACAAATTATGTCAAGAAAAGTACTTTTACCACTGCCAGTTTCTCCAATAATTCCAATCTTTTCACCTGAATTAATTTTTAAATTTATATTCTTAAGAATATAATTATTATTTTTTTCATAACGAAAATTTATATTTTTAAAAATAATTTCCTTATCAAATTTGATAATTTCATTATGAGCTTTAAATTTAGCAATTTTTACTTTTTTATTCATAATCTCTATTATTTTTCCTACTTCTATACTGATAGCTTTAATCTGCGCCCAAAGAGCATAAACTTTTTGTAAAGATGGGAGTAACCTTTGAGAAGCAAGAGCAAGTATTCCTAAAGTTGTTATTAATTGATTTTGAGGTATTCCTTTTTTTGTTATAGCTAAACATAATATGCAGATCATAATGTACCCAACCGCCTCAATTATGTATCTTGGTGCAGCAGCAATAAAAGAATTCTGTGCTTGTTTAAATCTCATTGGATAATCTACAACTTTAAATTTTTCGAGATGAAAATTCTGCGAGCCATTTATAATTACTTCTCTTATTCCACCTAAACTTTCTTGAAGAGTCTTAATTTGCAGAGATTTTGCATTTGCAATAGATTGGCTATTTTTTAGGAGTTTATTTTTAGTTTTGAATGATAAAAAATAATATGACCAACCGAAAATTAAACCTGCAGAAATTGCAACTAATCCATCAATATAAATTAATGTGATGACTAAAAATAAGGTTATGATTGTCTGAGTTAAAATCTCTAATAACATCCTAATCATAGAAACTGTATCATCAATATATTTACTTATAGATGCTATTACTGAACTACTATTTTCTTTTAGATGCACTTCATAAGGTTGAGATAAAATCTTTTTTAGAACTTTTATACTTAATTCACTCCCAATTATTGCGGCAATTCTTCGATTAAGCCAAAGATTAAATAACTGAATAGAATATGCAAATATTACTATCAATGCAAAAATAATACTTAGGTAGATTATCAATTCTGAATTAGAGTTAAGATCTACAAAGGAAGTAAATTTTTTAATAATCGGGTTTTCCCAAACTTCATCTGGCTGGCTTATGGCAGTTAAATAAGGAATTGCAGAGATCAATATAGTTGTTTCAGATATGCCACTAAGTAACATTACAAGAAATAATAAAATTATTAGTAACTTTCTTTTACTGCTAATTAATAACCATAAATCTCTTGCAATACTAGTAATACTCATTGATAAATTATTATATAATTAGGTTATATTTTTATTTAAAATTAGAAGATTATAATTAAATATATCTTAAGTTTTTATAACTTAAATATTGATGTCGACGTTAAAAATCTTAATGTAATTATCTAAAATTAGTTTTAATATTTTTTTATTAATTTTTTAAGTGAAAATATTTATTTTTTTTGAACAAGAGTTCTTAAATTACAAGCTTAAAGATATGGTTATAAGATTTTAATCAAATTTTACTATTCTAAAAAAAGCAAAGTTTTTTTAGATTAAAGTTAAACTAGTTTTTGAAATTTACATTAAGTTCAAAAAAAGAATTTCATTGCAATGATAAAATCTTATAAGATATTTAAAAAAAATCTTCAGATTTTTTAATTAATAAATTTTTAGTTAAATGATTTCAAAATCATATTTGCAATCTCTACAAATAAGACTATTAGATGTAGTATTGTCACTCTGCGGAATAATTTTCTTATCCACTATTTTTATTTTCATTTACATAATCATTTATTTTGAAAATAAATCACCATTATTTTTTCAAGAGAGGTTAGGGAAAAATAAAAAAAATTTTATTTTAATAAAATTTAGGACTATGAAAATAGATACAAATAATTGCGCAACGCATTTAGTAAATCCAAGTAAAATTACAAATTTTGGAAGACTATTAAGAAAGACTAAACTTGATGAAATACCTCAATTATGGAATGTATTAAAAGGTGATATGACAATGGTTGGTCCAAGGCCTTGTTTGATTTCACAAAAAGAATTAATAATTGCTAGAGATAATTATGGACTTTATAAAACAAAGCCAGGAATAACAGGACTTGCGCAAATAAAAAAAATAGATATGTCTGATCCCTATAAATTGGCTAAGACCGAATTAAAAATGATGAAAAATTTTAATATTTTCTATTACTTTTACTATATCTTTCTTACATTTATAGGTAGTGGATCAGGTGATAGAGTAAAAACAAATATAATTTAAAAAATTTAATCCATATTAACTTTGTAATCTAAAAACTTTAATTTTTATATTAAATTGAATTTAAATTTTACTTTTAAAAAAATACTAAAATTTTGAAATCGATTTAAAAAATTGTTAAGTTTAGGAAAAAAAATTTTTTTAAACTCTATAAGTTATAGTATGTTTAGGTAAAAGATTGTTTAATTCTTTAAAAATAAATTTGTATTCGTAGAAATTGCATTCTTAATAATTCATGAAAAGTCCTACCGTCTGGTTTGTAGAAAGTCCTACAACGATGATATATTTTATTTCTTATGCTATTGAAAATAAAAATGTTAAACATTATGTTTATCTTATTAAAGATAAAAATAATATCTTAAGTGAAAAAAGTTTTTTATTCAGGAGAAAACTCATTGATCAATTAGAGAATGTTATTTTCCTGGGGTACAGAGATGATTTTGACTCTTTAAAAACAATAACTACTAAATCAAGAAAGGATTTTTTTAATAAAGAATTTAATGATATTCCATCTGATGCAATCCCAGTATTTAGATCTTCATCACAATTAAGGAAGATATACCCACCATGGTTAAAAGCAATGACAATTAGTCATGGAATAAATGAGTATTTAATTGCTGCATCAAATAGAGTAAGTACAATTTTAAGAGTTAAATCTTTAGTTAGAAAAATTATAAGTTTTATAGATTATTTTCTTAATGGTCAATCTGTTTTTTTAAGAAATATTGGTAAAAAAATTTCATTAAATCTTAATTATAAAAATTCTTTTTCGAATAAAAATTATTTAACTATAAATTTTAATAATACTCTTATAAAAAAGGTTTATTCTGAAACTTTAAAACTTTATTACGAAAAGGAATTTATAAATTTAAATAAATTTGGTAATGATAGTTGCTTGATCGCTTTTTTACCAATAAGTATAAGACCATTTGAATTAAGTATTGAAAATGTTGAACCTTTTTACGATGAATTTATGGAACATAATCTTAGTTCTATAAATAATTTGGTTAAGCTTATAAAAAAACCAATTTCAATTTTTGTAATTCCGCATCCTAGTGACTTAATATCTATTCAAAATAAAAGATTCGAGATTTCTCCTTTTATGGAGGAATTTCTTTTAAAGCTAAAGGATAAATTTGATAATATTTGTTTTACTTGTGATTTTCTTGATCCTTTCATTTGTTATGAATTACCTTATGAAATTATCGAGAAATTTTTGAATCCAGATTTTCTTCTTTCAGGTTATCCTTCTGCGGCAATTTTAACATCTCAACTAGATTCAGAAAAAAAATATCTTGGAGATTATTTTTATAACAAAAATATGAAATATATTTGGAGAAAACCAAATAAACTTTATAAGGAATTAGGGATAGATTTAGAGAAGAATAATCTTTTCAAAATTATTTAATCTATCTGTAAATTTCAAAGCTTATATATATATTTAAAACTTATAAAAAAATTTATTTTTATAGAGTTTTAGGTTACCCTAGTTTTATTCCAATTAAAGAGAAATGAATAAACAACTAAGCATACTTTTAGTTGGTTCTGGCAACATAGGTCGTAGATATTTAGAAGGTTTAGCAAAACTAAAATTTGAAACTAAAGTTCAAATCTTAGATATTTCCAAGGACTCATTATTATTAGCTAAAAAATTTTTTTTAAGTTTAGAAAACCAAGGTTTTTTGAGTGTAAGTTTTAACGATTCAGTTGAGGATATAGAGGGGACATTCGATATAGCGATAATATCAACAACTGCAAAAAACAGAGTTGAAATTATCCGGAATATCAAACAAAAGTTTGAAATAAGATCTTGGATTATTGAAAAAGTTATTGTTCAATCTCTTGATGAATTAAGAAAAATGGAAAGAATGTTTATAAATAATAAAAAAGTTTGGGTCAATCACCCAAGGAGGATAATGAAATGGCATAGGGAAATTAAGAAAACTTTTTTGAATAATATTAATACTAAAAATCCTATAAAAGTAAAAATTCAAGGTATTGAATGGGGCTTAGCTTGCAATGCATTGCACTTTATAGATCTTGTCTCATGGTGGACAGATGATGTAATTAAAGATATTGATATTTCGGGATTAAATAACTGGTCTAAAAGTAAAAGAAAGGGTTTTGAAGAGGTATATGGAATAATGAAAATAAATTTTATAAAAAATAGTACTTTAGAATTAGTTTGTTCCCCAGGAGAGCTTTCTACTCATTCTATAGAAATTAATACCTTAAAAAGTTTTATAAATATTGATGAACAAAAAGGAAAGGCATATTTATCAGATGGGAATTACTTGTCTGGGAAAGTTGACAATTTATCTGATATTGTTCCAGAAGTAATTTGTAAAATTTATAGAGATTTTAATTGCGATTTAACAGCACTGGAACAATCAATCTTACAACATGAAAAGTTTTTAGAATCTCTTATGAAGCACAGGCGCCTCACCCTAAAAGAAGAATCTATATTAATACCAATTACTTAATTTTTTACTTTTTAAATAATCTTCCCAAAAAAAATTAGAAAATTTTGCAATTAACCCATAACATTAAACTTTTTTATATTTCATAAATCATTTTTAAATTATATTTAAAACTTATAAATATTTATAAAATCGAGGATCTCTTTTTAACTAAATAAATAAGGTTTCAAATACAATTACTATAAAAAATATTATTAAAATTTATCTAAAGTACTTTTTTATTTATTAATGATAATAGGGAATAATTATATATTTATTGGTAAATAACTTTTTTTCTTAATCTCTTCTTACTCATTCTAACTAATCTTTTTTTCATTTTTATAATTGGCAAAAACATAACTGAGTAAAATGGATGATGTTTGTTATACTCACTATTTTTGAAGCCATAACTTTTTATCTCTTTAAGGTGTGTTTCATCCAAATATGTATCAAAAACTCTATCCCAGATACTTAATGTATTTCCAAAATTACTCCTGAAGTGTTTCGGATTACTAGAATGATGTATCCAATGAAGAGAAGGACTCATCAATATATAGTTGAAAGGCTTTGGATAAACCAACTTAAATGAAGAATGCCCTACTGTTGTATGAATGTTGTCAAGGCAAAAATATAAAATATAAATAATTAATGGCAATACAAAACCCTCTTTTAAATAATGAGCAATAAGTAAGGAGCATACAGCTTCAAATGGCAATCCTAAAACAACAAGGAAAGCACCTTCAAATGGTGTCTTCCGTTCTCTTGATAATATTGTCATTTCCGTGGGAGAATGATGAAGCTCATGAAGATCCCAAAAGAAAGGAACTGTATGAACAATCCTATGTTTTAAATAAGATATTAAGTTTAAAATTAAAATTGCAATTATAAAAATTATGAGGGCTATTATTTGCGATGAGGGTATTTTAAGAATACTTGAATAAAAATTAGTGAACCAAGTTGAGACCTTTGAATTGAAAATTGCCACTCCTAGAGTTAAAAAGGTAAGTATCTTGGGAAATTTAGCAAAAATAAGTTCAAAAGAAAAATACCAAATATCTGCAAATTTATGACCTTTGGAGAAATACATTCTTCCTAAACTTGTTGAAAATAATCTGTTTTTAAAATTTTCGTTAGACCTAAATATTTCTAAAGTAGTTATTAATAAAAATGGGAGACTTATGAGAAATAGAGTAAAGAAGATCTTATAAATTCCAGATGAGCCCGATAAATTTACTAGTGAGTCAATAACCGGAAATTTAGAAATGAAAGGATTGTTCGCTCTAAATTGCCAAATTGCACCAATCAAAAAAGGAATTGAAAACAATAAAAAATAAACAAAACCTATTAAATTCTTTTTTAGCACAAGAAGGGACACTTCAAACTTCAAAATTTTTTTAATTATAACAAAGTTTTTTGAAAAAATATAAAAGCACTCTTAATCTTGGTAAACCAATAAAATTTCTTGAAGTCATTGTAATGAGTATGTTTTTACCAATTTGATCGCAAAGAAATTGTTCTTAGTAATTAAAACACCCTGATTTTCTTATTGTTATGAATAATTAATAATGAATATATTCCTTTAATTTATAATTAGTGAAATCATAGAAATCATTAAAATAATATGAAAATTTTTGTAATTAACCTATTAAAGATATCCTTAGGCATTAAGAATTTACGAAAAATTTATAGTCTTTTATCAAAATGTGTTTTAAGAGATAATCAAATTAGGCACTTTGAACCTTCATTAATTTATAGCAAAGAAGATTCAACAGTAACTCCAGAATTAATTGATTTAATAGCTGAATCTTCAAAGTTAGCATCAAAAACTGTTCTAAATTGCGGCAAAAAGAATTTGCCTGATAGTAAATATTTAAATATCTTTCCAGGAGAACATTACCGACTTATAAACGCTATAGCTAAAACAATTAATGCAAAAAATATTGTTGAAATTGGAACTTTCACAGGAATGGGTACGTTGGCCCTCAAATATGGATTAAATGACGTATTAGTAACTACTTACGACATTTTAAAATGGAATGAACTGCCTTTGCCTAGTCATTTTAATAGTGCAGACTTTGATGAATCCTTAAATCAAATAATTGGAGATCTATCTGACGATAACTTTTTCGATAATAATTTAGATATCCTTAATAATGCCGATCTGATTTTTATGGATGCTCCCAAAGATGATTCATTTGAATATAGAATGGCAAAACAATTCAAAAAATTAAAAAATAAAGGCAAAAGGTTTTTAATTTTGGATGATATTTTGTTCGTAAATATGATTGATTTTTGGAGAAAGATTAAATCTCCTAAGATAGACGCTACAGTTTTTGGACATTTTACAGGGACTGGGGTGGTTGATATTAGCGATGGTTTTTTATATGACTAATATTTTTCCCAAGAAAGATCTGCTTGAGGATAAACACTTTACTATTAATTTTATGTATAAAACCAATCTTTTTTGTTTTAAAAATTTAACTTTCTAATTGTTTCTATCTAATGAAATTATTACTGAGATAAGAGGATTCGAAATACTATTAAACTTCATGCAAAAGAATAATAATCAAATTTCAAATGAGTATAAAGTTTTTTTAGAATTTCGTTGGGACGATTCTTCTTTTGCGATATATCATCAATTACTTTGGATTATTAGTTGCCAATTAGGTAGAACTAAAAATTCATTTAAAAGGATTTTTTTAATTTCATTAAAGTCATATTTATAAGCCCTAATCATGGCAGCCCAACAATTCTTCATTTAAAATTTTTTCCAAAAAAGATCCAAATACCATAACTAGCGAAAATCTTTATGGAGCCAAGCGGACTCGAACCGCTGACCCCCTGCATGCCATGCAGGTGCTCTACCAGCTGAGCTATGGCCCCATATCTCGAAACGTCAGTGATATCAATCTATCTTTAGATTTCTTTCGTAACGTCCGTAATTCCTATAGTACTTTATAGCGTTTGATTAATTAAATCTGCACCTTAAAATGCACCTAGAGATTTACAAGTTGTAGCATGCTTTCTGGGACTGTTCTAAAGCGATTCCGCACCTACTTAAAAAGCCAAGTTGGTAATGGATGGAGTGTGGAAGGAAGAAAGAGCAGAGGGAGACTTTTAACAAGAGTCTCTTTTAGATATTTATCTGGAATTTCTAATTGAATTAAAAAAACGTATCTTAGAACCTGCCAAACTGATTGAATTAATTAATATCACAACTTCCTCTTTCCCAAATCTTCTTAAGATTGGTGATTCTTATGAAGATACTTATAAAACATCTAAGGAGTTCAAAGAGGATATAAATTTAGCGGAAATAATGGCTATCATCGATGTTTCTTGGTACGAAAGTTCAAACAGCATAAATATGCAGAGAGTAAGGAAATTTCGGGATAAAATGATGCAAAATTACAACAATTAAAAATAGTCTTAATGATTATCAATAAAAATATAGAGATTCCATTTTTTGTCTGGATTATGATGGAAATGTATTACCTCATAATTATCTTGTAAAAAAGCGAGTTGGAAGAATATTAGGATGACTTGGTTTTTATTGAGTCGGGGCAACAGGATTCTAACCCGCTACTTAGTGCTCCAAAAGCACCCGGTCTAACTTTTTATTTTTGCTTCTAGACCGATTAATTTCATAAGAATTTTCTTTTATTAAAATTTTTTCTTATTAATTTAAACCTATATTCTATTTAAACTATATTGTTAAAAGAAATATTTATTAAATGGAATCAAATAAAAATTTAATGATTTTTAGTGAGCCTTTTAAACATATTGTTGAAGATAATTTTTTAGATAAAGAAGATTTTGGAAAATTAAAATCTAGAATTAATAATTTAATAAATAATTCAAAAAATGAATATGGTTTTAGCGTTGAATATAATCAAGCAAGAATTGCTGTCCCTGATTTAAAAGTCACAATGGGATCATCTATTCTAAGTAATAAAGAGTTAATTGATTTTTATAAAAAATACGAGGATAAATTGTTAGATCACCTTAAAAAACTTGCCCCAAGAAAATTTCATCTTTATAATTCATTTTCATTCCAATTAAGTAAAACTGTAAAAAAAGGAACTTATCATATACATGATGACTCTGCTGAAAAATTATTAAGTGTAGTTATTTATCTTTCTCCAAAAAAAAATATAGGTACTTTTCTTTACAAAAAAAAAGAATCAATCCCTTCTAAGCAAGTAGATTGGAGAGAAAATAGATACCTTGCATTTTCCAGACTAGAAGGAAAAACCAGACATTCTTACAAAAGTAATAATGAAGATGAAAGATATACATTAGTTTTAAATTTACTAACATCCAATAGAAATTTAGCCAGATGGATTGAACCTGGAATTGATGGAAAGTTTTTTGTGATTAAATTTCTTTTAAAAGAATTTTTGAAAGGCATTATTGTTTTTTTAAAAAAGTTACCTTCAATATTGAAAAATATAATATGAACTAAATAAATTTTTTACTATTTAAAAATTCCAAATCTAACTCTTCTATACCGGATATATACTCTATATTATTTTCTTTAGCAAATTTACATGGATTTTTAATCTCTGACCAATCAGTAGCCAATATAAAATTCATTTCATATTCTCGAGCACACTCATAATCATAAATGCTATCTCCAATTAAAAACCAAATATTATTATTTGATTTAGAACTTAACTTAATATTTTCAACTATCTCAATTTTTGGAGTTGGGGATCCATAAACTCCATTTTCGAAATAATGAATAAAAGATTTTTTTATTAAGAAATTTTTAATTTCTTCTTCTAAGCCTCCACTAGCAATTGACCAAAATGTACCCTCCAGTTTTTTTCTTAGTGATGTTAAATTAGTTCTAAATTCGCACTCAAAAAGTGATTT
This sequence comes from Prochlorococcus sp. AG-424-P18, assembly GCA_003213235.1. GTDB lineage: Bacteria > Cyanobacteriota > Cyanobacteriia > PCC-6307 > Cyanobiaceae > Prochlorococcus_A. The sequence goes on along the minus strand of QCNJ01000003.1, from coordinate 57,207 downwards.
CTTAACCTCTACTCCATAATCATATATTAATTTATTTATTAAGTGTTCATTTTCAATCTTTAAAATATTTTTCACAAACCAGCTTATCTTTTCAAATCTACTTATACCCCCGTTTTTTAAATGGTAGTTCACCAAATGATTAGATTTTTCTGATCCAAATTCTTTTGAAATAGTTTTAAAAGCTAATGTCTTAATCTTATTTGAATTAAGAATTACTCCATCAAAATCAAAAATTATGTTTATTTTTTTTTCCATTATTCTTCATCAAGAAGCTTTTCAACTAATAAAATATCTTCTTTATAATCGACAGCCTTTAAATTTATATTTCCTAAATCAACCATTTTTACCGAACAAATAGAATTTTCTATAAATCTTAAAATCTCAATATCCTCACTACATTCAATTTTTCCTCTTTCAGTATCAATAAAAGTCCTTAAATGTTTTGGACTAAATGCATAAATACAAACTTGCTTTACAGCTAATGAAAAATTATTTGTTTTTTTTGTTGAAGGAATAGTTGATCTACTTGCATAGAGTAAATCTGAATTCTTATTTATAATCATTTTAATCGAAGCTTTAGATTCAAACTCTTTTTCAGAGTTTATGCTTGAAAAAGCATTAACCACACTATCAGGGAATCTTTTTTTCATTTCTATAACTTTTTCTATCATCCAGGGAGAAACCATTGGTTCATCTCCCTGAACATTAACCAAAATATCATCTTCATTTATTGAAATCTTATCGAGGGCTAATCCTATCCTGTCAGTACCAGTTTTACAATCTTCTTCTACCATTATATATTTAAAACCATTTCTTTTAACAACCTCACCAATTAAATTATTATTAATTACTGCGTAAACTTCATATTTGAATGTTGATCTTTCTAAAACCCTAATAAGCATCTCTTTCCCATTAATCATTGCCAAAGGTTTACCGTAAAATCTTGAAGATTCATATCTAGCCGGTATCAAAATGATAATTTTTGGCATTTATTTTATTCCAAATTACAGAGTTCAAATATACTCTTAGATGGTAATCCCAGTGCATTTGGATTTAAGGAAGTAATTTCAAGATCTGGATAATTAATTCTTAATTTATTAAGACAGTCAATAGCCTCAAAATTTTTAGAGCTCAATTCAAAACCTTGAGCTCCGATAATAATAATATTCCTGTAACCTGAAGCATACATATAAGATAAACAAAAACATAATGATTGGACATGAGGTATAAAACATTTATTTGATTGAATATTTAATTTTTTTTCAGAAATAAAACAATCATAATTAACTTTATTAATTAATTCTTTGTCAATTTTCATCTCCTCTATAAGATTACTTGGACAAACTAATGGAATATCTTTCATATCTAAATATAAATTTAAGTCTGCCATTATTTTTACTGGATCACAACTTGCGAAAAAATTAATATAAGGAATTTTACTTTTATCATTTGGAAAATTTATATGTATGACCTTCAGCTTGTTGTTCTTTAGATAGTCAAGTATTTGTTTTTTTTCAATTAACCAATTACTCCCATTTGCCATTATTGCAGCTTCAGGTTTCTTAATAAAATAATTAGGGTTAATGTTATTTCTTTTTAATAGGGAAGAAATTGCATCTTTTTCATCAGCTCTGGCTATTTTAATTAAGCTTTTACTAGGATATGATCTATTATTTATTAAATCATGCATTAAAGAGGCAGACTGATTATTTAATCCAGATAAGAAATAAAAATAGTTTTCTCCCCAAAGAAATTTCTTTTTTAATGGTAAAAAGTGACCTTCTATCAATTCTGAAATATCTAAAATTTGATCAATAGATAAATCCTTCAAGAAATAACTCAAATATTCTGTTTGAGTATTACCAGGACCTCTACCAATTCCAGTAAAAGTAGAATCAACATATGAAACCCCAGAATTTATTGCTTGGAGAGTATTCGCATAAGCTAATCCTTGATTATTATGCATATGAACACCAATTGGAAGATTTGTTAAAGATTTAATTTTTTCCAATAGTATTTTTGTATTCGATGGATTTAAGGATCCATTAGTATCTGCCAAATATAAAATGTCAGGATTAAGATTGCTTATTTTTTTTCTGAAAATGTCTTCATCTAAATCTATTAACTGATCGCATTTTTGAATATTCAAACAAACTTTATAACCTTTATCCTTTAAATAATTTATATTATTTTTAACTTCTTTATTTTCTAAAGATTTAATCACAATTCTTACAATTTTAATAAAATCTTTTTCAGTTCCTGGAAAAACTTTCTTAAAATCATTAAAAGAATCTTCTACATCTGACCAATTAACAAGTGTACTAAATATTATATTTTTAAAATCTTTGCAAAAATCAAAATAATCAATAGAGGAATAAGCGAATGGTCCAAGATATGAATTAGAGTTTATTGTCCTTAAACCTATTTCAACAATGTCAGATACCCCTGTATTCAGCAACTTTAGATATTTACTTAATATATTTATGTCGAAATTCCAGTTAGTGTAATAGCCACCATCTCTAAATGTACAATCAAGAATTTTTACTTTGAAATCACCCATCAAATAAACTTTTTATATTAAGATTAACATTAGCACTTTTATAAAAATCAGAAAATTATTAATTAACATCAAATGAATAAGATGAATATCGTTCCTCTTAAATTAAAAATGAAAGAATTTTATGCATTATCAATATTTTTAAAAAATAGATTTAAATCAAAAATTAAACATTTTTTGCTTCACAATAAATCAAATAATACTTATAGAGTTGATCGCAAAGAAATTATAAATTTTCTAGAAGAACTACGGATTAATAAGGGCACTGAAGAAATAAACTTTATTGGTTCAGGACGTTCTGCTCTTAATGCAATTGATAATCTAAATAATGATAATTTAGTAATAGGTGGAAATTTCACATGTCTTCTTCCCATTTATCATCATCTTTATTTTACTGAATGGTGTGGTGAAAAACATAAAAAGATTATCCCGAAAATAAAAGAAATTTATTTAACAAGATCAAAATATATTGGCCTATTGATAATGAAAAATCTGACATGTAAATACAATAATCTCCCTTTTGACTCTAATTATTCAGTATCAAATAAATATCTTTATGAGGCTTCGATGCCAATAGTTACAGAAAGACAACTTGAAAGTTTTATAAAGAAATCAACTAATAAAAAAAATAAATTTATATGCCAATCAACTTCATCAACAATAACAGCAATTTTTTTAGCATATTTAAGTGGTTTTAAAAAAATTAACTTATACGGAGTAGATTTCGGTGGAGGATATTTTTGGGATTTAGAAGAATTTAAAAATAGCTCAAAAGATATAATGCCCATGCCTGATAATCCAATAAGAGGTTACAAATATGGTTCTGTAAATCTATATCCTAAACCTTCCTCGACTTTTGAGCATGCAACTGAATCAGCTAATGTCCCAGTCAGTAGGATAATAGAACTCTTAAAAGAAAAATTTAAAAAAGATGGATTTATAATCGAAAATCTTTCAAATTTATGATCTATATTCTTAGTTTTTCAAAACTTCTTTACTAATATTTATAGTTTAATTATTAAACTTTTCTCCAAACGGCAAGAAGTTTGCCTTGAAAAATAACCTCATCTAAATTAAGTTCAATTGGATCATAATTAGAATTAGCAGCTTCTAAAAAAATTTTTCCATCTCTTTTAAAAAAATATTTCAAAGTTGTTCCTAATCCTGGGACCATCGCACTAACTATCGTTCCGTTTCTTAAAGAGTATGAATCATTTATTGGCTCCATTAAAACCATGTCCCCATCAGCAATACAAGCATCTATCATTGAATCTCCATTAACTGTAAGAGCAAAAACATTTTTCTTTTTTAGAACATCAGAGATATCTAAATTTTCATTTATATCAGAATAAGTTTCAATTAAACCTCCAGCTGCTACTGAACCCATAATCGGAACCCCTTCAACAATTTCATCAACTATTTGCATTGTTCTAGCCTTACCTTCTTGCCATGAAATATATCCTTTCTCTTGCAAATGTTTTAAGCGACTTTGAATAGGAGCAGGAGATTTCAATCCCATAGCTTCCATCATCTGCCTTATTGATGGACTATGCTTAAAGTTTTGCATATAATCCTTGATCCATCCATAAAGCTCATTTTGAGCATTAGTTAGATTATTATCAACAGGGTATGTCATAAAAACATTTACCAACTAATACATTTGTACCCCATTTTTAACCAGCTCGCAAGTCAACCCCATCTAGAAGACAAGATAAAAGTGCTTGTTGAGCATGTAATCTATTTTCTGCTTGTTCAAAAATTCTGCTTTTTTTGCTTTCAAGAATTTCATCAGTGATTTCTTTGGACCTATAAGCAGGAAGGCAATGAAGAATAATTGCATTCTCATCAGCCTTACTTACTAAATCTTGATTAATAGTAAATCCATTAAAACGTTTATCTTTCTCTTCCTTTTTATTTTCTTCTCCCATGGATGACCAAACATCTGTATAAAGAACGTTTGCTCCTAAAGCAGCAATATTTGGATCATTAGTGATTTTCAATAAATTCTCATTTTGATATATTTCATATGCTTTTTGAATCACCAATGCGTTAGGTTCATACCCTTTAGGACATGCAATTCTTACTTCTACTCCTAATAACGCACCACATAAAATAAGAGAATTTGCGACATTATTACCATCGCCAATGAACGTCAAAACCACATTTTTAAAATCAACAAATTCCTCTTTTATTGTCATGTAATCGGCCAAAGCTTGGCATGGATGTTCTAAATCTGTAAGAGCGTTAATAACTGGTTTAGAAGACCATTTTGCATATTCTTCCAAATCAGATTGTTTAAAGGTTCTTATGGCAAGAACATCACAATATCTACTTAACACTCTTGCAGTATCTCTAATTGGCTCGCCCCTTCCAATTTGAGAAGTAGTCGGATTAAGATCAACTGTTGTGCCGCCAAGTCTTGACATTGCCACTTGAAAACTAACCCTTGTACGAGTAGAGGACTTATCAAAAATTAGTCCTAAGACTTTATTTTTAAATTCTATATTTAAATTTTTATTTTTAAAATTTTCAGCTATCTCTAGAATATGAAAAAACTCTTCAGTTGAGGTATCTAAGCTCGATAAAAAATTCTTATTAACAAGCTTGATTGGTTTTAGCATCTAAATTAGTATGAAAAACTAAATTCTACTATGCAGGCATTTTACTTTCAGCTAGAAGAGTTTTTAGATCCTCACCTTCTATAACTTCTTCTTTGAGAATTTTCTGCGAAATCGATTCGAGAAGGGGTAAATTATTTCTCAAAATATTAAGAGCAGTTTCATGAGCATCATCAACTAAATCTCTAACTTCTTTATCTATGGCTTGAGCAGTGGCATCGCTTACGGATCTTCTAGGGTTATTACCATTTCCTAAAAACTGACCTCCGCCTTGTTTATCGTAAGCAAGGGGGCCGAGAATATCACTCATTCCAAATGTTCCAACCATTTGTTCTGCTATATCGGTTGCTCTTTGTAAATCGTTTGAAGCTCCCGTTGTTATCTTTCCAAATACAACCTCTTCTGCTGATCTTCCTCCAAGGAGTGTGGCTATTTGTCCTTTCAATTCCTCCTTAGAATTCAAAAATCTTTCTTCAGTTGGCAATTGAAGAGTATAGCCAAGTGCACTCATACCTCTCGGAACAATTGAAATCTTTGCAACTTTAGATCCTCCAGGCATAAGATGACCAACTATTGCATGACCGACTTCATGATAAGCAACGACTTTCTTTTCATCATCTTGCAAAACACGACTCTTTTTTTCCAATCCAGCAACTACTCTCTCGATCGCTTCGCTTAAATCTTGTTGTTCTACACTTTTTCTTTTTGCTCTGGCCGCTAGTAAAGCTGCTTCATTCACCATGTTAGCTAAATCAGCTCCTGCGAATCCACTAGTAGCTTGGGCAATAGAATCCAAATCAATTGAATCTGCAAGTTTAACTTTTTTTGTATAAATCTCCAAAATGGTCTTTCTTCCTGATAAATCTGGCCTGTCAACTAATACTTGTCTGTCAAATCTTCCAGGTCTTAAAAGTGCCGCGTCGAGAACTTCAGGTTGGTTAGTAGCTGCCAAAACTATAACTGGTTTATCTGCGGAGGCAAAACCATCCATTTCAGTTAAGAGCTGATTTAGAGTTTGTTCTCTCTCATCGTTGCCTCCAACTACTCCCATCGATCCAGAACGACTTTTACCAATAGCATCTAATTCATCAATAAAGATAATGCAAGGTGCTTTTTTCTTAGCTTGCTCAAATAAGTCCCTGACTCTTGCTGCACCTGCTCCTACAAAAAGCTCAACAAACTCAGAACCTGAAATGATAAAAAAAGGAACTTCTGCTTCTCCAGCAACTGCCTTTGAAAGAAGAGTTTTTCCTGTACCTGGAGGTCCTACAAGAAGTACACCTTTAGGTATCCGGGCTCCTATATCTGTATATCTTTCTGGTTTTTTTAAAAAATCAACTATTTCTGTTAATTCGTCTTTAGCTTCATCGACTCCAGCAACATCTGCAAATGTTACTTTTGATTCATCATCCGGGACATAAACTTTTGCTTTACTTTTAGTAAAACTTAAAGCTCCTTGAGCACCTCCGCCACCCATACTGCGTCTAGCAAAAAATTGCAAAACAAGGATAAAAATTAAAGGCGGAACAACCCAACTTAAAATTGTTGAAAAGAAATTAGGTTTTTTTGGCGGTGCAGCAGCAAATTCAACCCCTTTACTCTCCAACCTTTGTGGGAGGTCCATATCAAAAATTGGAGTTGTCGCCAAAACTGAAGGTGCTCCTTCTTCAGCTCCATTTAACTCATATCTAATTTGTTCTTGAGTGATATAGGCACGCTTAACTTCCCCATCATTAACTTGATCTATGAATAATGAGTAAGGAACCCTAGGTATTTGCATATTTTGATTAGGGAATAGGCTACTAAATAGGAGTAAAGCTCCAACTCCTATCAAAATGATATTTACAATTCCAAATCTTCTATTAGGTTGATTATCGTCTTGTCTTATTGGCATAGTTAAGATCAATTATTAGCTTATTATAAACTAAACGAAGAGTTTCCGTATCTGTATTCTTTTTTTTGGGTAAGAACCGTACGGTACTTTGACTCATAAAAATTATTATAAAAATTAATTTTTGAATGAACTCTTAATACATATATCATTTCCAATCAAACTAAACTGAGAATCACTTAATTTAATAACTTCGTGCATTTCTCTAAATTCAAAATCACTTAGAGGATTCATACTATTTTCTCCACCTAAAATTTTTGGGGCTATAAAAGTAACAAGTTCCTGAATACAATTAGATTGAATAGCGGCAGTGGCCAATTCAGGACCACATTCCCAAAGAACTTTATTACATCCTCTTTTTGCAAGTATTTTTGAAATTAACTCTGGATTATCTGATAATACCTTTTCAACCTCCACACATTTCGGAATCCTTGAGAGATAGCTTTCATTTGCTGTAGAAGAATCATAAATAACTAAAGTTTTTGCCTTGCTACAATCCCAAAGATTAGATTTTGAAGGGAGATTTAAACTTTTTGTAAAAACAACTCGCAAAGGTTCAGGATTTTTGGAACCTCTAGTAGTCAAAAGTGGGTTGTCTCTTCTTAATGTGTTTCCCCCAATGATTATTGCATCAAATTCTGCTCTAAAAGAGTGAACTAATGCCCTTGATTTTTCACTAGTGATCCATTTACTTTTTCCATTTTTTAGAGCTATTCTTCCATCGATACTCATTGCCCATTTAAGAACACCAAATGCCTTTTTAGTGATATTTCTATGAATGAAAGCCTTATTTAAATCTAGGGATTCTTTTTTACACAATCCCAAGTGAACTTGAATTCCTGCTTCTTTAAGAAGTTTAATACCTTTACCAGAGACTCTTTTATCAGGGTCTTCAATAGATATATATACCTTTTTTAAACCAGAGGATATCACCTTATCTACACATGGAGGTGTTTTACCTTGATGGCAACAAGGCTCAAGATTAACATACATTGTTCCACCATTAGCATCCTTTTTTAAATTATTAAAAGCCATTGCCTCTGCATGAGGCATCCCTGCTTTGAAATGAAACCCTTCTGAAATAAGGTTTCCATTTTTATCAAGTATCACCGCTCCCACCCTAGGGTTAGGACTTGTTGTATCCTTTCCTAAAGAAGCCAAAAAAATTGCTCTTTTCATCCATTTTTTATGGCTTACATTTTTTTCAGACATCTCCTCTATCAATAATTAACTGAGTGCTCTCCATTCTTTAACCAGAAAAGGAGGTACAGGTAATTCAGAAAAAACTCCTAACAAAGATAATCTTAATGGTCTATTTTTATCTAAATTCTTAATCAATTGATCAAGATCGAATTCTGCTGCAGCTTGTCTTCCATCATTTGCTAATTCCACATTAAGTAATGTTTTATCGTCTAAAAGCCACTCTTTTCTCCCTGATTCAACTCTCAAGTCAGTGGGATGATCAATCCTGAGATTTCCTGGATATCCTATTACTCTCAAGATCAATTTATCTTCATAAAAAGGTGATTTATAAGCTACTAATTGCCAAGTTTCAAAATCCAAATCCCTTAAAAACTCACTGCTAGCATTCATTAATTCTCCATTTATTTCTGTTTCTGCAATCTCTGCAGATACTTTTAATGGGTTAAAAACAAAGGATAGTAGTAAAAGTAAAGGTAATATTCCTTTTAAAAAAATATTTTTATTTGATTTTGTAATTTTCTTCATTTTCAGAATCCATTAGGGCATCAAGAGTTACAGCTGTTCTTACAATGGCTTGATATCTTTTGATTATTTTACGATTTTTTTCTATAACTCGAGATAAATTCAAAGTATCTTTTTCAGAATAGCTTGATGTTAAATCGCTAGAATCTTCTTCAATAAACTCAAATTCACTATCTTTATTAATTAGAGTTAACAATAAATCATGTAATCTCTTTCTCCTTTCAGACAATTAATTTACTATGATAACTCAAATAATAATAAGATAATTTAATAAAACATTCAAATAATTTAGTTCCATTTCATTAAATATTGATGACTGAAGTTAATAGAAAAATCCATGTAATTGGGATTAATTCTTATAAATTTGAGAATCTATCTTTCAAATTACAAAATCTATTTTTAGAAACAAAAAATATTGCAGTTCCAAACTCATATTTTGAAGAAATTAAATCATGGAGCAAATGTGGTTTAGAAAAAAAGAAATCATTTTTTTCGAGCAAAAGTAATAAAGATCTTGTTGAATGGCTTCGATCTCAAAAAACTGATGTTATTTTAATTTCTAGAGGAGATCCACTTTGGTTTGGAATTGGGAGAATATTACTGGAAAATTTTTCAAAAGATGAATTAAATTTCTACCCTTCAAATACTTGCATTCAATTAGCATTTAGTAAGTTAAAGATTCCCTGGCAAGATACTGTTAATGTAAGTATCCACGGCAGAGATTCTACTAAGTTAGTTGAGGCTCTTAAATCAAGGCCTTCTAGTTTGTCAATTATTACAGATTCAAATAATAAAAGTTTAGAAATAATCAAAGAAAACTTATCAGAATTAAATCTAATTAAGTTCTATGATTTTTGGCTCTGTGAAGAAATAGGCTTCGATAAAGAAAATATAAGAAAATTAAATCTTAAAGAATCATTACCCTCTGATATATCGAGTTTAAACATTGTTGTTCTTACAAAAACAAGGAAAAATTACTCAAATGATAATCTCCCTCTCTTCGGAATCGGTGACCATATTTTTAAGACTTTTGATGATAGACCCAACTTATTAACTAAGAGGGAGGTTCGCGTTCAAATCTTGGCTGATCTAGAGCTACCTAAAAATGGGGTCATCTGGGATATAGGAGCAGGTTGTGGGTCAATTGGTTTAGAGGCATTAAGATTAAGGCCTGATTTAGATTTGTTTTGTATCGACAAAAGGATTGGCTCAAAAGCATTAATACTGGAAAACTCAAAAAGACTTAGTGTTAAACCAAAATTTATTTTTGAAGAAGATATAAATAATACATTGAATACGAGAAATTTAAGTTCTTTTGAAAAACCTAATAGATTAATAATTGGAGGATGTGATAAAAAGACCAAACTTCAAATTATAAAAAAACTGGCTACAGATATGAATATTGGAGATATTATCGTTATCCCAATAATTGACATTCAAACTATTAAAGAATTAAAAGAGGCATTAGAAGATAAAAGTTTCAAAACAAATTTAAATTTAATTCAGGCCTATAAAAGCTTAAGTATTTCAGAAGGAATGAGACTAGAACCAAATAATCCTGTTTTTTTATTGAAAGGGAAAAAATAAATTTTAAAAATTGTTATTTGTCAGGTTTAGCCACATGTGGCAAACCCCAACCAAGTTTATTTCTTAAAACTTGGAAAAATTCGTGATCTTCAAGTCTAATAAACTTTACTGAGTGTTTACTTTTTCTTATTAAAACCCTATCTTCAGGCCAAACATAACAACCAGCATTTCCATCAACAACCATTACTAATCTTTCAGGAGTCGCAGGAAAAACAGTTACTGGCTCTGAATCATTAAAAACCAATGCCCTAGATGCCAATGAATGTGGAGCAATTGGAGTTAATTGAACGACAGGGCAATCAGGGGTAATTACTGGTCCTCCAGCACTCAACGAATATGCAGTAGAACCGGTTGGAGTCGATAAAATCACTCCATCAGCTGAGATATCCACAGGAGCATGTCGCCCTATAGAAATTTCAAAATGACACATACTTGTAAGAGGTTCTCTATGAAGAGCCATCTCATTAAGACAGAGAGACTCCCATCTCCTCTGATCATTTCTCATTACACTAATGATAAAGCAGGTTCTTTCTTCAATATCCCAATTTCCTGCAATTATTTTATCTATAGCCTCATTGAGGTTAGACAAATAAGCTTCTGCAAGAAATCCTAAATGACCAGTATTTATTGTAAGAATTGGAATTTTAGCGGGTGCCGTTTGCCTTGCAGCAGAAAGCACAGTCCCATCTCCGCCAAGAACAATTGCAAATTCCATTGATGAATCGAACCCCTCGGGAACACAATTCGTATATCCCAAGGGACGAACATGTTGATCAGGATTTGCGAAACCAACCATCCCTCCAGAGCTACTAACTCTTACAACTTCAAAATTAGATTTTTCCAATTTTTTTTGAACAGAAGTTGCAGTTTGAACAGCTAGTTCCTTTCCATCATTAACGATTAGCCCTGCTTTACGTACCAATCAAAAAATTAAAACTAGGTCTATCTTAAACTAATTTGTTGGACAATCCTAATTTAAAATTTCAATTTTATTAGAACTGTTCTAAGAATCTAAGGTCATTTGTATAAAATTTTCTGATGTCGTCGATCTGATGCCTCACCATACAAAATCTTTCTACTCCTAATCCTGCTGCAAAACCTGTCCATTTCTCAGAATCTATTCCTAATTTTTCTAAGACCTTTGGATCAACCATTCCGCAGCCCATTACTTCTAACCATTTACCTTTCCACTGGACGTCGACTTCTGCTGAAGGTTCAGTAAATGGGAAATAACTAGCTCTAAATCTTACTGGAATATCTCCAAAAAAAGCCTTTAAAAATGTAAGAACTGTTCCTCTTAAATGACTAAAATTAATATCTTGATCGATACATAAAACCTCCACCTGATTAAATACAGGGGAATGAGTAGCATCTACTGCATCTCTTCTATACACTCTCCCGGGAGCAATAATTCTTACTGGAGGAGGATTTTTTTCTAAGTATCTTATCTGAACAGGAGAAGTATGAGTCCTTAAAAGTTGATTTTCATCTAGGTAGAATGTATCCTGCATATCTCTTGCAGGATGATTTTTAGGTATATTTAGAGACTCAAAATTATAAAAATCAGTTTCTATTTCAGGGCCACTTTCAACTGAAAATCCTAACCCACAAAAAATATCTATTATTTCATCTTGAGTTGAGATTAAAGGATGTTTTTTCCCGGGGGGTGTTCCAATAGAAGGTATAGTTACATCAATTTTTTCTGTTTTAATTTTTTTATCTAAGGCTTCATTATTTAGTTGATTTCTTCTTTCAGTTATTAATTCTTGCAAATTTATCTTTATTAAATTTGCCTTCTGACCAACAATTGGTCGATCAGCAGCAGATAATTGACCCATTGTTTTCAAGATAATTGATAAATCACCTTTTTTGCCTAGCAAAGAAACTCTCAATTGATCCAGCTCTTCATGAGTATTAGAATTATCAATATTATTTTTTGCTATTAGAGAAAGATTATTTAGTTTTTCCTCAATTTGACTTAATGATTCAATTTGACTCACTGATATAGTAAAAATAAGTATTGCTTTATCTTACTTAAATATCGTCCATAAATAAAATTTATTGATTAATGAAACCGTTAAATATATTAATTAGCAATGATGATGGTGTTTTCGCAGCGGGGATAAGAGCTTTAGCAAAATCAGCCCAAAAAAGAGGACATAAGGTAAAAGTAGTATGTCCTGACCAAGAAAGATCAGCTACAGGTCATGGGCTAACTTTACAATCCCCATTAAGAGTGGAAAAAGCTGATGAATTATTTGGAGAAGGAATTGAAGCTTGGGGATGTTCGGGAACCCCAGCAGACTGTGTCAAATTAGCACTTTCTGAACTCCTGGATCATAAACCTGATCTGGTACTATCTGGAATAAATCACGGTCCCAATTTAGGAACAGATATTTTTTGTTCAGGAACAGTCGCTGCTGCTATGGAAGGGACTTTAGAAAATGTTCCCTCCATGGCAATAAGTGTTGCTAGTTTTAAATGGAAGAATTTTGAATTTGCTGGAGAAATTGCAATGAATATTGCCGAACAAGCAATTAACGATAGTTGGCCAGCTTCACTTTTATTGAATTTGAATATCCCCCCCTGCGAAAAAAACAAAATAAAAGAATTATCATGGACAAGATTATCGATAAGAAAATATAAAAATCAATTTTCCAAAAGGGAAGACCCAAGGGGTGACGATTATTATTGGTTAGCAGGTGAGGTTGTTTTAGATCTCAAATCAAAAGGTTATGGTCCAAAAAACTGGCCCAGTGACGTATCACAAATACAAGATAATAAAATATCTCTTACACCTGTAGAACCAGATTTATTTTGGAGGGGCAATTTAGATGACTTACCTAAAATTAATAATTCATTTGTAAATCCTTCTTAAAAGCCATAAAGAAAAGCAAAGTCCAAAGAAGTGAGCAGCAATAACTTGTGTATTACTAAGAACTGATAATATTTCAAGTCCAGTAATTGGGATATCAGATGTCGCTGTTATCAATTGTCCAGTTGTCTGAGAGGATGCTTGTATAAAAAGGGCTCCCATGAGAGCTTGATATCCAATTAATCCAAACAAAATTCCTAATAAATCGACTATTAGACCTCTTTTTATTAATTTACTAGTTTGTCCTCTTGAAGGTCTTGCGTTGCTTGCGATTGCTCTACCCGTTCTAACTATTAACCAACCTTGCCAAAGACTAAAAAGTAGTAAAATCAAGGAAATTGTTGTAAGTGATAGGCCAGGCGCTAAGCCAAGCTGTCCTTCGCTATTATTTACAACATTTGAAAAAAGCAAAACTGCTGCAACAACAACGCCTAAAATGGATTGGACCCAAAAGCGTATCCATCCAATGCGCCGCATTCCAAATGAAAGCGACTGAAAATCAATTTTGTCAGACATTCATTTGATTGAATAAACTATAATCTATTCAAATTTGCCATCAAAATCATAAAATTGCACGTAATCTTTTGATCTCTTTAATATCGCCATCTGAAGTTAAGAATCCTACTTCAATAGCTATTGGAAGTTTTGATGGGTTACATGCTGGCCACAGAAAATTAATAAAAAGTGTTGTTGAAGAAAATCAATATACCCCAACAATTGCGAGCTTCTGGCCTCATCCCAGAGAAGTTCTATACAAAGAGACTCGTCTGAGACTTGATCTCCCAGATGAAAAACTACCTATTCTTGAAGAACTCGGAATTGAACAATTAGTACTGATTCCTTTTGATGAGAAACTATCAAAATTAAGTGCAGAAAGATTTATACAAGATATTTTGATTAATCAATTACAAGCAAAAAATATTTCTGTTGGTGCTAATTTCAAATTTGGTTTCAGAAGAAGTGGAAATATCAATACTATAAAAAAGACAATTAAAGATACTGATATTAAACTAAAAATCACTCCAATTTTAGAAGACCAAGAAGGAAGAATAAGTAGCAGCAGAATAAGAGTTTTATTAGAGAAAAGTGATCTAAAAAATGCTTTCAAAATTCTCAATAGGCCTTATAGTTTTAATGGAAAAGTTGTTAAAGGTAAAGGGATTGGAAAAAGTATAGGATGGCCCACCGCAAACCTAGAAATAGATGGAAGAAAATTTTTACCTGGCGAAGGAGTCTACGCAGCTTGGACAACTATAGAAAATTCCAACCAAAAAATTGAATCTATTATGAATCTTGGCTCTCAACCAACAATTAATCCTTTATTGCCATCTGCAGTTGAAGTTCATTTAATAAATAAAAATTTAGATCTTTATGGTTTAAATCTATCTGTAGAACCAGTTGAAAAGCTTAGATCTCAAATCCAGTTCAAGAATATGGATCAACTTTCTTATCAAATTAAAAAAGATAGAGATATTGCCCAAAGAATTTTTAAAAATAACAAAAAATAATTTAAATTATGCTTAATTCCAATAATACAAACGCTGAAGATTTAGAAATTTATCAAATTATTGACGCTAATCTAGATAGAGCTAGAGAAGGGCTAAGAGTATTAGAGGATTGGGCCAGATTTGGTTTAGGCAAAGAAAAATATGTTGAAAGGATAAAAAATTTTAGGCAAATTTTAGGAAAAAATCATTTAGAAGTTTATAAGCAATCTAGAAATCATATTGAGGACAAATGCAAAGGATTGACTCATCAAGAGCAAATTAACAGAAACACCTCTGGGCAAATTATAAGTTCTAATTCAGGCAGGGTTCAAGAAGCATTAAGAGTCATAGAAGAATTCTCAAGACTACACAATTATGATCTTTCAAAAATCGCTTCGGAAATTAGATATGAAATTTATACTATAGAAATCGAATTATTAAGTTTAAGCAAATGTAAGAAGTCGGAGGAAATATTAAAAGAAAACCACTTATATGTAATAACAGATCAAAAGGATAATTTATTAAAAATAATAGAAGATATTTTAATTGCAGGAGTAAAAATCATTCAACACAGATTTAAAACGGGAACTGATAGAGATCATTTGAAAGAAGCAATTCAGATTAAAAATCTATGTAAAAGATATAATTCTTTGTTCATCATTAACGATAGACTTGATATAGCTCTAGCATCTAATGCGGATGGAATTCATCTTGGACAAAATGATTTAGACTTAAAAACCGCGAGAAAATTATTAGGGCATTCAAAAATTATTGGTATAAGCGCAAATAATGAAATTGATATTTCAAATGCTCTCAAAGAGGGTTGTAATTACATTGGAATAGGTCCAGTATTTGAAACTAAAACAAAAAAGAACAAAAAACCTATAGGCATTGAAAAGATCAAAATACTAACAAAAAATTTAAATATTCCATGGTTTGCGATCGGAGGAATTAATTCAAATAATATTTCATATTTAAAAAGAAATGGGTTTAAAAAAGTTGCCTTAGTATCGCAATTAATGAATTCTGAAAATCCTAAAGAAGACGCTATTATGATCCTTAAAGAGTTGTCTCATGAAAATTAAAGTAAATGGAGAAGAAAAAAAATTAGAACTTGATCAAGAAAATGTTTTACTATCCACAGCGCTAGATTACATGGGATATAAACCCAACACAATTGTTGTGGAGTTAAATTATTTAATTATTAATTCTATAAAATGGAGTAAAGTGAAACTTAAAGATGGGGATAATTTAGAAATCGTTTCTATAGTTGGTGGTGGTTAAGAGAAATATTTTTTTTAATTAAAAATCTTCATAATTTTTTAAGTTTAGGCTTGAAACAATATCCAAATTTTTTCTTTTTTCGTTTTATATTTTTATTACATAAAAAAAATAATGAAAGAAAAAACTGATAACAATTCAAGGTCCCTCAAATGGGAACGAAACGGTGAGTTAGCGCATAAAGATTTGTCAGAGTTAATAGAAAGATTAAAAAATGTAGAAAGTGAACATATTTCTTCTGAATTAACTCGATTAGGAACTAAATCAAACCTAAAAGATTAAATTTGTAACTTTGGTCTTGTTTTTATAAAAATTTGTACCAAATTAAAGTAACTGAATATAAAAATAAATGGCGAGAAGATTTCCTGAGTGGATTAACACTGAAGTAGTAATTAAAGCAATCAAAATGAGAGAGGAAGGAATGCTTTCAAAGCAACTAAATTTATGGATAGAAAACCTATTAGAAATAGAAAAAAATAAGTAATTAGGATAAACTTTTAATAATTCTTAGAGCCGCCATTGCTGCTCCATATCCATTATCGATATTCATAACTGCAATCCCTGGAGAACAACTTGACAACATACTATTTAAAGCAGTTTCTCCATCCTTACTAACGCCGTAGCCGACTGAAACAGGAACTGCAATTATAGGTTGTGCCAACAAGCCACCAACAACTGTTGCAAGAGCTCCCTCCATTCCAGCACAAACTATTAATACATCATATTTATTAATTTCATCCAACTGACTCATTAAGCGATGAAGTCCTGCTACTCCAACATCTATAAAAGATTTACAATTCACTCCATAGATTTCAAGAGACAATTGCGCTTCGAGTGTTACCAGCAAATCACTTGAGCCCCCTGCTATTATTGCAACTTTTTTGTTTGTGTTTATTTTATTCAGATTTTTTCCAATTATTAAGCAATTTGCTTCTTCGTAGAATCGCGCATCATCGTACAAACCTAAGAGATAATTAGCCTTTTCGCAATTAATCCTAGTAATGAAAACAACCTCATTTTTACTTAATACACTTTCAGATAATCTCTTTAGTTGGTCGATACTCTTATCTTGTCCCCAAATAGCCTCAATGAGTCCAAGCCTCTCTCTTCTTTGAAAATCAAACTTGATATCAAAATTCATCTTTGCTTATCTAACTCTCCCTCATAAATTAATTCAAAAGGATTTTCTCCTACATTAAGAGCAGCCTTAACATTATCTTCAAATTTTTGTTGGACTATATTTACTTCTGACATTGGTATGCTTTTCCATAATTTCTTACTTTTCCAATTTACCAATATTAAAGCTTCTTCTTTTTCTTTATCCCAAAATAATTGTCTTCCCAAAAAACCATTTTGAGAAGATAACCATGGCTCCCATATTTCTTTTTCAGCATTTAACCAAGCTGTTTTTACATCGGCAGGTACTTTAAGTCTTAGTTCCTCTATGACCATTTCACTTTGATAATTATCCATTGTAAGAGCTTTTAAATTGGGAATATTAGATTGAAAAAATAAAACTGCTAAGCAAATTAATAATAAACAAAATCTTTGATAATCTTTTTTCAAATTTAAATTAGTTCTCATTTTTTCTCGAGAAGGACTACCGAATGGCAACTTATACCCTCTTCTCTCCCTTCTGGACCCAATTTTTCATTAGTTGTTGCTTTAATCCCAATTAAATTTTCATCAATATTTAAGATCTCAGAAATGTTTTTTTTCATTAGGTTGATATGTGGCATGATTTTTGGTCTTTCAGCAACAAGAACACTATCGATATTATTTATTTCCCAACCATTTTGTCTTATCAAGTCAATTACTTTTGATAACAAAAATAAGCTATCAGCATTTTCCCATTTCTCATCCGATGGGGGAAAATATTTCCCTATGTCGCCCAGCGAAAGTGCTCCCAATAATGCATCCATTATTGAGTGACTTAAAACATCAGCATCACTATGACCATCCAGTCCTAAATTTTCAGGATGATACAATTTTACACCTCCAATAATTAAATCTCTACCCTTTACTAGTCTGTGAATATCGTATCCATTACCTATTCTAAATTTCATGAATTGATTATATTCTTCTATTATTCTCTTACTTTGTGGGGATTTTTTGTAGTTTTCATTTAAAATCAAGTCACTTCTTCTCTCCAATGTTCTTTCATAACTTTTTCGTCTTCTCCACGATTTAATCTCTTCATGATTACCGCTCACTAAAATATCAGGCACTTTCATATCTTTAAAAGTTAACGGCCTGGTGTATTGAGGATATTCTAATAAAGGAGAATTATGACTTTCATCGACTAAGGAGTCTGGATCACCAAGAGTTCCTGGTAATAATCTAGTTAAACCGTTAATTATTGATATAGCAGGTATTTCACCTCCAGAAAGTACATAATCGCCTATGGATATCTCTTCATCTGCTAAACATCTAATCCTTTCATCAAAACCTTCATATTGACCACAAATAATTATTATTTGATCCAAAGTGGACCATCTCGCAAGATCCCTTTGCTTTAAGACTTTACCCTGTGGGGTCATCAGCAAAGTTTTACTTTTAGGTAATTTTATAATTGATTCATATGCTTTATAAATAGGTTCAGGTTTTAATACCATACCTGCTCCTCCTCCATAAGGCTTATCGTCTACTTGTCTGTAAGACCCTTCTCCATATTCTCTCAAATCATGTAAATTTACATTGATCAAATTCTTATCTAGAGCTCTTGTTATGACCCCTAAATTATTTATTAATTCAAAAGCATTAGGGAACAATGTAATTACATCAAAATTAAAACCAATCATCTAGAAATCTTCCTCATAACCAAACTCAATTAACCTTGATTCTTTTTTTCTCCAATTTGGAACTACTTTCACAAACAACTCTAGGTAAACTGGACCATCAATTAATTTTGACATATTTGATCTTGCTGACTGACCAATCATTTTTAACATTGAACCTTTCTTTCCAATAAGAATGGCTTTTTGAGTTGATCTTTCAACAATAATAGTAGCCAAAATAGCTGTAAAAACTTTACCATTTTTTCTTTTCATTTCCTCTCTCTTTTCTATCTTTACCGCGACACTATGAGGTACCTCCTCTCTTGTATTTATTAATACCTGCTCTCTTACTAAATCAGATAATAAATTATCTAATGGTTGATCGCAAATAGTATCTTCGCCATAAAGTTTTGGTCCCTCTGGAAGAAATTTAAGTGCCATATCAACTAGTTCAGAACATCCCTTTCCTTGAGAAGCACTCACAATTTGAAAGTTTCTATTAATTCCAAAAAATCTCCTATATTGATCTAATCGTAAATTCCTAAATTCTTCATTAACCAAATCCCACTTATTTAATGCAACAATAAATTCAGTTTTACTTGCGATTAAAAAGTTCAAAATATATTCATCACCTCTACCAGGTTCTTCACTTGAATCAATTACAAAAATTACCATATCAACTCCATTAATTGCAGATTTTGCGTTTTTTACTAATATCTCTCCAAGTCGATGATGAGGTTTATGAACACCTGGCGTATCAACAAAAATTATTTGCCCATTTTCTGTAGTAAGTATTCCTTTTAATTTATTTCTAGTAGTTTGTGCTATTGGAGAAGTAATTGTTATTTTTTCTCCAATTAATTTATTTATTAAAGTAGATTTACCGACATTTGGCCTTCCTAGTAAAGTTACAAACCCAGATCTATAATTGGACAAAGACTTTTAATGCATCAATAATAAAATTCTGATCAAAAATGGAAAAAAAAACCATAAATTTTAAAGAAGTTTCTTTCACACAAGCAATAAACATATCCGCGCAATGGTGCAAAGAGTGGGGTGAAGATTTACTCAGCGAAGAGGTTTTAGCAGATAGAATCGCAGAGCTAACTAAAACAAGAAATGGACTAAGAGGATTTTTTGCATACGCTTTATCAGATAAAGATTGTTTGTTGTTAGATAAGCTGCCTTTTTCACTAATTTACAAACTGAACGAAGGTGGCGATGATGTGACAGACATAGTAGTAAAAAATTTAATAATGAGTTCTGCTCAAATTATTATTCATCGAAGAGATAATAATCATGAATATGAGATAACATCGGAAAACATTTCAGTTAGATGTAAGGCTATTTTAAGACTGCTAGAAACAAAGTCGGTTACAAATTCTGTCAATCAAGTGCTTAGAGACTTAGATGATATGGGCAATAGTTTTGATAATTCAGTAAAGTATGATTCGGAGCAAAAGGAATTTATAAAAAAACAAATTCTTGATATCGCCCAATAAAAAAGCGCAGATACAAATCTACGCTTTGAGTTAAATTATTTACTTAATGTGTTTAGTCTCTTCTTCCGCCGCCTTGAAGTGCAATCATTAATCTCAATATAAAAACAAAAAGATTTATATAAGTTAAATACATACCTAAAGCCCCTGCAAGGTATTGATCATCATTATACCTTCTTGGCATTGTATAGAAATCGACAAATGACATTGCAACGAATAAGACAGTTCCAAATCCTGCAATTATCAATTCGAGTCCTGAACCTCCAAAAACTCCTGGAGCAAAGAATCCTCCAATTAATTGGACAAACATTGCTATTAGAAGTCCTATCAACCCAAGACCAACTACCCCACTTAGTGCTTGACCGACACTATCACTCATTCTTTGGCCAGTATAAGAGGCTATAACGAAAGTTATACCTGTAGCTAAGGCCGCTGTTCCAACAGAACCAATACCAATTGTCCCTATTGCTAATGCAACTATTCCACTTAAGGTGAATCCAGTTAACAAGCTAAAGCCTGTTAATAAAGGCAAAGCCTTCGCATTATTTGCATTATTTGCAGCACTTGTGGCTATAAAAAACAAAATCAATTCTGCAATTAATGCAGCTATTGAAAGAGGCTGGAAAAGCCCAGGATTTGTTGCTATGAGTGAGACACCTGCTAAAACGCCTAGAGAGGTTAAAACCATACCTCCTCCTACGTAAGGTAAAGCTTTTTGAACAACATTAGGTCCAACAATTGAACTGGTTTGTGCTTCACGAATAGCTTGATTGAAATTACTACTTGCTGGCATTTTTTGTATTTAGATATGGACTTATTCTACTCGATTTTTAAAATTTCAGGGTACGGATCTCCAGAGTTACGGATCTCCAGAGTTATAAAGTTATTGATAAGCCTCAATAATTTTCTGAACTAAAGGATGACGAACTACATCTTCAACAGTTAAATAACATAATTTTATACCTTGAGTTTCAGAGAAAATTCTCGATGCTTCAATGAGGCCGCTTTCCTGATCTTTTCCTAAATCAATTTGTGTAATATCTCCGTTTACAACCATTTTAGATCTATCACCCAATCTGGTTAAAAACATTCTCATTTGAGCGCGAGTAGTATTTTGTGCTTCATCTAGGATAACCATAGAGTTATCTAAGGTTCTGCCTCGCATAAATGCTAAGGGTGCAACTTCAATAATTCCCTTATCGATTAACGAATTTGTTCTATCAAACCCAAAAATACTATGTAAAGAATCAAATAGGGGTCTTAAATATGGATCAACTTTTTGTTGTAAATCCCCCGGTAGAAATCCCAAACTTTCACCAGCTTCTACAGCTGGTCTGGTTAAAACAATTTTTTCAATTTTTTTCTCGTTCAATAGCCTTGCCGCGCAAACAGTTGCTAAAAATGTCTTACCAGTTCCAGCGGGGCCAATAGCGAACGTAAGATCAAAGTTTTCAATTGATTCAACATATTCTTTTTGCTTTATAGTTCTTGGTCTTAAATATCTTCCTTCTTTGGAACGAGCAAGAATTTTTTTTCCAAGTTCAGCATATGAAGACGATTCGCCTATATTTAAAGAACTTAAAGCCGCTTTTAGATCTACCTCTGGGACTTCCAACCCTTGTTCCCAAATTGGTCTTGTTAGTTCCACTAATGCTGAGGCTCTCTCAATTTTAGATATGACTCCGTTCATCTCAAGTTGTAAGCCTCTTATAGTTAAAGAAACTCCTGTAAGGGACTCAAATTTTTTTAAGAAAGAATTACCAGGTCCAGATAAAGCGGTAGCGGCATCAGAGCTTGGCAAATCTATTGTGAAGTGACCAGTTTTGGAAACTTCTTTCATCTAGTTATTAAATATGAATAAAAATTTATCAAATCACTAGCTTTCAGCTTCATTACTCTCACTTTCAGCTTTACCACTATCATTTTCTTCGTCTTTAGTTTTAGCCTTAGCTAATTTTTCCTTCTCTAACTTTGCTTTACCAATTGCGATAGAGGGTCTTTCTATTTTTTCTAATAACCCTCCTTTTTCTAATAAAGTTCTCACAACATCAGTTGGCTGAGCACCCTGCGTAAGTCTTGTTCTTAAAGCTTCTGTATCAAGCCTGGTTTCCTTAGTTCTTGGATTATAAAAACCTAATTCTTGAAGAGGTCTACCATCTCTTCTGGAAGTACTATTGCATGCAACAATTCTGAAACTTGCTTCTTTTTTCTTTCCAAAGCGCTTAAGGCGCAATTTAATCATCGTTAAATTAATGTGTTTTAAATAATAATATCATTTAGAGGTAAAAATATAGCAATTATAAATCTGCAAAACCTTTTTTCTTTTTATTATTTTTTTGTTTTTTCATTGGCTTATTACCACTCATCCCTCCCATTCCTGGCATTCCTCCCATTCCTGGCATTCCTCCCATTCCTGGCATTCCTCCCATTCCTGGCATTCCACCCATTCCTGGCATTCCCCCGTTCGACATTTGTTTCATGAAGCCTCTCATTCTTTGAAAGTCAGCTAATACTTTATCTACATCTTTGGCCTCATAACCGCTACCTTGAGCAATTCTTTGTCTTCTTGAAGGCTGAGCAGCAAGAACCTCAGGTTTTTGTTTTTCCTCAAGAGTCATTGAAGAGATCATTGATTCTATTTTCTTAAGTTGATCTTCTCCATCTTTTATCATCCCATCATCGATTTTATTCATTCCAGGAATCAATTTAATCAATCCCCCAAGTGATCCCATCCTTTTAATTAATCTCATTTGCTTAACAAAATCATTAAAATCGAAAGTCGCTTCTTGAAGTTTCTTTTGCATCGCTTCTGCATCAGCAAGTTCAACTTCTTTTTGGGCTTTTTCAACAAGTGTCAATACATCGCCCATGCCTAAAATTCTGCTAGCCATTCTCTCTGGATGAAATGGTTGCAGTGCTTCTATTTTTTCACCTACACCTATAAATTTAATTGGTTTACCACTTATTTTTCTTATTGATAAAGCAGCTCCGCCTCTTGAGTCACCATCCAACTTAGTTAATATCGCCCCTGTGATTCCTACTTTTTCATGAAATGACTTTGTTAAGTCTGCAGCCTCTTGCCCAATCATTGAATCAACAACAAGCAAAACCTCATCAGGATTAGAAACTTCTTTTATTCGAACCATTTCACTCATCATAGAATCATCAATTTGCAGTCTTCCTGCGGTGTCTATAATTATCGAATTAAAATCATTTTCAACAGCAAAATTTAATGCCTGCTTTGCTATCTCTTCTGGTTTACTATTTTTTTCTTTAGCTGAAAAAACTTCCAAGTCATATTGACTCCCCAATGTTTTAAGCTGCTCTACAGCTGCTGGTCGATAAATATCTGCCGCCACCAAAAGAACTTTTTTATCTTTTTCTTTTAAATAAAGTCCTAATTTTCCTGTTGCAGTTGTTTTACCCGCTCCCTGCAATCCAGCCATTAAGATAACATTAGGCTTATCTTGATTCTCAATTAATGGAGAATTTTCATTCCCCATAATGTTAATCAATTCTTTATTCACAACCTCTATAAATTTTTGACCTGGGTTTACACCCCTAACTACCTCTTCTCCAATAGCTTTATCTTTAACATCTGATATAAACTCTTTTACTACAGACAAACTAACATCTGCATCAAGGAGTGCTCTTTTAACCTCTTTCAAGGCATCGTTAATATTATTTTCACTAATTTTTGCTTCACCTCTTAAACCCTTTACTGCGTCTTCAAAGCGTGAAGAGAGTTCATCAAACATTATTTAAAAGTAATTTTAATTATTATAGATGATCTTGAAGTTTGTAATTACAAGCCGCTAACGAAATCAACCAATTTCCATGATTTATTTGAAAAACCTAAAATATATTTAACTTTAAGAGGATTTAATGTTGTTTCATTAACAAATTCTCCAGAATTCTTTGCTATTCTCTCTAGATAATTCAATTCTACTAAAACAACTATACGAGATGAAGTTTGCGATTCCAAATCAATCTTACGTATTTGGGAATTAATTTCCTTATAAATTCCCTTCTTAATATCGTTCTGTCTTTCTTCCATTGTTCGATCAATCAAACCTTTATTTACAATTTTGGACAAATTAATTTCACTCTTGCCCGCCAGATAATTACTTTTACTTAGAAGCCATACATTAATTAAATTCCTAATCTCTTCCAAAGAAGGTGAAGAGGAATTAAGTTCTTTGAATTCATAAGAAATAATTGAATTAGATTTCTCAGGAATAGAATTCGATGTACTTGAAGGATTTTTTTTAACTTCTTGAATAATATCTTTCTCACTTATCTTTTGATTTTTATCTATGGCGATTAAAGTTTTTTCAGTAATAGCTCCATCCTGAATTGATTTTTTTAAATTATTTCTTAAAAATCCAATACCAATACCAAATGCAAATAAAATCAAAAACGCATAAATATAAATTAAATAAGGTGACCGATTAATAATTTCTTTATCCTTCAAGAATTCCCCAAAACTAAACTTTAATTCGGCAATTTTTTCAATTAAAAAATTATAAAACTCTATTGGTTTTTTCTTAAAGTAATCCTCATCGAACTCTTTTTCTTTGATCTCAACCTTTTCATAATCTTTTTTGATACCACCAGGCCAGGGTAGTCTCCTTTCCTCAATATTAACTAATAAATTATCGAAGTCCTCAGTCGTTTTTGGAGAGGGTTCCTTCTCAATCTGTTGGTTCTGAAGATTTGACCTAATTGAAATTTTATTTGATTTCTTTTCTAATTTTTCAATAAATTCTTGAATTTCTCTATCTTCAAACCAAGAATCTAAATCCACCTCTTTTGAGTCAATGTCTCTATACCCAACTAAAACATCATTCTCTAACCAATTTTTACAGAAAATACATATTGCTTCTAACTTATTTCCAGGATAACTATTAAGCCAATCGCGTAAATTTTCATCAGAACTACTTGAAAACCTTGCAGAGGCCTGGTCAATATCAGCTAAAAGTAAATCTAAACAACCAACTAGAGGCATTGAATCAAGACCGGATAAATTTAGTTTCTTTAAAATTCTCCTCGCTTCAAATAATTTTTCTGGCTTTCTTCTGGAGAAACCGATAGCTGTTAAAGATAGAAAAGCTAAAAATCCTGCTTCTAATGATCCTCTTTTTTGTAATTCAAGAAACAAATCAATCTGTTCTTGCACTGTCAAAAATGACTTAATTTGTTGAAAAAAAGCTTCAAACTCTTTTTGATTTAAATAATCTTTATATTCAGATTTATTATTACCTTCTAGGCCACCTCTTTTGATTATTAAATTTTCCAACATACTTAAGCCTTTTTTATGCGATTCTTGATCATTTAGGTCCCTACTAAGTAGATCTAGGATTCTGTAAGGAAGCAATGCAACTAAGTCTTCTTCAAGTTCTTTTCTTATGTCTCCAAGCTTTCCCATTCTTTGTAGAAGTTGTATACCTTCATGTAAAAAGTCTGCCGCGTTCGAATAGGATCTAAGCTGTTGTTCTTGAATTGCGGAATCTCTTGCTGTTAAAGCAGCCAATAATGTTAAATCAGCTTCTCTACTACTTCCTAAAGCTGGAGTTTGTGGGGGCTGCAATGCTTTTCTCGTGATTTTAAAAGCTTCTTTTGGTGAACCTGATTCCCAAAGAAGTATTAATCCTGCTACTTCTCTATTTGAAGAAAAATCCAATCCAGAATTCCCATTTAATAGCAAATTTTCGTACTCTCTTCTGCTCTCTGGATCTGTAAGCAGATCGGCAGTGAGGCGAAGCAACTCAGATCTTTGGGTTAAAACTTCATAAGTAAAACCTTCATCGGGTGTTTTATCTAACCGCAATTGAAACGCCCTTAATATTTCCTCAGAAGTTGCAGAGGGGCTTACGCCTATTAAACGAAAGTGGTCTAAAGGAAGTTCCAAACAAATATCCTATTAAAAATTCTTAGACAAATTTTATCAAGTTAAAAATTTTTTTCACAAGGTCTTACAGAGTTATTAAAAAAAATCATGAAAATCGCCCTTCACGGCTTAGAATGTTAACAAATCAAAACTTCGTTAAGGTATTTTTCTTGGAAACACACGTAGAGAGAATCTCAAATCTTCAAGACATAAAAAAAGCCGAATTAGATCGAGAAACCGGATTATTTCTTTATGAAGACATGACGCTTGGTCGTAGGTTTGAAGATAAGTGTGCAGAAATGTATTACAGGGGGAAAATGTTTGGTTTCGTTCATTTATATAACGGTCAAGAGGCTATAAGCACTGGAGTAATTGGCGCTATGAAAAAGAAACATGATTGGTTTTGTAGTACTTATCGCGATCATGTACATGCACTAAGTGCGGGAGTCCCCTCATTTGAAGTAATGAGTGAACTTTTTGGTAAAGCTACTGGTTGTAGCAAAGGGCGAGGTGGGTCCATGCACTTATTTTCAAGAGAGCATCACTTACTCGGAGGATATGCATTTATTGGAGAGGGAATTCCAGTTGCCTTAGGGGCAGCCTTTTCAAGCAAATACAAAAAGGAAGTTGCTGGTAATAGCAGTAGTGATGCTGTAACTGCAGCATTCTTTGGGGATGGGACTTGCAATAATGGGCAGTTTTTTGAATGTTTAAATATGGCCCAGTTATGGAAATTACCCATAATTTTTGTTGTTGAAAATAATAAATGGGCTATTGGTATGGCTCACGATAGAGCTACTAGTAATCCTGAAATCTGGAGAAAAGCGTCTGCTTTTGGTATGCACGGCGAGGAAGTTGATGGAATGGATGTACTAGCAGTAAGAGGAGCAGCACAAAGAGCAATTGAGCGAGCTAGAGCAGGTGAAGGCCCGACACTTTTAGAATGTTTGACTTATAGATACAGAGGACATTCTCTTGCAGATCCAGATGAATTAAGGTCTGAGAAAGAGAAGGAGTTTTGGGGGAAAAGAGATCCTATTAAGAAATTAGCCAAAGAAATTATTGACAGTAAATTAGCAACAGAAGAAGAATTAAAAATTATTGAAAAGAAAATTGATACAGAGATATCGGAGTCAGTTAAAAATGCTATTGAAGCACCTGAACCCCCTTCAGAAGAATTAACTAAATATATTTGGGCAGAAGATTAAAATTAAATACCGCTGGGTAGTTTTCTAGTTAAGTTTCTTAATTTTCTTAATGCCTTCAGTTCAACCTGTCTAACTCTTTCCCTAGAAACTTCTAATAATCTTCCTATTTCAGCAAGTGTGTGTCTTTCATTTCCATCTAGTCCAAATCTTAATTTTAAAACATGTTGCTCTTGCTCACTTAGATGAGTTAACCACTTACCAAGTTGCTCTTGATGCATTTTCTGTTCAACTTGATCTAACGGCTCTTCATTATTACTATCTGCAATTAGATCACCTAAAAAGCTTCTACCATCATCCCCATTAACTGGAGCATCCAAACTACTTGTTGATAAGGCTTGTCTTAAAACTGAATCTAATTCTTCAACATCAATATCCATTGCTTCTGCAATTTCAATTCTGCTTGGCATAGCTCCAAGTTTATGTGCAAGATCCCTACTAACTTTTCTTATAGATGCTAATCTTTCGCTTAAGTGAACTGGCAAACGGATTGTTCTTGATTGACAGGCAATTGCTCTTGTCATACTTTGTCGAATCCACCAAAATGCATAGGTAGAAAATTTATATCCTCTTGTCGGATCAAATTTTTCAACTGCTCTCTCTAAACCAAGAGATCCTTCTTGAACTAAATCTAGAAGTTCTAATCCTTTGCCTTGATATTTTTTTGCGACACTGACTACTAATCTTAGATTAGCTTTCATCATTCTCTCTTTTGCTCTCCGACCAATTTTTATTATCCTTTTTTGCTGAGTTGTAAATTCTTTAGTTTTTTCATTAACTTGGCCATCCTCTGTCAGAATCATCATCTTTTGAACTTGATTACCCAATTCAATTTCTTCAGCAGGTGTTAACAACGGTACCCTACCGATATTTTGCAAATACCAACTTATAGGATCATTACCTCTTCTTTTTTGTGGTTCTGTTTGGGCTGGTAGTGATGAGACCATACTTTGACCTAATTAAGGTATTAAAACTCTCCTACACTTTTGAAGAAATAGCTAAATATTTAATGCGCGCTTCAGATTTCAAGTTATATTTGTACACTTTTGTGTTTAAAACTATAAATAACCCTCTTAAATTGTTTCTTTCAAGATATTTGTCTCATTTTTATATTTCGCATTAATTTTGACAATTCGTCACCAATAGCAGAAGCATTTGACCCTTTTTTGCACTTTGATGCAGCAAATGAATGCAAAAGTACGTATTTAGCAAAAAAATCTGTTGTTATGTTTCTACAAAAGGTTAAATCAATCGCAGAACTACCAGCTATAAATCCAGTTAAAAGATCACCCAATCCAGCTCGAGCTGTATGTGAATCAGTCCCAAAAAGTTGCCAAGCCTTTTTATTGTCAGCGACTATGCTATTAGCTCCCTTTAACAAAACACTTATGTTAAATTCTTGCGCAGCATTAAGAGCATTTTCAACATTAGTCACGCATTTGATATTTGGGAATAACCTCGAAAATTCTTTGCTATGAGGCGTTATCCATGTCTTAAATCTTCTCTCTAAGAAGAATTTTGAACATAATTTAGATTCTGAAATTCTATTGAGTGCATCCGCATCCAAGATCAATAATCCTTCAAAACCAGTGAGAATGTCTTCTGCTTTTTGCCAATCATCATTATCAATTCCTATTCCTGGGCCGACAGCTACTGAATCAAATGCACTTAAATCAATATTTTTTAATGCACTAAATAAAGATGCATTTCCATTTTGATTAGATTGCATAGTATCCTTTAAAACTATTTCTGGCGCTACTTGCCAAATAGATTCAGCAACTAACTCAGGCAGGATAGCCGAGATATAGCCTGCTCCACTTGATATCGCCCCTTTTAATGCTAAGTATGCAGCGCCAGGATATTTTTCACTTCCAGCTATTAATAATGTTCTACCTCTTTTATATTTGTTGGAATTTCTTGGTAAAAAAGGTAAATCAATATTTTTTAAATCTTTGTAAGTAATCTTAAAAATCTTTTTATCAACTTTGGAAAGTTTACTAATAGGCACCCCAACATCTATATGGTGCAATTCTCCAATAAAAGGTAATGCAGAATCTTGCGTCAACCCAATTTTATTAAGACCAATTGCCAAGGTATGGTCTGCCTTTACTGCGTTATCTAAAAAAGGCTCTCCTTTATCAGGACATAATCCTGTTGGAATATCAATACTTATTACCTTGCCATATTTGTTATGAAATTTTTGATTAAAAAGTTTAATTAATTTATTATCAAGTTTTCTTGTTTGATTATTTCCAAAAACAGCATCAATCCAAAGTTCTTTACCATTTGCATCAGGGGGCTCTACTAATTTTGTGACACCAATAGATGTAAGATAATTAAGGTGGTTATTTGTTAATGTTTTTTTTATCGGGAATGGACACCATACCTTTACTAAAAAACCTTTCAAAAAAAGCTCTCTAGCTATTACTGCACCATCCCCACCATTATGCCCAGGACCTATAACAACAGTTATTCCATACTTTAGAAGAGGTTTCCTTTTCAAGAGCCATCTACTAATTTGAATACCAGCTTTTTCCATCAGTGCTTCTGGAGGCATTCCATCAGAAAACATTTCTTTCTCTAATATCAACATTTGCTTTGAATCAACAATTAAATGTTTAGAGTCAATTGTTGGCCATACAATTTCGTTCATAATTAGTACAAAGCAATTGAAGTACTGTTCAAAAATTTAAACTTCCATGTTAAAGACACAAAAGGATAAAAAATTAGAGAACTCTTTTTCTTCTAATGATAAAACTAAAAAGAAGAAAAATATTATTGTAGGTCTTTCTGGTGGCGTAGATAGTTCCCTTTCAGCTGCTCTTCTTGTAGAAAGAGGTTGGAATGTTGAGGGACTAACTCTTTGGCTAATGAAAGGACAAGGCTCCTGTTGTTCTGAAGGATTAGTAGATGCTGCTGGCCTTTGTGAAGATTTGGGAATTAATCATAAAATAATAGACTCAAGAGAAATTTTCGAAAGAGAGGTAATTAAAAAAACTACTGAAAGCTATGAGAAAGGATTCACTCCACTTCCATGTTCGATGTGCAACAAGAATGTGAAGTTTGAAGAGATGCTTAATTACGTAATAAACAAAAAAGACTTTACTTATATTGCGACCGGACATTACGCAAGGATAAAAAAATCATCTTATGCTGAAAAACTTGATTGCAAGAGCTTTGTATTTAAAGACTTCCTTCTTCTAAGAGGTGCTGACAAAAACAAGGACCAAAGTTATTTTCTTTATTCTCTTTCACAAGAAGTACTAAGCAGATTAGAATTTCCTCTTGGTGAAATGAAAAAAGAAGAAACAAGAAAGGAAGCCCTGAGATTAGGCCTTAGAACTGCTCAAAAACCAGAAAGCCAAGATTTATGTTTAGTTGAGCATTATGGATCAATGCAGAGATTTATCGACAAAAACATTGAACCCAATGAAGGAGAAATTGTGCATGTAAATGGGGAAGTCCTAGGATCGCACAGTGGTATTCAGTACTTTACAGTAGGTCAAAGAAAAGGTTTAGGCATCGCTTGGCCTGAACCATTATATGTAAAAAGTTTAGACAGGGTAAAAAACATAGTTTATGTAACAGATAAAAGTGATCTATTTAATAAAGAAGCAATAATTACTAAGGTTAACTGGGTTTCAATCGAAGAACCTAATCAAGAGATACAAGTAGAAGCACAAATCAGATATAGAAGTCATCCAGTAAAAGGAACTTTAATCCCTTTGAAAAATTTAGATAATCCAACAAAAACATTTAAATTAATATTTGAAGAAAGTCAAAGTTCGGTAACACCAGGACAAGCTGCAGTTTTTTATAAAGGAGAAATTTTATTAGGTGGCGGATTAATTAATTAATTTTCCAAAAGAAATTTAATCCCATAAATAATATAAATAATAACAAAATAGGTTTATCTCCAAATTTTGTGTAGAAGGTCATGTCGGATGAAAAATTGGGAAAAACTACTTTATTTTGCTCCACATTTAAATCTAGAAGTTGAATTATTTTCCCATCATCTTTAACTAATCCCGAAGGACCAGTGTTTGATACAAGTAGATTATCTTTTCTATTTTCAATACTTCTCAATCTTGCCAAAGATAGGAATTGATTATAAAGCTTAGTTGGATAGGGATCTAAATTTGCTGCAGTTATTATTAGTTTTGCACCGCTATTAATAGCCTTTCTTATTTTCAATCCATCACTAATTTCATAACAAATAGCCACTGCTAGAGGTTGTGTAAATTTAGGATCAAACAATCTTGAATCGGAGCCAGGTTGAATTCCTCCTACTGCAGATAATCCTCTTGAAAAACTATCTAGAAATCTTGGTGTTTTTTCACCTAATGGAACAAGTCTATGTTTATCTATAAATGAGGTAAAAGATTTATCTCCAATTTTAAATCCGAGTAAAGAACTTCTTAACTCATTATTAGAATTTCTGAAACCTCCTGCCAAGATATTAACTTCAAAGCCTTTGGATAAATAAAAATTACTATTTAAAGTCCCCTCAGGAGCGACAAGAAGTTTCACTTTGTTTGATAAAGCATACTTTTGAGCGATAGATACCTTTTCTTCAATAAATTCATCATTTATTTTTAATTTTTCTCTTGTTGGTATATTAGTTTGCCAAATAGCTACTGGATATTCAAAATTTCTTTTAATTGGAGTTGTTAAACCTCCAAATAAATGTAAGAAAATAAAAGCCAAAAGTCCTAAAAGAAATATTTTTTTAAAGTAAAGTTTTCTTTCCCATCTACCTTGAATATAAAAAATCCAAAATCCAATCAATATTTGTAATACGCATAAACCACTTGCACCAATCCATCTTGCTAAACCAGCAAGATAAATATCACCTGGGATAAGACTCTCTCCTAAACCTATCCAAAAAAAAGGTGTTTGAGAAAGTATCAATTCACCAATACCCCAAGTCAAAGATAAAAAAAATACTTTTACTGTTAAAGATAATATTTTCATTTTGAAAACGTCTTCTTTCCAGAGAATAATTTCAACTAACAATCCCCATAAATAAACTAATATCCCGCCCAAAAAAGCGCAAAATAAGAATATAAAAATGGTGATTATTAAACTTGTAAGCCATGAAAACCCAAGCCAAGTCAATGGATGAAGATCATAAAGCCAAGAATGACTTATCAAGATAAAGAAAAAACCCCAACAAAAATTTGCTATTCTCCTTTCACTTCCCTTCCATAAAATAAATAATGATATCGGCATAAAAATCAGCCAAAAATGAGTTGAAACTGAAATTCCTCCTAAAATCCCTCCTAAACAAGGGTAAAAATATTGTCTTAGACTTTTAATTTGAGTTGGGATTAACAATCTACAATTACGAAATTAAATTTATAATCACCCGTTTATTGTACCTTTATTCTGTAGACTAGATTTTAGTAACTTTCAAAATTTAAGTGAAAGAAGTCTTTATCAGTTTTGCAGTTTTTGTTTTTTGTGTTTCATTAACTCTTTTCAGTCAATTTAATTCACCTCAAGTTGTTAATGCTGCTGAATCAGAAACTCAGTCAGTTCAAAGATCACCTGTTGCAAAATCGTCAAATGTCTCAAATAATAATTTATTTGAACTAGACCCATCTGATCCAAATCCTATACTTTTCGCTATGTCAGAAGAAACACCATCAGACAACAATTCAAGGACTACAGAAAGTGGTTTAATAATTTCAGATATCGTAAACGGGGAAGGAGATGAGGCTAGCGCTGGGCAAACAGTTACTGTAAATTACACAGGAACACTAGAAGACGGGACACAATTTGATACCAGCATCGGCAGAGCTCCATTCAGCTTTCCTTTGGGTGCTGGACGAGTTATAAAAGGTTGGGACGAAGGTGTAGCAGGCATGAAAGTTGGAGGCACAAGAAAATTAATAATACCTCCGGAACTTGGATACGGATCAAGAGGAGCTGGAAATGTAATACCTGCTAATGCGACTTTAATATTTGAAGTTGAATTATTAAAAGTAAATTAAATTAAGTAAGAAAAATATCTAAGACTTTTCAATTTAGTTAATCTCCAAGTAATATATATACAACACCAAATATTTGAAATGTTAAGTAAATTCATCAATTCTTTTCTAGATAAAAAATCCCCAATGACAGTACATGCTCACTGCGATGGTCCTTGTGGTGTTTACGACCCAGCATCTACGAGAGTTGCAGCTGAAGCAGTTTTGTCAATGACAAAAAAACTTATTGCATTAGAAGCTCCTTCTAGCACTGATTCAGCAGAGTGGGCTGCATACAGTAATACATTTTCTAGATATGTTGCAGTTAAAGAAGAGCAAGCAAAAGAAACAAAGAAAGAGATTCTAATTTTGTGGACAGATTACTTTAAACCAGTTCACTTAGAAACTTATCCAGACTTACATGAAACCATTTGGAAGGCTGCCAAATTATGCAGTTCATGCAAAGTTAATATTGACTTAGCCCAAGCTGAAGAACTCATGAGTTATGTAGAAAAAATTCATAATATTTTCTGGGCTTCAAAAGGAAGATCAGACGCTTTTGTAAAAGCTAGTTAATCAGAGTTATTTTCAAAAGTTTTTTTGATTTTATTTTATTTTTTTTAGGTTTAAGAAAAACCGCGATCATAAGTGGTGAATCGATGTTTCCTTACTTAAAAGAGGGTGACATCGTATTTTTTAAAAAATATAAAAAGAATAAATCAATACTTAAAAATCGACAAATAGTTATTTTTAATCATCCAATTAAAAATAAAAAACTAATAAAAAGGATAAATTCAGTAAATCAAAATAACATTGAGGTTATTGGCGACAATATTGAATTTAGCAAAGATAGTAATAAATTTGGATTAATCAATAACGAAAAAATTATTGGGATTGTCACCTCTAAATTAATTATTCCTAAATTAAAAAATTTTTTAATTCAAAAAAACAGAAGCACTTCTTTGAATCCAAAATAATCCCAAAGAAAAGGAAAGGCCTCCTGCTAAAGCTATTAATCTTTTAATAAATTTTTGACTTGCTTTAAAGGTAGTAAAAGATATTAAACAAGTAAAAAGATTCATACTTATGAGTGAACCAATCAAATATGAAATCAAATATAAACAAGCGCTTGTTAAAGGTAGTGCTAAAGCAGGAAGAACTGCAAGAAAATGTGATCCTCCAGCTATACCGTGTAGCAAGCCTAAACCAGTCAGAGCATGTGAGTGCTTATTGTTGTTTTTTTGTTCATTAACATGAAAGTGAAAGTGACGATGGGCAATTCCATTCTCATGCTTATGGGAATGTGAGTGGATACTTACTTGAAAAGAATTTTTTATAGCAAATACTCCAACAATTAGAAGTGAAATTCCAACTAGGAATTCGGCAATACTAGAAAATTTGTTTAATGGCGTAATATCCTTAATAAAAATCGCTAGAAAAGCTAACAAGAGGACTCCTGAAGAATGTCCCAAGCCCCATGAAAAACTATTTTTAAGAGCTTTTTGGGGATTATTAATCGCTGCTGGTGCCATTGCAATTAGATGATCAGCGCCACTAACTACATGCACAAATCCTGCGACTATACCTGTTAAAATTACAGCCTGCATATATATTCAGTACAACTTTGATTATTCAATTTTATAGCACGATTTGAAGCCAATATTAAATTGAGTTAAATAATTTCTTGAACGATTGTTCAATATCAGTTTCTCTCATAAAAGTTTCACCAATTAATACTCCCTTGATTCCAATAGATTTAAGCGATTCTAAATCTTCAGCACAATTAATTCCAGATTCACTTATGGGAATAATATTTTGTTTTAAAAATATATCTGCATATGTATGCATCAATTCTTTTGATGTTTTTAAATCCGTTTTAAAAGTCTTTAAGTCCCTATTATTTATTCCAATCAAATTAAAAGATTTTAATTTTAGAATCCTTTCTAATTCATTAGAGTTATGAACTTCAACAAGAACACTCATCTTTAAATTATCAGCTATTTTCTTTAAATAAATTAAATCATCATCACTTAAAATCGCAGCGATTAATAATATTGCATCAGCACCAAATACCCTTGCTTTATAAATCTGATAAGCAGAAATTATAAAATCTTTGCAGAGTAGAGGGAGATTAGTTGATTTCCTTACAGTTTCGAGTATTTCATAACTACCTTGAAAAAACCTTTTATCGGTAAGTACTGAGATACATGATACACCTAATTTTTCATAACAAATTGCTATGTTTTCAGGATTAAAATCTTTTCTAATAACTCCTTTACTCGGACTAGCTTTTTTTATTTCAGCAATAACTCCTGGTTTTATTTTTGACTCCAAGATATTTTTGTAAAAATCCTTGGGAGTAGGAACTTTTGCAATCTTTTTGATGAGATCTTCTAAAGAGACTATTTTTTTAAAATTCTTAATTTCAATATCCTTGTGCCATACAATTTCTTCCAGAATATTTTTTGCTTGTGCTTCTCTATGAGGTACAGCATATTCTAAATTTTCTACCCTTACTGTTGGATTTGGTGGCCTGCGTCTTATCTCCATTAATTTTAGATATTATTTTATTTGAGAAGCCGCCTGTTTATATGCGACCTCAACTACTTCACTAAGCGTAGGATGAGTATGAACTTCTTTAGATAATTCAATTACATCTTGGTTCCTTGAAATAGCGTTCGAAATTTCTTGAATTAAATCAGCCGCATGTAACCCAAAAATATGAGCACCTAATACTTTCCCATTATCTTTATTGAAAATCAACTTTAGCAATCCATCACTCTCTAATTCAGCCAATGCTTTTGAATTAGCCTTAAAGAAACTTTTGACAACTCCC
Source organism: Prochlorococcus sp. AG-424-P18 (assembly GCA_003213235.1). Taxonomy (GTDB): domain Bacteria; phylum Cyanobacteriota; class Cyanobacteriia; order PCC-6307; family Cyanobiaceae; genus Prochlorococcus_A. The sequence continues at coordinate 21,007 of QCNJ01000003.1, read as the reverse complement.
AAAGTAAAATTTTCTTTTGTAGATATCTCTTTAGCTTCAACTTCAGAGAGACCAACTGAACTTATCTCTGGGTGAGTAAAGGTTGCTGCGGGGATACTTTTATAGTTGATTTCGACATTACCACCGCAAATATTATCAACAGCAATAGTACCCTGGGCTGCAGCTGTATGGGCAAGCATTAGTTTGCCAGTTACATCTCCAACAGCCCAAATGTTAGGTATTGTTTCATCACCATTCTTAACTCTCATTTGATCATCTACAGGAATGAAACCTTTTACTGTTTCGACACCAACCGACTCAAGATTTAAGTTGTTACTATTAGGACTTCTGCCAGTTGCGACTAGTACAGCGTCAACTTCTAAAGTTTCAACAACTTCCTTAGATTTTGCATCAGTCAGTTCTATTTTTACAGGGCATCCAGGTGTTATTTTTGTCGCAAAGACATTTGATTTTGTGTCTATATCTCTTGCTTGAATAAGGTTCTTCTTAGCAATTTTAGTGATGTCTGGATCAAATGTTGGCATAATATTCTCCAAAGCCTCGATCATGGTAACTTCACAACCAAGCGCGGTATAAACATCAGCAAATTCTAGACCTATATATCCGCTTCCAATAATTGCTATCCATCTTGGAAGCCACTCAAGTTTAACCGCATCATCGCTAGTAAATACGGTCCTATTATCCAAAGTTATTCCACGGGGCACAAAAGGAGCAGAGCCTGTTGCTATAACAATATTCTTACATGTGAAAATTTTATCAATTCCGTTTTTATCTCTTACACCTACTTTTTGATTTCCTTCAATTCTTCCAATGCCCAAAATAATTTCAACTCCACTCCTTTTAAGAGTTTTTGTTAAATTTTCTCTAACATTTAAAACTAAATTATTTGCATGGTCTGCAATTTTTGATCTCTCGAACCTTACTGGTGCAGCATGTATACCAAATTTAGCTAAATGTTCATAATTAGCTATTTCTCTAACTTTTCCACTTGCAGCCAAAAGAGCTTTAGATGGAACACAACCCTTGTTAACACAAGTGCCTCCCATATCAGAAGATTCTACTATTGCGACTTTCAGTCCCTTACCAGCAGCATGTTTAGCGGCATCAAAACCTCCATATCCTGCTCCTATTACTATTAAATCAAAATCAAAACTTGAATCAGTCACTTTTTATTTATTTATTTAGAGGTGTATGCGACTCTTTTTCGTTCTAGTAATAAAGGAACTGCAACACAAGCCACATTTAATGATTCTACAATCTCGCTATGCGGAATTGTAATTGTTTCATTAAAAGCTTCTTGAATTTTTTTATGAATACCTTGGCCTTCATTACCCAAAATTAATGCTGTACGTCTAGACCAATCGACTTCCCAGTAAGGTTTTGAAGGTTTTTTTGAACTCTCATTATGGCTACTAGTAGAGAAAATCTTAAATCCTACATTTGATAATTCAGACAAAGACTTTAGTAAAGAACTTAATATTTCTTCTTCAATGCCATCAAATCTTAAAAATGGCAGATGAAAAACTGCACCTGAGGATGCTCTTAATACCTTTTGGCCTAATGGGTGCGCACCTCCAGCTAAAAAAATTGCATTAACACCCGCAGCTAAAGCTGTTCTAAATAAATTACCCATATTCCCAGGATCTTGAATTCTGTCGAGAACAAGAACAAAATCATCTTTTCTATTAAATTGATAATTAGGTATTGCTGAAATCTCTACTAAAGCTGCTATCCCATCTGGATTAATTGTTGAAATCGCAGATGCCAAGACTTCCTCTGAGACAATATTTATTGATGACTCATCAAATTTTTTGCTTAGATTTTGATTATTTCTTAGCCATTTTTCGGTTGCTAAAATCTTAGAGGGATTTTTTCCAGCCTTCAGCAATTCTTCAATGAGATGTTTACCCTCTATGCAAAAAAAGTCTTGATCTTTTGGAGATGATCCTCTTTTGAATGATCTAAATCTTTTAACTAGATTATTGTTTTTACTAGTTATTTTTAAAAAAGTATTTTCTATGAGTATTTTAAAAAATTTGTTGTCAACTATATTTTAATTACATAAATATTTTGATCAATTATTTATTAAATTTTTATTTCCCAAGAAATCAAAAAATACATTTTCACTTTTAATTAATATTCATGACGTTACATAGGGTGGACTTAATATTATTAGTTTGTCATGATGAACCTAATAAATTAACTCTTAATGATTTGCGGAAGCAAAACGAAGTCATATCTTAAATCGCAAAATTTAAAGATTCTTGGCCAAGGCAAGTTAAATGGAATAGTTGAAATAAGTGGTGCGAAGAATTCCGCCTTAGTTTTATTAGCCTCATCATTGCTAACAAATGAAAAAATAATTCTTGAAAATGTACCTTTTCTCACTGATATTGAAAAGATGGGAAATATCTTAAAGAATTTAGGAGTGAATTTAGTTCGTAAAAACAACCAACTAGAAATAGATCCAACAACTATTTCGATTAAAGAACTTCCATATGAACTTGTTAAAGGATTAAGAGCTAGTTTCTTTTGTATAGGTGCACTATTAACTAAATTTGGAGAAGCTCATGTACCGTTGCCAGGTGGATGCAATATTGGTTCAAGGCCAATAGACGAGCACATTAATGGATTAATCGCACTAGGAGCAGACATTATTATTGAAGAGGGAATTGTAAAGGCAAAAACAAGGGGGAACAAAAATAGACTACATGGCACTCATATTAAATTAAATTGTCCAAGTGTAGGTGCGACTGAAACTTTAATAATGGCAGCATCTTTAGCCAAAGGAAGAACTATTATTGAAAATGCTGCTAGAGAGCCTGAAGTTCAAGATTTATGCCAAATGCTTAATAAAATGGGGGCCAAAATTTATGACTCCGGTAAAGAAACAATTATTATTGATGGTGTTAATAAGCTTGGCGGATGTACCCATAAAGTAATTCCAGACCGAATAGAAGCTGGAACTTTTCTAATAGCTGCTGCTGCAACTTCCTCTTCAATAACAATTTCTCCGGTAATCCCTCATCATCTTGAAGCTGTCACTAAAAAGCTTCAAGAGAGTGGGAGTAAAATTACGATTAAAGGTAATTCGATTTCTATTAAGAGTAAAAAGATTAAAGGAGTAGATATTGAAACAGCTCCTTTCCCAGGCTTTCCTACTGATTTGCAGGCACCATTTACAGCTCTAATGACAATCGCAAATGGTGAATCAAAGATAACTGAAACAATTTTCGAAAACAGAATGAACCATATTTATTTACTTAATGAAATGGGTGCCCGTATAAAACTAAACAAAAACGTAGCTCACATCAAAGGTGTTAAAACAATTAATGGGATGAATCTAGTTGGTTCAGATCTAAGGTCATCAGCTGCATTAATAATTGCAGGAATCATCGCAAAAGGTAGTAGCAAGATCTATGGATTAGAACATTTAGATAGAGGTTATGAAAATTTTGAATTAAAACTAAAAAATTTAGGTGTAGAAATAACTAGGGAGTTCAGCAAAAGAGCTCTTAAGGAGAAAGAATACAAACTTGAACCTAATTCTAAGAAACTTTCAAAACTCGAAGTGGCTTAATATTTCAAAAATTTTAAAAATCAAGAAAGTTGATTCAAACGTAAGCAATATTGATTAGTGAAATACAAGCTAAAAATAATATAAATAAAACTAGAAAGCGATTAGACCAAATTTTATTTAAGCCATTAAATTTGAATTCGTTCATGCCCAAGTTACACTATTAGATCCGAATGTTGTAAGTATAGTTACTGCGATAAAAAGAAAAGGGACAAATTTAAAGGATAATTTTTTAGCTTGAGTTTTAGACATTTGCTTTTTTTTTTAAATATAACACAATATTACTAATCATGAAGCTATATCCTTAAAAAAAGACTTTATAATAGTAATTAATCACAAGAATGTATCAGAACTGTTTAAATTTGCCTTTCCTCTCTCATTTCATATCAGCAAATGCAATAAATAATTCTATGTTTTTATTGAAAAGATTAACTATTAACAAACGTTATTTTGATAAATATTCCTTGACCAAAACAATAGTCAATAAGTTGATTTTTGTTATAATAAAAAAGTTCATTTTTTCAAAAGCCTTGGGAGCGTGGTGGAATTGGTAGACGCACCGCACTCAAAATGCGGCACCTTCGGGTATGTCGGTTCAAGTCCGACCGCTCCCACTTTAATGAATACTTATAGTCGATTCGATATATCTTTCAAAAAAGGAAAAGGTTGTTGGCTATGGGACAAAACAGGTAAAAGGTATCTTGATGCAGTCGCTGGTATAGCAACTTGTAGTCTTGGACATAGCGACAGAGTTTTAAGAAGAAGGTTATCAACTCAACTAAAAAAGATTCAGCACATTTCTAATCTCTACAACATTGAAGAACAAGAACAATTAAGCAGAACTTTAACGAATATGAGTTGTGCTAAAAGCGTCTTTTTCTGTAATAGTGGTGCGGAAGCAAATGAATCAGCAATTAAATTAATTAAAAAATATGGAAATAAAACAAATAAAGATAAAGAATCAATTATTCTCGCAGCAGAATCCAGCTTCCATGGAAGGACGCTTGCAGCCTTGAGTGCCACTGGACAACCAAAATATCAAAAAGGTTTCGAACCAATGATTCAAGGGTTCAAATTTTTTAAATTTAACAATTTTGATTCGGTAAAAAAATTATTTGAAGAATGTGAAAATAATGATCAAAAAATTTCCGGCGTTTTAGTTGAACCAATACAGGGTGAAGGCGGCGTAATACCTGGAAATAAAATATTTTTTAAAAACCTGAGAGAAATATGTGATAAATATAATTCTCTTCTCATTTTAGATGAGGTCCAAAGTGGAGTAGGGCGAACTGGGAGAATGTGGGGTTATGAGAATTTAGGTATTGAACCTGATGGATTTACCCTTGCTAAAGGATTAGGAGGAGGTCATGCAATTGGAGCATTATTGGTAAAAGAAAAAGCCAACATTTTTTCTCCAGGGGATCATGCAAGCACTTTTGGAGGGAACCCATTCGCTTGTAAAGCTGCCCTAACTGTATTAGAAGAAATAAATAGAAGGAATATTATAAATAATGTTTATCTAAGAGGGGAACAATTAAGTGCTGGGTTTGAAGAATTGTCAAAAAAATTTCCAAATATTATTAGCGGGAAAAGAGGTTTAGGTTTAATACAAGGTCTTGTGATCAATGATGATTATGTTGATGCAAAAAAAATTACATTAAAAGCTTTTGATAAAGGATTACTGGTAGTTCCTGCAGGAGGAAATGTTATAAGGATTGTCCCACCATTAGTTATTTCTCGAAGAGAAATTAATATTCTTTTGGATAAGCTAAATTCAATTTTTGAAGAGTTATAGCAATTCAAATTTTGAAAAATGCAAATTTAAAAACTTTTGAATTATTATCTCCTAAATATGAAAGGGATAATATCAAATTAGGTTTATCAAGAATTAAAAAAGCACTTCAAGAACTTGGTAATCCTTGCAAGAATATCCCTGCGATACAGATTATTGGAACCAATGGGAAAGGATCAATCGCGGCATATTTAGAAAGTATACTTTTTGAAGCTAAAAGGAATTTCGGTGTAACGACATCTCCTCATCTTTTGGATGTATGCGAGAGGATTAGAGTTAATAAAAAAAATATTAATAAAACTGACTTTGAAAAAATCTATAGATTAATAGAAAAAAATTTTTCAACATTTGAATTAACTCCTTTTGAAAAAATCATTTGCTGCGCACTAAATTTTTTTGACCATCAAAAAGTTGAATTACTCATTCTTGAAGCTGGCTTAGGAGGAAGATTAGACGCGACAACAGCCCATAAATCTAGACCAATCATTGCTATTGGGAATATTGGCTTAGACCATAAAGAATTTCTTGGAGATACGATTGAAAAAATTGCTGAAGAAAAATTAGCAGTTATTGAAAAAAACTCAATTGTCATCTCATGCAATCAAAATAGTCAAGTTGAAAATTTAATAACCAAAAAAGTTAAAGAGGTAGGAGCAGAAATTATTTGGAAAGATTCAATTTCAAACAACTATGAGCTTGGATTAAAAGGAATTTTTCAAAAGCAAAATGCTTCAGTAGCTGTTGGGGCAATTGAAGCGCTGAATAATTTGGGATTTAATATAAAAGAAAAACATATATCAGAAGGTCTTAAAAAGACAACTTTGAAGGGAAGGCTAGAAATAATAAATTATTTCAACAAAGAAATTCTTGTAGATTGTGCGCATAATTATCCTGCTGCAAAAGCACTCTCTAATGAGCGAAGCAATTGGGAGAATGAAGAAAAAGGAATTTATTGGATTTTAGGTGTCCAAAGACAAAAAGATATGTACGCAATATTAAAAACACTTCTAAAGAAAAATGATCACTTATTACTTGTGCCAGTTCCAAACCAACCTAGTTGGCAATTAAATGATCTCTCTAAGATTAAAGAAATTGACTTTCAAAAAACAATTGAATTTAAAACATTTGAACTTGCCATTGAGTATTTATTTTCCATTGGAAAATGGCCACCTAATCATCCTGTTCTAACAGGTTCTATTTTTTTAGTTGCTGAATTTATTAAATTTGCGAATAAACAGAAATGTTAAATTTTAAATTGTTCTTTTACTTCCCAACCTTCCAATTTTCCTGGATTTAAAAGCCCCTTAGGATCAAATCTTAATTTAGCTTTTACTTGATCTGCATCCACCACTCCGAGACCTCCGCCTTCAACTGTTAAAACATGAGGATTAAAAATAAACGCACCAAGTTTCTTGCAATCTTCTATTATTTCATTTAATTCTTCTGCTCCATTCCACTTTAATACAGGCAAAGCCGCTAATCGCGGTGATCCTTGTTGAGAAACTGCCTCTAAATGCCAAAGAACTTTTTTACCCCATTTTTTTCTCAAAAAATTAATTAATTCTAGTTCATTATTAAGTGGCAAAAGCATCTGTAAATACGTCCAATTTTTGTCCCTAGACCTCATATGAAGAGTTGTATGATTCCATACGACTTCAGAAATTCCGTTGACGAGCTTTTCTTCTTCCCCAAGTAGGGTAGATTCGACTTTAAATTTTTTACAAATTAGCTCAATGGTTTTTATTCCTCCAAGAGTAGATTGAATTAATATCTTGTGACTTCTAGATTTACTTTTAAACCATTTTGGCATTTGATCTACAATTTCTTCTTCAAGAATTGCTCCTAATTTCAGATCAATTGCTGCGCTCGTAAGAGTTTTCAATATTTCTATTGTTTTATCAAATTCAATACAGTCGATAACTATTGAATACCACTTACGTTTGATATCAGTAGCAAGTAATAAAGAAGTAATTATTCCATTAGTTCCATAAGCATGATTTAGAGGTTCGGATTCTTCAGCATCAAATTTTAATAATTTAGGTTTTGCATTCATCGTTACTGCCTCTAAACCAATAAGATTTCCTGGATCTCTTAAAAATCCCCACCTTATAGACCCAATACCTCCTGATCCACCTGCAATAAAACCTCCAATTGTTGCAGTTTTCCAAGTACTAGGAAGCAACCTAAGTTCCCTTCCATATTTCTCTAATTGTTTATTCAAATCTCCCATAACACAGCCAGACTGTACTTTTACAAAACCTGTATCTGGATCAAATTCTTCTAAGTTATTAAAATGACTCATCTGCATTACAACTCCTTTAAACAATGGGACAGCTTGTCCATAATTACCTGTACCTGAACCCCTTAAAGTAATTGGGATAGAATATTCCCAACAAATTTCTGCTACTTCCTTTACCGCTCTGTGATCACTAGGTCTTACCACCAAATCAGCAATACATTCGTCTAATTTTTCAGTAAGGATTGGAGAGTAGTTATAGAAATCTTTTGAAAGTCTTTTTACATCGGATTGGCTTTCAATAATCTCTAAGTTTTTAACTTCCCTAAATTTGTCTAAAAATTTAAGAGTATTAGATGTCATTAATAAATTTCTTGAGTTTTATATAAATTAGTCGATTAGCAATATAAATCGCCTTTTACATATACTTTTCTCTTTAAATTAGAAGAAAAAACATCTGCCCATCTTTGTGCTTCTAAAATTACAAAGTCAGCAGGGCAACCCTTTTTTATTAAACCATCCCATTTTAAATTTAATAATCTGCTTGGAGCTAAAAAAATAGAAGATAAAGTCATTCTCTCCCAAGGATTTAGTTGAAGCATAGGTATCGAGCAAGACAACATATAAAAAGGGTCAAAATTACCAAATGGGTACCAAGCGTCTTGAACATTATCACTTCCAAGAGATACATCCACATGTGATTTTTGTAATTGCTTTATTGGAGCAACTGGTCTTTTCAATGAAGTAGTTTTATTACTTCGATTGAGCAGCCAAAAATTTGTTAGGGGTAAGGCAATAACCTTAATATTTTTCTCAGCCATTTTTTCTCCTAAATTTAAAATCTCTCTATTACTTAAAGAAATAAGACTACTCAAATGACTACAAGTGATCGGAATACTATTAATTTTTAAATTTTCGATTGTTTCTAATAAAACTTTTAGTCCCACTGCAGGTTCAATAATTGATTCATCTATATGCAAATCAATCTCTAATTTATATTTACTCGCAAGAAAAAGCATCTTTGCTAGAAATTTGCTTGTATTTTTTTTATTGAAAGGGGGTACGATAACACCTCCTAAAATGCCTCCATTAGAGGAAAATATTTTTGCCAAATCTTCTCCATCAGTAGTATCCCAGAATTCCAATGGAGCTAAAGCAACGTATTGTAAGGTTAACTCAGATGAAAAATTTTTTTGTAATTTAAAAAGTTCAATCCAAATATCAATAGATTGACCTTTATATGTATCAATATGACTTCTAATTGCTCGGTATCCATTTTGTATTGCAAGTTTTAATGATTTCTCAACTTTTCTAAGAACCTTATCTGTAGTTCTAGTTTTATGTTCTTCTAGATTTACTGATAATGCTCCTTCATAATTTGATTGAAGATTAGGAAAGTCTGCCCATGTAAAAGATTTATCAAAATGCGAATGCGTTTCAACAAATCTTGGGAATAAAATATTTTTTGGTTTTGTAATTTTATTTTTTAAAGGCTTTAACTCAGAAACAAATCCATCCTCCCAACTAATGGAAACTGAACATAAATCCTCTACATCAATTATGAGGTTATCAATATCTTCTATTAAACAGAGGCTTCTGGGAATAAGAACCTCAGCTGTGCCGGAATTACTCAAATTTTTAATTTTTCTTTTATTTTAAATCATAAGAAAACTTTACTGAATTAGAAAATAATTCAAATTTCGCCAAAAGATAAAAATAACTATGAAAAATTACCCTTGAGTTGTTAAATTTATAAATGTGAGGCGGGCGTCGCCAAGTGGTTAAGGCAGCGGCTTGTGGCGCCGCTATTCGGGGGTTCGAATCCCCTCGCTCGCCCTCAAAAATATTGCAGCAAAATTATTTAACTTGTAATTTTGAATTAAAGAATCATAAAAAATTCCTAGCAAAGTGCTAACAAAAACAAAATCAGACCAAAAAAAAATTCAAAACAATTCAACTAATGGCAGTTATTGGATAACCACATTTGGATGCCAAATGAACAAGGCTGATTCTGAGAGAATGGCTGGGACATTAGAGAAAATGGGATACACCAGAGCAGATAATGAATTTAATGCCGATTTGGTCTTATACAATACATGCACAATCAGAGATAATGCAGAGAAAAAAGTTTATAGCTTTCTAGGAAGACAAGCAAAAAGAAAGCACAAATCACCTAGCTTAAAACTTGTTGTTGCAGGTTGTCTTGCTCAGCAAGAGGGAGAGTCCTTACTAAGAAGAGTCCCAGAACTTGATCTGGTTATGGGGCCTCAACACGTAAATAATCTTGAGAATCTTCTGGGGAAAGTTGATTTAGGAAATCAAGTTGCTGCTACAGAAGAAACCTTCATTTCTGAAGATATAACAAGTGCCAGAAGAGAAAGCTCTATTTGTGGCTGGGTTAATATCATTTATGGATGTAATGAAAGATGTTCATATTGTGTAGTTCCTTCTGTCAGAGGAAAAGAGCAATCAAGATATCCGAATGCGATAAAAAGTGAGATCCAAAAATTAGCTGATGATAATTTTAGAGAAATTACTCTTTTAGGTCAGAACATTGATGCTTATGGTAGAGACCTCCCAGGGACCACAAAAGAGGGGAGAAAAGAAAATACCCTAACTGATCTTTTGTATTATATTCATGATGTTAAAGGAATTCGCAGAATAAGATTTGCTACTAGTCATCCAAGATATTTTTCAAAAAGATTGATTCAAGCTTGTTATGAACTTGATAAAGTCTGTGAACATTTCCATATCCCCTTCCAAAGTGGAAATGATGAAATTCTAAAGCAAATGTCCAGAGGATATTCTATTAAAAAGTATAAAAATATTATCGAGAACATAAGATTATTAATGCCAGATGCATCAATCACAGCTGACGCGATAGTTGCTTTCCCAGGAGAAACCGAACAACAGTATCAAGATACATTAAAGCTAATATCAGAAATTGGCTTTGATCAGGTGAATACAGCAGCATACTCTCCAAGACCAAATACGCCTGCAGCAGTTTGGACGAATCAACTTTCGGAAGAGGTAAAAAAAGCTAGATTACAGGAAATTAATGATTTGGTCGAGAAAACTGCTAGGCGTAGGAATCAAAGATATATCAATAATATCGAAAGCGTTTTAATTGAGGGTTTAAATCCAAAAAATTCATCTCAAATCATGGGTAGAACTAGAACAAATAGATTAACTTTCGTAGAGATTCCCAAAAACATTAATTTTAATTTTTCATTGGGAGATGAGATAGATGTCAAAATCAATGAAGCAAGACCTTTTTCTTTAACAGGCGAACTTTATTTAAAGTCTTTTTAAATGATCGGGGGGCAAAAAAAATGTATTGGTTTAATATTTGGTGGAAATTCCAATGAGCATGAAGTATCGATATCCTCTGCAAAAACAGTTTTTCAAGCATTTAATTCAGAAATAAACAAAGAACGCTATGTAGTTAAAACCTTTTACATAAACAAATATGGAGATTGGCTTGATATTGATAGTTCAGAAAAAATCCTTATTAGTGAAATTGAGAATGAGAAAACAAATAAACAGGAAATTTTTAATCAGAAAAAAATTAACTTCCTTGAAGGAATTGAATTTCAAAATGTTGATGTTTGGTTTCCTCTTTTACATGGATTTAATGGTGAAGACGGATCAATTCATGGCTTACTTAGATTTACAAAGAAACCTTTAGTCGGATGTGGAATTATTGGCTCTGCTCTCGGAATGGATAAAATATTGATGAAAACAATTTTCTCAAATCTTAAACTTCCACAAGTTAATTATCTAGTTTTTCAAAATGAAAATCTCAATGATAAGGAAGTCAAAAATAAAATAATTAATGAAATTTTAAAAAAATTAAAATTTCCTGTTTTTGTTAAACCATCGAACTCCGGATCATCTCTTGGCATCTCCAAAGTCAAAAATGAATCTGAGATATTACAAGCATTAGAAAAGGCTCGGGAAATAGATTCAAGAATCTTAATAGAAGAAGGTTTAGAGGTAAGGGAGATTGAATGCGGAATAATTGGAAATTCAAAACTCTTAACCTCTGAGATAGGCGAGGTAAATTATGAAAGTGATTGGTATGATTACGACTCAAAATATCGTTCAAATAATAAAATAATTATCCCAGCCGAAATAGATTCTAAAATCACAAAAGAAATTAAAGAAATTGCTATTAAAAGTTGTAGAGCACTCAATATTTTTGGTTTTGCAAGAGTAGATTTCTTTTTAGAAAAATCTTCAAATAAAATTTTACTAAATGAAATAAATACAATTCCGGGTTTTACAAAAAACAGTATGTTTCCAATGCTTTGGGAAGCTTCAGGTTTAAAAATTGAACAACTTGTGGCTAAACTGGTAGATATATCTTTAGATTTGTAATTTAAATCAAATGTTGCATGGACTACTTTGGTTACCATTACTACTAATCTTCATTTTATTAACTGCACTTGGATGGTTAGAAAGAAGAAGGCAAAATCTTTTTAGAAGTTGGGCTAGTGATTCTGAACTGTGCAAGTTGGATAGTTCAGGTGCAGCGTCTTTAAAAAATGGTGAGTTAAAGTGGAGCGCATTTGAAGCTGGTAAATTTGAAGAAAAAGATTGTTTTACGATCAAGAAACTAGAATTAGTTGAATTAATGGCACTAACTTCAGGAGAAGCCCCTTTAACAAGTGAATCTCAAGGTAAGTGCAGGTTGAGATTAGTAGGAGATGGGAAAGAGATGGATGTACCATTCTCAGATGCAGAGCAAGCGAGAGAATGGATGGATCAACTGATGAAAAAAGCTCGATGTGATTTGTGAAAAATAATAAAGGAATCAAAAATAGAAGCTTTTATTTTCTAATTTCATTTTTATTTTTAACAAGCTTATTAAGCATAAAAACACTCAAAAAAGTTTATATTCAGAACATTAGGATTGTTGGTAGTGAGTCATTTTCGCAGAATGATGTGGTAAACAATTCATCTTTAAAATTACCGATCCGTTTAATTTTTGTAGAAACTAATTTATTAGAAAAAGATTTAAAACAAAATTTATCTCTTAAGAATGTTTCGGTTAATAGAGAATTATTTCCTTTTGGTTTGAAAGTTTATATTCAAACGAGAATTCCAATAGCTTATGGTGAGAGAATATTTAACAACAAGAAGGTATTTGGCTTAATTGATAAAGATGGAATTTTTATTCATAAACAAAATGCGGACGATAAAAATTTGAGCAAACTAACCATACAAGTTTTTGGATGGAAAGAAAAATTTAAAAGAATATTAGCTGAAATTTTCACCTCTCTCGAGAATTATGAATTTGAGTTAGTTAAAATAACTTTTTCACCCGATGGGTTTCTAAGTGTTGAGGAAAAAGATTTAAGTACAATATACTTAGGATATAAACCAAATTTAATCAACTATCAATTACAAATAATCGATAACATTAAAAATGAATTTAATAAAAATAACTTTTCAATAAAAATAGATAATATTGATCTTACTAATCCAAACAAACCAAAAATAAAAGTGTTCAAACCCTAATATTTGAAAAATGATTTTGAATAATTTTTTGTAATTATTGTAGTGTTAGATTGGGTTTTGCATTCAAAACAAAATATTTAATAAAAAAATATTTTTAGGATTTTCCTCAACAAATTCCTACAGATGAGCTCAGTAAGTTCATAATGCATCCAATACTATTAATAGATTCTTATTAAGAGATGAGCTTCGGTAACAATCCAAACTTTGATCAATCAAGAGAAATCCTTCCAAGCCAAAACGCCAAAATAGAAGTGATTGGGGTAGGAGGTGGTGGCAGTAATGCAGTAAATAGAATGATAAATAGTGATTTAGAAGGTGTCTCTTTCCGAGTCCTCAATACAGATGCACAAGCCCTATTACAGTCTTCTGCAGAGCGTAGAGTTCAACTTGGACAAAACCTTACTCGAGGTTTAGGTGCAGGTGGTAATCCAAGTATTGGGCAAAAAGCTGCCGAAGAGTCTAAAGAAGAACTTCAACAAGCATTAGAGGGATCTGATCTGGTTTTTATAGCCGCTGGAATGGGTGGAGGAACTGGTACTGGTGCAGCACCAGTTGTTGCAGAAGTAGCAAAACAAAGTGGTGCTTTAACGGTAGGCATAGTAACAAAACCATTTTCTTTTGAAGGTAAAAGAAGAATGCGTCAAGCCGAAGAGGGGATCACAAGACTAGCTGAAAACGTTGATACTCTAATAGTTATTCCAAATGACAGATTAAAAGACGTTATAGCAGGTGCCCCCCTTCAAGAAGCATTTAGGAACGCTGATGATGTTTTAAGGATGGGAGTAAAAGGTATAAGCGACATAATTACTTGTCCAGGATTAGTTAATGTTGATTTTGCAGACGTAAGATCAGTCATGACGGAAGCTGGCACTGCTCTTCTTGGAATAGGTATAGGTTCAGGAAGATCAAGAGCTATAGAGGCCGCACAGGCAGCTATGAATAGTCCTTTATTGGAAGCAGCTAGAATTGATGGTGCCAAGGGCTGCGTCATAAATATTACTGGTGGGAAAGATATGACTTTAGAAGACATGACCTCCGCATCTGAAATTATCTATGATGTTGTTGATCAAGAAGCAAATATTATTGTTGGTGCAGTGGTAGACGAGGCAATGGAGGGGGAGATACAAGTTACAGTAATTGCTACAGGTTTTGAAACCACCCAACCATTAAACCAACAGAGAATAAAAAACAGATTATCAAATCAACCCTTATATAATTTTTCCGAGAATAAAGAATCAGGAGCTAGTATTCCTGAGTTTTTGAGATTAAGGCAAAATAAAAAAGATATAGGTTAGAAGGTAAAATAGAGTGACTCGGTTATCTCGCCTGCCTCAAGCATCCCTTGTGGCTGCTACCTTCCGGTCCTGACCAGGTTTAGGCGTTAAAACCGCGAAAGGCCGAGTCAACATCATACTAGCAATTCTTAATAAAAAAAGATATATAAATCTATTATGTTACCTTCAGACCTAATTAATTATAAAAAAAAATCTCGCAAAATCATTGCACTTACTGCATGGGACTCCATATCAGGATCTATAGCAGAACAAGCAGATGTTGATCTAGTACTAGTAGGAGATTCATTAGCAATGGTCTGTTTGGGATATAAATCAACATTGCCATTAACTTTAGAAAACATTATTTATCATACTAATGCTGTTTCAAGAGGATTTAAGAAAAAAATTGAGGAACAACCTTTGGTCGTTTCAGATATGCCTTTTCTGACGTACCAATGTGGTGAGGATAAAGCTATTGAGTATGCCGGGAAAATTATTCAGAGCACTTATGCAAAAGCTGTAAAAGTAGAAGGAGCTGAACCAGAAATACAAAAAGTTATTTCTAGATTAATTAGAATGGGAATCCCTGTTATGGGTCATATAGGTCTTACACCACAAAGCTATCTAAATATTGGATTAAGAAAACAAGGAGAAAGCTTAGCAAGCCAAGAAAAAATAAAGAAAGAGGCTTCAATTCTTGAGGAATTGGGATGTTTTTCAATAGTTCTTGAACATATTCCTGATTTACTCGCTAAGGAAATACAAAATTCTTTAACAATTCCCATAATAGGTATCGGTGCAGGTAATTATTGCGATGGGCAAGTAAGAGTTACTGCAGATTTGTTAGGCCTAAATGATGATCAACCACCATTTTGCCAACCAATTATCCAAGGAAAGAAATTATTTAAGGATAAATTAAAAGAATGGGTAGACTCTGAAAGACTTAATTAATCTGATCCCACCACTTAAACATAGAAACAAGAACTTGATTGCTTAGTTCCATTCCATTAGGCTCACTTAAAAAGAACCTATTCCCCTTTCTTACTAATAATCCACTTTCAAGAAATCTTTCCCATTCTTCTAGTAATTTACTGAAGTTGCTTTCAAATTTTTTGTTTTCCCAGTTTTGTTCTTTAAGAACTTCTTTGATATCTACACCCTCTTTGAGTCTTAATCCCAACATTATTTTCTCATCAAGTTCTTTATAGACAAAGTCCTTATTAGTAAGGGATGCATCTAAATTAAATTTGTATTGTCTAATTACCCATTCTTTATACTCTTTACTAACTCTTGGTCTAGTTAACTTTTCTCCCCAAGGTGAACTAGTGGAACCCTGACCAAAACTCCACCAGCCTAAACCACTCCAATAAACTCTATTATGTCTCGATTGATGTCGCGGAAGGCAATAGTTTGAGATTTCATATCTTGAATACCCTGAGTTTTTTAAAATTAAATGAGTTGATTGACTATTTCTAAAAGCTTCTTCATCACTTGGGAGTTTTAATTTTCCTAAATTAACTAATTTTTTAAAAACAGTTCCATTTTCAATATTTAAATCGTAAATAGATAGATGCGGCGGTGAAAATGTTATTGCTTTTTTTAAGTCATCTTGCCATTCTTTAAATCCACTAAGTGGTAAGTTTTGAATTAAATCTAAACTCCAGCTTTTTATTAAGCCAGAATCATATCCTCTCTTCAACCATAAACAAGATTTTTCTGCATCTTCTTTCAAATGACGCCTTCCCGACTTTTGAAGTATCTGATTATTAAAACTTTGTACTCCGAGACTAAATCTATTTATCCCAGCATTTATGAATCCAAAAAGGTCATCTTGAGTAAAACTAGCTGGGTCAACCTCCATAGTGATTTCAGCACCATAGTCAATTCCATAATGTTCTTTAAAAATATCAATTAATTCTTTGATTTGTTTAGGATCCAAAATTGATGGAGTACCACCTCCAATGTAAATTGTCGAAAGAGGTGATTTATGCCTAATTGATAATATTTCTTTTTTTAGGAAGCACAAGTATCCCTTTACAGTTTTGCTTCCATAACCTTGTAAAGTTTCAACTTCGTTTCCTAGTGGAATAACAGCAAAATCACAGTAAAAGCACCTTCTATGGCAAAAAGGGATATGTATATATGCGCTTCTTGGATACTTATTCATAATTAAGATACATTTTTAAGCTCCAAAAAGGTATTAAGGATCAAAAAAATCAAATCCTTATTTACTCAATTAATAAATCCTAGTAGATTATAGATATGACAGATATCTTAGTACTAATTTTATTTGTATTTTCTGGCGCTGCTTCAGGATGGCTTGGAGTTGATTTATTGCCAGTAGACATACTTAAACAGGTTTCTAATATTGAGGGCTTTAGAATTGTTTTAGCAATAATAGGATTTTTTATAGGATTAGCCGCTGGTTTTGTATTCCTTCAACTTAGAAAAACGTTTCTTGATCAAATAAGGACAATGCCTACAGATTTACTAATTAGTAGGTCAGTTGGATTAATTTTAGGATTACTTGTTGCTAATCTCCTTCTTGCGCCAATACTATTAATTCCATTCCCCAGAGAAGTCTTTTTTGCAAAACCTTTGGCAGCTATTTTAAGCAATATTTTCTTTGGTGTGCTTGGTTATAAATTAGCGGATACACATGGAAGGACATTATTAAGATTATTCAATCCAAATAATACTGATGCTTATCTAGTTAATGAAGGAATACTCCCTGCTGCAAGTCCAAAAATTCTAGATACAAGTGTGATTATTGATGGCAGAATAAATGGCCTATTAAGTTGCGGCTTGCTGGAAGGACAATTAATTGTTGCTCAAAGTGTAATGGATGAATTACAAACTTTAGCTGACTCGAGCAGCAATGAAAAAAGATCTAAGGGCAGAAGAGGTCTAAAATTGCTAAAAGAATTAAGAGACTTATATGGAAGAAGACTTGTAATCAATCCAACAAAATATGAAGGTAAGGGGGTAGATGAAAAACTCTTAAAAATTACTGAAGATATGACAGGAACTTTAATTACCGCTGATTATAATCTTTCTCAGATTGCAGAAGTCAAAGAATTAAAAGTTATGAATTTGAGTGATCTAGTTATTGCTTTAAGACCAGAAGTACAACCAGGAGAATCACTTAACATAAAAATTGTTAGGGAGGGTAAAGAAAAAATGCAAGGTATAGGATATTTAGATGATGGTACGATGGTTGTGATTGATGAAGCAAAGGATTTTGTTGGAAGCAGATTAGATATTGTGATAACAGGAGCACTACAAACCCCTACAGGTAGAATGGTCTTTGGAAAACTGATAAATAATCCTGAGTCAAACAAATCTTTTAAATCACCAGCGACACAGGGTTAAATATAGCTAGAATCAGATAAATCTTATTTTTGTGATACATATGACTGTATCTGCTCCTTATTACGGAGAAAACACCGTTATGAGGACTCCGCCACCAGATCTACCCTCTCTTCTACTAAAAGAGAGAATTGTCTACCTCGGTTTACCATTATTTTCAGATGATGATGCGAAAAGACAATTAGGAATGGATGTTACTGAGCTAATAATTGCTCAACTTCTTTACCTTGAGTTTGAGGATCCAGAAAAACCAATCTATTTTTATATCAATTCAACTGGGACAAGTTGGTACACAGGGGACGCTGTTGGTTTCGAAACAGAAGCTTTTGCTATTTGCGATACCATAAGCTACATTAAACCTCCTGTCCATACCATTTGTATCGGACAAGCAATGGGAACTGCTGCAGTTATCCTTTCTTCTGGCACAAAAGGTCATAGAGCAGCTCTTCCACACGCCTCTATTGTTTTACATCAACCTATAAGCGGAGCAAGAGGTCAAGCAACAGATATCCAAATAAGAGCTGAGGAAGTTTTGAAAAATAAAAAATCAATGCTAGAGATTCTCTCTCGTAATACTGGAAAGACTATAGAAGAACTCTCTAAAGACTCAGACAGGATGAGTTATCTAAACCCTCATGAAGCCCTTGATTACGGCGTTATCGATAGAATACTTACAAGTCAAAAAGATTTACCAAGTAAAATTTAACTCTCACAAAAACTACTTTAAAATCATGCCAATAGGAACTCCAAGCGTGCCTTACAGACTTCCCGGAAGTCAATACGAAAGATGGGTTGATATATATACAAGACTAGGTGTTGAAAGAATTCTCTTTCTAGGACAAGAGGTGAATGATGGTATTGCTAATAGCCTTGTCGCACAAATGCTTTATCTTGATTCTGATGACAATTCAAAACCTATCTATCTATATATAAATAGTCCAGGAGGATCAGTGACCGCTGGCTTGGCTATTTACGATACTATCAAATACGTAAAAAGTGATGTAGTCACGATATGCGTAGGCCTTGCAGCCTCCATGGGAGCGTTCCTATTAGCCGCTGGCACAAAAGGTAAAAGAGTTGCTTTGCCCCACAGCAGAATAATGATTCACCAACCCCTTGGTGGAACATCTCAACGCCAAGCAAGTGATATTGAGATAGAAGCTAAGGAAATTTTAAGAATTAAAGATATGTTGAATATGTCTATGGCGGATATGACGGGCCAATCATTTGAGAAAATTGAAAAGGATACTGATAGAGATTATTTTCTAAGTGCGGAAGAGGCGAAAAACTATGGCTTGATTGATAGAGTAATCACTCATCCAAGCGAAGCAAATCAGTCTTAAATTCTTTAAACAAATATTTTAATTTTCATTTTTAAATTAATAATTTTTTGGTACATTTACACCTTTAATGTCTAGAATATTATTTATCGAACGCAAAGAAGCTACAACTAATGACCCAACTCTTTTACGACACAGATGCAGATCTAAGTCTCTTAAATAATAAAACGATAGCGATTATTGGATATGGCTCACAAGGTCATGCTCATGCCCTCAATCTTAAGGATAGCGGCATGGATGTAATTGTCGGATTATATAAAGGAAGTAGGTCCGAGAGCAAAGCAATTAGCGATGGTCTAGAAGTTTTTAGTGTTTCTGAAGCTTGCGAAAAAGCAGACTGGATTATGATTCTCCTCCCAGATGAGTTTCAGAAAGATGTTTATCTTAAAGAAATAGAACCAAACTTAAAAGAAGGAAAGATATTAAGTTTTGCTCATGGCTTCAACATAAGATTCGGACTTATCAAACCTCCTAGTTTTGTGGATGTTGTAATGATTGCCCCAAAAGGACCTGGACACACTGTTCGTTGGGAATACCAGAATGGTCAAGGAGTTCCAGCATTGTTTGCAGTAGAGCAGGATTCTTCCGGAAGTGCAAGATCATTGGCGATGGCTTACGCTAAAGGAATTGGCGGAACGAGAGCTGGGATTCTTGAAACAAACTTCAAAGAAGAAACAGAAACTGATTTATTTGGCGAACAAGCAGTTTTGTGCGGAGGATTATCTGAACTTGTCAAATCCGGCTTCGAAACTCTTGTAGAAGCAGGATATCAGCCAGAACTTGCATACTTCGAATGTTTACATGAAGTTAAGCTTATTGTTGATTTAATGGTGAAGGGAGGCTTATCTCAAATGAGAGATTCCATTTCAAATACTGCAGAATATGGAGATTATGTAAGTGGTAAAAGACTTATTAATAGTGATACAAAGAAAGAAATGCAGAAAATCCTAAAAGATATTCAGGATGGAACTTTCGCTAAGAATTTTGTGGAAGAATGTGATAAAAACAAACCCTTAATGACAAAATTAAGAGAGGAGAATTCAAAACATGAAATTGAGAAAGTAGGAAAAGGTCTGCGCTCGATGTTCAGTTGGCTGAAATAAATTTATTTTTAATATTTCTTGGATCGATTGGTTTTGATTTATTAATCGGGGATCCAAGATTCTTAATCCACCCCGTTCAATTAATTGGCTTTTACATTAAAAAAATATCTGATTACCTCATAAATAATTTTGGAGAAAATAAAAATATATTGTTTTGGGGTGGTTTACTTGTTTCTATATCCTCTATTGGGATAAGTTTAAGTTTAGGAAAATTGATAGAGCTCAGTTATCTGCAATCAAGAAATCATTATTTTGGTGGATTGTTAATTTTTTTTGGACTTTCAAGTTGTATTGCGACTAATGGACTTATTTCAAGTGTGAAAGAAATTGCAGGGCTAATAGAGCGCGAAAAAATTAATGACCAAAACAAGAGAATAATAGAAGAGAAGGTCCAAAGAATAGTAAGTAGGGATGTTAGTTCATCTTCTATAAAACATCTCTTAAGATCAAGTACTGAGAGCCTTACTGAAAATTCTGTTGATGGAATATTTGGGCCATTATTTTGGATGTTTATTGGAATTATTTTTATGCAGTTTTCAATTTTTCTACCAGGGCCTTTGTCACTTGGTTTTTCTTATAAAGCCATAAGTACCTTAGATTCAATGATAGGTTACAAATATGATTATTTTAAATATTTGGGTTTTTTCAGTGCCAAAATCGAAGATATTTTTACTTTTGTACCCTCAAGATTAGTATTAATCACGTTACCTTTAGTTAGCTCCAGATTTAGTGAGTATGGATCAATCATAAAAAAGAGCTATCTTGATGGTAAAAAATATGATTCGCCTAATGC
>QCNJ01000002.1 GCA_003213235.1 Prochlorococcus sp. AG-424-P18 | reverse complement strand
ATTAATTCTTAATGGTCTACCCATAAGTTCCGTGCCTTGCAAACCATCAATAGCTTTTGACTCAATCGCTTCATCTGCCATTTCAATAAATGCGAACCCTCTTTTCCTGCCAGTATCACGCTCTAAGGGAAGAGAACAATTTAACACCTCACCAAAAGGGGCGAATAATTGTATAACATCTTCACGCTCTGCGCGGAACGGCAAATTGCCAACAAAAATACTCACTTTAAACTCAACAAAAAATTTACCTTATAAAAAAACTACACTGAGTAGTCTCATAATATTGCTTCACTATTCTACTTCAAAGCATACCCATGTTGTAGAAATATACTTTAGATTTATAGTAACAATCTTTTACACCAATTATTTATCTCTTTTTCTACCTGAACAAAACTGGTACCACCTTCGCTATTTCTTGATTTAACTACATTAAAAGGCTTAAGATCCAAAAAAACATCATCATCAAATTCTGGATGAAATTTTTTAAATTCTTCAATTTTGAGATTTTTAAATAACATTTTTCTCTCCAAGCAATATTTAACCATTTGACCAACAACTTGATAGGCGGTTCTAAAAGGAACATTTTTATTAACTAAGTAATCTGCCAAATCAGTAGCATTTGAAAAGTCGTTCTCTACTGCATCAGATAGATTTTTAATATTAAATTCAATGCCCTCATTAATTAAAATAGTCATTGCTTTAATAGAAGAAGATATTGTTTCTGCAGTATCAAATATTGGCTCTTTGTCCTCTTGAAAATCCTTATTATAAGAGAGTGGTACTCCTTTGACCATGGTTAACAATGCCTGGAGATGTCCATACACTCTTCCTGTCTTACCCCTGATCAATTCTGGTACGTCAGGATTTTTTTTCTGAGGCATTAAGCTACTTCCTGTTGCACATTTATCTGTTAATTTCGCAAAAGAAAATTCATCAGTTACCCATAAAATTATTTCTTCTGAAATTTTACTTAAATGAGACATCAATATAGCAGATGCAGAAACAAACTCTATACAAAAATCTCTATCACTTACTGCATCAATACTGTTTTTATAAATCTTTTTAAAACCCAATTCTGTAGCTGTAAAGTGCCTATCTATTTTTATTTTTGTTCCAGCTAATGCTGCAGCTCCTAATGGAGAAATATTAACTCTTGAGCGAACTTCTTTATACCTTTCACGGTCTCTTTGGAACATTTCTATATAAGCCAATAAATGATGAGCCAAAGATAATGGTTGAGCTCTTTGCATATGGGTATATCCAGGAATTAAAGTAAAAATATTAGATTTCGCAAGATTTAAGAAGGATTTTTGCAAATCAATTATTAAAATTTCAATATTGTCAATCTCTTTTCGTAGCCACAATCTTATATCTGTACCAACTTGATCATTTCTACTTCGACCTGTGTGTAATTTTTTTCCAGTTTCACCAATTAAACTTATCAGCTTTTCTTCTATGCAATAGTGAATATCTTCAGAAGGAGGGCCAGGAGAAAATTTACCCTCCAAGTACTCAACTTTTATTAACTCTAAACCATTAATAATTTGTAAAGCTTCAGAAGAAGATAAAACTTTTGTTTTGCCAAGCATTTTCGCATGAGCAATCGAGCAATCTAAATCTTCTAAAATAAGCTTTCTATCAAAAACAATAGAGGCATTAAATTTTTCAATAAAGGGGTCAAGTGAATTATCAAACCTTTTACTCCAAACTTTTGCCATATTAATTAATAACTTTAAGTATCTCTAATAAAGCATTTTTTTATATAAGTGACAAAAAATATCTATTTCAATTGAAAAATAACCATTGAAGCATCATCTTCAAGATGTCTATTTTGACCTGTAAAATCGTCCAGCTTTTTAAATATTTTATTTAATATTTCTTGGGATGTATAAGACTGCTTACACAATTTTGTAAGAGTTTTAATTAATCTTTCCTCATCAAATCTTTGTCCTAATGAATTAGAAGTATCAATTACTCCATCTGTATAGTAAAGAACTAAATCATTTTGATTAAGCTTGATTTCACCACAATGATATTCAGCATCTTTTTGTAGTCCAAGTACAAATCCTTTTGCATCTAGTCTAATAATTTTCTGATCTGAACTTTTCCAAAGCAGAGGAGGATTATGTGCTGCATTAGCGAATCTCAATTTTCTAGTTCTTGGATCATAATCTGAGTAAAATAATGTCACAAATCTATGCGATTGATCTAAATCATTTATTGCTAGTTGATTCAAATCATGCAAAATTCTATCTGGAGGAAGACCTGTAAGAACCTCTGCACGAAGCATGCCTCTTAACATAGTCATTAAAAGACCTGCTGGAATCCCTTTACCCATGACATCACCTATTACAAAGGCCCATCTTGATTTTTCTTTCCTTTTTTCAGAAATATTTGTCTTTAAGCACATAAAATCATAATAATCTCCACCGAGCTGAAGAGCTGGTCTACAATGTGCAGCTAGGTCTATACCATGGATAATTGGACAATAATCGGGGAGTAATTGAGATTGAATTTCAGCACCAGTGGAAATTTCTCTATCTACATTCTCATGCTTTTTCTTTGTTTTTATTAAGTAGTAATTTTCTAATCCAACAGCTAGACAATTTTCAATAAAATTAAAATTACTATCTTCAGTAATCGACTGTCTAGAAAAATCTTCGCTAAAAATATAAATAAATCCTCTACATTTGCCTCTGGATATTATTTTTTTTGCTTCAATTTTATACTCTTTAAATCTATTTTTTAAAGCATTTTCAAAAGTTACAATTTCTTTAATTTTAAAATTTTTTGAAAAATGAAATTGATCCAAAAAACTATAAATCGCTTCTTGAATTGTTGAATATTCATAATTAACAGAAATTTTTATATTTTCATTCCATATCTCTCCCTCGTAATTTAAAGGAATAATTAAAATTATATTCTCAGAAAAAATATGTTTAAAAATTAAGCAAACATAATCCAGTAATTTATTTATGTTGGAAAATGATTTTAAATAATATGCTAGAGAAGATGCAATTTCAGCAAATTTATATTTATTTTTTAGAGTGAACTTAGAATCATTTTCTAAAAAATTTTGGACAACTTTATTCGAAAATATTTTTTCTTTTTGATTATTTGTCAAAGCCAATCTAATAGATAAATATGTTTTACCATTAAAATTAAGTTTTTAAAAAAAATTAATTAAATATTTATTTATCTGCAAGCATAGCTTCTACAAATTCATAACTATTAAATGGTCTCAAATCTTTTATACCTTCTCCAGCTCCAATAAACCTAATAGGTAAATTTACTTCTTCAGATACAGCTAAAGAGACTCCTCCTCTGGAAGTACCATCTAATTTAGTAATAATTGCTCCACTTAAATCTGCTGATTTAGCGAAACTTTTTGCTTGTTTTAAGCCATTTTGTCCCTGACTTGCATCTAAAACTAATAATGATTCGACAATTGCATCTGGTACCTTTTTATCAATAATTTTTTTTATTTTTGCTAATTCATCCATCAAATTATTTTTTGTTTGCAATCTACCAGCTGTGTCAACAAGCAATAAATCAACATTTCTTTTT
Source organism: Prochlorococcus sp. AG-424-P18 (assembly GCA_003213235.1). Taxonomy (GTDB): domain Bacteria; phylum Cyanobacteriota; class Cyanobacteriia; order PCC-6307; family Cyanobiaceae; genus Prochlorococcus_A. The sequence continues at coordinate 161,920 of QCNJ01000002.1, read as the reverse complement.
TTTGCAGAATTAATTGCATCAAAAAACCACAGCGGCTGGATCAGCATTTTTTGATTGATTAGATATAACGTCAACATTACTTCTATCTCCCCATACTTTAAGTTGTTCTACTGCAGCCGCTCTAAAAGTATCAGCAGCAGCAATCAAAGTTTTATAATTACTTTTTGATGACAAGTATGCTAATTTTCCTAATGTAGTAGTTTTACCAACACCATTAACTCCTACTAATAACCAGACATTTAACTTACCCTTTTGGGGAACTAAAAGATCAGAACCAGAATTTTTTATTGGTTTATCGATAATTAATTTTAATTCCTTCTTCAAGAATTTTATACCTGCTTCTCCACCCACGACTTCCTCGTTTAATTTTGTTCTAAGAGAACTTATAACTTTATCGGTTGAATCAATCCCCACATCAGCTCTTATTAATAAAGTCTCTAAATCATCAAGAGATTCAGGAGTAAGAGGATCATCTCCCAATTTATCCAACAATTCAGTAACAAATCCTTTTCGGGTTTCTTCTAATCCTCTCCGTAATTTAGTTAACCAATCAATTTCATCAATCGATATTTGATTTATTTTTTTTCCTTGAGCAGCTAATACCATTGCCGACCAAGTAAAGTTATCATCAAATTCTCCTAATTCAGGTTCAGTAATAGTTTTAGACTTTCCAGCAATATTTTCTTTATTGGGAATATCAATTGATTCTTGCTTTTGCTCTTTTTGTTTCTCTAATTCTTGTTTTTGCTCTTTTTGTTTCTCTAATTCTTGTTTTTGCTCTTTTTGTTTCTCTAATTCTTGCTTTTGCTCTTTTTGTTTCTCTAATTCTTGTTTTTGCTCTTCCTGTCGTTTTTTTAAAAGTGCATAAGCTTGTGCAGCCCATTCACGAGAATTATCAGATTCAGTATTAGTCATTATTATCTATAGTTCGTAATTAAAATTTTCTAAATACTATTTATTTATATCAAATAATTATGACAATTAAATTGTTTGTAATCTCCTTAAAACTCCATTAATAAATTTTCTTCCTTGCAAATCACTATATTTATTAGCTAAATTAACAGCTTCATCACAAGCAACAGCAACAGGTGTATTCAAAAAATTGATATCCACATAAGCTAGACGTAGAATATCCCTATCAATTCTTGGTAATCTTTTTAATCGCCAGCCGTCCATTACTTGATCAATATCAGCATCAATACTTTTAAGATTATCAATAATATTACAAATCCTATGATTTACATCCTCTCTAATATCTATTTGACCGCTTGCAACAATTAATTTTGGAAAATCTAAAGTGACAGAAAGTGTATTCATTACGGTTTCAATTTTTGCTAGAGATTTTTTTAGCTCATCTCGAACATTTGAATAAGAGGAATCAACACCTTCTTGCAATTCACTATCCAATATTTTTTGCGAAGCATTTTCTAACTCTGTCTCACAATTATCTAATTCCTCTCTGCAATGGTTTACTAGAGAATCCAAAGCAGATTCAAAAATTTCTTCTATCTGAAATTTACTTATCTTAAAATCACCTTTATCTTTTATTAAGCCAAGAGAAATTAAAGATAATTCTCTAGAAAGGGATCTATTATCCATCAATTAAGAAGAAGTATTAGTGGAAGCTCGTAATTGAGAAAACAATTTTGAAAATGTTGGATTTGAATTGTTATTTTTCTCATCAGGATTAACTATCCCAGCAGAAATTATTGTTCTAAAAGCATCTTCAACAGAAATATCCAAATCCTTAACAGAAGACTCAGGAACGAGTGTATACCACCCAGTAGTTGGGTTTGGTGCTGTAGGAATAAAAACACTGAGTAACTTTTCTTGCAATTCTGGCTGTAGAGAAGGTCCTACGTCTCCAGTCACAAAGCCTACACTATATAGTCCCTCACGAGGATATTCAACTAAAACGACTCGTCTAAATCTATTAGATTTATTACTTAAAAAAGTTTCAAGCAATTGTTTAAGGGTTTTATAAACGGCTCCAGCTACTGGAATTTTTGATAAAGTACCCTCTCCAAATTCTAATAACCATCTTCCTACAAAATTCCTCGCCATCAAACCTATAAGCAAAATAGCAAGTAAAGGAACCGTTAAACCTAAAGTGAGATTAATTAAATCTTGTAATAAAGGATTTAAAGTAATAAAAGGATTTAGTTGCTTTGGGACTGAAGTAACTAACGTTAAAACAAATTTACTAACTAATGATGACAGCCAGATTGTTGTTGCTAAGGGTATTACAACTAACAACCCAGCAATAAGATCATTTTTGAGATCTTGTTGCAGTCTAGATCCTAAATTGGAATCTTGATTTTGATTAGATTCAACCAAAATAACGTTTTAACTATATTAACTTTACTAATAATTTAACTGTTTTTACTAAGTTAGGATATATTTTTCTTAAATATATCTATTTTATTTATAAGTTTTTTCTCCAAGATATAACTTTTAAAAGAATTTCTATAAAGAAAAAGAAATGATTGATACGACTCAAAGCAAAAAAGAAATAAGTAGAAAATTAAAAGAAAGAGCAATTTGTGAAGGTTTTGCAGTTGCCGGAATAGCTTCAATCCCAGGTAGTTCGCGCATAAAATTAAGAACTAAAGCACTGGAAAGATGGTTATCAAATAATTATCATTCTGAAATGAAATGGATGGAAGCAGAAAAAAGAAAAAATATAGGCTCACTGTTTGAAAATGCAAAAAGTGTTTTAAGCGTTGGATTTACTTACATTAATTCACAAAACAGCAACAACAATTTCCTTAAGGTAGCTAAATTTAGTCAAGGTGAAGATTATCATAAAGTTATTTACAAAAAATTAAAGAATATTGGTAAATGGATCAACGTAGAAATCCCTGATTGCAAATGGAAAATATGTATTGATACCTCTCCTCTTCTTGAAAAAGCATGGGCAGAGGAAGCAGGGATTGGTTGGATAGGTAAAAATAGTAATTTAATCAACAAAAAAAATGGTTCTTGGTTTACTTTAGGTTTTATGATTCTTACAAAAGATTTAATGCCAGATAAACCTCATCAATCACTTTGTGGAAAGTGTGATATTTGTATTGAACATTGTCCCACAAAGGCAATTGTAGAACCATTTGTAATAAAATCAGATTTATGCATTGCATATCACACAATAGAGAGCAGAGATAAAACTATTCCAAAGAAAATAGAAAAAAATTTAGGTGGATGGGTTGCAGGATGTGATATTTGCCAAGACGTTTGTCCATGGAATAAATCTGTGCCATTCAACAATAATCATGAAACCACACCGAAAGAATGGATTAAAAATCTTAACATTGAGTCCCTCAATTGGGACGAAAAAAAGTGGCAAGAAAATCTTAAAGGAACTACTTTAAAAAGAATTAAACCATGGATGTGGAAAAGAAATATACAAGCAAATATAAAGAATAAAAAAATTAAAATATGAAGTCGTTTTTCAAAAAAACAATCTGGATCTCCTTGATCTATCTTTTTTTTCAAATAGAAATAGTTCGAGCAATAGTTCCCTATTATTATTTACCAACAATAAAAAATTTACAAAAGCAGAGTTTATATATTGGCAAAAATGCATATCAACTACTTTTTTTTGGTCAATATGAAGACAGTCTTAACTTAGCTAAATTAGCAGTAAAAATAAATGCAAAAGATGAAAAACTATGGTTGATTTTGGCTGAAGCACAAATAGCTAACAAAGAATACAAAAACGCATTAAGTTCTCTAAATAATGCAGAACAGATCAATTCAAATATTAGCGAAATATATTTTGCTAAAAGTAATGTTTACTTAAAAATTTCCCAACAAATAAAAGCAAAAAATGCTTTAGAAAAAGGGATAAAGATTGAGCCCAATAATCACAAAGCTATTTTTCAATTAGGGAATATTTTATTAATGGAAAAAAATTATTTTGGAGCTATCAAATTTTATGATAAATCTATAAAAATCAAGCCTGATTTCTGGCAAGCAATAAATAATAAAGGTTTAGCTTATTTCGAAAAAAACAAAGTGAATCTCGCAATTAAATTTTTTGAAAGTGCTATCTCAATTGAGGAAAATGCTGAACCATTACTTGGCCTAGCCTCCTGTATAAGCAAAAACGATACTAAATTAGCAATTCAACTAGCAAAAAAAGCTTTGGCTAAAGATCCCAAATATGTCAATTATGAATATAGAAAAGAACAGTTGTGGGGAGAAAAATTACAAGCATCTACAGAAATTCTTTTACAAAATGAACAATTAAACAAAGATGTAATACTGGCAAAATCCAAAATAATTGAATCATCTTAATGTTCAATACTGGTAAATATTTTTTTACCTATTAGTCTTAATTAAGTAAAGAAATAATTATTTAATTTTGCGCTCTAATGGATAAGAAAAACTTCACTTCCATCTCACTTCAAGAAGAAATGCAACGTTCTTATTTGGAGTATGCAATGAGCGTAATAGTTGGACGTGCTTTGCCTGACGCAAGAGACGGTCTTAAGCCTGTACAAAGAAGAATCATATTTGCCATGTACGAATTAGGCTTAACACCTGATAAGCCCTTTAGGAAATGTGCAAGAGTTGTTGGAGATGTACTTGGAAAGTACCATCCTCACGGCGATCAGGCAGTATATGATGCATTAGTAAAGTTAGTACAAAATTTCTCAACTAAGTATCCTACTCTTGACGGCCATGGAAATTTTGGATCTGTAGATAATGATCCGCCGGCAGCAATGAGATATACTGAGACCAGATTAGCTTCAATAGCTCATAAGGGATTTCTTGAAGAAATTGGATCAGAAACAGTAAGCTTCTCAAATAACTTTGACGGTTCTCAAAAAGAACCAGATGTGCTTCCAGCACAACTTCCATTTTTATTGTTAAACGGCTCATCAGGTATTGCTGTTGGCATGGCAACAAATATTCCACCTCATAACCTAGGAGAAATTGTAGATGGTTTAGTTGCCTTAATTAAAAATAAAGATATTAGTGATAAAAAACTTTTTAACATTATCAAAGGACCTGATTTTCCTACAGGTGGAGAATTAATTTATAGTCGAGCAATAGAAGAACTTTATCTAACTGGAAAAGGATCTATTACGATAAGAGGAGTTATAAATACTGAAGAGGTAAATTTAGGCAAAGGGAAACATAAAAAGAATGCAATAATCATTACTGAACTTCCTTACCAAATTAATAAAGCAGGTTGGATTGAAAAACTCGCAGAACTTGTTAATTCAGGCAAGATTATTGGGATTTCTGATATTAGGGATGAAAGCGACAGAGATGGAATGAGAATTGTAATAGAATTAAAGAAAGATTCTAATTCTGAACTTGTTATTTCTAATTTATATAAAAAAACAACTCTCCAAACAAACTTTGGCGCAATATTCTTAGCTTTAATTAAAGGCAAGCCTGTACAACTAAATCTGAGAAAATATCTCAACTATTTTCTTGAATTTAGAGAAGAAACAATTAGAAAAAGAACTTTTTATTTTTTAAAAAACACCCTTGATAAACTAGAAATATCAGAAGGTTTATCTAAAGCTACAAAAAACATAAAAAAAGTTATCGCTATTATTGAAGAATCAGAAAATTCTGTTCAAGCCAGATCAAAATTAGTAGAAATTTTTTTCTTAAGTGAAAAACAGGCAAATTCAGTTTTGGATATGCCACTAAAAAAATTAACAACTCTAGAAAAAAAACAAATAGATAATGAAATAAAAAATTTAGAAGAAAAAAAGAATTATTTTCAAAAATTATTGAACGAAAGAGAATTATTACTTAAATTACTTATAGAAGAATTATTAATATTAAAGACGGAATACCATGTTATACGAAAAACAAAAATAATTAAAAATATAAATCAAAATGAAGCATTAGAAACGCTTAATAATCAAATATTAGAAGACTTTATAAATAAAAAAACAAAATTATACATAGACAATAGACTTTACTTAAAAAGGATGATTTTAGCGAATTACAAGAAATCATTTGATGTTGTAAATAAAAATATAGATAATAAAAATATTCAAAAATTTATATTTAATATTGAAAAAAATATAAAATTAATTGGAATCACAAACACGGGAAAAGTATTTAACATTGATTGGGAATCAAGTATTAATAAAGACTATAAATTAGATAATAAAGTTCTTGGAAATATTCATCCTAATGAAATAATAAATTTTCATTCAATTAAAAAAGAAACTAAAAATTATTTATGCGTGTTAAATGCAGATGGAAGATTTAAGAAAGTTTTATTTGATGAAGATATGATTAAAAGTAATAGATCTTTCACTATTACAAAATTAAAAAATAATTTAAAAACAATTGATTCTTTTATTTCTAATGAAAACAAAGATTTAATAATATTAACCTCAATAGGAAGAATTTTTAAATTTAATTTATCAACTAAATTTTTAACACCAACTTCTAAACAATCACAAGGATTAATAATTGCAAAACTTTTACCAACTGAAAAAATCGTTTCTTGTTGTACATTCCATGTTGGAGAAAATATTTTTTTAATATCTAAACAAGGAAAAATCTTTTGCATAAATAGCAATGAAATTTACTGCTCAAATGAATGCAGCTTAGGATATTTGAATGAAAAAACCCAACTTAAAAACGATTACTTCCTCAAAATAATGGCAACTAACCATTACCTTGATATTGAAACTAGTAAAAATAAATCTGCAAGATTGGATCTAAATAAATTAAATTTCAAATCTAATAAATCAAACTTTTTAATTGATTTATTAAAATTAGATAATGACGAATACCTTGAAAATTGTTTCAGACTTGAAAACTTTATCGACTAAGATTTATATTCATTTTCAACCCAATTCAAGTATTCTTGATTTACTGTTCCAGTTACATATTCGCCAGTAAAACAACTCATCTCTAGACCTATAATAGGAGAATCACTGATGATAGATTTACTCAAACTTTCAACACTTTGATAAACAAGATTATCAATTTCAAGTTTATCAGCGATTTCACTTATTGTCCTATTATGAGCTATTAACTCATCTCTATTAGGCATATTAATTCCATAAACATGAGGATAACGAACTGGAGGAGCTGCTGATGTAAAAAAAACTTTGTTTGCTCCTGCATCTTTAGCCATCTGGACAATTTCTTTTGAAGTAGTACCTCTTACTATCGAGTCGTCAACAATTAATACATTTTTATTTTTAAACTCTGCACTCATGGCATTTAATTTTTGCCTTACAGATTTCTTACGTTTCTGCTGACCGGGCATTATAAAAGTTCTGCCAACATATCTATTTTTAAAAAAACCTTCCCTATATTCTATCCCTAACTGTCTTGCAACTTGCATTGCCGCGGGTCTAGAAGAATCAGGAATAGGCATAACTACATCAATATCTCCAGAATTGATGGTTTCTTTTATTGTTTCTGCTAAATAATCTCCCATCTTTAAACGAGCTTTATAGACTGAAATTCCATTCATAATTGAATCTGGCCTAGCTAAATAAACATATTCAAAAGCGCAGGGAAATAACATTGGATTTTCAGAACATTGCTTAGAGAAAAACTCTCCATCAAGATTTATAAAAACAGCTTCTCCTGGATCTACATCTCTCACTACTTGGTAATCATTATTCTCAAGTACTAAAGATTCGCTTGCAACCATCCATTCTTCTTTTTTTGTGGTTAATGAAAGTCTTTTCCCTATGACTAAAGGCCTAATACCAAAAGGATCCCTAAATGCTAATAAACCATGTCCTGAAATTAATGCAATTGAAGCATATGATCCCTGAATTCTTTTATGTAAAGATTTGACGGCATTAAAAATAATATCTGGTTCTAATTCTTGATTATGAATTTGTTCTTGTAATTCTGTCGCAAATATATTTAATAACATTTCAGTATCACTTGAAGAATTTGTATGCCGCTTGTCGACATTAAACAACTGTTTTTCTAAATCTCTGGTATTAGTCAAGTTTCCATTATGTATCAAAACAATTCCGTAAGGAGCATTAACATAAAAAGGCTGTGCTTCTTCTACACTTTCTGCTGATCCCTTTGTTGCATACCTAACATGACCCAATCCAATTTTGCCAATTAAATTTCTCATATCTCTAGTTCTATAAGCAGTATTAACCTGACCTTTAACCTTATGTATATGAAAAACAGTATTTTCCATTGTTGCTATACCTGTTGAATCTTGCCCCCTATGCTGCAAAAGCAAAAGACTATCGTAAATTTGTTGATTTACATCATTTGAAGAAACGATTCCAACTATTCCGCACATAACTTAATTTTTTAAAAAGATTAATAATTGAAAAATGTTTTTCATTTTATAAATAATCTGAAATACTATTATTAAATTTTTCGGTTAATTCCTCAACCCTAATATTGCAAATATTTTTTTCGTTAATTTTTATCTTCAGCGTATCACTAGATACGTATCCTATTTTTTTTACATAAACGCTTGATGGGAAATTTATTTGATTTTGTTTTAAATAATTAAACCATTCATTTTGTTTCTTGTTACTAATTGAAAAAATAACTCTTGACCCGCCTTCGGCAAACAATAAATTATCAACTCTATTTAAATCTTTCTCTAATTCTACAGTTGCCCCCATTTCGGACAAAATACAAGACTCTGCTAAAGCTATAGCTATACCTCCATCGCTTATATCGTGAGAAGAAACTATAAGACTGTTTAAAATCGCATTTCTTAAAAAACTCTGGCAAAACTTCTCGTCCAACAAATCTATTTTTGGAGGCCGACCTGTGATTTCTCCATGAAAATATTCCAAATAAGAACTAGCTGCAATTTTTATTTCTGATTTGGAAGAACCAATTAACCAAATTTGATCTTCAATATTTTTCCATTCACTACTTATAGCTTTTTCGACATTATCTAACTTTCCAACCATTCCAATAACAGGAGTGGGATTAATAGGAGTAATTAGATTATCTTTATTTTTAGATTCATTGTATAAAGAAACATTACCCCCTGTAACAGGAGTTTCTAAAGCTTTACAGGCTTCAGCAATTCCATTACATGAAGATGAGAGTTGCCAATATCCTATTTCATTCTCAGGGGAAGAAAAATTTAAATTATTTGTAATTGCTACTGGTTCAGCACCAACACAACTAACATTTCGGGCAGACTCTGCAACGGCAGCGATAGATCCTCTAAAAGGATCAAGCGCAACCCATCTACTATTGCAATCAACTGAAGCAGCGACACCAGAAAATACTTTGCTTTTATTTTTTTTATTTTGTTCCCTTAGTCTTACTACGGCTGCATCTGATTTTCCAGGTTTAAAAACTGTATTTGCCTGAACTTGAGAATCATATTGTCTATAAATCCATCGTTTAGAAGCTATTGATGGATTAGAGAGTAGTTTTAAAATGATTTCTGAAAAAGAAAAATTCTTATTTTCCTTCAATGAAAATATTTTTTGCTCATAAATTTCTGGTAAATCATTTTCTTTCCATTCCCATTTATTTAAAAGATCATCGGGTGGGTTATTAATCACATTGTGAAAATTGACTGGAGTATCATCAGATAAGGCAGAAGTAGGTATTTGGGCCACAATTTTACCTTGATGAGAAATAATTACTTCATTAGTTCCTATCACTTCACCAATGACACTGGCATATAATCCCCATTTATTAAATTTTTCAATAAGATCATTAATTTTTTCTTCCTTAACAACAAACAACATTCTTTCTTGAGATTCAGATAATAAATACTGATATGAGGACATATCATCTTCTCTAGAAGGGACCAAATCTAAATCGATAGATATTCCTAAATTTCCATTTGCTGCCATTTCTGCGCTACTGCATGTTAAACCTGCAGCACCCATATCTTGAGCTGCAATTACATCACCTGTCTTGAAAGCATCTAAACAAGCTTCAATAAGACTTTTCTCAACAAATGGATCACCAACCTGAACAGCAGGTCTATCATCCAAAGAAGTTGTAGTTAATTCTGAACTAGCAAAACTAGCACCACCAACACCATCTCTGCCAGTTGTATTACCAACATATAACACTGGTGATCCTACATTTTTAGCTCCAGAACAAACGATTTCCTCAGTCTCTAAAAGTCCTAAAGCCATAACATTCACTAGAGGATTTCCAGAGTAACTATCATCGAAGTCAATTTCACCTCCAACAGTCGGCACGCCTACGCAATTTCCATAATGTGAAATACCGGATACAACTCCTCGTAGTAAATCAACATTTGATGATTTATCAAGGTTTCCGAATCTTAATGAATTCAAGACTGCGATTGGCCTAGCACCCATTGTAAATATATCTCTTAAAATTCCTCCTACGCCTGTTGCTGCGCCTTGAAAAGGTTCAATAGCAGAAGGATGATTATGACTTTCTATTTTAAAAACAAGTTTTTGATTATTTCCAACATCAATAACGCCAGCATTTTCTCCAGGTCCAACTAAAACATTTTTACCTTTAGTGGGAAACTTAGATAATAATGGTTTTGAATTTCTATAACAACAATGTTCCGACCACATAACGCCAAACATGCCTAATTCCGTTCTGTTAGGTTTTCTCTTTAATCTTTTGCAAATTTCTTCGTAATCTTTAAGTGTTAAATTTTCAACTTGTAGTGCTTCATTAAGATCATATAGATCATTATTTTCTTGATTTATCATTATTTATATCCAAGGGTCATCTTCTTTTTTTTCACTAGACGATATAGATGTTCTATCATTATTATAAAAACTTTTTTGTTTAAAATCTAAGTTTTGGCTTATATCTTCATCTTCTTCAAGCCATTCCTCTAATCTATTAGAAGCAATATTTTTCATATCATCAAATCTATCAAATATTTTTTTCCCTTTTTGCATAAATTCATTTTTAATACTTGATTTTATTAAAGGTAAATCATCTAAAGAATTACTTACACAGAATACCAATCCCGGTTGTTGGTCATTTATATTATCAATATTTAATTTCCATCTACTAGAACCTGGAATCTTAGGATTAGATCTAGAAACTAAGTAATATTTAATTTTTCCCGTTTTCATTTCAAATAAAAAATCTGCAATTACTCCTATTTTTGATCCATTTATATTTATGAGATTAGCTTCTACTAAAGTCGGAAACCTATTTAAAGTTGCCAGATCCGAAATAGCCGGATCGCCTTTGACATAAATTTCATTATCTATTATTTGAATAATTTGATTTAATCGCCAAACATTTCTTTTTAAATCAAAATTCGAAGGACGAGAGTACCATCCTAGAATCCTGTGAACTGGAGGATGCATCCAAACATTTTCACCATTTCCATAATTAAGGGTCATATTACCCTTAACACTAAAATTTAATAGTTCACTTAATAAAATTTCTTTAGGTAATTTCAAATTAAGAACGAACCTGCACAGGCATAACTAAATAAGTAAAAGAATTAAGATTATCTTCCGGCACAAAAACAGCTGGAGTAGTAGCAATATTACACTTTAAGAGTACATTTTCAGAAGCAATAACTTTTAAACCTTCTAACAAATATCTTACGTTAAATGCAATATCAAAATTTTCTCCAGAATAAGAAACAGGTATTGATTCATTTGCATTTCCAATATCTTGAGCATCAGCGCTGATTGAAGCTAAATCTTTATCATCTAATTTAATCTTTACAACACTACTTTGCTGATCAGCCAAAACAGCAATTCTTTCTAATGAATCAATTAATTTTTTTGTATTAAAATTTAGAATTTTAGAAAATGACTCAGGAATTAATTGTGAATAATTAGGATAAGTACCTTCTAAAGTTCTTGTAGTAATTATTTGATTAGAAGATATAAATACTACTTGACCTTTGTCATAGAAGAGCTTAATTGAATTTTCTGAGCTTCTCAAAGATACTAGTTTTTCAATTTCTCTTAATGATTTAGTTGGGATAGTTACCGATAAATCATCAACATTTGAAGATAAGTTTTCTTTATTTTCAATATTTTCTTCATTACCAATCAAGGCAACAGCCAATCTATGACCATCTGTAGAAGCAGACTCTAAATAATTTGGTTTGAAAGTAAAATTGACACCTGTAAGTAATTGCTTTGAATCATCATTACTACTGGCAAAAATAGTAGATTTTAAAGCCTTTAAAAAAGAACTAGGATCAATATTCAAAGAAGTACCGCTTTCAACGAATGGCAAATTAGGATATTCATCAGATGGGATCCCTTTTAGATTAAAAGAACCTCTATCACTTTTTATTAGGATATTATCTGAATTCTCGTCTACTTCTAAAGAAACCGGAGTTTCATTAGGAAGTTTGTTTACTATTTCGGATAAAAGTTTTGAAGGTATAGTAATAGCCCCACTATTTTTGACAGTTCCATCAAAAGAAGTTTGAATTCCTAAGTTTAAGTCAAATCCTGTGACGCTAATTTTATTAGTTCCTTCGTCAGCTGTTAAAAGTATGTTTGCAAGAATTGGATGCGTTGGCCTTGAAGCAACTGCCTTGCTTACTAGTTGTATAGCATTATTTAATTCATTTTGATTACAAATAATTTCCATTAGAATTTGGAACTTTTTACAAATACAATATACTTTTTTCGTAAATTAAATTCAATAAATTTATTTTTTACGTTCTTTATAATATAAAAATAATTAATAAAATAAAAAACTTAGTAGTATTAGTTTCTGTGGAAACTGTGGAATTCTTCAATTAAGCATCTTGTATATTTAGTTTACGAAGAAAAAAATATGTGTAAAAAATTTTTTATTTGTTGAATATTTTTTACATTTCTCGAAAATTTTAAATTTATTCAACAAATAGAATTTCTTGTTATGTACTTTTCAACAAATGAGGTTTGTTTTTAATTGATATCCACAGACACTAATTTTTTTGGATTTCAATATCCTAGGATTTTGGTAATATTTTTTAATGAAGGGTCAATATTTTTCTTGAAAATAGCATCATTGTTTTTAATAGCGCAATCAGGGTCCTTCAATCCATTTCCAGTAAGAACACAAACTATAGTTGATTCTTTTTGAATTCTATTTTTATTTTTAATGAGTCCAGCGACTGAGGCAGCACTTGCAGGTTCGCAAAAGATTCCTTCTTTGGCAAGCATTTTGTAAGCATTAATTATCTCCTCATCAGTAACTGACTGAAAATCTCCTTTACTTTCTTTTTTAACGTTTTTTGCTTTTTCTCTATTTACAGGATTTCCAATTCTTATTGCTGTTGCGATTGTTTCTGGATTTTCAACTACTATGTTTTGCACTAGTGGAGCAGAGCCTTCTGATTGAAACCCCATCATTGTTGGTAATTTTAAATTTCTTTTTATTTTAGAATATTCCTTAAAACCCATCCAATAAGCTGTTATGTTGCCTGCATTACCCATTGGAATACAAAGCCAATCAGGAGCAATACCTAAGTCATCAATGATTTCAAAAGCTGCTGTTTTTTGACCCTGTATTCGATATGGATTAACAGAATTAACAAGTTCTATAGGATGATCTGATGATAATTCTCTTACTATTTCAAGAGCTTTATCAAAGTTTCCATTAATAGATATTATTTCAGCTCCATACATTAAAGCTTGTGCAAGCTTTCCTTGTGCAACAAACCCTTCAGGGATTAAAACATAAGGTTTTAATCCTCCTTTAGATGCATATGCAGCCGCAGCGGCAGATGTGTTTCCAGTGCTTGCGCAAATTACTGCCTCACGGCCTTCCTCTTTTGCTTTGCTGATTGCCATAGTCATTCCGCGATCTTTAAAAGATCCTGTGGGATTTAGACCGTCATATTTTAAAAAAACCTTTGTTCCATTTCCAATTAAATTACTTATTGATTCACTAAGAATTAGTGGAGTGTTGCCCTCATTTAGAGAAATAATGGGAGTTTTCTTCGTAACTGGAAGATATTGTTTGTAAGCTTCGATTAGACCAGGCCATCTTTTTTTTCTATAGTTAATTTGCAATTTATTTTTGATTTTATTCAATAACATAATGACTGTTTAATTTGTTTTAATTTTTTCAAGAGGAGAGTTTGTAAAAAAGTCTAGTAGTTCTGAAATAGATTCTACTTTATTCATAACTTTGCTCAAAGCATTGACATCTAAAATAACAGTCTTAGTTGGATATCCCTCAAAAAAATTTATCAAATTTATTTTTCCATTTCCAATATGAATACCTTGAATTACACTTGCTCTTAAAGCTAACATGCCTGTTCTTTCATCATTTGCTCTAGGAGGGTGGATAATAGATGAAAGTCTTGTTAAAAAAACATTTCCTATTTCAGAATATACTAATTTACTTGCAATTGTAATGGGAACCTCGAAATCTTTATTCAAAACTGATCTAATTTCTTGATCAGGAGATCTAGTTGCTTTTAAGATTCTTCTTAATTTTTTTGTTGAATCACCTTTTTCAGCAAAAGTTTTTAAAGAATTAACTTTAATTGTTCTAGAAAATATGCTGTATACAATTTTAATTTCTTCTGCAGAATTAGCTTTTGAAACGTTAAAAAGCATTTGAGAACTTATTAAAATAAAAAATAATTTAATAATGAAAAATTTACTAAATTTCATCTTAGATATTTGCACCAGCTGCAATCTTTACAAGTCTAACAACTCCTTTTTCAGTTACTTTTTGTGCAATTTTAATACCCATTTCTTTTGTATAAGGCTCATTTATAAGTCGAGGCACCCTTTTTAAAAAGATATCAATAGAATAACCTGGTACTTTTTGTAAAATCTCTAAAAAATTTCTCAATGGTGTAACTAACATTACAAGGTCATTTAAGTTATTATCTTCGCCACTCGTATTTAATTTTATTGATTTTGGCAGGTAGTTATTCAAACTTTTTAATAGTTTTAGACTTAGAGAATCTATTTGATTTGTTAAGCTTTCAATTATTTCATTTCTTAAAAACCCCCCTTTTGGAGAAAAGAGAAGATTTATTACTTCATCTAAAAGTCTTTCTAAATTAAGGTCTGTTTGTTTTGCAGCGTTAGAAAGTAGATCCTCTAGCCTGTCCCACTTAAATTTTTTATTATCAAAAAGCATTTCTTTTAAACTTTCTCTTAATTGTGGATCCGGGTCTTCCATCAATCTTCTCGCAAAATATGGATAAGCTGCACCTAAAATTTTAAAGTTGGGATCTACACTTAAAGCTATTCCCTCTAATGTCAGTAATGATCTAATAATAAGTGCATAATATGGAGGTAATTTAAAAGGGAATTTATACATAACTCCAGACATGTCATCTGTCACACTCTTAAAATCCATTTTTGAAACACCCTGCTCAACGGCATTTATAAATACATCTTGAAATGCGGGGACTATAGGTTCTAAATTAACTTCTTCTGATAAAAATCCTAACTTTACGAAATCTTTTGATAATTTGTCGAAGTTTTTATTTACTAAATGTACTACTGCTTGAATTAATCCTGATCTAGATTCTCTGGAAACTTCGCTCATCATTCCAAAATCTAGATAACATAATCTTCCATCTTCTAAGGCTAATAAATTACCTGGATGTGGGTCTGCATGAAAAAAACCATGTTCTAAAAGTTGTTCTAGACTACATTGCACCCCGATATCAATCATTTCATCAGGATTTATTCCTAATTTTTTTACGTCTTCTAAATTTGTTAATTTTGTACCATCTATCCATTCCATTGCTAAAACTCTTCTTGAAGTTATTTCTTTATAAATTTTTGGTACAGCAATCATTTTGTTATGTTTGTGCATACCTCTAAATTTTTCTGCATTTGCAGCTTCATTTAGATAATCCATCTCTTCAAACACTCTCTTGCCTAATTCGTCGATCAAAGCAACTAGATCACTTCTTATTAATCCGATGTTGTTTTTTAGCCAATAAGCAATATTTCTAACTATGTAAAGATCTAAGGTTATTTGTTCTCTTAAGCCTGGCCTTTGTACTTTTATTGCTACGATCTCTTCATTTTTTAATATAGCTTTATGCACTTGCCCTAGTGAAGCAGCAGAAATTGGCTCTTTATCAATTTCTAAAAAAAGCTCAGTTATTTTGCATCCTAAATCTTCTTCTATTAATTCCATAGCTTTATCGCCATCAAACCCAGGGAGTTGATCTTGCAATTCAGATAATTCTTCTAGAAGAACCCCTGGAATTATATCTGGTCTTGTTGACAAAGCTTGGCCTGCTTTAACAAATGCAGGTCCAAGTTCTACTAACAAATTTGTTAATTCTCTTGCTCTAAATCTCGCTTGTTGTTCATTTTTCAATCTTCCAGTTAATTTATCCCACCCTACGGAAAAGATGTAAGCAAAAATAGGTATGAGTGTTTGCCAAAGTCTTTTTAAAAGTCTTTTAGGATTTTTTTTGTAAATTTTAGAAATTGTATCCGGATCATAATTTAATAGTCCAGATACCTCAATAAAATCAGTAAAATCTTCTTTCATAACTTTATATATTTAAAACCTTTATTTTTTTAAAAAAGAAGTTAATTTTTTTATATGGAAGATTTATCATGTTAATAAAATTAAAAATAGAAAATATAGCCTTAATTGAGATTATAGAAATTAATTTCGAAAAAGGTTTGAATATCATAACTGGGGATTCAGGTTCAGGAAAATCATTAATTTTAGATTCTTTGAATGCTTTATTTGGTGGAAATAATATACCTTTAAAACATTTGATACGTCCAGGAAAAGATTTTGGCGTTATTGAGGCGATATTTTCTTCTTCTTTCCAAATTAATAATTGGTTAATTAGTAAAGGTTTTGAAATAACTTCTTCAGAACTACGAATTAAAAGAAAATCTTACAAAAAAAATAATAAAATCTTATCTAAATATAGCCTTAATAATTTCTCAATTAATAGACAATTATTAGAAAAACTTGGACGATTTTTAATAGATTTTGCAGGTCAATCTGATACTTTTATTTTTGATTCTTTAGATAAAAGAAGATTAATTATTGATGACTTATGTTCTCAAGAATTTAGAGATACTAGCGAAAGGATTAAAAGAATATGGAGAGAAAGTGAAGAGTTAACAATTTTAATGAATGAAAAAATTGAATTTTCTAGAAATCAAGAAGAAAAAAACTTGGCAATTAAACACATGTTGAAGAATTTAGAAGAAGCTGATTTAAATTCAAGTGAAGAAATTTTAGAACTAGAGTTATTAGAAAATAAACTTGTAAATAATCTTGAAATTAATAATTCAATTAAATCATCATTAGAAAATTTACATAATTTCAGTCATGATGAACCGTCAGTAACTTCTTTTATCAATCAATCACTAAAGCTTTTAAATAAAACAGTAGATTTCGATTTAAAGATTCAAAAATTTAGAGAGAAGTTATTAAATATTTATGCTGATGTTGAAGATTTAATTTTTGATCTAAAATCATATTTGCAAGAAATAGAAAATCATGAATCTAATCTTCCAGAAATACAAAAAAGATTATTTTTTTTAAAAAACTTAGAGAGAACTTTTTCAATGGATTTAACTCATTTAATTGAAAAGCGCGATCAATTAAAGACGTATTTTCAACAAAATGATCAAGGTAATGATATTTGTAGGATTAAAGCTCAAATTGAGAATTTACAGAGTAATTTAAATTCTTTATTTGTAATTCAATCTACTGAAAGAAAAAAAATTGCTAATCAGTTACAAAATTCTGTAATGTCAATTTTAAGCAATCTAGGTTTAGAAAATGCTAAGTTTTCAATTAAATTTTCTGAAAGCAATCCTTCTGGCGATGGAATTGATGATATAAATTTTTTGTTTTCCGCTAATCCTGATCAGAAGCTTGCTCCATTATCAAATGTTATTTCTGGCGGAGAAATGTCAAGATTTTTATTAGCTATTAAATCTAGTATTTCTAAACAACCCAATACTTTCTTTTTAGATGAAATTGATAGTGGTTTAAGTGGTAAATCTCTATTTTCTTTGGTTGAGCTTATAAAAGAAATTTCTAAAAATCAACAAGTCTTATGTATCACACATCAGCCATTATTAGCTGCTGGGGGATCAGCTCATTTCAAAGTAAATAAAAATGTAATTAATGGAATAACTTATACTTCAACTGCAAAACTTACTACAAAAAATCAAAGAAAAAATGAACTAATAGAACTTATAGGTGGAGGCTCATACGAAGTAAACGAATATGCTTCTAGACTTCTTGATCGCTCAGCTGCATAAAATAGAAAAAATTCTACTATAATAGCCTTTTTAAATCATAATTTAGATTTAAACATGGTTAATAAAGTGGATAGTAGTTTTGAAGATGATAACTCAATTAATATTAGGGGAGCTCGTCAGCATAATTTAAAAAATGTTGATCTTTCTCTACCTAGGAACAAATTTATAGTTTTTACAGGTGTGAGTGGAAGTGGTAAAAGTTCTCTGGCTTTTGATACTATTTTTGCTGAAGGACAAAGAAGATATGTTGAGAGTCTTTCTGCATACGCGCGGCAATTTTTAGGCCAAGTAGATAAACCAGATGTTGACAATATTGAAGGTTTATCACCTGCTATTTCAATTGATCAAAAATCTACAAGTCATAATCCTCGATCAACAGTTGGAACAGTAACAGAAATACAAGATTATTTAAGATTATTGTTTGGTCGTGCTGGTGAGCCGCATTGTCACCACTGCGGGATTCCAATTGCGCCTCAAACAATTGATGAAATGGTCGATCAAATTCTTCTTTTACCAGAAGGAACAAGGTATCAATTGTTGGCTCCTGTTGTAAGAGGTAAGAAAGGAACACATACAAAATTAATAAGCGGACTAGCTGCTGAAGGATTTGCTAGGGTAAGAATTAATGGAGAGGTAAGAGAACTTGCTGATAGTATTGAATTAGATAAAAATCAAATTCATAATATTGAGGTAGTAGTTGATAGATTAATTGCAAGAGAAGGAATACAAGAAAGATTAAATGATTCACTACAAACTTGTCTTAAAAGAGGCGATGGCTTAGCAATAGTAGAAGTTGTTCCAAAAAAAGGAGAAAATTTACCTCCTAATTTAGAAAGAGAAAAACTTTACTCAGAAAATTATGCATGTCCTGTGCATGGCTCTATTGTTGAAGAACTTTCTCCTAGATTATTTTCTTTTAATAGCCCATATGGCGCCTGTCCAGATTGCCATGGGATTGGTTATTTAAAAAAATTTACTGCAGATAGAGTTATACCTGATAAAACATTGCCTGTATATGCTGCGATAGCCCCTTGGAGTGAAAAAGATAATACTTATTATTTCTCTTTACTTTATTCTGTAGGCCAAGCCTATGGTTTTGAATTAAAAACTCCTTGGAAAGATTTAAGTGATTTGCAAAAACAAGTTCTACTTTTGGGATCAGATAAACCAATATTAATTCAAGCTGATAGTCGTTTTAAAACTTCTAGTGGTTTTGAAAGACCTTTTGAGGGGATATTGCCAATATTAGAAAGGCAATTGAATGAAGCCAATGGAGAATCAGTTAAACAAAAATTAGAAAAGTATCAAGAATTAGTTCCCTGTAAGACATGTTTTGGAAAAAGATTAAGGCCTGAGGCTTTGGCCGTTAAACTTGGTCCATATAACATTACTGACTTAACTTCTATAAGCGTTTCTGACACCCTTAATCACGTAGAGCGCATTATGGGTTTAGGGAAGACAAATAAGGAAAATATATCTTTATCAGAAAAACAAAAGCAGATAGGTGAATTGGTTTTAAAAGAGATTCGTTTACGTTTGAAGTTTTTAATTAATGTCGGTTTAGATTATTTGACTTTAGATAGACCAGCTATGACTTTGTCTGGTGGTGAGGCTCAGCGTATTAGATTGGCTACACAAATAGGTGCAGGTCTTACTGGTGTTTTATATGTTTTAGATGAACCAAGTATTGGTTTGCATCAGAGAGACAATGACAGATTATTAGAAACGTTAAAAAGTTTAAGAGACTTGGGAAATACTTTGGTTGTGGTTGAACATGATGAAGATACTATGAAATCCGCAGATTATTTGGTAGATATTGGTCCAGGAGCAGGTGTTTATGGTGGCGAAATTATTGCTAAAGGATCTTATCAAGATGTCTTAAATTCAGAAAGGTCATTAACTGGAGCTTATCTCAGTGGTAGAAAGTCAATTCCTACTCCAAAAGAACGTAGATCATCTGTAAAAAAAAGTTTAATTTTAAATAATTGTTCTAAAAATAATTTAAAAAATATTTCTGTGGAATTTCCTTTAGGAAGGTTAGTTTCTGTAACTGGTGTAAGTGGAAGTGGAAAAAGCACCTTGATAAATGAATTACTTCATCCTGCATTGTGTCATTCTTTAGGATTAAAAGTTCCTTTTCCTCAAGGTGTACAAGAGTTAAAGGGTATAAAGGCAATTGATAAAGTTATCGTTATTGATCAATCTCCAATAGGAAGAACTCCAAGATCAAATCCTGCTACATATACCGGTGCTTTTGACCCTATAAGGCAGATATTTACTGCCACAGTAGAAGCAAAAGCAAGAGGTTATCAGGCTGGTCAATTTAGCTTTAACGTGAAAGGAGGAAGATGCGAAGCTTGTAAAGGCCAGGGAGTCAATGTTATTGAAATGAATTTCTTACCCGATGTGTATGTTCAATGTGAAGTATGTAAAGGAGCTCGTTTTAATAGGGAAACTCTTCAAGTTAAATATAAAGGTTTCAATATATCTGATGTTTTAGAGATGACTGTTGAACAAGCTGCAGAAACTTTCTCTGCAATTCCTCAAGCTGCTGATAGATTATCTACATTGGTAGATGTTGGCTTAGGATATGTCAAATTAGGCCAGCCAGCTCCTACATTATCTGGTGGAGAGGCTCAAAGAGTTAAGTTAGCCACAGAATTGTCAAAAAGGGCTACTGGAAAAACCTTATATTTGATTGATGAACCAACTACAGGGTTAAGTTTTTATGATGTTCATAAATTAATGGATGTGATACAACGTTTGGTAGATAAAGGGAATTCTGTAATTGTTATTGAACATAATTTAGATGTAATTAGATGTTCAGATTGGATTATTGATTTAGGACCTGATGGAGGTAATAAAGGTGGTGAAATTATTGTTGAAGGTATTCCTGAGGATGTAGCTAAACATCCCACTAGCCATACAGCTAAATACCTTAAAAAGGTTCTCAAATAAATTATTTTTGTTGTAATTCTTTGTATTTATAATTTTTTGAACAAAATTAAAGTCTTCTGTAGAAGAGCATTTTCCAAGTCAGTATCTTCTTTTTAAAAAAATTTGAATTAAAAAAAATTAAAAATCATAATGCTTTCTTAATATTTCCTCTCGAAATTCAGCTTATTTGTATTAAAGGCCGTTGATCGGAGACTTAATGAATGAGGTTTAAATTTTTACATTTACATTTACATGGTCTTATACGTTCTAAAAATCTTGAGTTAGGCAGGGATGCAGATACAGGAGGGCAAACACAATACGTTTTAGAGTTAATTAAAAGTTTGGCTAATATTTCAGAAGTTGATCAAGTAGATTTAGTTACTCGTTTAATAAACGATCCTAAAGTAGACGATGAATATTCTCAAGAAGAAGAATTTGTAGAACCAGGAGTGAGAATTTTAAGATTCAAATTTGGACCTAATAAATATTTAAGAAAGGAATTGCTTTGGCCTTATTTAGATCATTTAATTGAAAGACTAATTTCTTACTATAAAAAAAACAAAAAGCCTAATTTCATTCATGCACATTATGCAGATGCTGGATATGTAGGAGTTAAACTAAGTAAATCCCTAAACGTTCCTCTTATTTTTACTGGTCATTCTTTAGGAAGAGAGAAAAAAAGGAAATTGCTTGATACTGGTTTAAAAAATAATCAAATAGAAAAACTTTATTCTATAAGTAAAAGAATTGAAGCAGAAGAAAAAGTATTGAAGTCTGCAGATATTGTCGTTACAAGCACTAAACAAGAATCAGTGTATCAATATTCCCAATATTCTTCTTTTTCACCTCACAAAGCTAAAGTTATTCCTCCTGGTGTTGATCATAATAAATTTCACCATATTCACTCCACAAGCGAGACAGCCGAAATTGATAACATGATGAAACCTTTTCTAAAGGACTCTACTAAACCTCCATTTTTAACTATTTCTAGAGCTGTACGAAGAAAAAATATTCCATCTTTGATTGAAGCATATGGAAGATCTGAAAAATTAAAAAGAAAAACTAATTTAATTCTGATATTAGGTTGTAGAGAGAATACTTCAAAACTTGACCCTCAACAAAAAGATGTTTTCAATAATATTTTTGAAACAATTGATAAATATAATTTATATGGAAAGGTAGCTTATCCAAAAAAACATCTTCCAAGTCAGATTCCTGCTTTATATAGGTGGGCTGCTAGCAGAGGTGGTGTATTTGTAAATCCAGCTTTAACAGAGCCTTTTGGTTTAACTCTTCTTGAAGCTTCTTCATGTGGATTGCCAATAATATCAACAAATGATGGAGGGCCAAAAGAAATTCGTTCAAAATGTGAAAATGGACTTCTAGTAGATGTTACTGATATTAATGAGTTGAAAGTTATGCTTGAAAAAGGAATATCAAATAATAATCAGTGGAAAATATGGAGCAGAAATGGAATTGAGGGTGTTAACAGGCACTTTAGTTGGAACACTCATGTACGCAATTATTTAGCAGTACTTAATGAAGAATTTTCAAATTCAAATAGTTATTCTTCATCTGACATTAAACAAAGTTGTTTAAAAGGGACTTCTTCACTTATAAAACCCC
The DNA here is from genome assembly GCA_003213235.1 of Prochlorococcus sp. AG-424-P18. GTDB lineage: Bacteria > Cyanobacteriota > Cyanobacteriia > PCC-6307 > Cyanobiaceae > Prochlorococcus_A. The sequence continues at coordinate 139,202 of QCNJ01000002.1, read as the reverse complement.
ATTGATCAAAAACTTCAGGATCAGGGTGAAGAATTAGTTGATTATTTTGAGTTTTCTTTAGTTTAAAGCCCTTCTTAGAAAGTTTTTTCATTAAGTTAGCAGTTTCTTCAAATCTTGATGCCATTGCATCAAGACTTGAGCAGTCACTTGTTAATCCATTATCTTTCCATGTAAAAAAATTCATAACAAATTCTTCAAAGATTGATTTTTAAAACTATACCTAAAATTACAAGTAAAATGTTGATTTTCCAAAAATTTTCAACTATTTTTTGCTCCTTTACTCCTTTAAGTTCAAAGTGGTGGTGTAGTGGAGCCATTAAGAATATGCGTTTACCTCTATGAAATAATTTTTTTGTAATTTTAAAAAATCCTACTTGAAAAATTACTGATAACGATTCAATAATAAATATTCCTGAGAAAATAGATAAGGTAAAAACGCTATTGGTTAATAACGCTATAGAACCCAAAATTGCTCCAATACTTAGAGATCCTGTGTCACCCATAAATATTTTTGCAGGATAACTATTATATTTGAGAAATCCTAAGCATATGCCGGACATCGAAAAACATAAGATGCTAAAAACAAAAAGTTCTTGCTGTTCTTTCAGTAATATCTCTGTTCCTAATCCATAAAAGACAATCCCACTGCATCCAGCTGCTAATCCATCTAGTCCATCAGTCAAATTTACTGAATTACTTATGCCCACAAGCACTAAAAAAGAAACTGGCAATATGAAAATATTCATATTTATTCCCCAGGAGTCAGAAACTGTTATTAAGGGACTGATTAAATTTTTTTCATAGGCTAACAATATAAAAATTATTGAGATGACACTTTGTAAGAAAAATTTCTCTTTTGTTTTTAAACCTGTGTTCTCTTTTCTTTTAATACTTAAAAAATCATCTAAAAATCCTGTAATAAAGAAACCAAAAATAGTGAGTAATAAAAGAAATAATTTTAGAGAACTTAAGCTGATAGTTATTATCAAAAGCAAAATTAAAAAAGGGATAATCATAAAAATCCCACCCATTGTTGGAGTATCACTTTTTTTAAAGTGATTAGCTGGGCCTTCATTCCTGATATTTTGAAGTAAATTAAATTTTTTGATAATCTTTAGACCATTTTTAGTTGTAAAAATAGAAATAAAGAAAAATAATATGTAAACTCCTGTAAAAATAAAATTATTAAAAAAATAGGATGTGACTATTAAAGCAAAAGTATTTAATATAAATAAAGATTCAAAGTTAAACTTTTTAATCTTCCCAATCATCATCTAAAGAAGGGTCATCTTCAGTTTTATAATCTTCTTTTTCCCCCATTAGGGCTGAAAGTTCTTCTTCTTCTATTGTACTAATCTCTTGTGAATCTCCATCTTTTTCTGCAACAAGTCTACCTGTACTTTCGAGCCAAGATAGTAGATCAGGTTCCTCTCTTAATGGCAATACAGGAGCCGGATCATCTCTGTGGTAGCAAGTTAAAGCAGGATTAACTTCAGAAATATCGTCTAATTTAAGTTTTAGTTTATTTGAGTCCATTAAAGATAATGTTCTATATATAAGATAATACATAATGATGCACACTAAATACTTTGTTTGATAAAGGAAATTTAAAATACATTCTTATCTGGCTAATTTCATTGTTGCTTTCTGGATTATTTAAACTTATTGGATATTTGAATCCCAATGTTTTAATAATTAATAACTTTCTTCTCTTATTACTAGTTTTTGGTCCAGCTCTTTTAGTTACAATAGTATTAGTTTTTAAAAAGTCCTCAAATTCTTAATTACGTCAAAAAATTTTAATTTATGGAGCAAATTTAGATGCCGCATGTAAAAAAAGTTGTACTAGCTTATTCTGGTGGCGTAGATACGAGTGTTTGTATTCCATATTTAAAAAATGAATATGGAATTTCAGAAGTGATTACATTTGTGGCAGATCTTGGTCAAGGTGAGGATTTAGAACTTATTAGGCAAAAAGCTTTAAATTCTGGTGCATCTCAATCAATTGTTGGCAATTTAGTTAATAGTTTTGTTGAGAGATACGCTTTTCCAGCCATTAAAGCAAACGCATTATATTTAGATAAATACCCTTTATCTACAGCTCTTGCTAGACCTTTAATTGCAGAAAATCTTGTAAATATTGCTCGAGAGTTTGGTGCTGATGCAGTAGCTCATGGATGCACTGGTAAAGGGAATGATCAGGTTCGATTTGATTTGGCAATAAATGCTTTAGGTCCTGATTTAAAAATAATTACTCCTGCAAGAGAATGGAATATGAGTAGGGAAGAGGCAATAGTGTACGGAGAAAAATTTGGTATTCCTGCTCCAGTATCAAAAAAATCACCATATTCAATAGACGTTAATTTACTTGGTAGGAGTATTGAAGCAGGCATATTAGAAGATCCAATGAAAGAAGCACCTGAAGATATTTTTGCAATGACATCATCTATTGATAATTCACCTGATTCTCCTAAAGAAATAGAAATTATTTTTAAAAATGGGGTTCCTGTTGGAATTAATGATGAATCTTTAACCCCAGTAGAAATTATTAAAAAAGCTAATGTTCTCGCAGGTGAGCATGGTTTTGGAAGAATTGATATGATTGAAGATCGTGTAGTAGGAATTAAAAGTAGAGAGATTTACGAAACACCTGGCCTCTTACTTTTAATCAAAGCACATAAAGAATTAGAAAGCATTACGTTAAATCCAGACGTTGTCGACTTTAAAGGAATAGTTGAAAAAAAATGGGGTCAACTTGTCTATCAAGGTTTTTGGTTTGGACCTCTTAAAGATAGTTTAGATTCATTTATTTCGTCGACTCAAACTTCAGTTAATGGAAGAGTAAAGATCAGACTTCATAAGGGGAACGCAATAGTACTCGGGAGAATGTCGGAAAATAATTCACTTTACAGGGAAGATTTGGCAACTTATAGCAAAGACGATGTTTTTAATCATTCTTTAGCTGAGGGTTTTATTTATATGTGGGGTATGTCTAATAAAATATGGGCTGAATTAAATTCAAAAACAAAGGATTAATATTTAAGATTCTGCATCTTCTTTGTTTTCAGTATCATCTTTTCCCGAAGTTGAAGTATCTGTACTTACTACTGGTTGTTCTTCTTTAGATTCAACTTTAGTTTTTGGATTTTCTTTATCATCTGCTTGTGTTGAACTTTTTGTAGAGGGTCTTGGAGTTGGCAAAGGCCCTTCTTGTTTAACCGTCATGTATCTAATAACATCTTCACTTAGCCTCATTGCTTTTTCGATTTTGAAAATATGTTGTCCATCCCCTTGATGACTTAGTTGGACGTAAATACCTTCTCTATGTTTTGCTATTTGATAGGCTAATCTTCTTTTACCCCTCATTTGACTATCGAGGATGGTACCGCCAAATTCTTCTAAAAGCTTATTGTATTTATCAATGTGGTTAGTTACTTCATCCTCCGCAATATCTGGGCGGAGGATATACATGGTTTCGTAATAAGATTGTTGATTGTTCATAGTTTCAGACAAGGTCTTTGGCTCATATGATTGTTGTCATGAGCGTCTGTTCATCTTTAACGATACATCATGATGTGCAGTTCCTTGAAAATTAGCATTATTTTAAAGATGATTTTTGAGTGCATCATTCATAACATGAAAAGGTACTTCTAAGCCATTTGTCCAAAATGATAATGATTTTAATCCCTGAGCAACAAGCATTTGCAAACCATCGATAGTCATGCATCCTTTATTGGAGCTAAATTTCAATAGATGAGTTGGGGCAGGATTATAGATTAAATCATAAACAATTGTTTTTGAGTTAAGAGATCTCCAAAAAGCCTCACCATATGGCAATATATTTTTTTCATATTTAGTAGTTTTCATTCCTACAGGTGTTGTATTTACAATTAAATCTGCTTCCCGAATTAAATTGTCAGTTTTATTATCATTGTTTAATAAACCTTCTAGTTTGATTTGATTTTCAAAATTTTTTATCAATTTATTTAGTGATGATTTATTCCGAGATATTACTGAAATTTTTGAAAGATTTAAATTTATTAAACCTTGAATAACAGATCTTGCTGCACCCCCGGAGCCAAGAACTATTGATTTTTTCTTTGTTAAATTTAATGTTTTTAATGGATAAATAAATCCCTCTACATCTGTATTAGTTGCGCTCCATTCTTTTTCAGAATTTAATTTCAGGGTATTAATTGCTTTCAGTTTTCTTGCAATAGGTGAAATTTCACTACAAAGGTTAAATACTTTTTCTTTATGGGGAATTGTAATATTTAAACCCTTGCAATTAATTTTTTTCAAAGAATTCAGCACTAATGCCAGATCTTCATCTTTGCAAGGTATAGCAATATAAATTAAATCTAAGCCTAAATATTGGAATGCAGCATTTTGCATAATCGGTGATAAGGAATGGCTTACCGGATTGCCGATTAATGCAATAAAAGATGTCTTACTTGAAATCATGTTTAGAATTTTTCTTTAAAATAATGATCTGTTCGGGAACCACACCCCATCTTTGAGTAACAATAATGACGTCAATGACCGATTATGGAGAATAGCAAATATTTAAAAGTTTACCCATGGGGAAGGTTGTAGGAATCGATTTAGGAACAACTAATAGTTGTGTTGCTGTAATGGAAGGTGGTAAACCTACTGTAATAGCAAATGCTGAGGGTTTCAGAACTACTCCATCAGTTGTTGCATATACAAAAAATCAAGATCAGCTTGTTGGACAAATAGCTAAAAGACAAGCTGTAATGAACCCTGAAAATACTTTCTATTCAGCAAAACGATTTGTTGGAAGAAGGGTTGATGAAGTTAATGAAGAATCTAAAGAAGTAAGTTATTCTGTAGAAAAATCTGGTTCTAGTGTCAAATTAAAATGCCCTATTTTAGATAAGCAATTTTCTCCTGAAGAGGTAAGTTCTCAAGTTTTAAGAAAGTTAGCAGATGATGCAGGTAAATACCTTGGTGAAAAAGTTACACAAGCTGTAATTACAGTTCCTGCTTATTTTAATGATTCACAAAGACAGGCTACGAAAGATGCTGGAAAGATTGCAGGTCTAGAAGTTCTCAGAATTGTTAATGAGCCAACTGCTGCGGCTCTAGCATATGGTTTGGATAAAGAAAATGAAAAAATTCTTGTTTTTGATTTAGGCGGAGGAACATTTGATGTCTCAGTTATTGAAGCAGGTGACGGAGTAACTGAAGTTCTATCTACATCTGGAGATACACATTTAGGTGGTGATGATTTTGACAGATGTATCGTAGATCACTTAGCTAATACATTTAAATCTAATGAAGGAATTGATCTCAGACAAGATAAACAAGCTTTGCAAAGACTTACCGAAGCTGCAGAAAAAGCAAAAATTGAGCTTTCAAATGCCACGCAAAGTGAAATAAATTTACCTTTTATTACAGCGACGCCTGAAGGGCCAAAACATTTAGATTTGAACCTTACAAGAGCAAAGTTCGAGGAATTAGCTGCTTCTTTAATTGATAGGTGCAAGACCCCAGTTGAGAGAGCTATAAGTGATGCAAAAATTTCTACCAGTGAAATTGATGAAGTTGTTATGGTGGGAGGCTCATCTAGAATACCTGCTGTTTTAGATTTAGTTAAAAAAATAATTGGTAAAGAACCAAATCAAACTGTTAATCCTGATGAAGTAGTAGCTGTCGGAGCTGCAATTCAGGGAGGAGTTTTAGCAGGAGAAGTTAAAGATATTTTGTTGCTCGACGTTACTCCACTTTCTCTAGGTGTAGAGACTTTAGGGGGAGTAATGACAAAAATGATAAATCGAAATACTACAGTACCCACGAAGAAATCTGAAACATATTCAACTGCTGTAGATGGTCAAACAAATGTTGAAATACACGTTTTACAAGGTGAAAGAGAAATGGCTTCTGATAATAAAAGCTTAGGAACTTTTAGATTGGATGGTATACCTTCAGCACCAAGAGGCGTTCCGCAGATTGAAGTTACATTTGATATCGATGCAAACGGTATTCTTAGTGTTACTGCTAAAGATAAAGGAAGCGGTAAAGAACAAAGTATTTCTATTACTGGTGCTTCAACTCTATCTGATAATGAGGTAGAAAAAATGGTAAAAGATGCTGAATCAAATGCATCTGCAGATAAAGAAAAAAGAGAAAAAATCGATTTAAAAAATCAAGCTGAAACACTTGTCTACCAGACAGAAAAGCAACTTGGTGAATTAGGAGACAAAATTGATGCTGCAGCAAAGTCTAAAGTTGAAGAAAAAAGTAATGCTTTAAAAGAAGCAACTTCAAAAGAAGATTATGAATCAATGAAAAAACTTCTTGAAGAACTTCAGCAAGAACTTTATGCAGTTGGTTCATCTGTTTATCAGCAACCAGGTAATCAGCCACCATCACCTGGCTCTGCCGGCGGTCCTGATCAGAGTGATTCAAGCGAAAAAGGTGGAGATGATGTAATTGATGCAGACTTTACTGAAACAAAAGATTAATAAAGGTAATTTTTAACTTCATTAGCAACCCATTTAGAACAAGCCGGAGCCAGTAAAATTCCATTTTTATAAAAACCTGTACATATAATTAGCCCATCTTCAAGGTTTTTCATTATTGGTGAAGGTTCACCATCTGGCCTTGACCTTATTCCAAACCATTTTTTAGAAATTTTTCCTTTCATCAGCCAATTTGGTTTTTTATCGAGAAAATTTGTAAGTTTTTCGAATGTATCTTCTTCTGGCTTAGTACTATATTCATCAGTTGATCCAATAATTAGCTTATTGTTTGATTTTGGAATTATATTTTTACTATTTATGTTGAATTGTTTTGGCAGCGATAATAAATCAACTTCTGCATCATTTATCTCAATTTCTATAGCTTGACCTAAAACAGGTTTTAATTTGATGTTGTGAGATAGGCTTCCTATTAAATCAATCGCTTTTAGTGAATTACACAAAATAACCATGTCAGATTTGATGTTTTCATTATTCCTTGTTGTAGAAATCCATTGATTGTTTGATTTTCTTATTTTTATTATTTCTTCTCGTAAATAATTTACTTTTTTATCTCTTAGAAATTGATCTAATGTTTGAAGTAAAGAAAAAGGATTTATTCTTCCATCTTTGAACGAGATCATTCCTTTTATATTTGTTGCTTGGAAGGCTTTATTAATATTCTTGATAAATATTGAGTCTCTTTCTAAAATTTGCAAGTTTTGATCATTATTTTCATAAACAAATTTCTCTAATTTTTTAAACTTTTCTTCATCTGTAGTTAGTTGTATTAATGGTTTTTCGATATTTAATTCACAATTAAATTTTTGCAGGAATGTAATCCATTGTGGCCATAATTCAATGCTCTGTTTCCTGAGATCCCAGCTTCTACCTCTTCTTTTTTGATACATATTACCCATTAGTAAGCCTAAAGCTGCATTGCTACTATTTTGGTGTTGAGCTGGATCTATTATCGTTACCTGGAAACCTAATTCTGATAATTCTAAGGCGTTAAATTTTCCAATAATCCCTGATCCAATAATAACTATGTGTGCTTTTTGAAAATTTTCTTTTAAGCTTTTCATTGATATATTAGATATGCTTGCTTATTTGACTTAATAGTTAAAGATTTTTTGGAACATCCTTCAATTATATTCAAAATTGTTTGTCCCGATCGTCCTGGTCTTGTAAGTCTACTTACAAGTTGGATTTCAAATTATGGTGGCAACATAAAACATTCTGATCATCATACAGATCAAGATGCAGGATTATTTCTTAGTCGAATTGAATGGAATAGTAACAATGAATTTTTTAATAGAGATGAAATTTATAAAGAATTTGAAAAAATTGCAGATGAAGTAAATGGAAAATTTAACGTAAATTATTCAGATGAAATTCCAAATGTTGCTATTTTCGTGAGTAAACAAAATCATTGTTTGATTGATTTACTTTGGCGAGTAAGAAATGGAGAACTCAAAATGAAAGTCCCGTTAATAATTTCAAATCATTCTGATCTTGAAATTATTGCAAATGACTTTAATGCAAAATTTGTTCATATAGATACCTTTAAAACTGAAAAATCTATTGTTGAAGATCAATTTTTACATTTACTAAAAGAATATGAAATTGATCTCGTTGTATTAGCTAAATATATGCAAATTTTGAGTGACTCTTTTTTAAAAAAGTTTTCTTCAATAATAAATATTCATCATTCTTTCTTACCTGCATTTAAGGGCGGGCAACCATATCATCGAGCTTGGAAGAGAGGCGTTAAATTAATCGGTGCTACAGCCCATTATGTTACTGAAGATCTTGATGAAGGCCCGATAATTGAGCAATGCACAGTTAATGTAAGTCATAGGGATGAAGTTGACGATTTGATTAGAAAAGGAAGAGATATTGAAAGAATAGCTTTAGCAAGAGCAGTTAGATTACATCTGAATCATCAAGTATTTGTTTATAACAGTAAAACTGCTGTTTTTGATTGAAGATAGTTTTTAGTCTTCTAATTCTATTTGTATTTGTCTTTCATAAATTGATTCTTCATTAAAAACTCTTGCTATCAAGAAACTGGCGATGCAGCTGATTAACACAGGTTTCATTATTAATAAATTTTTTGTTAAAGCGAAAGCTAAAAACATTGCGGTAATTGGTGTTCGCGAACATCCTGCTACGAAAGCTCCCATTCCTGCAAAAATGTATGTACTAGGTGCATGTCCTGTCGCAATTTCCACCCAGCTCCCCATTATTAGTCCAATTGACCCACCTAAAGTAAGCATTGGATAGAACAATCCTCCAGGAGCTCCAGATGCTGCAGCTAAGCCTGTTGTGATAAATAATACTAAAACTGCTAATAAAGCAATTCCAATACTTGTATTTTGTTCAGCTATTATTTTCTGTAATTCATCTAAATTATGAAATGTACTGGGTAAACAAGAGTAGATGCTTCCTAAAATAAGCCCACAAATACTCATTTTTAAAACAAATTTATTTTTATACCACTTTTTCCCAAGATTTTGCATCAACAAAACATATCTGCTGTACAATTCTGCAAAAATTCCAATAATTATTCCTAGTAAAACTAAGTAAATAAAATCTACAGGTAAGAAAAAAACTGATGGGTCATATTCTTTTTGAATCAAAAATCCGAGGTTAAAATCAAACCCTCCTGCTTTAGGATCTAAGCCTAAGGCTTGAATAATATCAGCAGATGAATCTGCAATGAAAGTTGTAATTACTACTAATAGCAAAATTACTGGTCTTGCGGAGTTTAATAACTCTTCTATTGCATAGACAAACCCTCCTAATGGAGCGCTAAAAACTGCAGCTATTCCAGCACCACCCCCTGCTGCTACTATTACTCTTCTAAAAGCTGTGGGAGCTTTGAGCCACTTGGCCATTTGCCAAGCTACTGATCCTCCCATTTGAACGGATGGACCTTCTGGACCCAAAGGGAATCCACTACCAATCGCAATAATTCCTGATATTAGCTTTACTAAGCCTACTTTTAAATTCATTGGAACTTTTTTATGTCTTAAAAAACCCATGATTTGACTAACTCCTGAACCTTTTGCAGCAGGTGCTATATTTTTGATCAAATATCCTGCAATAGCTCCTCCTAGAGCTCCAAAAATAGGTAAGACCGCAATAGTTGGGAATTGGTCTAATAATGCTAATCTCCAATTATTAATAAAATAGATTCCAGTTTTAAAAGATATGCTTGTAATTGAGGCTCCTAAACCAGTGAATAAGAGCGAAAATGCAACGACTAGAGATCTTTGTTTTAATAATTTTTTGATGCTACGAGACGAATTATTACTTGTTTTTTGAATATTATCTTTTATAAAGTTTGGCATAGTCCATGATTACTTTGTCAAGCTGAAATCGTGTATTTCATCAAATTGAAGATAGCGATAAAGTTCATCTGAATATGGATTAATTTTATTTTTAGTAATATCCTGATATTCCTCAACTTCAGGTATTTTGCCAAGCAGTGCGCAAACTGCTGCTAATTCAGCGCTGCCTAAAAAGACTTGTGCATTCTTGCCAAGTCTATTGTCAAAATTTCTTGTACTAGTAGAAAATACTACGGAACCTTCATCTACTCTGGCTTGATTTCCCATACATAAAGAACAGCCAGGCAACTCTAACCTTGCACCACAATCTTCAAAAATTTTATAGTAACCTTCAGCTTTTAGAGTTTCTTCATCCATCTTTGTTGGTGGACAAATCCATAATTTAGCTTTTAAATTTTGTACTCCTTCAAGAACTTTTGCAGCTGCTCTGTAATGACCAATATTTGTCATGCAAGAACCTATAAAAACCTCGTCAATATTTGTATTTGCAACATCAGTGATTTCTTTTACATTATCTGGATCATTAGGGCAAGCAACTATAGGTTGTGTTACTTTTGCTAAATCAATTTCAATGATTTCTTCATACTGAGCGTTTGAATCTGGTTGAATTAATGATGGTTTTTTTAACCAATTTTTCATATCATTTATTCTTCTTGAAATCGATTTTGAATCTTCATAATTACTCTCGATCATTTTTTCTAGCAGGCAAATATTGCTTTTTAAATATTCTTGAACAGTTTCTTGGGATAAAAGTATTGTGCTACCAGCGCATGAGCGTTCTGCAGTAGCATCAGTAAGTTCAAAAGCCTGTTCAAGTTTTAGATTTGGTAATCCTTCAATTTCCATAATTTTTCCGTTGAATATATTTTTCTTATTTGCTTTCTCAACAGTTAAGAGTCCTTTTTTAATTGCGAAGAGAGGGATTGCATTTACTAAATCTCTAAGAGTGATTCCTGGTAATAATTCTCCCTTAAATTTAATCAGAACAGATTCTGGCATATTTAATGGCATTGATCCTATTGCAGCAGCAAAGGCAACAATGCCCGAGCCTCCAGGAAATGAAATGCCAAGAGGAAATCTAGTATGACTATCTCCGCCAGTGCCAACAGTATCTGGGAGAAGCATTCTATTAAGCCAGCTATGAATTATGCCGTCTCCAGGCTTAAGAGCTACTCCACCTCTTTGAGATATAAAATCAGGTAATTCTTTATGGGTAACTAGATCTACTGGTTTAGGATATGCAGCTGTATGACAAAAACTTTGCATCACTAAATCTGCAGTAAATCCTAAACAAGCTAGTTCTTTTAGTTCATCTCTAGTCATTGGCCCAGTAGTATCTTGACTACCAACTGTGGTCATAATTGGCTCACAGGTCATTCCTGGCCTTACTCCCTCTAAACCGCATGCCTTGCCCACTATTTTTTGAGCTTGAGTAAAGCCGGCATTACTTTCGGTTGGATTTTGTGGTCTAGTAAATATTTCACTTGGTTGATAATCTAATTTGTTTCTAATTTTGTCCGTAAGAGATCTTCCAATCATAAGATTTATTCTTCCTCCAGCTTGAATTTCATCAGTAAGAGTTGATGGATACAACTCGAATTTGCTTATTAATTCTTCAGTATTTGAATCTTTTTCAATTTTTTTAATAATGCCTTTATAAGGATATATTTTAATAACATCTCCTGTTTTCATTTGAGATACATCAGCTTCTATAGGTAAAGCTCCTGAATCTTGTGCAGTATTGAAGAAAATTGGAGCTATTTTGCTGCCAATTATTATTCCACCTGTTTTTTTGTTGGGAACAAAAGCGATATCTTCTCCTATATGCCAAATGAGTGAATTAATAGCAGATTTTCTAGAACTCCCCGTTCCAACAACATCTCCAACATAAGCTATTGGTAAATTTTGTTTTTTTAAATTATCAAGAATCTTTAGTCCATCAGGTTTTTTAAATTCCAACATAGCTAATGCATGCATTGGAATATCCGGGCGTGTTGTTGCATGTACAGCTGGAGATAAGTCGTCTGTGTTTGTCTCACCGTCAACTTTAAATACTAAACAAGTAATCTCTTTCTCCAGAACTTTTTTATTTATGAACCATTCTGCATTTGCCCAACTATTTACAACTTCTTTTGCATAAATATTACTGTGAGATAATTCATAAATTTCATTAGCCGAGTCGTAAACAAGAATAATATTTTTTAAAACTTCTGCCGCTTTTTTTGCGAGTAAACTATTTTCTCCTTTAAGGATTTCAACCAAAGAATTTACATTGTATCCGCCTATCATTGTTCCTAGTATTTCAATTGCTTTTTCGGGATTAATTGATTTGCAATATTTTTCGGAATTAACAATAGCCGTAAGCCAGCTTGCTTTTACGTAAGCCGCCTCATCAACTCCTGGGGGAACTCTATTTATTAGTAAATCAAGTAAATAAGATGAATCGTAAGTACTATCTTGTTCTAATAATTTTGTAATACAATTTGTTTGTTCAGCATTTAAAGGTAAAGGTGGTATACCTTTGGCAGCTCTTTCAGCTACATGATCTGCATAATCTTTTAGCAATGTTTCCAAATTCTTCATTAGTAAGGTTTAATGCCTAATCTATTGTTATTTTTAATATTGAAAAGGAGAGTATTCATAAATGCTTTTTTAAATATTCAAATTTCTTAATTAATCAATGACGACATCATCAAATAATTCAGCTTTAGAAAAGACATCGGATTTACATGTTGTTGAAACACGGCCATTAATACCTCCAAGCAGATTACATAATGATATACCTTTAGACTACGACTCCGCTAATACAGTATCTACAACAAGAAGATCGATACAAAATATTTTGCATCATAATGATCAGAAGCTTTTAGTCATTGTTGGTCCATGTTCAATTCATGATCTTGAGGCGGCAAAGGAATATTCAAAATATATTCAAAAATTCCGAGAAATGTATAACGATAAATTAGAAATAATTATGAGAGTATATTTTGAAAAACCAAGAACAACTATTGGTTGGAAGGGATTGATAAATGATCCTCATCTAGATGATTCTTATGATATTAATACTGGTTTAAGAAGGGCAAGAAGTTTGCTTTCATATTTAGCAACTCGAGGCATACCTTCTGCTACAGAATTACTAGATCCAATTGTTCCTCAATACATTGCCGATTTAATAAGTTGGACAGCCATAGGTGCGCGGACCACAGAAAGTCAAACTCATAGAGAAATGGCATCAGGATTATCAATGCCTATAGGCTTTAAAAATGGAACGGATGGTTCTTTTACTACTGCAATTAATGCAATGCAGTCAGCTTCAAAATCCCATCACTTCTTAGGTGTAAATGAAAATGGAATGGCTTCTATAATTAATACTACAGGAAATCCAGATGGACATATAGTTTTAAGGGGCGGTTCAAAAGGCCCAAATTTTGAAAGAGATCATGTACAAAGAATTTCAGCAGAATTGAGGCAGTGTAATCTTCCCCATAAAGTGATGATTGATTGTAGTCATGGAAATTCCAATAAAGATTTCCGAAAACAGTCAGAAGTGCTAAAAAATGTAGCTTCTCAAATTAGTAATGGTGAAAAAAATATTTTAGGAGTTATGCTTGAAAGTCATTTGAAGGAAGGCAATCAAAAACTTTTAAAAAAAGAAGATCTCCAGTTTGGCAGAAGCATTACAGATGCATGTATAGATATAGAAACAACAAAAGAATTAATCGCTATTTTATACGATTCACTTAGCTAGTTATTAAAAAATTAAAAAATAATGCTGAAGAGATTGGAACAATGAAATTATCTATTCCTAGAATACTAAATTGTTCGAGCAAAGTCGCAATAAAAGCTATTGTAAAATAATTTAAATTTAGACTATTTTGTTGAGAATATCCTATTGAGCAAACTACTATCAAACTTGTTAAAAACATTGTTATGGTTCCATATAAAGATTTTTTTTGTTCAAAAAAAATCCAACTCTTTGAGTTAAAGCTTTTTCCTATTAATCCAGCTAATCCATCACCAAAAGTCATTATGAAAAATCCACTAATTAGTGCATATGGATCTTTATCCCAGAAAAGATAAATCAAAATAAATAAACTTAGACAATAAAATAATGTCCCATAACTCTTTCTCTCAACATCCTCAATTGTTGGAAATAATTTATAGTTGTAATTGGTGAAAACCATTAATGAAACAATTCCCGTAAAAATTAGAGCAGAGTTTTGATTAATTTTTAAAAATTGAGCGATTGGTATTAAAGGACCTATTCCAATATGTATTATTTTTCTGACTATTTCTTTGTTATCTCCATTATATTTTTTAAAAACTATTGAAATTAAAAAAATTAAAAATAAATATAATAAAATTACAGTAAATTTTATCAATTTGGTTAAGCTGCTTTTTGATGAGTTGTCATTACTCGAAGCTTTAATATTGCTTTAGCTTCTAGTTGCCTTACTCTTTCTCGCGAAACATTAATTTGTCTTCCTATTTCTGCGAGTGTTAATGGTTCTTCACCATCTAGCCCAAATCTGAGCTTCATGATTTTTTGCTCTCTTTCATTTAATTGAGAAAGCCAAGTTCCTAAATGCTCTTTTTGAATAGTTCTATCCATACCTTCCATAGGCTCTTCACAGTTTGGATCAGGTATGAGTTCACCAAGTGTACTTCTGTCTTCTTCCCCTCTTGCATGTGCATCTAGGGAGGCGCAAGGAGCACTTTGAGAAATTAAATCTTCTAAATCTTTTTGATCAATTCCCATCTCAGTTGCCATTTCCAATCTTGTAGGTTGTCTGCCAAATTTGTGCGATAATTCTCTGGAGACTCTTCTCATTTTGGATAGTTTTTCACTTATGTGAATAGGCAAACGAATGGTTCTAGCACTGTTATCAATTGCCCTCGTCATTCCTTGTCTAATCCACCAGTAAGCATAAGTTGAGAATTTATATCCCATAGCAGGATCAAATTTATCTACGGCTCTTTCAAGCCCAATAGCTCCTTCCTGGACAAGATCTAATAATTCAAGCCCTTGGTTTTGGTATTTTTTTGCAACTGAGACAACGAGCCTTAGATTAGCTGCCATCATTCTATCTCTTGCTCTTTTGCCAATCTTAATTTGATAAAGATTGCGTTGGGTTCTATCAGTTTCAGGAATTTCTATTAACTTTTTCATGTTTTGAACATGATGAGCTAACTCTATTTCCTCTGCTGGAGTCAAAAGAGGAACTCTACCAATGCTACTTAAGTAATGGCCAATAGAATCTGAAGCTAGTCTGCCAGATTTTTTTTGGCTTTGTTTAGTCGTAAGACTGGATTTTAATTTGCGAGATTTGCCCGCAGTGTTTGGTAATCTTGGCTCATCAAAATTTTTATCTGAAGAGCTTTTCGCAGATTCCAGAGGGATCCCCATCACCCTGGCCTCCTAAATAATGGATTTTTTAAAAAGCTAGCACTGAAATTGAAATAAAAACTACTTTTACGTTGAAATTTTAAAGACAAAAAATTTTTGTTTAATGCTTATTTCTTGAAATCTCTTGATATGAGTGGATTTTACAAAAATTAAAAAAAATTTAAAATTTTAAGTTTTTTTTTAAATGTTGTAAAAATCAATATTAATTTTATTTTTCTATGAGGTCAATCTGCGAACGATTATTCGATGAATCTAATTCATATTTCGAATAAGAACCATCTTCCTTCATTATCCAAGAAAAGTAATCATCTTTAATATAGGTTTGCAAAAGTGAGTATATTTTAGATTTCAATTCATAATCCTCTATCGGAGTAACAGCTTCTATTCTTCTATCAAGGTTTCTTCTCATCCAATCTGCACTCCCAATAAAAACCTCATTATCTCCGTTATTACAAAACCAAAAAATCCTTGAGTGCTCAAGAAAATGGCCAATAATGCTTATGACTTTAATATTTTCACTTAAATTTTTTCTTTGGGGATATAAACAACAAATACCTCTTATGATAAGGCTAATTTTTACACCTGAGGCTGAAGCTAGATAAAGAAGTTGAATTATTTCTGGGTCTACTAAAGAATTCATTTTTGCAATTATTTCGGCTTTTTTGCCTTCCTCTGCATTTTTGATTTCTCTCTTTATCAGAAATATAAATTTCTCTCTCATCGATGAGGGAGAAACTAATAACTTTTGATAACTTTTTTGTTTTGAAAAACCTGATAAGAAGTTAAATAATTCAAGCAAATCTGATGCAATATCAGGATCAGTTGAAAGTAATCCTAAATCTGTATAAAACTTTGAAGAATTAGAGTTATAATTTCCAGTTCCAATATGGAAATAATTCCTTAATCGTCCTTTTTCTTTTCTTACTATTAATGCTATTTTTGTATGTGTTTTAAATCCTATGACTCCATATACAACATGAACTCCAGCTTGTTCAAGTTGTTTTGCCCATTGAATATTATTGTCTTCATCAAATCTTGCTTTTAGTTCAACAAGGGTCATTACTTCTTTCCCATTTTCTGCAGCTCTCATTAAAGCTTCAATGATAGGCGAGTCCTTGGAAACTCGATATAAAGTAATTTTTATAGCCATTACAAGTGGATCATCAGCCGCTTTGTTTATAAATTCTTCAACTGAAGTTTTAAATAAGTCGTAGGGATGATGAAGCAAAATATTTTTTTTCCTTAATATTTTGAAAATAGAATTGAGGTTTTTGTTTAAAGGCAAATCTAAATTTTTTAATAGAGGGTGAGTTTTCCCAATTAGCAAATTTTCTTTTAAATCATCTCTATCAATTTTTGTTAATTGATTTAAATCATCAAGGCCTAATAAACTTTTGCAAAAATATATATATTCTTTTTGTATTGAGATACTTTCAATAAGTAATTTTAGGATATTTTCTGGCATATCCGACTCCACTTCTAATCTAACTACGTCTCCACCTAATCTTCTCTTTTGCAAACTTTGTTCAACCGCTAAAAGTAGATCATCAGCTTCAAGTTCTTTTAATTCTAAATCTGCATCTCTTGTCACTCTAAAAAAAGAGTAATTTATACATTCCATTCCGTTAAATAAAGTATTTATATTATTTCCAATTAAATCTTCAACACTTATAAAAACGTGAGTACTCTCACCACTAAGATCAATAATTTCATTGGGAATCTGTATAAATCGGTTTATATTTTTTGTTGGTATTTTTACTCTGACAAACTGATTTTTAGAATCTTCCCCATCCTTTATTAAAGCTGCTAAATTTAGACTTAAATTACTAATAAATGGGAATGGATGTGCTTGGTCAACAACTAATGGAGTTAATAAAGGAAATACAGATGAAGTAAAATAGTTATTGCACCAATTTTTTTGATTTTCAGTTAAATCCTTATATTTTTTTAAAATTACACCTTGCTTTTTTAATTCATTTTTTAATTCATTATTTACATAGTTTTCTTGAAGAGTAGTTAAATTTTTAACTTCTTTATTGATTTTTGTTAATTGCTCTTTAGGGTTAAGTCCATCAACACTTTTTTTAGTAATACCTGCTTCAACTTGAGCTTTTAATGAAGCTACCCTTACCATAAAAAATTCATCTAGATTATTACTAAAAATTGAACAAAATTTTACTTTATCTAGGATTTTGTAATCCTTTTCCATACCAGTAAGTAGTACTCTTTTATTGAATTCAATCCAACTTAATTCTCTATTAATAAAAACATCAGCCTGGCTTTTCATTAAAAAACTTTTGATTTTTGATTGTTAAAAGAATTGTTACTTTTACCCTCTGCAATAAGGTATATCATGAAAAGTAATATAACGGAACCAGCTATAAAAGGTGATTTAGGACCAAAACTATCATAAACCCTTCCTGCCATTGCAATTCCTAAAACTCCTCCAAGACTTTGTAGACCTTGAAGATTACTTAAAATTGATCCTTGTTTATCAACGTCTAATTTCTTTGATATTAGTGCTCTTAAGGTAGGTGTAATTAACCCTGCCCCAACGGCTAAAAATGAAACAGCTGAATAAATATTAATTGTCGCATTTTCTTTTGGAGCAGTTATTAAAAGAGAACATGCCACAAGAATGAAGCCTGATCCGATAAGTGTTAATCGCATTTCGCCAAATTGCTTTACCAAAGGCCCAATTAGACCTCCTTGAACGATAATTGCAATGATTCCAACTACAACAAGAGTTCCACTTGATGCTTTGGTCGTCCAGTTTAAAGATTCTTGAAGGAAAAATATAAGGATATTTGTCAATCCAGTAAAAGCAATAAAGTAAATAAAAAAAGCTAATGATAACTTTTTAATTTTTTCTTCTTTGAAAACTGTAAAAAGTTCTTTCAAAGGGTTTTTAACAATAGTTTTTGGTTTATTAGTGTCACTCTTAGGTTTTGTTTCTGGCAAGTAAAAGAAAACTAGAAGAAAATTTATTATTGGAATAATTGATGCTATTAAAACTGGGATGATAAAGTTATTATCTGTATTTTTTGCAAATATTACAACGAAAATATTACCTAAGAAAAAACTTAAACCAAAAGCTACTCCAATAAGACCAAATGTTTTTGCTCTTTTTTCAGGGCTTGAAACATCTGCAAGAATGGTTGTTGCTGTGGCTGCAGTTCCTCCGCTTAAGCCGTCAATTAGTCTCGCTAAGAATAATAAAAATAATGGTATAGAGGCTATTGAATTTGACCAATTAAAAAGAACAGTAAAAGATAATATGGATATTCCAATTATTGAGCCTGTAATACAAAAAAGAGTGACAGGTCTTCTTCCATATCTATCACTCATAATTCCTATAAAAGGAGAAGCTGTAAATTGAGCTAATTGGTAAGTGCATGATAATAAACCATATGTACTTGCTTTAGAGTCAAAAAGTAAAACAAAAGAGGGTAATATGGGTAACAGTATACTTTCACTTAAACGATCATTTAAAAGAGTTATAAACGCACTAAGGAGAGTAAATTTTTTATTTGGATTTAATAAACTTTCTTTCACAATATTTACCTTCATTGCGATTAACTTTTACTACCATACTTGTTAATGGAGATTATTGTGCCCGGCATAGTTTATTTAGTTGGAGCAGGTCCAGGTGACCCTGAGCTTTTGACTCTTAAAGCTTTGCGCCTAATAAAAAATTGTGATGCATTAGTTCATGATGCTTTAATCCCGGATGAAATAACAAAAGAGGCAGGAAAAAATACAGAAATTTTCCATGTAGGTAAAAGAGCTGGGAAGTGTTCTGTACCTCAGGCTGAAACTAATGATCTTATTTTGAAATTAGCAAAAGAAGGCAAAAATGTTGTAAGGCTTAAAGGGGGAGATCCGTTCATTTTTTCTAGAGGTGGTGAAGAGGTATCGATTTTAGAAAAAAATGGAATTTCAGTTGAAATCGTTCCTGGTATTACTTCTGGGATAGCTGCCCCAACATATTTTGGTATTCCACTAACCCATAGAGATGCTGCGAGTTCCGTAACTTTTGTGACTGGACATGAGCATGTAGATAAGGGAAAAAAGACAGTGAATTGGAGAGATTTAGCTCAATCATCAGATAGCTTAGTAATTTTTATGGGTATAAAAAATATTGAATTTATTGTGGAAGAATTAATTCTAGGTGGTTTAGATAGGAGTACTAAATGCGCTGTCATTCAAGAAGCTACTTTAAAAAATCAAAAATGTTTGATAGAGAAATTAGATAATCTACCAGGTAAAATCAAAGATAAAGAATTTTTAGCTCCATCAATTATCGTTATTGGAAAAATTGTTGAATTTAAGGTTGATAACAATATAACTAAAGTATCTGATGTCTATTTACCAGATATTAATAAAGTTCAACTATATAATAAATCCCAAAAGTAAATTGGATCGAATTTAGGTTTAAGCTTTAAATCATTAACTTGATTAATTTGTCTGCAAGATAAGCTATTAATTGCAACAATTATGTCATCATTTTGAAATTCTGGAGGAATTAATTCTTCTCTTACAATTTTCAATTTTAAAGCTTCAGAAACCATAATCCCTTCTAAACAACCGCTCTCTTTTCTAGGAGTTATCCATTGATTATTTCTTTTAATTAGAAGATTAAATGTACTTCCACAACAAAGTTCTCCTGAAGTATTCAAAAGGATAGAATCATCAAATGATTTTTCATTAGCTTCTGTCAAAACTTGTATTGCCTGATTATATGAAAATGTTTTGCATTTACTTATAAGACTGAATTCATTTATTTTTTCCGTTTGACTAATGCAAACGCTTATCGGATTAAAATTTGGTTTGATTCTATAGAACTCAAGCCATAAATTATCCAAATCTTTTGTCTCTGAAGTGCTATAAATTGTTAGTTTTCGACCTTCATTAGTTCCTCGACTATAGTTTATTCTGACTGATGCAAATTGATCATTTTTAAGCGATAACTTTTTAATTCCATCATTAATAAGTTGTCTTAGAGTTAATTTATTTATTTTGAGATTAATATTTAAAATCTTGCTACTTTTTTCTAATCTTTTCAGATGTTCATCAAAAAGAATAGGTTTGTTTTCTTTTATCAAAATGGTTTCAAATATACCATCAGCAAATTTTAATCCTCTATTATTTGCAGCAATAAATATTCTATCAATCTCTAACCATTGATCCTTATACCAGCCCAATTTTTCAATCATTTTAGTGAATCAATTAATGGTAAAAGTTTCCACTTTAGTTCATTAGTTTCCTCTTCAGGATTTGAGTCAATAACTATTCCGCATCCAGCGTATATATTGATTTTTTTATCTTTAATTAAAAATGATCTTATCAGTATATTGCTGTCAAACTCTCCATTCCAGTCAAGCTTTAAGAATGAACCACAGTATGGTCCACGTTCACATTCTTCCAATTCAAAAAGTCTCTGACATGATCTTAATTTAGGTGCTCCAGTTATAGAGCCCCCAGGCCAACAAGCTTTTAGTAAATCAATCCAGTTCCTGTCTTTTTTTAATTTGCCTCTGATCACTGAAGTTAGATGATGAACTTTTAAGAAACTTTCAAGTTTTAATATTTCTGGCACCATAATGCTTCCTGTTTCGCAAACTTTACTTAAATCATTTCTTATTAGGTCAACAATCATGATATTTTCGGCTCTATCTTTTTCGTTCGTTATTAAATCGATAGCATTAAGTGCGTCTTGATTTAAATCCTTATCTCTGGATCTAGTTCCTTTAATAGGTCTTGATTCTACGAAATTTTTATCATCTATTTTTATAAATCTTTCTGGCGAGGTAGATAATACCGCCTCTTTATAATTATTATTTATTATTATTCCTCCAAAGGGAGCTCTTAATTTCTCTCTTATTTTTAAATAAATATCAAGAGGGCTATAGTATTTTGAAGACTCAATTTCGCATTTAGTTGTTAGGTTTGCTTGAAATAAATCTCCTAGAGAAATTAATTTTTTCAATTTTAAAATATTTTTCTGAAATTTTTCAGCCATTTCGTCCAAATTAATTTTTGAAAAATCAAAGCTCATATTTGTTTTAATAATATTTTCTTCTTCAATAGTTTTTATATTGTTGATTATATTTTTATAATTCATCAGTTCATATGAGTTTGTGCCTTCGATAATTATTTCTTTTTTTATTAGATTACATTTAATGATTGGATCATATGATGCAATCCATAAAGTTGCCATATCAGATGGTCGCCACGGGTTTTTTTGTTCTACGTATACTCCTGCTTCATAACTTAACCATCCGATCCAAAATCCTTTTTCAATATCTTTTAAATTGTTAAAGGGATTATTAGTTTTATCTAAGTTATTAATATCTCTTGATTGGATTATTTTTTTTGGTTTAATTCCTATTATTGACCATTCCCCATTTTCTTTGCCATCACTGTCTAGCCAAGCTAATCCACTATCTCCGAATTGTTTTGTTAAACGATGAGTAATCCGTGCTGGATCTATCCATGTTTCTAAAATTATTTTTTTTATTTTCATTTTTTATTTTTTTTATTGAGCCATTTTCCATAAGCGGCATTTCTAATTCTGCAGCTATCACACTTTCCGCATGGTTTTGAATTGCCTGAATAACAACTCCACGTTTTTTCTAAAGGGACATTATTGTTAAAAGCTAATTGAATAATCTCTTCTTTATTAAGATCTAATAAAGGTGTCCAAAGTTTTATTGGGTTATTTTCTCTTCCTCTTTTATTGGCCAGATCTGCTAATTCTTGAAATTTTTTAATGTAGTCAGGTCTGCAATCTGGATAACCAGAATAATCCAGTGCATTAACTCCTAACCCTATAAAATCAGCATCTATTGCTTCGGCGTAACTTAGTGCAACGGAAATAAATATAGTATTTCTCCCAGGAACATAAGTATTAGGAATTTTATTAGTTTGTACTCCTTCTATTGGAATATTTTTTTGAGTATCAGTTAATGACGAGCCTCCCCATAAAGATAAGTCAAGCTTAATGATTTTAAATTCGTCGATATCAAAGTGTTTTGCAATTATTGATGCAGAATTTAATTCTTTTTTATGACGTTGACCGTAGTCAAATGAAAGGCCAAAAATTTTAGCTTCGGATTTTTTGGCGATACCAGTAACTGTAGAAGAATCTAAACCTCCAGATAATAAAATTACTATCGATTTATTTTTAAGAGTCATAAGATTTCAATTAATTTTTAAGTATTTGTGAGTTTGAAGGCTCAATTTCCAATCGGGGTTATTTTTTACGAAATCAATAGCAAGAGAAAAACCATTCGCATTGTTCCATGCTGGCTGTAAATAAAAAATTTTATCTTCTTTTTTTAAGCCATCTTCGCTTTTAGAGAGTTGATATTGTTTTAAAGTTTCTTTTTTTATTTGAATAGCAAATTCAATATCTTCTATTTCATTTATGATTATTTTGATCTCATTACAGTTTTTTAAAAAATAATTTTTTGGAGGTGAGTGTCTTTTAGGAGATAAAGTAATCCAGTCATAGCTTCCTGATATCGAATTAACTCCACTTGTCTCAATATGAATCTTCATTGGCTTTTGTTCTTCTCCCATTGTCATTTTTTTTATAGCTTTGCAAAAATTATCCAAGTTATGTTGTAAAGGTTCTCCACCTGTAATAACGCAAAAAGATGCACCTTTTTTTCTGGCAATTTTTATGCGATCTATTATTTTTTCAATTGATATAGAAGGGTGTTTTTTCTCGTCCCATGAATTCTTGGTATCGCACCACGAACACCCAACTTTGCATCCGGCTAATCTTACAAAAAAAGCACTTTTTCCAGCATGATAACCTTCACCTTGTAATGAATGAAATTGTTCGACTAAGGGTAAAAAATTTGTCATTTTCATTCAAAAAAATAAAGAATATTAATTTGATTGAGTTAACTTATCTTGAGACGCTTTTATTAATCCTTTAAATAAAGGATGAGGTTTGCCAGGTCTTGATAAAAACTCAGGATGATATTGACAGGCTAAGAAGTATGGATGATTTTCTAACTCAATTAACTCAACTAATCTGCCATCTGGTGATGTACCACTAATTTTGTATCCAGAATCTAAAAAACTTTGTTTGTAGTAATTATTAAATTCGTATCTATGCCGATGTCTCTCATAAATAACATCCTCATCATATAAGTTTTTTCCAGTTGTATTTTTTGTCAGTCTACATGGATAAACTCCAAGTCTCATTGTCCCACCTAAATCAACTACATCTTCCTGTTCTGGTAATAAATGTATCACTGGATTTGGAGTGTTTGGGTCTAGTTCTGAACTAGATGCATCTGGAAGATTAGCTACATTCCTGGCCCATTCTATAACTGCACATTGCATGCCAAGGCACAAACCTAAAAAGGGAATTTTATTTTCTCTTGCGAATTTTATAGCCGAAATTTTTCCATTTACTCCTCTATTGCCAAATCCCCCGGGTACGACAATTGCATCAACTTCATTTAAGTAAGTTTCTGCTGAATTTTTTTCTATCATTTCAGCACTTACCCAATGTAAATCTAATAAAGCCCTTTGTTCAATGCATGCATGTCTTAAAGCTTCAACAACGGATAAATATGCATCTCCAAGTTCAATATATTTGCCTACAAGTGCAACTTTTATTGGATCTCCAGGATTTCTTAGGTTGTGTATTAGTTGCTCCCAATTTTTCAAATCACATTTTTTATCTTCAAGGTCTAAATACTTCAAGGTTTCTTTGCATAAACCTTCTTTTTTTAAAGAAAGAGGTACAGAATATATACTGTCTGCGTCTAAAGCTTCAATTACAGAGTTGATATTGACACCGCAAAAACCACTAAGCTTTTTTTTAAGAGCTTCATTGATAGATTTATCACTTCGGCATACAAGTAAATCTGGCTGAATTCCAATTGATCTTAATTCTTTCACTGAATGTTGTGTTGGTTTAGTTTTTATTTCGCCAGAGGTTTTGATGTAAGGAAGTAATGTTACGTGTATGTATGCAACATCGTTCCTATTGACATCATTTTTGAATTCTCTTATTGCCTCTAAAAAAGGTAGAGATTCAATATCACCAACTGTTCCACCAATTTCAGTAATAATAATATCTGCATTGCTGTTAGCGGCTACTCTATGAATCCTTTCTCTAATTTCTCCCGTTATGTGAGGTATTACTTGCACCGTTCCACCGTTATAATTGCCTCTTCTTTCTTTATTAATAACTGCTTGATAAATAGATCCCGTAGTCACACTATTTAACCTAGTCATTGCAGTATCAGTAAATCTTTCATAGTGACCTAAATCTAGATCGGTTTCAGCCCCATCTTCGGTTACAAATACTTCTCCATGTTGAAAAGGGCTCATTGTTCCTGGATCAACATTTAGATATGGATCTAGTTTTAATATTGAAACACTATATCCTCTAGATTTTAATAATCTTCCTAAGCTTGCAGCTACAATCCCTTTACCAATGCTAGAAACTACTCCTCCGGTGACAAATACAAATTTTGACATTAAATATTTTTAATTAAGCACAGCCTCCTTATATTTTATTTAAACAAAAAACTTTTAGAACATCCATATATATTCTTATTCATCAATTGTTATTTCAATATCTAATTCTTTTAATTGTGATTCAGAGACATTGGAAGGTGCATTTGTGAGAAGACATTTTGCTTGTTGATTTTTTGGAAACGCAATGGTTTCTCTGATTGAATCTGCACCAATGATCAGCATGGTAATACGATCTAATCCAAACGCTATTCCACCATGAGGAGGAGCCCCCATTTCTAAGGCTTCTATTAAAAATCCAAATTTTTCATCAATCTCTTTATCAGTAAGTCCTACCGTTTTCAGAACCTGTCTTTGTAAGTTCGCCTCATGAATACGTAAAGAGCCACCTCCTAACTCCAATCCATTAAGAACTAAGTCATAAGCATTTGCTGTAGAGCTCTCAATTTCTTTTTTCAAGTTTTCAGAATCTTTAGATTTTATATTTTTTGGAGAACAAAAAGGATGATGTAAAGCTTCATATCTATTTTCATCTTCATTTCTCTCAAACATAGGGAAGTCAGTTACCCATAAGAAATTCCATTTGCTTTTATCTATGAGATTTAATTCTTTTGCGATATATTGTCTAACCCTATCTAATGACTGATTGACAATTTGTTTATCTCCAGCTCCTAAGAGGATTAAGTCTCCATCTTTTGCTTCTGTGATTTTTAAAATATCAGCTATATGCTCTTCACTTAAATTATTTTTAATTGCCCCAATAGTCTCAAGCTCATCTCCTTTGACCCTTATAAAGGCTAAACCACCAGCTCCTGCGTCTTGAGCTACTTTGAAGATGTCGCCTCCCGGTTTAATTCTTACGTTACTAATACTTGAATTACCTCCTTTGACTGTTATGGATTTTATATACCCTCCAGACTTAATTGCCTTGGTAAAAATATTAAATCCAATATTACCTAATACTCCTCCTAAATCTTTCAATAACATTTGATATCTAGTATCTGGTCTATCAGTGCCGTAATTATCCATTGCTGCCTGCCATGTCATTCTTGGAAAAGCATTATTAAAATTAATATTTAACACTTCTTTCCATATTTTTTTTATGAGACTTTCATTAAAAGAAATTATTTCTTCTTCACTAATAAAGCTCATCTCAATATCTAATTGAGTAAACTCTGGCTGTCTATCTGCCCTTAAGTCTTCATCACGGAAACATTTTGCGATTTGATAATACTTATCTAAGCCCCCAACCATTAAAAGTTGTTTAAAGAGTTGTGGGGATTGAGGTAAAGCAAAAAATTCTCTATTTGAAAGACGTGCAGGAACAAGAAAATCGCGAGCCCCTTCAGGAGTTGACTTTGTAAGTAATGGGGTCTCTACTTCTGTAAATCCAAAATTATCAAGAAATTCTCTAGCAACTTTAATAATTTTATGTCTTGTTTTTAAATTTTCTAGTAATTTTCCCCTTCTTAAATCAAGGTATCTATATTTTAATCTGAGTTCCTCTTTTGTATTTTCATAATCATGTATAGATACTGGAAAAGGTAAGTTGTTTTTAATTTGGTTGAGAATTTGCAAATCTTTAACCTTAAGCTCTAACTCTCCAGTACTTAAATTTGTGTTTATGGAATCTTTGGGCCTTTCATTAATAATTCCGATGACCATTATTACTGTTTCATTTCTTAGAGTTTCTGCCTGTTTAAATAGATCTGCACCATCATCGGGGTTAATTGTTATTTGTAGGAATCCACTATGGTCTCTTAAATCAATAAAAATTACACCACCATGATCTCTTCTTCTATCTACCCATCCGCATAAATTAACTAATTTACCAATATCTGTATTATTGAGTTCTTCACAAATTTTGTTTCTCATCTAAGTATGGTTTATTTATCAATAACTTATAATAATTCTTTAAGGGTAAATTTAGTTAATAATTCTTTTTATAAAACGCTCTTTTTGTTATAACCCCGTTGAATTTTTTGCCTCTTATTAATATTTCAACTTCATTATTCATTAAGGCATGCGAAGTATTGATGTATGCAAAAGCAATAGCTTGTTGTTTAGTTGGAGACCAACTGCCGCTAGTGATAGTTCCAATTTTCTCATCACCTTTAAGCACTGAGCACCCTTTTCTTCCTATTGCTTTACCTTTTATAGAGAGACCAACTAACTTTTTTTGAATGCCTAATCTTGACTGCTCTTCAAGAACTCTTCTGCCAATGAATTCGTGATTATTTTCTAGATGTACTAGCCATCCTAACCCTGCTTCATATGGAGAAGTTTCTTCATTTATGTCTTGCCCATAAAGATGCATGCCCGCTTCAAGTCTAAGAGTATCTCTAGCTCCTAAACCACAAGGTGCAACATTTTTAGAAATTGAGAAATCCCATAAATTAATTGCTGCTTTTTTAGATAAAAGTATTTCTAGACCATTTTCCCCCGTATAGCCTGTCTTTGAAAAGAAAATTTTTTCCTTAGGTGCAATATGTTCAAAAATTTTATATTCGCATCCAAAGTTAGGGATATGTGAGATCGAAGATTCAATCCATTCTTCAAATAAACCGAATGAGTTTTTTCCCTGTAGTGCTAAAAGTACTTTGTCTTTTTTAAAGTTTGTTATCGAAATTTCAGACATATTTAAATTATTTTTTATCCACTGAAAATCTTCTTCATATCTACTTGCATTAACTATTAACAATAATTCTGATATGTCATTTTTTTGTATACCAAGGTCATAAATTATTAAGTCATCTATTATTCCTCCTTTATCATTGAGCATTACTGTATAAAGCCCCTGACCTTCACAAAAGGAGTATAAATTAGTAGGAAAAAGTTTTTGAATATAATCCTTTGGATTGATTCCCTTAATAGAAATCACACCCATGTGAGAAATATCAAATAATCCTGCTGAATATCTAACTGATTCATGCTCTTTAATTAATCCTGAAAATGATATGGGCATTTCCCAACCTGCAAAATCCACTAATTTTGCATTGGATTCAACATATTTTGAATAAAGAGGACTTTTTAGCAAATCCATGAAATATTTAGTTTCTATTTAGTATTTCTATACTTTAGTTTAGAAATTTTTTATTGCATATTTTCTAATGACAAAATTAAGCTTCTAAGTACTTTGGCTGCAACTATGCTACTTACTCCGCTTCTATCAATTTCTGGAGATAATTCCACAATATCTGATCCCACGATTCTAAGGTCTTTTAAAGTTTTAAGTATCTCTTCAAAATCATTCCAAAAAAATCCTCCCGGTTCTGGAGTGCCTGTCCCTGCTAATAAACTGGGATCAAACCAATCTAAATCTATTGTTAAATAGATTGGAGACTTAGCGTATGGAAGAAGAGCTTGTTTTAACTCATATGCATTTCCGCCTGGACAAAAGTTAACTAATTGGTTGTTGTTATGCATAATTTCAAATTCTTCCTTAGTCCCACTTCTAATTCCTACTTGCAAAATTTTCTTTTCAGGTAGCACTTCTAAGCACCTTTTCATAGTACAAGCATGACTATGTTCATTTCCTATATATGATTCTCTTAAATCTGCATGAGCATCAAGTTGAACCAATATCAAATCTGGATATTTTTTTACTAATGCTTCAATTGCACCTCTTGTAATAGAGTGTTCGCCGCCAAGCATAATAGGACTAAGGCGTTTACTAATTAAATAATTTGTTGCTGATTTAACCGATTCAATAACGGACTTTGAGTCATTTTTATCAATTAGTATTGATCCAAAATCAACATACATAATATCTTCTAAGTCTTTTTTTATTTTTGGACAATATGTTTCTAAACAAGAACTGACTTGTCTTATTGCTTCTGGACCAAATCTTGCTCCTGGTTTAAACGAACATGTCCCGTCATAATTAACTCCAAATATTCCAATTGAGCAATTTTCGGGACTTCTTTTTGCTCCCATATAAATTGCATTTTCGTTATCAAATAAATTTTTTGTCATCTTATGAATCTAGTTCTTTTACAATTTTATTTGGCATCATTTTGAATGCTGCATTTTGAAAATTTAAATTCCAAATTTCACATCCTTTTTCTATTTTTACGACTTCATCATAATTTTGCTTTGATAAACTTAGATCTTCTGAAGAAGCAAATGTCCAACTCCAAATTCCGCTTGGATATATAGGCACAAAGGAATACATAGTTTCAGAAACTTTAAATATATTTTTTAGGCTTTTCAAAATATTTATGTGAATATTTTCGAAGGATTCAGGAGATTCGCTTTGAGTTGCTAATATCCCCCTTGGTGTAAGTATTCTTTTACATTCTTTGTAAAAAGAATTTGAAAATAATAAATTTGAAAATTCTGAGGGATCTGAACAATCTATAAATATAACGTCGTAAAAATTATCTTTTGTTTTTTTTACCCATTTAACGCCATCATCAATATGTATTTCTAATCTTTTGTCATTCCATGCTTCGCCTGCAATTTCTTTTAGAAATTTTTTAGATATTTTGATTACCTCCTCATCAATTTCTACTAGATCAATTTTTGATATTTGAGAATATTTAATGCATTCTCTTACAGTACCACCGTCACCACCGCCAATAATTAGTACATTAGATTTTTCGTCAATGCTACTTAATGCAGGATGCACAAGACACTCATGATAATATTTCTCGTCTTTTAATGATGTCATCCAGCAACCATCTAACATTAAAGCTTTACCATAATATTCATTTTCAATAACAATAATTTCTTGATATTTGGAGTTTTTTTTAATTAGAATTTTCCCATTAAGGCCGAATCTTGAGCCTTTATGATATTCATCTATCCATGTTGTAATATCTGTCATTTGCATTTAGGAATTTTTCCCGCCATTTTTTGTTTGGCTATTTGCCAAAGCCGTTGAAAGTCTTTAGGAGTTTGTTTTTTAATATTATCTCCTGCATGCTCTTCGACGATTGAAAATCTGTCTAAAAATTTCATATTAGTTTTTTGAAGAGCTGATTCAGGATTGATCTTTAAAAAGTTTGAGAGATTAAGAAGGGTAAAGTAAATATCACCAAATTCATTTTTTATCTCTGAATCATTTTTACTTTTAATTGCTTCCTTTAATTCATCAATTTCTTCTTCTAACTTTTTAAAAATCTCATCAGTACTTTCCCACTTGAAGCCATGTTCTTTAACAACATTTGTGATTTTACCTGTTCCAACCGTTGGCGGTAAATTTTTAATTTTCAAATTTAAATTTCTACTAATTGAAGATTTCATATGAGGTGCTTCTTTTTCTAAATTTTTTATATTTACCCAAATCTGTTGTGATTTTTTTAATGATACTTTTTCTTTTTTGTTAAAAATATATGGATGTCTATTAATAATTTTCTTGTTTAGATTTTTTATAACATCATTTAGTGTAAATTCTTTTTCTTCGTAACCTATTTCAGCATGAAGCATGACTTGTAATAAAAGATCTCCTAACTCCTCACACATGTTATCTGCATTTTTTTCGTAAATCGCATCTATAAATTCATTAATTTCTTCATACAAAAATGGGATCAACGATATATGAGACTGTATTTTCTGCCATGGGCAGCCCCATGTTTTATCTTTTAATGCTTTGATATTAGATATTAAGTTTTTAAAACTATTTATAGTCTCTAAATCGGAATTGTTTTCCAATTTATATCTATTGTTTGAGGACATAGGATATATTTTATTAATTAAATTTTGCCTCAATCATGAAATATTTAAATACTTAGTATAAATTTTTCAACTTCATCTATTAGAATGATCTATTATGAGGGCGATTAGCTCAGCGGTAGAGCGCCTGCCTTACAAGCAGGATGTCCCTGGTTCGAACCCTGGATCGCCCATTTATTATTTTTCTAATGACTGAGATCGTCAATCTTTCAATCAGTCAAAATGCTGCTTCAGAACTATCTAGGCAAGCTTCTTTTGGAGGTTCTCCAGGAGAAATGTCGATTGATTTGGTAGAGGATAAAAATTGCTCCGAAGGATGGATGCATATTAAATTAAGGCCAGGTACATGTAATGGATCCCCTATCTCAAGAACGGAAGGAGTAACTTTATATGCGGATGTAAAACAGTTTAATTTACTGAAAGATTTAAAATTAGACTATTACGGTGATTTGAGCGGTGGTGGATTTCTTATTTCAACACCAAAAAATGCAAAACGTTGTTCCTGTGGTTCTGGTTTCAAACTTTTGTAGAATGAACGCGTCTTTTTTTGCAAACTAATATTATTTTCATTAATTGGCTGCTCTCAAGATAAAATAAACAAAAAGTTTATCGAAATAAAATTTACACATGACAGAGATGAATGATCAATTATCTTTAGAGAATTATTCACCTTTTGAAGTAGAGAAAAAGTGGCAAGCAAAATGGGAAAGTCTAAAGGCGTTTAGTCCTAACCCTGAGGATGATGGTGAGCCTTTTTGTGTTGTCATTCCGCCACCAAATGTAACTGGATCTTTGCATATGGGGCATGCATTCAATACGGCTTTGATAGATGTTGTAGTACGTTTTCAAAGACTGTTAGGTAAGAATGTTTTGTGTTTACCGGGAACTGATCATGCTTCAATAGCTGTTCAAACTATTCTCGAAAAACAATTAAAAAGTGAAGGCAAAACAAGCGAGGATATTGGAAGAGATGAATTTCTTAAAAGAGCATGGAACTGGAAAGAACAAAGTGGTGGAAGAATAGTTTCTCAATTAAAAAGGATAGGATATTCAGTTGACTGGACTAGAGAAAGATTTACTCTTGATCAAAAATTAAATGAAGCAGTTATTGAGGCTTTTAATATTCTTTATAAAAAGAATTTAATTTATAGAGGCGAATATTTGGTTAATTGGTGCCCTCAATCTCAATCTGCCGTAAGTGATCTTGAAGTTGAAATGCAAGAAGTAAATGGTCATTTATGGCATTTTAAATACCCTTTAATTTCTGAAAGTGGTGAATACTTAGATAAGTACTTAGAAGTTGCAACAACAAGACCAGAAACTCTTTTGGGTGATACTGCTGTGGCAGTTAATCCTGATGATGATAGATATAAAGAATTTATTGGACTCAAAGTAAAAGTTCCTTTCGTTGATAGAGAAATACCTATTATCGCTGATTCACATGTTGATAAAGATTTTGGTACGGGTTGTGTGAAGGTTACTCCAGCTCATGATCCAAATGATTTTGCAATAGGAAAAAGGCATAATTTAAAACAGATTAATGTAATGAACAAAGATGGAACTTTAAATATTAATGCAGGTATTTTTCAAAATTTAGATAGATATGACGCTAGAAAGAAAATTATCAAAGAATTGGATAATTTAGGCCTGCTTACAAAGATAGAGGATTATAAACATACTGTTCCTTTTTCTGATAGAGGTAAGGTGCCAATTGAACCTTTATTGTCGACACAATGGTTTTTGAAAATGGATGATATATCACAAGGTTGTCTTAATGAAATTGATTCTAAAAAACCATCGTTTATCCCTCCACGCTGGGAGAAAGTTTATAAGGATTGGTTAGAGAATATTAATGATTGGTGTATCAGTCGGCAATTGTGGTGGGGGCACCAAATACCGGCCTGGTATGTTTTAGATGAATCTCAAGACTCAATAGAACAAAATACTCCATATATCGTTGCAAGAAATGAAGAGGATGCCTTAATCGAAGCTAATAAAAAATTTGGATTAAATATTAAATTGGTTCGTGATAAAGATGTTTTGGATACATGGTTTTCAAGTGGTTTGTGGCCTTTTTCAACCCTTGGTTGGCCAAATATAAATGATCCTGATTTTAAAAAATGGTATCCAAATAGTGTTCTTGTTACTGGTTTCGATATTATTTTCTTCTGGGTGGCAAGAATGACAATGATGGGGAATACTTTTACAAAGAATATTCCTTTTAGGGATGTTTATATTCATGGTCTAGTGCGAGATGAAAACAATAAAAAAATGAGTAAAAGTTCAGGTAATGGTATTGATCCAATACTATTAATTGATAAATATGGTTCTGATGCTCTACGATTTGCTTTAATTCGAGAAGTTGCAGGCGCTGGACAAGATATCCGGCTTGATTTTGATAGGAAAAAAGATACATCTTCAACCGTTGAAGCTTCAAGAAATTTTGCGAATAAATTATGGAATGCAACTAAATTTGTGTTAATTCATAAAACTTCTAATAATAATTATTCACTTAATGAGAGTGATGAAACTTCTTTAGAGTTATGTGATAAGTGGATTTTATCGAAATTGAATCAGGTCAATATAAAAGTCGCTGCTTTGTTGACAGAATATAAATTGGGAGAATCTGCGAAACTTCTATATGAATTTACGTGGAATGATTTTTGTGACTGGTATGTAGAATTTGCTAAACAAAGGTTTAATAATAAAGAGACTAAAAATAGACAAATATCTGAAAAAGTTTTAATAAAAGTGCTCAATGATATTTTGGTAATGATTCATCCTTTTATGCCGCACATTACTGAGGAACTTTGGCATGTGTTGCAACTAAAACCAGATAATGCATTATTATCTCTTCAAAAATGGCCAATTCACGAAAATAAATTTGTTGATAATAAGCTTGATAATTCCTTTCAGCAACTCTTTGAAATTATTAGGCTGATTAGAAATTTGAGAGCTGAATTAGGTCTTAAGCCATCAGAAAAAAGTCCTGTATATTTAATTTCAGACAATGATGAATTGATTGATTTTTTAAAAACTTTAGTTGATGATATTCAAACTTTAACTAAATCTTCTGAAGTATTTATTTTTAAAACTAATGCTGTTGATAAAAAAGAGTTCGCTAAATCTTTTTCCGGGATAATTAGTGATTTAGAGGTTTACTTACCTTTTCAGGATTTTGTAAATATAGATGCATTAAAGGAAAGGTTAACCAAGGATTTAAAAAAGGTGAATATTGAATTAGAAAATCTAAATAAGAGATTATCTAATAACAATTTCGTTGATAAGGCTCCAAAAGATATTGTTGATGAATGCAGATTTAAATTAAATGAGGGTTCGGTACAAAAGGAAAGAATCACTAAAAAACTTGAACTTTTGAATTGAGAATGAATATATTTCTTGAAAATATTTATAATTTGTCTTTTTTTTTTAATACTGGTTTTGGGATCTTTTCGTTTGTTTGTATTTATATTTTAATTGTTTTATTAATACTTCCAGCCTCTTGGTTATCTTTATTATCAGGTTTTTTATATGGCTCATATTTAGGATCAATTATTGTTTTCATTTCCGCTTCCATAGGAGCATCAGTTGCTTTTTTTGTATCAAAAAGTTTTTTTGCAAAAAAGCTAAAAAATCTTTTTAGCCGTTATCCAAAATTAAGTGTTATGGAAAAAGTAGTAGAAAAAGGCGGACTTAAATTAATTTTTTTAGCCAGATTATCGCCGATATTTCCTTTCAGTATTCTTAATTATTTTTATGGTTTGAATAATGTTAAATTTAGAGATTTCGCTCTTGGCCTTATTGGAATAATTCCAGGCACTTTTCTTTATTGCTCAATAGGTAGTTTGGCAAAAAGTATTCAGGAGTTAAAAAATGTGCAATCACCAAATAATTTATATATTACTAGTATTGGAATTATTTCAACTTTTTTAGTTGTATATTTCTCAGCGAAATACTCCAGAGAATATTTTGAAAAATCTTAAGAATCTACTCTTTAATATTCCAATCTCTAATTGATGCAATTAAGATAAACCACAACAGTCTAAATTTACCTAGTAAGGTTTTGTTGGCCTCTAATTCGACATATTTTGCCTGTCCACAAGATGTTTTTATGAATTTGAAAACTGTTTTATTTGTCATAAGTCTCTCAAAAAGTCCTGATAATTATTCCTATATTTTATAGCCAAGATTTTTATTTTTTTTTATTTAAAAACCACATTTTTCTTTGACTACTTTGTTGAGTATTATTTTTTAAAATTTAAACTTTTTCTCCAGCTTTAAATCCTCTAAAGCATTTGAATCTAGGAAATCTAAGACTAAAAGTTACCGCATCCTTGGATTTCGTTTTAGCATCAGCTCTGATTTCTACAAGTTGACCAATAAGATGACTCCGTTTTGACCAATATTCTTGACGTTGGATATCACTAAATCCGCTCCCACAACTAAGACTGTATTCATACCCATCATCTTCCCCTTCTACTAGGACAGCTCCTAGTCGACCTTTATTGCGACCTGTTCCTTCCTCAACCGATACAACCTTTAAAGTGACTTCAATGAAAGGTTTTGCTTTTAACCAACTGTGTGTTCTTTTACATTCGTACATAGCATCAGGATCTTTAATCATTACTCCTTCATATCCACCTTCCACGGCAGCTTTATTTAGCTCTATAAATCTTTTTTGTCCCTCAATGGTGTCGAGATCTACATTTTCCCATTCAAGTGTTTTTACATGTCTTAGAAGCATAGAATGTTTTGCTACCCATTCTTTTACTAATAAACTTCTTGCTGTTTGACTAGTGTTCCATCTCCCTTTTTGGAAGTTTTCAAGGGGACATAAGTCAAATAGGTGGAGAACTGCATCTTTTGTTTGTTTGCCATCTTTTCTATGAACCTGTTTCATCAAATCCTGAAAGTTAGCACTCATTACTTCACCATCTAGGACTAAGTCATGTGGTGCAGGATCTTCTTTTAACACGTTTTCTATTTCTGAGATAATATGACCAAAATTATGGAATTGTTTCCCATTACGAGAAAACATTTCTACTTTATTTTGTCTAATAATAGTTAAGACGCGCACTCCATCTAATTTGATTTCAATTTGCTTTTTTCCTATCATTTTTTTTTCATGATTTGCACTGTCATGAGCTAAGGGACATGAAAAAATAGGAATCGCATATTTGGGAAATTTCTTGGCTATCTTGTTGATTGTTTTCTCAGATACACCACATCTAAGATCTTTAATTAAAACTCGTCTATAAAATCCATTCCACTCTTCTTTTTTGGCAGATTCCATAGCTGTAATAATTGCATCGCGAGCAGCGTGACCAGTAAGTTCTCTTTGAATAAGCTTATTTGCTAATAACCTAAAATCTTTCCATAAAAAATTTTGACTTTTTTCATTTTCTTTTTCAGGAACAATTTTTACACCAAAAGTTACCAATGGATCAAGTGCCATACGGATTCCTTCAAAAAAATCATCTAAACCTTGTTCCATTGCTTCTGAGATGATTTTTTCTTTATCTAATCTACTTGGATGTAATTCTAATTGATGTATAATCTCTTCTTTATACAATTCTTTTTGCCTCACAAGAAATTATTAATTCACTTTTGCTATTCTGTCTATTTTCCAATCATTGTCAGTTTTTGCAAAAGTAAAATCTAATGGGAGCTCATCTTGTTTATCTTCTGATTTTAAATTCAAAGTTATTATGATTTGATCTTCTTGGACTCTGGGTCTTCCTGACTTTAAATTTCTGTATTTATTGAGATTTAAACTAGCTAAAAATTTAAGAAAGTCTTGGCGCTTCACATGAGTTTTATAAGTTTTTGTAGTCAAACCATAAGCTGCATCAATTCTGCCAGCAGCTATTTGATCAAAAAACTTTCTTACTAACGGATTAATTCCTCTGGCGCTTATAACTAATTTGACTGCATTAAAAGTCCAAAAAGAAACTAGTACAGCTCCGCCAACTAATAGTGCTTTAATTCCTATATCTTTAACTAGTGTTGCATCCATGTCGATTTGAGTTTTTTATTACTTTAAGAAAAGAAATCGTTTTTGATGGCTTTTTTTGTCAAAATAATACTAATTTTAATCCATAATGCCTGTAATTCCTCTTTTACCTTTATTTCACAAATTTAATAGCCAATATTTTGAAAATTCTTTAGCGGTTAATAATCAACCTTTAGTAAAAGTTAGATGGAGTGATAATAGATTAAAAACCACTGCTGGTTTTTATAAAAGAAAAAGAATTAATGGTCTTGTAGATTCTGAAATTATCTTATCGAAACCTATTTTGAGTAAATTATCTACTAGTGAAATAAACAGTACTTTATGTCATGAAATGATTCATGCATGGGTTGATCGGATATTGAAAAAAAATGAGATACATGGTCCAAATTTCTTAGAAAAGATGAATGAAATTAATAAGAAAGAGAAGAATTTTCAAATTTCTGTGAGGCACTCATTTCCTATTGAAAGGAGAGAATTAAAATACATAGGAACTTGCCAAAATTGTGGTGAGAAATTTTTCTATAGGAAAAGGATAAAGAATATTGCTTGTAAAAAATGTTGTGTAAATTTCTTTAATGGATCATGGAATAAAAAGTGTTTAATTTTGTTTGATTAAAAATATAAGATGTGTTTTTGTTTCTATATTTGGAATTATTTATTTTTTTAATGTAGTTTAATTTTAAAAGCATAATAATTTATGGATTCAAGGAGAATTAGAAATCTTAGAAATAGTTTTGATAAAAATATTGTTGATAAACAGGTTGATAAAATTTTCGAAACTGGAAGACAATTTGTTGATGGAGTGTCTGGTGCCAGGCCAGGAAAAAGAAGGAACTCAGATTTTCAAGGAATAACAAGTAAGAGTGTTAAAAAAGTAGGACGATGGGTATCTGAAAAAGTGGATTTATTTTTTGATGAAGATAATGATGATTGGAATGATGAGAATTTTTACGATGATAACAGGGATATTAAGACATTTTCCAGAGAATCAAATTCTTATGAATCTGCTAAACAGCACTCAAAAAGACCTTTAGAAGCAATATCTTTAAGGCAACCAAAAAATTTACAGACAACTGAGCAAAAAAAATTACCTTACGTGAAAGAGAGTAAGGACGAAGATTGGCCAGATGAAATGGATTTCAAAGTTG
Organism: Prochlorococcus sp. AG-424-P18; assembly: GCA_003213235.1. Classification (GTDB taxonomy): domain Bacteria; phylum Cyanobacteriota; class Cyanobacteriia; order PCC-6307; family Cyanobiaceae; genus Prochlorococcus_A. The sequence continues at coordinate 101,613 of QCNJ01000002.1, read as the reverse complement.
AAAGATGGCAAAGAGCTTCAGAAAAAGAGATTAATACTTCGAGAAATCAATCAAATCAACAAGTTCAATCAAAATCAAGAAATCTTCCCAGATCAAGAAGAAGAAGAAGAGTATAGTTTCGTAAATTCTTTAATTCCTGAATAGCCTAATAAACTTTCTAAATGTGGATTGAATACTTCTCTAATAATTGTTAGGGGCTTTTTGTCTCGAAAAAATCTATAATTTCTTGACCAGAATGGACCTTTAAAACAAAATTGATCCTCTAACCAATTTGAATTAACAAGTGAAATTCGATCAACTTCTCTAAACAATTCTGATCTGTCTTGTGTCAAATTCTTCCATATTGGTTCTTCTTTGGCTTTTAAATTTTCATTCACTTGTTCTGCATTCCACCAACTTTCAGCCCATGCTAGGTTTTTATTATTGTTTTTAATCCATACTTGTCTTCTAATTAAAGGTCCATTTAACTGATTTAATTCTTTAGGTCCCTCTTCGATGAATAGAGGATCTATTTGCATTGAAATTAATTTAATTTTCGTCTCTTGATTAGTTAAAAGCTGTAAATGTCTAGTTGGACTTCCATCCCCAAGCAGCATTAATTTCCATGGACCAGAAATTTTTGGTAATGAATTTTTCACTAAAAAAGTAGAGGCTTTTTCTTCCCATAAAATTTTTGGTGATTTAAAAAGTTTATTATTCAGTGCTCAGAAGGAATTCTTTTAAGATGATAACTTTTTTTCGACAAAAATATTTGCCTTTTCTTTTTTTATTTCTCTTATTTTTAGCCAAACAAGTAATGCAGTTAAATCAGCTTTGCTTACACCGGGAATTTTTGACGCATCACCAAAATTTTTTGGCTTTATCTTATTCAAATTTTCTCTAGCTTCTAAAGATAATGTCTCTATCTTTTCATAATTTATTTCTTGAGGCAGAGATTTACAGCTTTGACGATTTATTTGTTCTATGTTGTTTTTTTGTCTTTTAAGGTAACCTTCGTATTTAATATCTATTTCAACACCTTCTTGTATTGAAGAATCTAGATTTTTTTCAGTCAAATTATATTTAATTAGATCTGAATAATGAAAGTTTGGTCTTTTTAAGAGTTCCTTCAAAGTTGTTGAGCCTTTGATCTTTGATCCCGTTTCTAATTCTATTTTTTTTGATATTTCCTCGGTATTTTTTAAACGAGTGTTATTTAATCTAAATTTCTCTTCCTCGAGAAGTTTCATTTTTTCTTGATAGGTCGACCATCTTTTCTCATTAATTAGCCCTATTTGATAACCTAATGGTGTTAATCTCCTATCCGCATTATCTCCTCTAAGAGTTAATCTATATTCACTCCTACTAGTTAAAACTCTGTATGGTTCTTTGAGATCTTTGGTAATTAAGTCATTAATCATTGTTCCTATATAACTGCTTTCTCTAGTGAAGATTATTGGATCTTTTTTGCTTAGTTTTCTTGTAGCATTGACTCCTGCAACTAATCCTTGTGCTGCAGCTTCTTCATAACCAGTAGTCCCATTAATTTGTCCCGCGCTAAATAAATATTCAATTTCTTTCGTTTCGAGTGATGTTTGGAGCTGTGTTGCAGGTATATAGTCATACTCCACAGCATATGCTGGTCGCAACATTTTACATTCATTCAATCCTGGTAAGGTTCTTAAAAGTTCTAATTGAATATTTTCGGGTAAACCTGTAGAAAATCCTTGTACATATATTTCAGGGGTATTAATTCCTTCTGGCTCTAAGAAAATTTGATGTGATTCTTTATCCGCAAATTTAACGATTTTATCTTCAATTGATGGACAATATCTTGGTCCCTTACTATCAATAAAACCGCCGTAAATAGGAGTTAAATGTAAATTGTCTCGAATTAGTTGATGTGTTTTGGTAGTTGTTCTTGTGATGTGACAACTAACTTGAGGCATGTTATTTTTGATATCTGGGTCAAATGAAAAATATTTATCTGCTGCAGTGCTTGGTTGAATATCTAATTCATCAAAAATGATACTTCTTTTATCAACTCTTGCTGGAGTTCCTGTTTTTAAACGTTCTGTTTTAATACCAATTTCGTGCAAATTTTGAGTAAGACCTTTTGCTGCTTGTTCGCCCGACCTACCAGCTGACATTGATTTATTTCCTATCCATATTCTTCCTTCTAAGAACGTACCAGCTGTGATGATAACTGATCTTGCTGAATAATAACTACCAAAGAAAGTCCTTACACCTTTGATTCTTTTTTTTAAGATTTTTTTTGAGTTCAATCCAATTGCTTCAATTTTTGCGATATCTAGTTCAGTAATCATTGCTTCTTTTAAAGATAAATTATCTGTATTTTGTAGTATTTCAATCATCTTTTTTGAGTATTCTCTTTTATCTGTCTGAGCTCTTAATGCCCATACAGCTGGACCTCTACTTGCATTTAATATTCTTTTTTGTATTGCTGTCTCATCAGCTAATTTGCCAATAATTCCACCTAACGCATCAACTTCATGTACCAACTGACTTTTTGCGGGGCCGCCAACAGCAGGGTTGCAAGGTTGCCAGGCAATCCTATCTAAATTGATTGTAAATAAGGCTGTAGAAAATCCTAATTTTGCTGTTGTTATAGCTGCTTCGCATCCTGCATGTCCTCCTCCAATAACGATGACGTCAAAAGATTCATTTGTTAAGTTAAGATCTTGCATTTTAGGAGCAATTTAACTAGCTAAATTCCTAAATCTCGTAAATTGAGGTTCAAATAATAATTTAACAGTTCCTACGGGTCCATTTCTATGTTTAGTGACAATGATTTCTGTAATTCCTCTATCTTCAGTCTCCGGATTATAGTATTCATCTCTATAAATCATTAATACTAAATCTGCGTCTTGTTCAATAGATCCTGATTCTCTTAGATCGCTTAACATTGGTCTTTTATTTGTTCTAGACTCAACCCCTCTACTAAGCTGAGATAAAGCTACTACTGGTACTTTTAATTCTCTGGCCATGCTTTTAAGACCTCTTGTTATTCGTGAAAGTTCTTGCACTCTATTATCAGGGGTTGATCCTTCCATTAACTGCAGATAATCAATCACAATTAATCCAAGTTCTTTTTTTTGTTCAGCTATTAATCTTCTGCACAGAGATCTCATCTCTAGAACACTTAAGTTAGGCTTGTCATCTATAAATATTGGTAATTGACCTAATGAATTGATACCTTCTCCGAGTAATGGCCATTCTTCTTGCTGTAATCTTCCTGTTCTTAGCCTGCCACTTTCGATTCCCACTTCCATAGAGAGTAGCCTATATGTCAACTGTTCTTTACTCATTTCAAGGCTAAATACACACACAGGTAAATCTTGAGATTGTGCAACATTTTTGGCCAGATTAAGAACTATTGAAGTTTTCCCCATTGAAGGTCTTCCAGCAACAATTATTAAATCACTTCTTTGAAAACCTTGAGTCATCGCATCAAGATCGTAGAAATTAACAGGAATTCCAGCTACTGAAGTACCTAATGATCTTGACTCTATTTCATTGAAAGTACTTGTAAGTATTTCAGCTGCTTGAGTCAGACCTTTTGAAGGTTTTTCTTGACTGATTTCAAATATTTTTTGCTCTGCTTTATCTAGAACTTCATTAGTATCTTGAGTTTGATCAAAACCTAGTTGAACCACTTCATTTCCAGATCTAATCAGTTGCCTTCTCATGAATTTGTCGTTAATTAAATTAGCAACTTGTTCTATGGAAGCTGTAGAGGAAACATTTTCAACGAGTTCTACCAGCTTGCTGTTTCCTCCAATTTTTTCTAATGATCCATTATCTGCTAACCAAGCACTCATAGATGTTAAATCAGTTGGTTTTCCCTGGGTATGCAACATTAATGCTGTTCTATAAATCTCTTGATGGGCATTTATATAAAAAGCTTCAGGTTTAATTAAGTCTGCAATTCTTCCGATCGCTTCTGGATCAAGAAGTATGCCTCCAAGAACAGCTTCCTCTGCTTGAACGTTTTGAGGAGGAACTAATCCAGCATTTTCACTATTAAAATCCTTTTTAAAATTTTTATTTTGCCCATTATTTGGAAAAGGTACTGAAACCATATCTTTAGTTGCTTAGATTTATACTCTGGCTACTTTTCAAAATAATGCAACAAATTGATTAACTTGTTACTTCAATATTTACTTCTGCATTTACTTCTGGGTGTAATTTTATTTTTGCAGTGAAGGAACCTAAATTATGAATATCAGGAACAGTAATGTTTCTTCTATCAATTTCTTTTTTAGTAGCCGCTTCTATCGCTTCGGCTACATCACCATTGGTAACTGTTCCAAAAAGGACACCATCTTCTCCAACCTGTTTTTTGATAGTGAACCTACCTATTGTAGATAATGCAGTTTGGAAATCTAAAGCTTCTTGCTTTAATTTATCAGCAGCGATTTTTTCTTTTTCTTTCTTCCTCTCAATTTGTTTAAGGACTGCTGGTGTTACATTCATTGCCTTGCCATAAGGTAATAGAAAGTTTCTTGCGTATCCTGGTGCTACATCAACTAGATCTCCTTCTTTACCTAGTGATGCGATTGATTCAGTTAATGCGACTTGTACTCTTTTAGCCATGAAAATATTGAACAATATAATTAATAATAAGACCTAGAGGGTAACTTTACTTTTTTTGCAAAACCAAATTTCGCAAGAATCTTAATATGTTCCCATGTTATGTCTATCTGACCTTTAAATAATCCTTGTTTTGCTGAATTTGGGAATGCATGATGGTTGTTATGCCAACCTTCTCCAAAAGTTAATGCAGCAACCCATGCATTGTTTTTAGATGAATCACCACTTTCAAATGGAGCTTTACCCCAACAATGCGTCGCGGAGTTGACTAGCCAGGTTACATGATAAACAACAACAAGCCTCAATGGAATTCCCCAAAGGACTAGAGCCCATCCTCCAACTCCTAATTTTTGACCTATTGCGTACAATGAAAGTCCAATAGGGATTTGTAAGAATAAAAAATATTTATTTAAAAATCTATAATATGGATCCTTGATTAAATCTGCACTTAGTTTTGGAACAGCTTTTAGTGCTTCTACGTCTTTAAACATCCAACCCATATGACTCCACCAAAACCCTTTTTTACTATTGTGATGATCTACTTCAGTATCTGAAAAAGAGTGGTGATGCCTATGTAAACCTACCCAATCTATTGGTCCATGCTGGCAACTTATGGCTCCACAGGTAGCAAAAAATCTTTCTAACCATCTTGGTACAATGAATGATCTGTGTGATAACAATCTGTGATATCCAAGGGTGACTCCTAAACAAGCAGTTACCCAGTAAAAAAATAATAATGAAGTGACTGCAGGAAGACTCCAAAATTTTGGTTGTAAAGCTACAAGAGAAAGAATATGAATTGCAACCATAAAAACTATCGTTCCCCACGTTTTATGTAGTCTTGGAGGATATCTTTTTGAATGACTAGAAGGTTCCAGTAATTTTTCTGAAAGTTCTATAACTTTTTCAGCTGGAACAGGTTTTTTTAATTTTGCTGTTTCTTGGAAGATTACTGAATTCATGATATTGAAATACTATTTTCAAAATTACCGATATGTAATATTATCATACTATACTATTGATAAGTTTAATTATCTGTGAGTCTCGGATATCGCGATAAATTATCTAGAGGTCGAAGGGCTATGGCTCATTTGATACACCTCTGGCATGAAAGAAATGGTTGGTCTCATAGAGTATTGCCATTACTTTCAGAAGTGCTTGATTTAGGTAAAGTTCATAATTCACAAATTTCTAATCTTAGGAATGGGAAGTTATCTTCCCCAGGCCCTGAAGTTTTTCTTGCTTTAGCTCAAGTTAATACGATTCTTGATCAAGGCATTGAAAAAATCAGGGATCGTTTTGAAAGTGATTACCCAGAGTTATGGAAATCTTTGGAAGAGTCTGCATTACCCTTAAAAAATGATTCTGGTAATCCATTGTCGGCCGGGGATTTATTCGAGATATTTTCAGGATTAAAACCTCTACCTTCATCTTTTGACTGGTACATAGAAGATGAAGAAGCTTCTGCTTTAAGTGATGCTCTTTCAGTGCATTTTTGTCAGAATAAGGCTTGGAGATCATGTAAAATGCAGGTAATGGAAGCCTATTCTGTCAATAAATCTGCCCGTAGAGAACGTTTTGCTGAGGTAATTGCAGGAATTAGAGATTATACGGCAGAAGAATTGGATGGAGAACTTCTTGATTTATATGAGGCTTCAAAAAAACTTTCTTATTTTCAGGGAAGGGGACCTAATGCTTTCCTTGCAGAATTAAGAAATTTAGCTTCTGAAAAATAACATGAATTTTTATAATAAATGACTCTTGACAATAACTTAAAACTGGCTGAAAACGCTGTTTTTTCTGTCGAAGAGAGTTTAAGTAAAGTTTTCCAAGAAAGGTCCAATCAGGTTTTCCAGAAATTAGACAATATTTTGACAATTTTTAAGGAAGAAAAAGTTTCTACTAGTCATTTCAATCAATCTTCTGGTAGTGGTCATGATGATATATCTAGAGAAAAAATTGATGCGGTTTTTGCAAGATTTTTTCTTGCTGAAAAGGCTGCTGTGAGGATGCAATTTGTAAGTGGAACCCATGCAATAAGTTCTGTTTTGTTTGGAATTCTTCGACCTGGAGATTTAATGTTATCTCTTACAGGACAACCATATGACACGTTAGAAGAAGTCATAGGAATAAGGGGAGGAGGAAAAGGATCACTTAAAGATTTTGACATTGAATATAAGCAAGTAAATATCTGCAAGAATTTTGATTCCTTTGAAGAAAAAATTGTTCATTTTTTTAAAGAAAATTCATGTAAATTGGTATTTATACAAAAAAGTTGTGGATATAGTTGGAGAAAGTCTCTTACGAATCATCAGATAGAGAAAATTTGTAGTCTTATTCATTCCCTTGATCCTAACTGTATATGTTTTGTTGATAACTGTTATGGGGAGCTTGTTGAAGATAGTGAACCAATTTCTAAAGGGGCAAATATAATTGCTGGTTCATTGATTAAAAATTTGGGAGGAACAATAGTTCCTACTGGTGGGTACGTTGCAGGAGATGCAGAGTTGGTTGAGATGGCATGTTCTAGATTAACCTCACCAGGCATTGGTTCTTCTGCAGGGATAAATTTTGGACTAGGAAGATTAATTTTGCAGGGTTTGTTTTTGGCACCACAAATTGTTCATGAATCACTAAATGGTGCTGATATGGTTGCAGCAGTCTTTAAAAATTTGGGATTTAAGGTTTTACCAGAGCCAGCAACTTATAGATCTGATCTTATTCAGTCAGTAAGATTGAATAATCCTGATTTGGTACAAAAAGTTTGTCAATCTTTTCAAAATTCTTCACCAGTAGATTCTTTCCTGAATGTTGTTCCATCATCAATGGATGGATATGATTCAAAATTATTAATGGCAGGAGGTACCTTTATTGAAGGTAGTACAAGTGAATTTTCTGCTGATGCCCCTCTAAGAGATCCTTACAATATTTTTGTTCAAGGTGGTTCTCACATAGCTCACATCAAAATTGCATTAATTCGATTATTATCTGAACTATTAGAGGAAAAATTAATTTCAAAGGATTCTCTACTTCCTTTATCCACTTAATCATGTCTTACAAGTTTCCAGACAACCTCAACTATGCTGATACTCATGAATATGTCTTGGAAGAAAATGGATTATTAAAAATTGGAGTTAGTGAATTCGCTATAGATCAGTTAGGAGATATTGTTTTTGTTGAATTAGCTGATGAAGGTGCGACTTTAGAGAAAGGCGAGACTTTTGGAACAATAGAATCAGTTAAGGCCGTTGAGGAAGTCTATCTGCCTTTTTCAGGGGAAATAGTATCTGTAAATGAAAGTGTTATTGAGAACCCAGAGCTTTTACAGAATGATCCGATTGGAGACGGTTGGTTAGTCATTTTGAAACCAGAATCAAAGGCATCAATTGCTGATTTGATGACCTCTGAGGAATATCAATCAAAGGTTGTACCAAAATAAGGCAAACTTTTCAAAAAGAGCTATTTTAAAGAAAAATATTTTAATATGACATCTAAATTTGGAACTGATTTGTTTATAGATAGGCATCTTGGGTTAGGAGATAATGATGAAAGAATTATGCTCAACAAGCTTGGTTTTAATAATATTGATCAATTTATAAATCAAGTTATTCCTGAAGATATTCAGCTTAAAGATAAATCTTCAAAAATATTGCCACAAGGTTGTTCAGAAATTGAGGCTTTAAACGAATTAGAAGGGATTGCGAATAAAAATACTAAAATGAGATCACTTATAGGCCTTGGTTATTATGACAATCATATGCCTAAAGTAATCCAAAGACATGTTTTTGAAAATCCAAGGTGGTACACGTCTTATACTCCCTATCAAGCAGAAATTGCACAAGGAAGATTAGAAGCTCTATTTAATTTTCAGACTATTGTTTGTGAACTAACAGGATTCCCCGTCGCCAATGCATCTTTGTTGGATGAGGGTACTGCTGCATCAGAAGCAATGGCCATGAGTTTTTCCGCAAGAAAAAATAAATCTTCAAAAGTTTATCTAGTGGAATCAAATGTTTTCGATCATACTTTTAATGTTCTACAAACCAGAGCAAAGCCTTTGGGAATATCCTTAAAACGCTTTACTCAGAGCAACCTTCCAAATCATGATGATGTTTTTGGAATGTTGTTGCAATTACCTGGTAAAAATGGACAATTATACGATCCCACATTCTTAATATCCCAAGCACATCGATCAGAAATTATTGTTACGGCATGTATTGATCCACTAGCACAAGTTTTGATTAAACCAATTTCTGAATTTGGTGTTGATGTAGCAGTGGGTAGTATGCAAAGATTTGGAGTACCAATGGGTTTTGGTGGCCCCCATGCAGCATATTTTGCTTGTAGCGCAAAATATAAAAGGCTTATACCGGGAAGAATTGTTGGGCAAACTCTCTCTAAAAATGGAGAAAAGTCTCTAAGACTAGCATTGCAAACAAGAGAGCAACATATTAGAAGGGAAAAAGCCACCAGTAATATTTGTACTGCTCAATCTCTATTAGCCATAATTTCTTCTTTTTATGCTATTTATCATGGACCCTCTGGATTAACGCAAATTGCTAAGAGATTAGTTGAGTTGAGAATAAATTTAGAATCAGGTTTAGCTGCTTTAGGTTTTGATATTCCTGATGGGATTAGATTTGATAGTGTTGATGTTTATTCTGAGCACTCCCAGAGGATCCATTATGAAGCTTTAAAAAAGGGCTATAACTTAAGAATTTTGCCATTGGGATCAACTATCGAAAATTCAACTGGCTTTGGAATCTCTTTAGATGAGCTTAGTAATGAAAAAGAAATAAAAGATATTTTGACTTTCATAGCAAACCTTATAGAAAAAGAAGAAGATTTAGACCATATAAAATTTGATAAAGAATTTCATTTTGAAATTTTAGCTTTGAGATCCAGTGCATGGATGCAGCAAGATATATTCAAAAATTACCAAAGTGAAACTGAATTAATGAGATATATATTTCGACTTGCAGAAAAAGATTTTTCTTTGGTAGATGGGATGATGCCATTGGGAAGTTGTACTATGAAGTTAAATTCTGCAGCAGAGTTAAATCCAGTCTCTTGGGCTAATTTATCTTCCATGCATCCTTTTTCCCCACCAGATCAAACTAAAGGCTATTCAAAAATTATATCTGACCTAGAAAAATGGATAAGTGAGATTGTTGGTTTAAAATCAGTTTCTTTTCAACCAAATGCAGGCTCTCAAGGAGAGTTTGCAGGTTTATTGGCAATTAATTCTTATTTTGAATCAAAAGGTGAACTGTTAAGAAAAAAATGTTTAATTCCAAAAAGTGCTCATGGAACAAATCCTGCTAGTGCCGTTATGGCAGGTTTTGATGTGTTAACTGTTGAATGTGATGACGAAGGAAATATTGATTATCAAGATTTGTCAATCAAGGTCAAGAAATTTGATAACCAAATAGGGGCCCTTATGTTGACTTATCCTTCTACTCATGGAGTTTTTGAATTACAAATCAGAAAGATATGTGATTTAATTCATTCTGTGGGAGGATTTGTCTATTTAGATGGAGCAAATTTGAACGCTCAGGTTGGATTATGCAAACCTGGAAACTATGGCGTTGATGTTTGTCATTTGAATTTACATAAAACATTCTGCATTCCACATGGAGGTGGTGGTCCAGGAGTAGGTCCAGTTGCTGCAACAGAAACTTTAAGCCCATACCTTCCCACTCATTCTTTAATGGATAATAATTTATCTAATAGTTTTAATTTCGTATCTTCTGCCAAGCATGGGAGTGCAAGTATTCTTCCAATAAGTTGGATGTATATAAAAATGGCAGGTCTTAGTGGGTTAAGGAAAGCAACTTCGCATGCAATTTTATCTGCAAATTATATTGCGCATTCCTTAAAACATAAATTCAAGATTCTTTATAAAGGAAAAAATAATTTTGTCGCACATGAATGTATTTTAGATTTTAGAGATTTAAAATCCAAAACTGGATTGAGTGTCAATGATTTAGCCAAACGATTAATTGATTATAGTTTTCATGCTCCAACTATTAGTTGGCCTGTTCCAGAAACCATAATGATAGAGCCTACTGAAAGTGAAAGTTTGGCAGAAGTAGATAGATTTTGTGAGGCTATGCTATTGATTGGAGAAGAAATCAGTGAAATAGAAAATAATCATGAATTAAAAAATAATAATGTAATAAGCAATTCTCCCCATACGCTGAAAGAGTTAATTGCTGATAATTGGCAATATCCTTATTCAAAAGAAAAGGCTTCTTTCCCTTATGAAAATCCAACAACTATTAAGTTTTGGTCTTCAGTTTCTAGGATTAATAATGCATATGGCGATCGCAATTTAATTTGTTCTTGCAATTTAAATCAAGGTGATACTTTAGAAGAAAAAAAATGTGCTTAAAGGACTAGCGTCCCTGTATTTACTTAGTTATTATCAATGTGAATAAAAATTTAATATTTTCTTATAGAATTTTTTTAAATTTTTTTATTAAAATGATCGAGCATCAAATTTTTTTGGGGTATTTGAAGCTATGACCAAAGATTTTAAATCTGGTAATCTTAAGCAACTGCCAGTTAAAAACGTGAACTTACCAAATTTTGTAAATAATTTTTCTGGAGATAACTCAAATATCTGTTCCATTGAGGGGACTAATGTTATAAGAGTACCTTTTGGTAAAAAATTCTCAAAGAAAAAAAGGCCTGAAAAAAATCAAAATATAGCTACTCTAATACTTCCTTTAAGTTCATATAGTAATCCTACGCCCCCACACGTAGCATAATAATTTAGTTCAAATTTAATCTATTTCTTTGAGCGTATCTGAATAATAATTTTGCAGTTGTAACGTTGCTTGATTCCAATCCCATTTTTCTGCTTCGTTTCGTGCCTCTTTTCTCATAATTTCTCTTTTATCTTCATTCTCTAGAATTTTTTTTGTTGCTTCAATCAAACTTTGTACCCCATTATCTTTTTCATCTGGATCATATAAACAACCATTAATCCCATCGCTAATTATATCTGGAATCCCCCCCTTGTTGGCTCCGATAACTGGACATCCAGCGGCCATCGCTTCGAGTAAAACTAAACCAAGTGTTTCTGTACTAGAGGGAAATAAAAATATATCTCCAGAGGCATAGGCGCTAGCAAGTTCATCACCAGATAAATATCCTATGAAATTAGTCTTGGTATTTTCGAAGATTTTTTCAAGCTGGTTTCTATACGGTCCGTCACCTACAAGTGCCAGACAAGCATTAGGGATACTTTCTAAGACTGGTTTAATTCTCTCAATTTGTTTTTCTGCTGATAATCTTCCTACATAAATCAATAAATAATTAGCATCTTTATATTTTCCAAATAATTTATCTCTCATTTTCTCACTTCTTAAATCTGGTCTGAAACTGTAAGTATCTACTCCTCTTTGCCAAAGAGCAGTCCTTTGAATACCTTTATCTTTTAATTCATTGACCATAGCGGTGGAAGTACACAAATTTAACAAGGCTTGATTATGAGCTGCTTTAAGTAATTCCCACAAAAGTGGCTCTAGCATACCCATACCGTAATGTTCCAGATATTTCGGAAGATGAGTATGGTAGCTAGCAATTAAAGGAATATTATTAGTTTTCGCCAACCATATGCCACCTAAGCCAAGTACAGCTGGATTAACAACATGTATCAAATCCGGGTTAAATTTTTCTAACTTATCTGAGACTGCAGGACCTGGTAAACCAAGCTTCAACTCTGGATATAAGGGTAATGGCATTGCAGCAACTCCCACTACAGTTGCTCCCATATATGATTCTGGACACCCCTCTGGACAAAAAATTATAACTTCATCACCATTTTTTATTAAAAATTCAATTGTTTTAGTCAGCCTTGTGACTATGCCGTCAACTTTAGGTAAAAAAGTTTCAGTAAACAATGCAATTTTCACTTTCTTAAGGTAACTATTTCAAAAATTTTAATTAGTCTTTATAGCCTCAGCTTGTTTTTTTGTCCAGGATGAAACACAAGGTATGCGATTAAGATCACATCTATTGGAGTATTTTTTAGCAACTTCAACAACTTCTTCTAATAAGCCATTATCAAGAGTAGTTGGGTTTAAACCTAATTCTATAAAGCATTTATTATCAACAATTAGATCATTTTCTACTGCTTCATTCCTTGGATTTGGTAAATAATTGATATCAGCTCCAGTTAGAGAAGCAACTTTTTTAGCTAGTTCTCCAACTTGATGACTCTCCGTCATTTGATTAAAGATTTTGACTCTTTCTCCAGATTTTGGAGGATTTTCAAGAGCAAGTTGTACGCATTTTACAGAGTCTTTTATATGTATAAATGCTCTTGTTTGCCCTCCTGTCCCATGAACACTTAATGGATATCCAATTGCGGCTTGCATTAGAAATCTGTTTAAAACTGTTCCATAATCTCCGTCATAGTCAAATCGGTTTGTCAATCTAGGATCTTTTAAAGTTGCTTCTGTATTTGTTCCCCAAACAATGCCTTGGTGTAGATCAGTGATCCTTACAAGATCATTTTTGTTGTAGTAAAGAAATAATAATTGATCTAAAGTTTTAGTCATGTGGTAGACACTACCAGGGCTGGCAGGGTGTAATATTTCTTCTTCAAAGCGGCTTCCATCAGGTTGTGGAACTTCAACTTTTAGATAACCTTCTGGAATTGTTGCACCTCTATGTGATCCATATCCGTAGACTCCCATTGTTCCTAAATGAACAACATGAATATCTAAATTACTCTCTACTATCGCAGCAAGTAGGTTGTGGGTGCCATTAACATTATTATCTACTGTATATCTTTTGGTAAAACTCGATTTCATTGAGTATGGTGCTGCTCTTTGTTCTGCAAAATGGATTACGGAATCTGGTTTTTCATCAATGAGCAAATTGAGTAATTTTTGATATTGCTTAGAGATATCCATGTTAAGAAATCTCATAGGCTTTCCTCCAGTCTCTTCCCATGCAGAAAGTCGTTCTGTTATGGAAGAAATTGGAGTTAAAGATTCTACCTCTAGATCAATATCAATTTTTCTACGACTTAAATTGTCGACAATAATTACATCATGATTTTGCTCTGCTAAATTCACCGCACAAGGCCAACCGCAAAAACCATCTCCACCTAGAACAATAACTTTCACTCAGAACTCCAGAATTAAAAGATTCATAATATATTTATTAAATTACTACAGCGTGCTTCCACTTTGCGAAAAAATATTGTAAATAGTTTCAAATCTTCTTTCTTAACACGATAATTAAAAGCAAATAACAAATTTTTACTTTCTCTTTAAACTTTTCTTAATTTAGAAAATTAGATAGATATATTTTTTTCCGGCGAACTTGCTATTGCAAAGTCTTGTTTTTTAATTCTTCCTGCTAGAAAAGCTTGTCTGCCAGCTTTCACACTATAATTTATCGCCTGAGCCATTAGAGAAGGATTTGCAGCTTGTGCTATTGCACTATTGATTAAGACACCATCAGCTCCAATTTCCATAGCTTGAGAAGCTTCACTAGGCACCCCAATTCCTGCGTCAATTATTACTGGCACTTTTGAATTCTCAATAATAATCCTTATATTTGATAAATTTAACAAACCTTGCCCGGAGCCTATGGGAGAGCCCAATGGCATTACAGTTGCACAACCTATTTCTTCTAGTCTTTTTGCAAGAATAGGATCTGCATTGATATAAGGCAGTACAGCAAAACCCTTTTTTATTAAAATTTCGGCTGCTTTAAGAGTTTCTATTGGATCTGGTAGCAAATATTTTTTGTCAGGAATAACTTCTAACTTCACAAAATTATTTTCTTCTTGACCAGATAATTTTGCCAGTTCTCTACCTAAAATTGCTATTCTGACAGCCTCATCGGAATTAACACAACCAGCTGTGTTAGGAAGCATCCAGTATTTTTCCCAGTTGATCTTTTCGAGTAAATTTTCTCCGGTCTGATCATTTTTAATTCTTCTAACAGCGACGGTTATAATTTCCGTTTCAGAATTTGATAAACTTTCCACCATATCTTGAGTAGATTTATATTTGCCAGTACCAACCATTAATCTACTGGAAAATTGTTTTCCACCAATTAGTAAAGAAGAATAATTTTCCATATTTAGAATCCCTTATCCTTAATACCTTTATAAGGTTCATAATTGTTTCTTTTTTCTAACTCCTTACTTTTTTTAATTGCTGTTTTGTTTTTTGGATCTATCACCAAAACCTTTTGATAAGTTTCATATGCCAAATCGTACTCAAGTAAACGCTGTTGTGCTGATGCGAGGTTATTTAGGGCTATAGGATATTCTGGAAGTGATTTTATTGCAGATTTATAGTGTTTAATTGCTTTCTTAAATTCATTTTGAGCAGCATAAGAAAATCCTAAAGCATTATTTATTATCGCTTTTGCTTCATCAGGTTCATTTTCATAATTTTCAATTGCTTTTAAAAAAGTTTTAGTAGCTTCAGAATATAATCTTTTTTTTATCTGAATAGACCCAAATTCATATAATTCTGTGGCTTGTGTGAGAGAATCTAAACCTTTCTGTTCGAATTTTACTAAATTTAATTCTTCACTTCTTGTTTTTAGAAATTGTCTGAATACAAAAATAGAGATTATTATTAATACAACAAAAAGAATTATTAAATAAGATTGAAAGGAAGGTATTTCCATTATTTATAATTACTTTTCTAGATTATATTCTTTTTTCTACTTACTTACGGAAGAAACAATTTTTTCAAAACACTTAGGATCGTTTAAGGCTAATTGAGCAAGCATTTTTCTGTTAATGATAATTTCTTCATTTTTCATCCCATTTATTAACTTGCTATAGTTTGTCCCATTTATCCTCGCAGATGCGTTAATTCTAGAGATCCAAAGTCTTCTGAAATCTCTTTTTCTTCTTCTTCTATCCCTATAAGCATTACAAAGAGCTTTCATAACTCTTTGGTTTGCAGTTCTGAAAAGATTTTTGTTGCCGCCTCTAAAACCTTTTGCAAGATTTAAGATTTTGTTTCTTCTTTTTCTGGCTATGTTGCCTCTTTTTACCCGTGCCATGAATATCTAATAAAAATTGGTTAAAGATTTATGCGTATGGAATCATTAATCTTACATTATCAGCATCTCTTTCATCAACTACGGCTTTTGTTGATAGATGTCTTTTTAATTTTGAACTTTTATGATCAAGTAAATGATTATGGAAAGCTCTTCTTCTCATGAATTTACCCGTCGCAGTAGCTTTAAATCTTTTGGCAGCTGATTTACGAGTTTTTAGTTTAGACATTTAAGTCAAATGTGTTTAATTAGAATAATCTAAACCTTTATACGCATTGGTGCAAATTAAAGTTTTTAATTGATAAGGAAAGTTCTAATTTATGAAACTTAAATTTCCCTTTTTAAACTTATTTTTAGGCTGTATTTCTCTTTTAATAATAAACACTAAATTTATTTTAAATGCAAAAGGAGAGGAATTGCTAAAGGTTGAACTCAATAATGAAATTAAAAAAGGAAAATTTTTAATTGGTTTAAAGCAATATTTAGGCGGAGAGAATGATAGTTTTTCGGAGAAAAAGAATATAAACTTTACAACTAATAAAGGTTTTTTAAACTTGATATCGTCCAACGGTATTAAACATAAATCAAAACAGATAAATATTACCTGGGTGGATATTCCCCTCAAAAATCCAAAAACAATTGAAAGAATTGTTTTTGGTCCTTTTGCTAGCTATGAATCGGCAAAAAAACAAGCAGAGAAACTAAGAGATAAAGGATTTGAGACGACTGTTGCCTATCCTAAAAATTGGGAAGTATGGATTCCATTTCAAGATGATCTGCCAGAGTTTGAATTAAAAAATGAGATTTTCAGAAAAATAAAAAATTTTCAAATTACTCCTGTGCTTAGAAATGACTACAGTGGTATGAAACTTGAAGGTCCTATATATATTTATTCTGAAGAGAAAATAAAAATAAATGGTGTTAATTTTGGCAAAAATTTTTATTTAATAAAGGATTTATATGGAACTTGGACCTTAGTTCAAAAAATTGAATTTGATGACTATTTGGCAGGTGTTTTGCCATATGAAATTGGACCAAATTCTCCTTTAGAAGCACTCAAGGCTCAAGCAGTTATTGCAAGAACTTGGGGCATATTTAATTCTGATAGATTTAATATGGATAAATATCATTTGTGTATAAGCACTCAATGCCAAGTTTATAAGCCTTCTGAAATTTCATATAAAAACGTACAAAAAGCCATAGACGAAACTTCAAATTTAATTCTCACTCATGAGAATCAACCAATAAATGCTTTTTACCATGGTTCTAATGGTGGAGTATCTGCTACTGCAGGTGAGTCTTGGCAAATTCAAGATTATTCTTATTTCAATTCATTCATTGATGGTTCAAAATCATTAAATAAAATTTTTAAACTTCCAATTACAAATGAATCTTATTTAAATAATTTTTTAGATTTTGATAAAAAACAGTTTTATGGGAGTAATCATTCTCTTTTTCGATGGAATAAGAAAATTTCTAGTCTTGAAATTAAAGAAAAGTTAATTAAAAACAAACTTATAAATGTTAATGAAGATGTTTTCGATTTAAATTCTATTGAACGAGGATCTAGTGGCAGAGTGACAAAATTGGAAATACAAACGGACAAGGATAATAAATCTATTTTTCTTGTTAAAGATGATATTCGACGAGTATTAAATTTTATACCTAGTAATTTGTTTACTATTAATAAATTAAATGATGATTTATGGCTTTTGAGAGGAGGAGGCTTCGGTCATGGTGTAGGTTTATCTCAGTCCGGAGCAATTGAAATGGCTAAATTAGGATTCTCTTATGAACAAATATTGAATCATTACTATCGAAATGCAAAACTAAAAAAATTTGAGATATTATCTCAATGGAAGTTAAGTAATTAATAATTTACTTTTATGAGTAAGGGTTTTTATAAAAATCGAAGATTGAAGTCGTTTATATTTCTTAGTGCTTGTTTTTTAGTAGCTTTTATTCCTCATGCTAACGATATCGAAAATTTCTTTTACATAATATTGACTCTTTCTTTTGTGATTGTTTTTTACGGTTTAATAGTTATTTCTAGAAATTTCAAAAGGAACAACGTTTTAAATACTGTAAGTGGAAGAATTAGCAATAAAGAGTTACCTTTGCTTGATATTTTGGTCGCAGCTAGAGATGAAGAAAATGTTATATCAAGATTAGTTGAAAGATTATTTAGTTTAGATTATCCAACAAATAAATTAAATATTTACATAATCGATGATGGTAGTTCTGATAAGACGCCTTTAATTTTAGATCGATTATCTAGACAATATGACGAGCTAAAAGTCATAAGTCGTTCTCCAAATGCAGGAGGAGGAAAGTCAGGAGCTTTGAATTATGCCTTGAAATTTACCCATGGCGAATGGTTATTAGTTTTGGATGCTGATGCTGAATTAAAACAAGATTCTTTGATAAGGTTATTTAGTTTTGTAGAAGAGGGTGATTGGTCTGCAGTTCAACTAAGAAAATCAGTAACTAACGTAAGTAAGAATTTTTTAACTTCTTGTCAGTCAATGGAGATGGCTATGGATGCAATCTTTCAATATGGAAGATTATCAGTTGCTGGAGTTTCCGAATTAAGGGGAAATGGTCAATTAATTAAGAAAGACACATTATTAGCATGTGGTTCTTTTAATGAAGATACAGTTACAGATGATCTTGATTTGAGTTTAAGATTATTATTATCAAAATCTAGAATTGGAATCTTATGGGATCCTCCTGTCATGGAGGAGGCAGTTGAGAATTTAAATGCTTTATTAGCGCAAAGGCAAAGATGGGCAGAGGGGGGGTTGCAAAGATTCTTCGATTATGGAGATCAATTATTTACTAATAAAATTGATTATTTGCAGAAATTTGATTTAACTTACTTTTTCATCTTGCAATATGCATTACCAATCATTTCTGTTTTTGATTTAGTTTTCAGTATTGCTTTTTTAGATTCACCAATTTACTGGCCTATTTCATTTACAGCTTTTATGTTATCTGGAATTGCTTTTTGGTACGGTTCTTCTTGTAAAAGTGAAGTTCCTGTTTTGCAAAAAAGCAATTTTTTGATGGTATTTGTATCGGTTTTTTATTTATCGCATTGGTTTTTAGTAATCCCTTGGGTAACTATTAAGATGTCTATTTTTCCCAAAAAAATACTCTGGCGAAAGACTCTTCATACTGGAGTGTAATCTATTCATCAAGGTCTATAATTTCTCCATTAAAAAAATTTGCTAGGTTTTTTGAACTATCATCATAAGTCTCCTTGTTAGATATTTTTGTTGACGAATTAGTTTTTGGTTCTATTTTTTTTATTGGTTGGAAGTTATTTACTTCATTTTGGGTTATTTCTGGAGTGTTTGTTGGGTTACTTTTATTTAATTGTTTGGTTGAAAAATTAAGTATTATTCCATTTCCAAATATTTTTTTTACAGTATTTTCAATTATAACTTTTCTGCTTTTTATCATACTTTCCCAGTTTGGAGATAATGCAATTGTGATTTTCTCCGAATCAAAACTTTCAAGTTCGGCTTGTTGTGAAAGTAACATTCTTGTTGATGGTAACTCTACTTTAGAAAGAATTAATTCCCATTTATCTTTTAAATTTGATCTAGGATTATTTTGGTTATTATCAGAAATATTTTCAATACTTTCTTTTTCAAGAACTTCAAATTTTTCGTCTTTTTTTTCGATCAATTCCTTGCGAGTTATCTCTTCTTGGATACTTGGTTTTGGAATCTCATCTGAAATATTTTCTTTATTAATTGGAATGTTTTTTCTACTTTCATGCTTCTCTTCAGTCGTATTATTTTTACGTTCTTGTTTATTTTCAAAACTATTTATCTCTTGACTACCCAGAAGACTAGTTAAATGTATTTCAAACCAAAGCCTTGGATTATCACTTGATTTGATTTGATATTCAATATTTCTCAGATTATTATGCCAACTAATTATTGTTGATTTATTTATTGTTTTTGAGATTTTGTCTAACTCATCTCGAAATTCATCAGACGTATAGTAAAGATCTGAATATTTATTATTTGCAGTGTGTAATAGTAGATCTCTTGTTATATTCAATAATCCGGTAATTATTTGAAGAGGTTCGTTTCCGGCATCATATAATTTGTTGCAGGTGTCAATTAATGACTCTGGATTATTCTCAACCAATGATTTAATCAGATTTGTTAATTCACTTTCTGATACTTCTCCTAGGAGGTTTTGGATATTATTAATTGTTATCCCTTCTGGCAAAAGATTCAATTGTTCGAGGAGGCTTTGTGCATCTCTCATACCTCCATTAGACCTTTTTGCAATCATTTTTAATGCCTGAACTTCGTACTCAATGGATTCTTTTTCGGCGATTTCTGATAAATGTTGAAAAATATCATTAGGGCTTATTCTTCTAAAATCAAACTTTTGGCATCTACTTTTTATTGTATTTAATACTCTCTCAGGATTTGTCGTCGCAAGTATAAATACAACTCTTGAGGGAGGTTCTTCAATAGTTTTTAGTAAAGCATTTGAAGCTGCCGTTGAAAGCATATGACATTCATCAATTACGTAGACTTTCCATCTCGCTTGAGTAGGTGCAAATCTCGCTCTTTCTATAATTTCTCTTATATTTTCTACTCCTGTATTTGATGCTGCATCAATCTCGATAATATCTAGAGCGCTCCCATCTGTAATTTGTCTACATAAGTCACATTTACAACAAGGAGTTATCGTAGGTTGGTCGAATGCCTGGCAATTTAGAGATTTTGCAAATATTCTTGCACTTGATGTTTTTCCAGTGCCTCTTGGACCATTAAAAAGATATGCAGGAGCAATTTTTTTTGTTAATAGAGCTTGTTTGAGTGTAATGCATATAAATTTTTGCCCAACCAGTTCGTCTAAGTTGTTTGGTCTATATTTTTGATGAAAAGGCTTATGTATATTTGGCATTTATTGTTCATTGATTAGAAAAATTAGGGATTCAATTAAAAAAATTAAACTCTAATTTTATGCAGACTCTTTAATGATTCTTTTTGATCCTGAAGGTAGTTTAACAATTTTAGATGAGAACAAATTATCTACCATTTTTTTCGTAATTGTGAATTCTTTTACATTTTCTTCAGAAGGCAAAGTGTACATTATGTCTAGCATTAGCTCTTCAATGATTGATCTTAATGCTCTTGCACCTGTTTTTCTTTTGTATGCTTCATTTGCTATTGCTTCAACAGAATCAGGCTCAAATGATAATTCAACATTATCCATACTTAGCAAAGTTTTGAATTGCTTTACTAATGCATCTCTTGGTTGAGTCAAAATAGATTCTAAAGTTTCTTTAGTAAGACGATCTAATACAGCACAAACTGGAATTCTTCCAATAAATTCTGGAATTAGGCCATATTTCACTAAGTCATCTAATTCTAAATTTTTCAGGGAATCTCTTGGGTCTACTATTTTTTTTGTATCAACTTTGTTTTGATCTGAATTGGTAGTAAATCCTATAGAGTGTTTACCCATACGCTTTTGAACGATATCCTCTAAACCTATAAAAGCTCCTCCACAAATAAATAGTATTTGACTCGTATCAATTTGGATGCAGTCATGATAAGGATGTTTTCTTCCGCCTTGAGGTGGCACATTAGCAATTGTTCCTTCAAGCATTTTTAATAATGCTTGCTGTACTCCTTCACCGGAGACATCTCTAGTAATTGAAGGATTCTCGCTTTTTCTCGCAATTTTATCTATTTCATCAATGTAAATAATTCCTTTTTGAGCTAGTTCTACATTCATTTCTGATTTCTGTAGAAGTCTTAAAAGTATGTTTTCAACATCCTCCCCAACATATCCAGCTTCTGTCAAAGTCGTTGCATCAGCTACTGCAAAAGGAACATCCAGAAACTCTGCTAAAGTTTGCGCCAATAATGTTTTTCCACTTCCAGTAGGGCCGATGAGTAAAATGTTTGATTTTTGTAATTTAGTTGCTTGTGAATCTGTTCCATTGTTATTTTTACTATCTTCTTTAATTTTCCAAGCTAATCGCTTGTAGTGATTGTATACGGCTACTGATAATATTTTTTTTGCAGATTCTTGTCCAACAACTTGATTATCTAGAAAACTTTTAATTTCTAATGGCTTAGGAATTGAGGTTAATTCTAAAGGAACAGATTTTTTTGGATTATCAGTTGGTAATTTCTTTTTTACTTGCGGAGAGTTGTTTGTGTTCGCTTGATTATCAAGTAGTTCTTCATCAAGAATTTCATTACAAAGATCTATGCACTCATCACAGATATAAACCCCAGGACCAGCTATAAGCTTTCTTACTTGGTCTTGTGATTTCCCGCAAAATGAACATTTAAGATGGGCGTCGAATTTAGCCATCGATTATAAGTTGAAAAGTGAAAGGTGTTAAATATTCCTTATTCACTAGGATTGCTTATAAATATCGATTCGTCATCATATTCTTAAAAAATCAGTATCCCTTGTCATTTTTTGATAACTTTATCAATTAATCCATATTCGACTGCTTCTGAGGGAGATAGAAAGTAATCTCTTTCTGTATCCTCATTAATTTTTTCTAAAGGTTGACCAGTATGTTCTGCTAAAAGCGAATTTAATGTTTTCTTGAGAAAGAGTATTTCTTTAGCTTGTATTTCAATCTCTACTGCTTGACCTTGTGCACCACCCAGAGGTTGATGAATCATAATCCTAGAATTAGGTAAAGCCAATCTTTTCCCCTTTGCTCCTCCAGAAAGTAGAAAAGCCCCCATGCTTGCCGCTACTCCAAAGCATATTGTCACTACATCAGGGGATATTTGTTGCATAGTATCGTATATGGCCATTCCTGCAGTTACTGAGCCTCCAGGAGAATTAATATATATTTGTATGTCTTTTTCAGGATCTTCAGCTTCAAGAAATAATAATTGCGCAACAAGTGAATCAGATACTTGATCATTAATTCCAGTACCTAAAAAAATTATTCTCTCCCTCAATAGTCTTGAATATATATCAAAAGCTCTTTCTCCTCTACCTGATTGTTCTATAACAGTAGGAATAGCAGCAATAGTTTTATTATTACTTTTGTAAGAACTGATTGAGCTTTGGATTAAATGTTTTTTTTCTGAGTTCACAAATTAATTTTCGTCTTATAAATAATTTAAGGGGTTTTTGTTTAATTAGTAGGAAATTTCATAAATTATTTTTTTTCTTTTTGATTTTGAGTTTTTGTATTTTTTGTAGTTTTGGTAGTTTTTGTAGTTTTGGAGATTTTGGTAGCTTTAGAAGTTTTTGCAGTTTTTTCTTTTACTTCAGAATTTTCTTCAAGCCAAATTATTAATTTTTCTTTGAGTAAATCGTTAGCTATTACTTCTGTTAATTTTTTAATATCTATTTGTTTTGAAGATTGAGAGATTGCATCTTCATACTCTTTCATTTTTAAATCAATTTCATCTTTCTCAACTTTTATGTTTTCTGTTTCAGCTAATGCTTTTAAAGCTAAATTTCTTTGAACATTTTTTTCAGCTTGAGGCCTTGTGGACTCTGCTAATGACTTAACTAATTCCGGAGTGAAGGTAGATTTAACATCAAGACCTTGTTGAGCAAATCTTTGAGCAGTTTGTTCAATATTATTCCTCACTTCTATATCAATCATAGATTTTGGAATTTCAGCAACCAATTCGTTTGTTAAGGCATCTAGTAAAGCTTCAATTTTGATATCTTTTTGAGTTTTTTCAAAATTGTCTTTAAGTTGCTTTTCAATATCTTTCTTTAACTCTTTTAATGATTCTTTGTTGCCAGACTGTTTTGCAAAATCATCATTAAGTTCAGGCAATTCTTTTTCCTTAAGATCCTTTAGATTTATTTCAAAGATTGCCTCTTTGCCTCTTGAATCCTCATGAGAATAATCTTCAGGAAATTTAAGGTTAAGTGTTTTACTATCACCAATTTTCATTTTTACGATTCCCTCAACGAAACCGGGAATCATTTTGTTCTTTTCTAACTCAAGATCCATTGATTCACTTGTTCCACCATCAATAGCTTTACCAGAATCTTTATATTTTCCTTTGAAACTAACCACAGCAATATCTCCTAATTTTGCTGCTCTATTGGTAACTGGAATGATGTTTGCAAACTGATTTCTAGATTTTTCTAGAGCTTCATCTATTGACTTAGGATCAAACTTTGTTTTTGATATTTCAACACTTAGTCCTTTGGATTTTTTAAGTTTTAATTTTGGGGCAACATCAGTTTGAAGAGTAACCTTGAGTGATTTTTCAGGACTAAACTTTGCAAGTAAAGATTCAAATCCATCTACCAATTCTGGCTCACTTAGTGGCTCTATGGATTTTATTTTTAACGCTTCTTGCCATGATTTATCAATAATTTTTTCTAGAGCAGAAGCATGTAATTGTGTTATACCAATCCTTTGGATTAAGACTTGTTTGGGAATTTTGCCAAGTCTAAATCCCGGAATTTTAGCCGAACGACTGATAGAACTGATTGTTTCATTTATACAAGTTTTGCATGTCTCAGATGGTATTTCTAATTCAAATGAGATTCTGCTTTGAGGCAGAGGAGTTGTTTTGACTATTAAAGCTTCTTTAGCCATTTTTTATTTATTACTAAAAGCCGAAACTTAATTATTTCACATCATGTGATTTCCTTGAAAGTTATTTTTTTGATAAAGTAAAAAAAATAGTCAATCTATTTATAAAAATCATTTTAAGGTGTGAGACAATCTCCGTTTTTGCCTAATAGGCCATTAAAAGTTGCTGTTTTAGGATCTTCAGGTGCTGTGGGATCTGAATTACTCAAAATTCTTGAACAACGTGATTTCCCAATATCAGAATTGGTCTTGCTTTCATCAGAGCGTTCAGAAGGAAAAAAAATTATTTGGAAAGGTGAAGAATTAGTTACAAAAAAAACAACTAAGGAAGAATTTCTGAATCTTGATTTAGTTTTAGCTTCAGCCGGTGGAAGTATTTCAAAAAAATGGTTATCTACCATTATGGAACAAAATGCTTTATTAATAGATAATTCAAGTGCTTTCAGATTAGATAATAATGTACCTCTTATAGTTCCTGAAGTTAATGGTAGTGACGTAATTAATCATGATGGGGTAATAGCGAATCCAAACTGCACTACCATTTTGCTGACATTAGTTTTAGCTCCGTTAAATAAACTTTCGACTATTCAAAGAGTTGTTGTCTCGACATATCAATCCGTAAGTGGTGCAGGTCAATTGGCGATGGAAGAACTAAAACTTTTAACTGAAAAATATCTTCTGGGTAATCCTCAAAAAAGTGAAGTTTTGCCATACTCACTGGCTTTTAATTTGTTTTTGCATAATTCACCCATGCTTGCAAATAATTACTGCGAAGAAGAGATGAAAATGGTTAATGAGACTAGAAAAATTTTAAAAATAGCTGATTTAAAGCTCTCCGCTACATGTGTTCGAGTCCCAGTACTAAGAGCACATTCTGAATCGATCAATATTGAATTTGCTGGTGTAGTTGAGCCTAAAGATGCTCTTGAAGAATTAAAAAAATCTCCTGGAATTGAAATTATTGAGGATTACAAAAATAATAGATTTCCTATGCCAAATGACGTTATGGGAAGGGACAATGTTGCTGTTGGTAGGCTAAGAACTGATATAAGTCAGCCTAATGGATTAGAATTATGGTTATGTGGAGATCAAATAAGAAAAGGAGCAGCTCTTAATGCTGTTCAAATAGCTGAGTTATTAATTCCAAAAAAATGATTAAAGACAAAACTGAGTGTAATAATCCACTATTTGGAAGAATATTGACTGCAATGGTTACTCCATTCACTGAAAATGGAAATGTAGATTATGAACTAGCTATAAAACTATCAAATTATCTTTTTGAGAATGGGTCCGATGGAATTGTGCTATGTGGTACTACTGGAGAATCTCCTACTCTTTCATGGGCAGAACAGCATGATTTGTTTATTGCGGTAAAAGGATCCTTAGATGCAGCCTGTAAAGTCATAGTTGGCACTGGTAGTAACTGTACAAGCGAGGCTGTGGAAGCTACAAAAAAAGCCTATGACTCTGGTGCTGACGGTGCTTTGGTCGTTGTTCCTTATTACAACAAGCCACCTCAAGAAGGTCTTTTTAAACATTTCAGTTCTATTGCTAATTCTGCAAAGGATTTGCCTCTTATGCTTTATAACATTCCAGGAAGGACAGGATGCAATTTATTACCTGATACTGTGAAGAAACTTATGGATTTCTCAAATATTCTCAGTATTAAAGCTGCAAGCGGTAGAATAGAAGAAGTAACAGAATTAAGAGCTATTTGTGGTTCTGAACTCTCTGTATATAGTGGCGACGATTCATTGTTGCTTCCAATGTTATCTGTAGGTGCTGTAGGAGTAGTAAGCGTTGCAAGTCACTTGGTTGGATTGCAATTGAAAGAAATGATTAATTCCTTTCAAAGTGGAAAAGTTTCCAATGCGCTTGCTATTCATGAAAAACTTCAGCCTCTTTTTAAAGCACTCTTTATGACTACTAATCCAATCCCAATTAAGGCTGCATTGGAGCTTTCGGGATGGAATGTAGGTAATCCTAGAAGTCCTTTGTCACCATTAACCAATGACATGAAAAAGGAACTATCTTTTATCCTGAAATCCCTATAATAGGGATTATATTTAACTTGATAATTAAATTTAAATAAACCTTATTTGATTACAAGCAGGCCTTCATAAATTTCAAAATTATGCAATCAAGTACAAATTCAACTGTAAATAGATCTACTCATGATTCATCTAGATCTAAAAGTAATACGCCAGCTCTACGAGTAATACCTCTTGGAGGACTGCATGAAATAGGAAAAAATACTTGCGTTTTTGAATATGGTGATGAATTAATGCTTGTTGATGCTGGCCTAGCTTTCCCCTCTGATGGTATGCATGGCGTAAACGTTGTTATGCCTGATACAACCTTTTTAAAAGAAAACCAAAGAAGAATAAAAGGAATGATTGTCACTCACGGGCATGAAGATCATATTGGAGGTATTTCTCATCATCTAAAGCATTTTAATATTCCGATTATTTATGGTCCAAGACTGGCAATGTCAATGCTTAGAGGAAAAATGGAGGAAGCAGGGGTATCTGATAGAACAACTATACAGACAGTAAATCCAAGAGATGTTGTAAAAGTAGGACAACATTTTTCTGTTGAATTTATTCGAAATACCCATTCTATTTGCGATAGCTTTTCTTTAGCAGTTACAACACCTGTTGGCACAATTATTTTCACGGGTGATTTTAAGTTTGATCATATGCCAGTAGATGGAGAGCAATTTGATATTGAAAGAATGGTGCATTATGGAGAGAAGGGTGTTTTATGCATGTTCAGTGATTCGACTAATGCCGAAGTTCCAGGTTTTTGTCCTTCTGAGAAGACTATATATCCCTCTTTAGAAAAACATATTGCAGAGGCAAAAGAACGAGTTATCCTTACCACTTTTGCTAGTTCTGTTCATAGAGTGACAATGATCTTAGAATTGGCCATGAAACATGGAAGAAAGGTCGGTTTGTTAGGTAGATCTATGATAAATGTTATTGCTAAGGCGAGAGATATCGGTTATATGAAATGCCCAGATGATTTGTTTGTTCCTATCAAGCAAATTAGAGATTTGCCAGACAGGGAGACTTTATTATTAATGACGGGAAGTCAAGGAGAACCCTTAGCAGCGTTAAGCAGAATCTCTCGTGGTGAACATCAGCATGTTCGTCTTAAGACTACTGATACTGTAATATTTTCAGCTAGCCCAATTCCTGGTAATACTATTTCTGTTGTTAATACAATAGATAGATTAATGAAACTCGGAGCAAAGGTTGTTTATGGAAAGGGTGAGAATATTCATGTTTCTGGTCATGGTTTTCAAGAAGATCAAAAGTTAATGTTGGCACTCGCAAAACCTAAGTTTTTTGTTCCTGTTCATGGAGAACATAGAATGCTTGTTTGTCATGGCAAGAGTGCACAAACTATGGGGGTTCCCAAGGACAATATTTTAATTATTGAAAATGGAGATGTAGTTGAGTTAACACCTAATTCTATTCAAAAGGGTGATCCTGTAAAAGCTGGTGTTGAACTGCTTGATAACTCACGAAACGGGATAGTAGATGCTCGAGTATTAAAGGAAAGGCAGCAATTAGCTGGGGATGGTGTAGTAACTGTTTTAGCTCCTATTAGTACAGATGGGAAGATGGTTGCGCCTCCCAGAGTTAATTTAAGAGGAGTTGTTACTACAGCAGAGCCAAGAAAAATGTCTATGTGGACAGAACGTGAAATAAGCTGGGTCTTAGAAAATAGATGGAAACAATTATCCAGACAAACTGGGCCAAATAATTTCGAGGTAGATTGGATTGGTGTACAAAGAGAAATTGAAAATGGTTTATCGAGAAGAATGAGAAGAGAATTACAAGTTGAACCACTTATTTTGTGTTTAGTTCAACCTGCTCCAAGTGGAACTCGTGCTTATATTCCAAAGATTACCGAAGAGCAAAATTTCTCCAATAGAAATAGAAATAATTACCATAAGAAATCAAACAATAATCATTCTAATAGTTCAAATAACCCACAAAATACCCAAAAAAGTCCAAAAGTTTCACAGAATCCATCAGCGGAGACTTCTAACGAAGATTCATTTGAAGGTAGAACAAGAAGAAGAAGATCTACTGTAACATCTTAACTTTTTTCAAAATTTATAAAGTTTTTGTCCCAAACAATTTTTAAAAACTCTTGCAGATTAATTTGACCTTTATTTTTTTCATAAATTGAAGTTGCTAATTTTGTCAGGTTTTTAGAACTACATTGTTTTGCAGATATTTCTTTTAAAAATCTATTTAAGATTGTGCACCTCGCTTCAATACACATACCATTTAGGAGATTCCTATCGATACCTTTTACATCTTTACAATATAAATACGCTAGTTCACTAAGATCATTACGTTCATTATTGTATTGACTCATTTTTTGGGAAAAATTATTTATCCTTTCAGAACAACCAGGATAGATAACTTCTAAGGCAGGAATAATTTTTTTTCTTACTAAATTTCTTTTTAATTTAAGATCTGAATTTGTAGGATCTTCCCAGACTGGGATCTTCATATCATGGCAAAATTGTTTTGTATCTTCCCTACTGAAAATTAATATTGGTCTTATTAAAAAAATTTCATTTTCTATTAATCTTTTACCCTCAATATTACTCAGACCTGCAAAATTGCTTCCTCTAGATAAATTGAGGATAAATGTTTCTGCATTATCACTACTCGTGTGGCCAGTTAATAAATAAATATAATGTTTTTGCAGGTTTGTATTTAATAAAGTTTTAGCTCTTTCACATAATTTTTTATATCTCCATTCTCGTGCTTTTTCTTCTGAAGAAATACTTTCTTTATTTGCTTGATCAAAATAGAATGAAATATTTTTTTCTTCGCAATACTCTTTTAATTCAAGAGCATATAGTGATGATTTTTCGTGCCACTGATGATCACCATGCCAAACACTAATAGACCAATTATGTAGTTTTTTTAGGTCATTAATTAGGGTTAATAAGGCCATTGAGTCTTGACCCCCGGAAACACTTATTAAAATATTGGATCCTTTGGGAATTAATGTTTTTTTAGTAAGAATCTCCTTATGAAGCTGATGATGCCATGATGACCAATTTTTCTGAGTTAATTTTTTATCAGTCATTTTGTGTTGCTCAGATAATATTTTTTAAAAAATGCACTGTTTTATTAAAACAATGTCACAATCAGGTAATAAATTCATTAAGTAAATGAGTCTGATTAATCTTTTGCCACAAAAAATCAAAAACGAGTTAAGAAGCAAATCCTTACTGAAAGTTATTTCAGGATTGAATAATTTCGATTTTCAATCTGTGAAAATAATTGTTGAGGCTGCTTCATTAGGAGGTGCAGATCTTGTCGATATTGCTTGCAAACCTGAACTAGTTGATTTAGCACTTAAGAATTCAACACTACCTGTTTGTGTGAGTTCAGTAGTGCCTAAATCTTTTCAAGATTCTGTAAAAGCAGGAGCATCATTAATTGAAATAGGAAATTATGATACTTTTTATGAAAAAGGCATTAATTTTTCAGATAAAAAAGTTTTAAACATTACAAAAGAGACGAGGGATTTATTGCCTAATGTTCCTTTATCAGTAACTGTTCCTCATACTATGCCTATTGATAAACAAGTTGATCTTGCTATAAAGCTAGTGGAAGAAGGTGTTGATATTATTCAAACAGAAGGTGGCACCAGTTCTACTCCTTACTCTTCAGGAATTCAAGGCTTTTTTGAAAAATCAGTACCAACTCTTGCAGCTACCTATGCAATTCATCAAGAATTTAAGAAACAATCTTTGAATATACCAATCATGAGTGCTTCTGGATTAAGCCAAGTAACTTGTCCACTAGCAATATCCTCTGGAGCTTCAGCAGTTGGCGTTGGATCTGTAGTTAATAAATTAGATGATTTAATATCGATGATTGCGGTTGTTAGGGGCTTAAAAGAATCTTTGAAAAATTCAATAATTAGAGAAAAAATTTCTTAGTATAGCAATACCCTTTTGCTACTAGGTTGATGAACAACTATAAGCTTCAAGCCCCTTACCAACCAAATGGAGATCAACCAGAAGCTATTAAAAAATTAGTTAAAGGCGTAAATACTGGTAAAGAGTTTCAGACTCTTTTAGGAGCTACTGGAACTGGTAAAACATTTACTATTGCGAATGTAATTCAACAAACAGGAAGACCAGCATTAGTATTAGCCCATAACAAAACGTTAGCTGCACAACTATGTAACGAATTAAGGGAATTTTTTCCAAAAAATGCTGTTGAGTACTTCATTTCTTACTACGATTATTATCAACCTGAAGCTTATGTACCCGTCAGTGATACCTATATAGCCAAAACAGCTTCAATTAATGAAGAAATAGATATGCTTAGGCATTCTGCAACACGCTCATTATTTGAAAGAAAAGATGTAATTGTTGTAGCCTCAATAAGTTGTATTTATGGTCTTGGCATACCGAGTGAGTATTTAAAAGCTGCAGTTAAATTTGAAGTGGGAAAATCAATAAATCTACGTTCTTCTTTGAGGTCTCTCGTTGAAAATCAATATACTAGAAATGATATTGAAATTACTAGAGGTAGATTCAGAATTAAAGGTGATGTTTTAGAAATCGGTCCAGCTTATGAGGATAGATTAATTAGAATCGAATTATTTGGTGATGAAGTTGAAGCTATTAGATATGTCGACCCTACTACAGGAGAAATACTTGAAAGTTTGGAACAAGTTAGCGTTTACCCAGCGAAGCATTTTGTGACCCCAAAAGAAAGACTTGAGAGTGCAATAAGTGCTATTAGAAGAGAATTAAAAACTCAACTAGATAAATTTAGATACGAAGGAAAATTATTAGAGGCTCAACGTCTAGAACAACGCACAAAATATGATTTAGAAATGCTCAAAGAGGTCGGTTATTGTAATGGAGTTGAGAATTATGCTCGTCATTTATCAGGCAGGGAGGAAGGTTCACCGCCAGAATGCTTAATAGATTACTTTCCCAAAGATTGGTTGTTGGTAGTTGATGAGAGTCATGTAACATGTCCTCAACTTCATGCGATGTACAACGGTGATCAATCTAGAAAAAAAGTTTTAATAGATCATGGTTTTAGATTGCCCAGTGCTGCAGATAATAGACCTTTAAAATGTGAAGAGTTTTGGGAAAAATCAAAACAGACATTATTTATAAGTGCAACTCCGGGTCAATGGGAATTAGATCAATGTGATGGTGAATTTATTGAGCAAGTTATAAGACCAACTGGGGTATTAGATCCTGTAATTGATGTAAGACCTAGTGAGGGCCAAATAGAAGATCTGTTATCTGAAATAAGAATTAGAGCTAAAAAGAATCAACGAGTGCTAGTGACAACACTTACCAAGAGAATGGCTGAAGATCTAACTGATTTTTTATCTGAAAATAAAGTAAGAGTTCGATATTTGCATTCTGAAATCCATTCAATTGAAAGGATTGAAATTATTCAAGACCTCAGAATGGGTGAATATGATGTTCTGGTAGGAGTTAATTTATTAAGAGAGGGACTTGATCTTCCTGAAGTATCGTTAGTTGCCATTTTAGATGCTGATAAAGAAGGTTTTCTTAGGGCTGAAAGGTCATTGATTCAAACAATAGGAAGAGCTGCAAGACATGTTGAAGGTGTTGCTTTGCTTTATGCAGATAACTTCACAGATTCAATGAAAAGAGCAATATCTGAAACTGAAAGAAGAAGAACTATTCAAAAAAAATATAACCAAGTCAATGGTATTACTCCAAAACCCGCAGGCAAAAAAATAGAAAATTCAATATTATCTTTTCTAGAACTTTCCAGAAAACTAGATGCTGGTGGTTTATCTAAAGATTTAATAAATATAGTGAATACCAAAACTGAAGCAATTCTCAGTTCCAGTGATA
Organism: Prochlorococcus sp. AG-424-P18; assembly: GCA_003213235.1. Lineage (GTDB taxonomy): Bacteria > Cyanobacteriota > Cyanobacteriia > PCC-6307 > Cyanobiaceae > Prochlorococcus_A. The sequence goes on along the minus strand of QCNJ01000002.1, from coordinate 69,481 downwards.
ATCAATGTTTGCTCGAAGAATTGCCTGACTTAATAGAAAAGTTAGAAATTAAAATGAAAGATGCTGCAAAAGAGTTAAATTTTGAAGAAGCAGCAAATTTGAGGGATAGAATCAAAAAATTAAGACAAAAATTGGCAAGAAATAATTAAAAAGAACTTATTTTTCTAATTCGAAATGATTATGAATCGCATTAACTGCTTTGTCACAATCTTTTTCTAAGACAATACATGAAGTCCTGATTTCACTAGTGGCAATCATTTCAATATTGATATTTTGGTCAGCCAATGCTCTAAATATTTTTCCAGCCGTTCCAACCTTAAATGCCATTCCCGCCCCTACAGTACTTACTTTGGCTATCGCAGGGCCATCTTCAATGTACGATCCCGGTAATTTTTTTGTTAAGGCTTCAAAAACTAAGTTAGCTTTTTCTCTATCTTGCTTGTTCATTGTAAAACTAATATCCTTAGTTTTTAAAGAAGAAATTCTTTCAGATTGCACGATAGTATCAAAAAGTAAATTATTTTCAGCTAACGCTAAGCATATCGATGCTGCAACTCCTGGACGATCAGGCAGTTTTCGTAAACTTACTTGAACTTGATTTTTATCTAATGCAATTCCTCTTACTTCAGGTTGATCTTGTTTTTTGTTGATTGGATTAACAAATATTTGTGTATCGGATAACTTAAATTTCTCAGCAACAAATCTAATAGCTTTTGGGATATTATTAATTTCAATTACGCAGCTGACTTTAATTTCACTAGTAGCTATTAATCTGACATTTATATTTGCTTGAGATAAAGTATCAAATAAGTCAGCTGAAACACTTGGTCTACCCATAATGCCTGCTCCTTGAATACTCAATTTAGTCATGTTTGTTTTCAAGTTGTATTTTCCTCCTAATTGACTTGTTATAAGTTCACATTGTTCTGCAGTTTTTTTAACTTCTAATTCACCAACAGTAAATGTAATATCGTTATTATTTCCATCATTTGTCGCTTGAATAATTAAATCTACATTAATACTTGCTTCTGATAGTTTTTCAAATATTTGTGCAGCAATTCCAGGCCTATCAGGTATATTTGAGAGACTGAATACTGCTTGGTTATCCAATACTTCAAGACTATTGACTGTTTTTGTTAATTCTAAGCTTCCTCTTTTTAGCGGGAGAGGTTGGATTTGACTTTCTAGGAGAGTCCCATCTGAGTCACTTTGGCTTGATTTGACGCATAATTTAATTCCATAATTGCGAGCAATTTCTACTGCTCTTGGATGCAGAACTGAAGCACCGACGCTCGCAAGTTCAAGCATTTCCTCACAGCTAATTTCATTTAAGAGTTTTGCATTAGGAACAATTCTTGGATCAGTAGTAAGAACTCCTGGAACGTCTGTATAAATTTCACAAGTCTCAGCTCCTAAAGCTGTTGATAAAGCTACTGCAGATGTGTCTGAACCACCTCTACCCAAAGTTGTTATTTCCATTGATCCAGTGTGGCTTAATGTTGCACCTTGAAATCCTGCGACTACCACTACAAAACCTTGATTTATATAATTCTGGATTCGATCTGTTTTAATATCTAGAATTCTTGCTTTTCCATGTATTGATTCAGTAATAATTCCTACCTGACTCCCGGTCATTGAAATTGCAGGTATTCCATACTCGTTTAATGCCATTGAAAGAAGAGCTATGGTGACTTGCTCCCCGGTTGAAAGAAGCATATCCAATTCTCTTCGATTAGGATTTTTACTAATTGATTCTGCTAAACAATTTAAATCATCTGTAGTTTTCCCCATTGCAGAGACGACCACGACAATTTCATTTCCTGCTTCTTTACTATGACAAATACTACTTGCAATATTTTTAATTTTTTTGATATCACCGACAGAAGTACCGCCAAATTTTTTTACTAGTAAAGCCATATTTAAATCATAATGTAAATTCGTAAACTTAAAATTTGGTTAACTTAAATTAATTAAATTCTCGGTAAAAACATTTCTAGGATTATTACCTTGTTTTAGTAATGATTCAATATCTAGTAAGTTACTCAGTAAATTAATTAAATATTCTTGCGATATATTTTCTACTTTTTTTCGAATAAAAAAAATTCTTTTTGGATTAGAAATGCCTCCAAGATTACAAATTTTTTGTGTGTTATCGTTTCCTGAATTAACTGTTAATTTTATAATTGTATGGATTCTTATTTGACTAATTAAACCTGCATTTAGTCTTAAAGCAGGCTCTCCTTTCTGTAAAGAATAATTTATTTCATTAAGACTTTTATTAATATTTTTTTGTAAGAGAAGGTCAATGATTTTGAAAATGTTGGATTGATGATCATTAAATATTTTTTTTACATCATGAGTTTTTAGAAAAAGTTGTGAATTCGAATCATTCGCTACTGCAGAAAGGTATGTTTTTGCTTTAGCTAATTCATTTTTTAATTTAAAACTATCATTTCCAACCGAGTCAATAATTAATTCTGCAGCGTTTTTATCAATTTTGATATTTATTTCATTTGCTGCATCTTCTAAAAATCTTTTTTGTCCTTCATAGTCCCAAATTTCTGGTAGAGAAAATGATTTTTCTTTGGCTAAATTATTTTTGATAAGTTTTTGTAAAAATTTAGTACTCTTTAGTCTTGAGTCAGGTTTTTTAATACTTTGTAAGATGAAATAAGTATTTGTGGGAATATTGCCATGAATTTTTTCAAATTTAGTTCCTAAAGCCTCATTTTTTCTGGTAAATATTGGATTATTTTTTAATGTAATTATTCTGTATCCGTCTCCAAAAGGAGGTGTAAGAATTTCATCAAAAGCTTTATTTAATTGATCATCATCATCCCCATTTAAATTCGTCACGTTTATTTCTTTCCATTCTTTGGATACTTTTTTTTCAATTAATTCTTTTATAAATGTATTTTGCGCATTTAAATCATTACCCCATAATATTTGTATTGGCATAATCGCTCAATAAAAAATCTTGTATTAACTATGATTACTTTTAACACAAATTAAATTCAATGGTAATAGATCATTCAATATTTTTGGAAAGTATCAGATTCATTCAATCTCATTTAGAAGTTAATGATTTAAATTATTTGGAAACAAAAGTTTTAGAAAGATTAGTACATACTTCAGGAGATTTTTCAGTTCAAAATCTTGTAAATTTTAGTGATGGTGCTTGCGAAAAAGGCCTTCAGGCACTTAAAAATGGTGCTCCGATTTTAACTGATACTGATATGGCTGCGGCAGCAATAAAATCCATGGCAGAAAATACAACTAGGAATAAAGTATTCACCGCTAGAATGTGGTTTGGAAAAAATAATCATACAAACTTAACTAAAACTGCATATGGCTTAAGTGAAGGTTGGAAGGAGTTATCAGCTATGAATTCTGGAAGCAAATCACCTATTATAGTTATTGGTAGTTCGCCTACAGCGTTAACTTATTTGATTGATATTTTAGAGAATGCAAAAGATTTACCTAGTTTAATTATCGGAATGCCTGTTGGATTTATTGGAGTAGAGAAAAGCAAAAATAAACTAATTTCTACCGATCTTCCTAGAATTGTTTTGGATTCAACTAGAGGAGGTGCTGCCATGGCAGCTGCTGCGGTTAATGCCCTATTGAGGGAAACTATTTAAAAAGTATTTATTTTATAAAAATGTCAAAAATCTACTCAATATCATAATTTAATTTGTTATTTCCTTCCAAAGAATTTAAAACTGATTTTGCCTTTTCTATAACTTCTTTTGGAACACCTGCTAATTTAGCTGCTTCTATGCCATAGCTTTTGTTTGAGCCCCCTTTAACAATCCTGTGGCTAAAAATTAGCTGATCGTTATTTTGTTCTACTAAAACTTGAAAATTTTGTATATTTGTATTTGAATTTTTTAAATAATTAAGCTCATGATAGTGCGTAGCAAAAATAGTATTACATTGAATTTTTTTTGCAAGATATTCACTTACTGACCAAGCTATTGAAAGTCCATCAAAAGTAGATGTCCCTCTGCCTATCTCATCAAGTAAAACTAGTGAGCTAGAAGTTGCCTGATTTAGAATTGATGCGGTTTCAGACATTTCTACCATAAATGTTGATTGTCCAGATGATTGATCATCAACCGCCCCAATTCTTGTAAAAATTCTATCTGCGATCTTGATTTCAGCATTCTTAGCAGGAACAAAGCTACCAATTTGTGTGAGAATTTGTATTAAACCAAGTTGCCTTATAAAGCAACTTTTTCCGCTTGCATTGGGACCAGTTAATATAATTAATTTTTGAGTCTCATCAAAAGAGATATCGTTTGCTACAAACTTTTTATCACTTAACAATTGCTCAACAATTGGATTTCTTCCTGCGATAATTTTTGTACTATTTTTTGTCATTGAATCATTTATTGGTATTAACGAAGGTTTTATAAAATTGTTTTCTACTGAAGTAATTGATAAACCAAGTAGTGCATCAAGAGATGCTATGGATTTCGCGATTGATCTTATTTCCTTTGTTTTTTCAGCAACTATATTTCTTAATTCGCAGAAAATCTCATATTCTTTTGAGGAAGCTCTATTTTTTATTTGGAAAATCTTATTTTCTTTATTTTTAATTTCTGAAGTAATATACCTTTCTTCATTAGTAAGAGTTTGCCTTTTGATCCAATGTTGTGGAGCTAAATTTACTTTTGACCTATTTATAGAAATGTAATACCCAAAATTTTTATGAAATTGAATTTTTAGGTTTGAAATTTTGCTAATTTTCCTTTCTTTTAATTCCTCTTTATTTAGCCAATCAGAGTAATCATCCATTAAATTGCGTAAACCATCTAATATATTGTCAACACCATCGTGGATCATGCCTCCTTCACTAATATTTAGAGGAGGATTTTCTATTAGTTTAAAACTTATAGTATCAGCTAATTCTAAGAGTCCTTCATCAATATTTTTTAATTGATCAGTCCAATCTGGGAGATCATATTTAAATAATTCAATTATGGATTTTAGTCTAGGCAATTTTTTTAAACCTTCAGCTATTGCAATTAAGTCTCTTGGACTTGCATGACCTGCACAAGCTCTACCAGCAAGTCTTTCTAAATCCCCCATTGCCCTAAGTAAATTTTGGGTATCTGTACGTAATTGTTTAGATTCAATAAAGTTTGTAATTATATTTTGTCTTTTATAAATTTCATTAACGTTTAATAGTGGCGAATCTATCCACCTTCTTAAACATCTTGCACCCATGCAAGTATAAGTTCTATCAATACTCCATAATAGCGAACCTACATAATTGTTTTCTCGTTGTGTATTTTTGATTTCTAAATTTTTTTGAGTTTGATAATCAATAATTAATTTGTTGTGACCATATTGGATTTGTGGAAAGTCTAATGAGATTTTTAAAGAAGAATCTTTATCTAAATTTGAAGGGTTAATTTTTTCTAAATAATTTAATAAACCTCCAAGTGATCTAGTTGCATTGTTTAAATTTTTAAGTCCTATTCCCTCTAGGTTTGCAATTTGGAAATAATTTTTTATTAGATAATTTGCTTCATTAATTCCAAAATTAGTCTCTTGAGAAACAGTATATATAATTTGACTATTTTCTTTAATTAATAAATTTCTTACTGCATTGCTTCCTACAATGATTTCTGAAGAATCTAATTTAATAATTTCATCAAATAGTTTTGACAGAGATTGACCTTCTAAAGTTATTAATTCTCCTGTGCTTACATCAGCTTTTGATATACCCCATTCATAAGATTCATCTGAGTTTTCTTCTGATAAGTAAATAGCAGTAATCCAATTATTTTTCTTTGCTATCAACATCCCCTCTTCAATTACGGTTCCAGGGGTAATTATTCTTGTTATTCCTCTTTTAATTGGAGTCCCATAATTTCCAGAACTTTTTTCTAATTGATCGCATATAACCACAGAATAATTTTTTTTAATTAAATCAGCACAGTATCTCTCCATTGCATGATGAGGAACCCCTGCCATAGGGATCTTACCAATCTCTTTGCCAGCATCTTTACTGGTAAGCGTTATTTCTAAAAGGTTAGATATTAATACAGCGTCCTCAAAAAAACATTCAAAAAAATCTCCTAATCTATAAAGTAATAACCTATCTTTATTTTCTTCTTTTAGAGTTACATAATGCTTCATTACAGGAGTTAATTTCAGTTTTGAAACTGTTTTATAGCTATAAGATTCTTCATTGATGCAAACATTTTTGTTATTTGAAATTAAATCAGTCTTGAATTTATTAATTAAATTACTTGAATTTTTTCTTTGTCTGGGTCTTTTTTGCGATTCTTTTTTTAAATCTTCCAAAGATAAATCTTCTGGAATTTTTGTTATTTCTTTTTGCTCATTATTATCATTACCAATCGCAAATAAATTCTTTTGAATTATCGTATCTTCTTGCATACTTTTTTAATTCCTAAATAGATATTAGGTAGATTTTTTTTTTTTGCATTTAAAGTGGCTAAAGTATGTAAATTTTCTCTAAAAATTATCATTTTCATGAGATTATAGTATTTATAATATTTGAAACCTAAGACTGAATTATGCAGGCTGTTAACTTTTTCTTCGTAAATGCTCTTTTATTTGCTTCTTTAATTGCAGTAGTTGGAGTGCCCGTTTTATATGTGACTCAACCTTCTACTGAGGAAGGACAGCGAGAAAGTAGGAGAAAAATTTATTCTATTGCTGCTGTTTGGGTTGTTTTGGTTTTTGTTACAGGGATAGTTTCTTCATTAGTTTGAACTTAATACCTTTTCGTGAGAGTCTATTAATATATCTAAGTAAAATTTAATGGCTATTTTTGAGGGTTCTTTTACTAATGCCTCTACTTTAAAAGTTGGGATTGTAATAGCAAGATTTAATGATTTAATTACAAATAAAATTCTATCTGGATGTCTTGATTGTTTAAAGAGACATGGTTTAGATACTTCTGAATTAAGCAATCAAGTCGACATAGTTTGGGTCCCAGGTTCATTTGAATTACCAATCGCGGCTAAAACCCTCATGAAAAAAAAGAGTTATGACGTTGTAATTGCTCTTGGGGCTGTGATCCGTGGTGAAACTTCTCACTATGATGTAGTTATATCGGAGGCGAGCAAGGGTATTTCCCAAGCTTCAAATGAAAATAATGTTCCAATTATTTTTGGAGTTCTAACTACTGATACTATGCAGCAGGCTTTAGAAAGAGCAGGGATTAAAAATAATCTTGGTTGGAATTATGCTTTACAAGCAATTGAGATGGGATCCTTAATTAAAAATTTAAATTAATTGAAAAAATTTAATTATTTTTATCATTGATACCTTCTTTGAGATAAAATAAAAAAGTTATGCGGATGTAGCTCAGTGGTAGAGCATCTCCTTGCCAAGGAGAATGTCGAGAGTTCGAATCTCTTCATCCGCTTTTAATGTTTGTATCTTTTAAGATATTCTTAATAAAAATTTCGTAATGAAAAGAGTAATTTCTGTTGAGGATTTAAAGGGATTATTTACCAAACCTTATGGTACTGATGCACCAACAAAACAAAAATGGGCTGAATTTTATAATGAGAGTGTTATTTTTACAGACCCAACTCAGGAAACAGAGGGCTTAGATTCTTACGTTAAAGCTCAAGAAAAGCTAGTTAAAAGATGTGATGATGTTTTTTTGAAAACTCATGCAATTTCCATAACTGGGAATTATGGATTTGTTGAATGGACAATGGGTTTAAAAATTATGGGTAAAGAATTTATTTATCCTGGAACTACTCGTTTATTATTTGGTGAAAATGGATTAATCAAAGAGCATAGAGATTACTTTGATTTTTGCGGACCAACTTTTGGACCAGTTCCTATTTTAGGACCTTTTATAAGATGGCTTTATAGTAAATTTGTATCTTGACTTTGTTTCTTTGGAAACAAAGTGCTTTATATTTCACGAATTAATAAATTTTGAGAAGTAACTTCTTTAAAATCTAATTGAGAATAAAACAATTTTTTATTAGTGGTCATTAAATATAATTTTTTTGTATTTTTAATTTTTTTAGAAGATAAAAGATTTTTTACAATTAAAGTACCAAAACCTTTGCCTTGATGATTGTGATCAATAACAATATCCCAAAGCACTCCCCGGTAAATCCCATCGGTTAAAGCTCTACCAAAACCAACTATTTCCTTGCCGACCCAAAGACTTATTATGACATCACTATTAGCAAGGCATTTTTTAAGATCATTAATTGTTCTATTTTTTGCCCAGAAAGCATTGGTATCTAGTAGTTTTTGTAGCTTGATTAATCCATTCGTCGGTTTTAGATTAGGACCTAATCCAAAAACCCTCAATCCTAAAGCTCCGTTGGTATGTTTGATTAGAGATATTTCTTTCATTTATAAAAAGATTTTTGAAAAGTGATGTCTTTTAGGTGATTTTTTGACTTCAATCTAAATACCTTAATCGATCGTTTCTATAAATTAAAGAGATAATAGTTTTCATTTTGTTGGAACGCACTAATTTATAATGTTTGTAATAAGATAAATTTTTTAAGGACTTTGACTTATGCTAAAACTTTTGTTGGGAGATCCGAATACACGAAAGTTAAAGCGCTATCAACCAATAGTGGAAGAGATAAATTTTTTAGAAGCACAAATTTCTCAATTGACTGATGATGAGCTAAGAAAAGAAACACACAATCTTAAATCGAAAATCTCAGCAGAGTCTGATTTTAAAAAACAAAAGGAACTCTTAGAAGAATTTCTTCCTAAAGCTTTTGCAATTGTAAGAGAAGCAAGTAAACGTGTTCTTGATATGAGACATTTTGATGTTCAGTTAATAGGCGGGATCGTTTTAAATGAATGCCAGATTGCTGAGATGAAGACTGGAGAAGGAAAAACTCTTGTCGCAACTTTACCTTGTTATCTAAATGCTCTAACTGGAAAAGGGGTTCACGTTGTTACTGTCAACGATTATTTGGCTAGAAGAGATGCTGAGTGGATGGGACAAGTTCATCGTTTTTTGGGATTGTCTGTAGGGTTGATTCAGCAAGATATGAACCCAGTTGAGAGAAAGAAAAATTACGACTGTGATATAACTTATGCTACTAATTCCGAACTAGGTTTTGATTACTTAAGAGACAATATGTCTACTGATATCAATGAGGTAGTTCAAAGAAGATTTAATTACTGTGTAATTGATGAGGTTGATTCAATATTGATTGATGAAGCTAGAACACCTCTAATAATTTCCGGCCAAGTTGAAAGACCCCAAGAAAAATATGAAAAAGCATCAGAATTAGCATTGACTCTTATTAAAGCAAAAGAATTAAGTAAGGACGGTATTGATCCAGAAGGAGATTATGAAGTGGATGAAAAGCAGAGAAGTTGTATATTAACTGATCAGGGTTTCGCTAAATGTGAAGAATATTTAGGAGTTAGCGATTTATATAATCCTCAAGATCCGTGGGCGCACTACATAACCAATGCTTTAAAGGCGAAAGAATTATTTATCAAAGATGTCAACTACATTATTAAAAATAATGATGCTGTGATAGTGGATGAATTTACAGGTAGGGTAATGCCAGGAAGGAGGTGGAGTGACGGACAGCATCAGGCAATAGAAGCAAAAGAAGGTCTTAAAATTCAGCCTGAGACCCAAACATTGGCATCCATAACTTATCAGAATTTTTTCCTCCTATATCCTGGTCTAGCTGGCATGACCGGAACCGCGAAAACTGAGGAGGTTGAATTTGAAAAAACATATAAATTAGAATCAACAGTTATTCCGACAAATCAAGTAAGAAAGAGGCAAGATTGGGCTGATCAAGTATTTAAGACAGAGATAGGTAAATGGAAGGCCGTTGCTAAAGAAACTGCACAAATTCATAGAGAAGGTAGACCTGTTTTGGTTGGCACAACAAGTGTTGAAAAAAGTGAGTTATTAAGTTCACTTTTATCAGAACAAAAAATTCCCCATAATTTGTTAAACGCTAAGCCAGAGAACGTTGAGCGTGAGGCGGAAATTATTGCTCAGGCAGGAAGAGCAAAAGCTGTTACTATTGCAACTAACATGGCTGGGAGAGGAACAGATATAATTCTTGGCGGTAACAGTGACTATATGGCGAGACTGAAATTAAAAGAGATTTTAATTCCTTTGTTAGTAAAGCCAGATAATGAGCATAAGCCGCCAATCCCTAAACAAAGAAGTCCAAAGGCAAAGGGCGGGTTTTCATCAAAAGTGCCCTCACCTTTAAAAAATAATATTCCAGACTCTTCAAGAAGTCTTTTCCCTTGCAGACTGGATGAAGAAATTGAAAAGCAACTCTCTTTTTTGTCAAATGAACTTGTTAAAAATTGGGGAGAAAGACAATTATCTGTCTTAGAGTTAGATGACAGAATCGCTACAGCTGCAGAAAAAGCACCAACTGAAGATCACTTGATAAAGCTTTTGAGAGAATCTTTATCGGCTGTAAAAGAACAATATGAAAAAGTGTTAACTCATGAAGAGGAAAAAGTAAGACAAGCTGGAGGCTTGCATGTTATTGGTACTGAGAGGCATGAATCAAGAAGAGTCGATAATCAACTTAGAGGTAGAGCTGGAAGGCAAGGTGACCTTGGCAGTACAAGATTCTTTTTATCTTTAGAAGATAATTTATTAAGGATTTTTGGAGGTGATAGAGTAGCTAATCTTATGAATGCATTTAGGGTTGATGAAGATATGCCTATCGAGTCAGGAATGCTTACTAGGTCTCTAGAAAGTGCCCAAAAGAAAGTAGAGACCTACTATTACGATATCAGAAAACAAGTGTTTGAATACGATGAGGTAATGAATAATCAAAGAAAAGCGGTTTACAGCGAAAGACTGAGAGTCTTGCAAGGAACAGATTTGAAGAGGCAGGTCATAGGCTATGGTGAAAGAACAATGAGTGAAATTGTAGAAGCATATATAAATCCTGATCTTCCTCCTGAAGAATGGAATATTGATCAATTAATTTCTAAAGTCAAAGAATTTATATATTTATTAGAAGATCTTACAACTGATGATGTCTCTTTACTTTCGGTAGAAGAATTAAAAAACTATCTACAAGAGCAGTTGCGAATAGCATATGATTTAAAGGAGTCTCAAATAGAAAAAATTCGTCCAGGATTAATGAGAGAAGCTGAAAGATTTTTCATTTTGCAGCAAATTGATAATTTATGGCGAGAACATCTTCAATCTATGGATGCTTTAAGGGAATCAGTTGGATTGAGAGGTTATGGCCAAAAAGATCCATTGATAGAATATAAAAATGAAGGATATGATATGTTTCTCGAAATGATGACAAATATGAGACGAAATGTTATTTATTCAATGTTTATGTTTCAACCAAAAACTGAAATCGACAACAATAATTAAATCGAGATTCAATCATCTCCAAGAAATTCTATAATTTCTTTGTCTTTAAGATTTTGAGAGTCACCGAGTTGAGATGTATCAATAGATTCTGAATTAGCAAGACACTGTAGTGTTTTTTGTAATTTAAGAATTTCATTTTCAAGCGAATCTATTCTATCCATCAAATTTTTTATAACATTTGCTTCTGCATCTGGTAAGGCAGAGTGAGCTAATGGATTTACTTTAACACCACTTTGATGAACTACTCTGCCAGGAACTCCTACGACAGTACTATTAGCCTCTACATTACGAACAACTACTGAACCAGCTCCAATCCGTGTATTTGAGCCTACTGTTATAGATCCTAGTACTTTTGCGCCTGCTCCAACTACAACATTTTCCATTAAAGTTGGGTGTCTTTTCCCATGACTTTTTCCAGTACCTCCTAAAGTCACTCCCTGATAAAGCAGACAATTATTTCCTATCTCAGCTGTTTCACCAATTACGACTCCCATTCCATGATCTATGAAAACTCGTTTACCAATTCTAGCCCCAGGATGTATTTCAATTCCAGTTATAAGTCTATTGAGATGGCTTAAAAAACGGGGAATTAAGGGAATTTTTAATTTCCATAATTTATTAGTAAACCGATGAATAATAATTGCTTGAAAACCTGGGTAGCAAAGAAAAATTTCTAGTATTCCTCTCGCAGCAGGATCTCTTTCTTTGATAATTTCTACATCCGATTTAAAAGTTTTAAGTACCATGAGCTAATTAAAAACTCCAATTTCTTTTTTTAATTGATTGATTGTGTCGATGCTCAAATAATTTTTAGCGCATATGATTTGAGGTAATCGCATGAGTTGAGAGCGATTTTTTAATAATGTATTTTCTACAACTGATAAACTAGGCCCATCACAAACTATGTTGTTTGAAGCCTTTAAAAGAGATAGTAATCTAACGTTATTATCTGAAATTGCTGTCATAATCATTAATTCACTACCTCTCATGCTGTGTATGATAACCTCTGCAGCTCTCAATAAACCAGGACTAATGCTAACAATACCCACACAACTACCAGCATCTAATTCTTTTATAATTTTTAATTCCTTTTGAAAGTCGCTCAAATCTACTGCAATAGCTCGAACTCCAAATTGTTTTGCAACTTTTTCTAAAGGCTGTAGAAAATATCTGCTTGTGACAATAGTACCATTACTTGAACTACTCAAAACTTTTTCTAATTCTTCCATAGGAACAACTTCTACAGGCACATTAACTTTTGGAGAGAGGTCTTCAGCTATTAACATAGAGGCACCTATATCTTCTCTAGGAGTACTTACTATAATTCTTGCTCCACATTTAATGCGCCAATCAATTTCATTGGTTAAAATTTCTCTTGTTTCTTGTAAAGTGCAGCCTAGATTTATGAAGTTATCAATTGCTTTTTTTGCCTCTTGATCTGGCGGTTCACTTATTTTCTCTTTTGGTGAAACTGATTGTTTTATCTCTCTTTTAGTGAGATTATCTCTTACATATATACCTGATCCGGCTATCGCTTCAACAACCCCATCTATTTCAAGTTGTCGATAAACTTTGCTTATAGTATTCCTATGGAGTCCAGTTTGCATTGCAAGTTGCCTAGTGCTTGGAAGTCTGTGACCTGGAGGAAAGTGTCTTGCTGCTATTGCAAAGCAAATTTGATTATATAGTTGTGTAGATGCTGGAATATCACTATCTTGTTGAATATGGAATCTCACTTTAGAAAAATCCTGGGTAATTAAATTTTATCAACAGTGACACTTTAACATTTGTCATAGTTTTTCGATAACAATACCTTATTCTGTATCTTTTTTTATAAGAGGAGTTTTTCTCGGACTTAAAAACATAATCATGTTTCTCCCCTCTCTTTTTGGCTTTTGTTGTACTTCTGATTGTTCTTCTAAATCATTAGCCATTTTTAAAAGAAGTGTTTCAGCTAAATTTGAATGTTGAATTTCTCTGCCCCTGAAAATAACGGTGCATTTTACTTTATCTCCAGATTTTAAAAATTTAGTGGCTTGACCTATGCGTACGTCATAATCATGCTTGTCAATTTTGTACCTCATTTTAACTTCTTTAACTTCTGTTTGATGAGATTTTTTTCTTGCTTCTTTTGCTTTCTTTTCTTGTTCAAATTTATATTTCCCATAATCCATTATTCTGCAAACTGGAGGATTTGCTTTTTCGCTTACTAAAACTAAATCAAGTTCTCTTTGAGAGGCTATTTCCAATGCTTTTGACCTATCTATGACGCCTAATTGTTTTCCATCTGAATCAACGACTCTCAATTGAGGATATTTTATTCTTTCATTAATATTTGGGAGCTCTCTAACAGGAGCGCGGCGGTCAAAGCGTGGACGAGGTGGCATTCAGTTTATTTAAAAATTGAGTGGTTGGTTAAAAAATCTATTATTTATAAAGTTAGCCTAAAAAAGACTCTATTTTAATTATTGCATCTTTTAGTGGGTTTTTGTTATTAAGCCAAACAGGATTATTTTTATTACGAAACCAGGTTTTTTGTCTCTTAGCGAATTGAATAGTTTTTGTAGTAGTTAAAGCAATTGCATCGTCAATCGTTAAATTGTTATTAATAACATCCTTGGCTTCCAGGTAACCAATAGTTTTTAATATTGGTAAATCTAATCCATATTTAGATATAAGATTTCTCGTCTCTTCAACGATGCCAGATAAAAAAATATTTCTTGTCCTTTGTAAAATCCTTTCTTTTAAATTATCTCTGTCTAATCCAAGCTCAAGGATTCTCCAGTTGGGAGGTTTCTGAACTTTTTGAGATGATAAAGGTTTACCAGTTGTGTAAAAGACTTCTAAAGCTCTTATTATCCTAATGTGATCAGCAAAATTGATTTTTTTTGTTGATATTGGATCACAATTTTTTAAAAGCTCCCAACATTCTTTCTGGCCAAGATCTTCTAATTGCTTTCTTAAATTTTTTTGTGGAGGTATGTTTGGTGCAAAAAATCCTTTTGTTATTGAGTTCATATATAAACCACTTCCTCCAACAAGAAAAGGTAATTTTTTTTGTTTAATTTCTCTATTTATTGATTTCTGAGCAATCTGTTGGAATTCTTTAACATTAATTTGGTGAATAGGCTCTTCAATGTCTATTAAAAAATGCTTTATTTTTTTTTGTTGATTCAGGGATGGTTTAGCTGTTCCAATATCCATATATTTATAAATTTGTCTTGAATCGATATTATGTATCCGAGTTTTGAAGTATTGTGCAATTTCGATAGCTAATTCTGTTTTTCCACTCGCTGTTGCTCCAATTAAAACTATTACATGTGGTTGATAAGAAGACATATTAATTTCTGAAGAAAAATCTAAAGGCTATATAATTAAAGTGATTAAATTTTCCATAGACTTTGAGCCTTTCTCTTATAGCGGTGGTAAGTTTAATGAAAGGCTTTTAAAAATTTTATTTTAAAAGCTAAACTTTTTTTTATTTTATAATAAATGAGTGAGGAAAAAAGATCTAATAAAATCTCAAATGAATATGGTGCGGAACAGATTCAGGTTTTAGAGGGATTAGAGCCTGTCCGTAAGCGTCCTGGAATGTATATAGGTTCTACAGGTCCGAGAGGTTTGCATCATCTAGTATATGAAGTTGTTGATAATTCAGTTGATGAGGCACTCGCAGGACATTGTGATCATATAGAAATAGTGCTTAAAGCAGATGGATCAGCTTTTATTTCTGATAATGGACGAGGTATTCCCACAGATATTCACCCAAGGACTGGAAAAAGTGCCTTAGAAACTGTACTAACTGTTCTTCATGCAGGAGGTAAATTTGGAAGTGGCGGTTACAAAGTTTCAGGTGGCTTACATGGAGTAGGAATATCGGTAGTTAATGCTTTAAGCGAATGGGTGAATGTGACTGTTTATAGGGATGGTAGTGAATTTAGTCAAAGATTTGAAAAAGGTATATCTAAAGGCGAATTGCAAACTAAAAAGCAGTCTGCAAAACCTTTTAAAAAAGGAACCACAATTTGTTTTAAACCTGATAAAACAATTTTTTCTGGAGGAATCGAATTTGAATATTCTCTCCTTTCGTCTAGGTTAAGAGAACTGGCTTATCTTAATGGTGGTGTAAAAATTGTTTTTAGAGATGAGAGAAATGAATTATCGGATGGTTCTTTTAAAGAAGAAATTTATTTGTATCAAGGTGGTATTAAAGAATATGTTCAATACATGAATGTAGAAAAAGATCCGATTCATCCTGAGATAATCTACGTTGACTCACAGAAAGAAAGTGTTTACGTTGAAGCAGCTTTGCAATGGTGTTCAGATGTATATTCAGATAATATTTTAGGGTTTGCAAATAATATTAGAACGATTGATGGAGGTACCCATATTGAAGGATTAAAAACAGTTTTGACAAGAACCTTCAATAATCTTGCAAAAAAGAGAGGTAAAAGAAAAGATGTTGAAAAAAAGTTAGCTGGTGAAAATATTAGAGAGGGCTTGACTGTAGTTTTATCAGTTAAAGTACCAGATCCCGAATTTGAAGGACAGACAAAAACAAAATTGGGTAATACTGAAGTAAGAGGGATTGTTGATTCTCTAATTGGTGAGGCTCTTACAAAATATATGGAATTCAATCCTGGAATTTTGGACTTGATTCTTGAAAAAGCAATTCAATCATTTAATGCAGCAGAAGCTGCTCGAAGGGCTAGAGAATTAGTAAGAAGAAAAAGTGTTCTTGAAAGTTCCACTTTGCCTGGAAAATTAGCAGATTGCAGTTCAAGAGATCCCTCAGAATCAGAAATTTATATCGTAGAAGGTGATTCTGCTGGAGGTTCCGCAAAACAAGGAAGAGATAGAAATTTTCAGGCTATTTTGCCTCTCAGAGGTAAAATTCTTAATATCGAGAAAACTGACGATACTAAAATATATAAAAATACTGAAATTCAGTCATTAATTACAGCTCTCGGATTAGGAATAAAAGGAGAGGAGTTCGACGTAAGTTCTTTGAGATATCACAGAGTTGTAATTATGACAGATGCTGATGTTGACGGAGCTCATATAAGAACTTTATTGTTGACATTTTTTTACAGATATCAAAGAGAACTCGTTGAAAAAGGGTTTATATATATTGCATGTCCCCCACTTTATAAAGTAGAAAGAGGAAAGAATCATAAATACTGTTATAACGAGAATGAATTAAAGGATACTATTGATGGTTTTGGAGAAAGTGCAAATTATAATATTCAAAGATTTAAGGGATTAGGTGAGATGATGCCAAAACAACTGTGGGATACAACTATGAATCCTCAAACTAGGATGATGAAAAGAGTTGAAATTGAAGATGCACTTGAAGCTGACAGAATATTTAATATATTAATGGGAGATAAAGTTGCACCAAGACGAGAATTTATTGAAACTCATAGTAGCAACTTAGATATGGCAACTTTAGATATATGATTAATAATCTTCTTAGGAATCTTTGCTTAATTACTTTTGCATTGATTGCTCCGATTACATTACCTGCTGGTGGAATACAAAAAAGTTTTAATCAAAATAAGTTTACCAATAATACGAATGAAATTATATTGAATTCTTATACTTCTTTGTATTCTTTTCCTGGAATAAATGCTCAAGAATTATCTGTTCTAGATATTGGCACTACTTTATCAGTGTTACGTAATTGGAAAGTCAGCGAAAGAGAAATTTGGTTAAGGGTTGAATTAGCTTCTAATAAATTTTTAGACCATCCAAACAAAATTATAAAAGGCTGGATTAAAATTTGAATTTTGGATCTTAATTCAATAATTTTCATTTTAACAGGAAGTAGTTTTGGATTAATACTGAGAATATTTGTACAAAATAATTTCAAAAAAAAAATAGGTTTTGATATTAAAAATACTTCAATAGTCAATATAGTCGCATCATTTTTTTTAGGAATTTTAGTAGCATTAAATTTTATTAATAACTACATTTTATTGTTATTTTATACTGGTTTTTTAGGCTCCTTTAGTACATTTTCTTCATTTATATATCAACTATTTATTTTATTTATGAAGAGGAAATTTTTAAGATTATTTTTTCACTATATCGAAGTAATAGTGCTGTCTTTTTTATTCTTTTATTTAGGTTATTTTTTTATTAAATCCTTATAAAGTGAAAATAAAAAAATTAATTTATATACTTTTAGCCTGCTATGTAGGCACTTTTTTAAGGTTATCTATAGACAATAACTTTATTATTTCAATAATCGGATCATTCTGCGTAGGTTTTTTTATAAGTAAAAAATTAAGTCATTTAAGCGAAAAAATTTTATTAAGTGGTTTTTTCTCTTGCTTTACATCCTTTAGTGGATTTATATATTTTTTGTATAAAATTATTAGTCAAGGAGATTGGATAAAATTTATAGTTTATTTTAATTTAATTATCATCATAAATCTATTTACAATGTATTTCGGGTTTTGGATAAGTAGAAAAATTACTTAGATTTCATATAATAATGTTGTTACTTTGCCAGGGATTATATTTATGAAAGAAAATAATCTTGAAATAGTTACATCCTTATCTTCAGATTTAAGTGCTCGCGAAAATATTACTATTCAACTTGAAGAATTGCTGGTCGCAGGTAACTATGATGAAGCAAAGTTACTTTTAGAACCTTCCCAACCTGTTGATATTGCAGACGCTATTGGGAGCCTTCCATTAATATTGCAGGCATTAGCATTTCGATTATTGAAGAAAAATGAGGCAATTGAAGTTTATGAATATTTAGATCCAATAGTACAGCAAACCTTACTAGATAGACTGCGTTCAGGAGAAGTTTTAGAGATTGTTGAGAAAATGTCTCCTGACGATAGAGTTCAACTCTTTGACGAATTACCTGCAAAAGTTGTTCGAAAATTTTTGTCTGCTCTTAGTCCTGGTGAGAGGAAAGTAACTGCTGAATTACTTGGATATGAACCTGAAACTGCTGGAAGATTAATGACTACTGAATTTATTGATCTTAAGGAGATGCAGACAGCATCAGAGGCTTTATCCCTAGTCAGGAAAAGAGCTCCATTTACAGAAACTATTTACAGTTTATATGTTACAGATAAAGAAAGACATTTAACTGGAATTCTCTCTTTGAGAGACCTCGTAACTGCTGATCCTTCTAAGCCAATAGGAGATGTAATGACAAAAGATGTTGTTAATATTTCGACGAATACTAATCAAGAAGAAGTCGCAAGGGCAATACAAAGATATGATTTTTTAGCTCTCCCAGTAGTTGATAAAGAAAAAAGACTTGTTGGGATAGTAACTGTCGACGATTTAATTGATGTAATAGAACAAGAAGCCACAAGAGATATTTATGCAGCCGGGGCTGTTCAACCTGGAGATGAAGACGATTATTTTCAAAGTAGTTTGTTTACAATTGCTCGAAGAAGAATTTTGTGGTTGTTAATTTTGGTTTTAGCCAATGGATTGACGACAAAAGTTATAGCGATGAATGATCAAATTTTAAAAGAAATAGTATTATTGGCTGCATTTATCCCGCTCCTTATAGGTACTGGGGGAAATGTTGGAGCTCAAAGTTCAACTGTTGTTATAAGGGGTTTAAGTACTCAAAAATTAAAATCTCTTGGTGCTATTAAGGCTGTATTGAAGGAGGCAATAACTGGAGCTCTTTTAGGAGTATTGATGATGCTCGTAGTTTTCCCTTTTGCTTGGTGGCAAGGAGAAGGTCCTTTAATAGCCTATGCTGTGGGAATAAGTTTAATATCCATTACTACTTTGGCGGCTACAACAGGTGCAATTCTCCCCCTATTATTTGACAGGATGAGATTGGATCCAGCCTTAATGTCTTCACCATTCATTACAACGGTAACTGATATTGCAGGTGTCTTTATTTATTTAAGTACTGCAAAATGGCTATTAAGCGTTCAATGAATTAAAAATCACTAGGTATTTATTCTTATTTTTGTAAAAATGTGGATTATTTGGTTTAACTTTACATTTCTTAATGGTATTGTTTACAAAACAACATCCTACTTTCATGTCTTCTGAAACATTAAGTGAGAATAAATTGGCAGCAATAACAAGTTTAAAAGCTTCTAACGACGTCGATCTTGTTAGATCTTATTTGAGGGATATAGGTAGAGTCCCACTGTTATCACACGAGCAAGAAATTACTCTTGGAAGACAAGTCCAGGAATATATGCAAGTTGAAAGAGCAGAATTGGAAATTATTGAACTAACAGGAGATAAGCCAAGTATTGAGGAATTATCTATAAAATTAAATCTATCTACTTCCGTAATTAAAAAAAGATTGAGAGCTGGACAGAGAGCTAAAGAAAGAATGGTTGCAGCAAATTTAAGATTGGTAGTTAGCGTTGCAAAAAAATATACTAAAAGAAATATGGAATTATTAGATTTGATTCAAGAGGGAACTATAGGATTGGTAAGAGGAGTAGAAAAATTTGATCCAGCTCGTGGCTACAAGTTTTCAACATATGCATACTGGTGGATTAGACAAGGTATTACAAGAGCAATAGCTGAAAAAAGTCGAGCAATAAGATTACCAATCCACATAACTGAAATGTTGAATAAGTTGAAAAAAGGCCAAAGAGAGTTAAGTCAAGAAATGTCTAGAACTCCAACAGTAAGTGAACTTGCAAAATATGTTGAACTTCCAGAAGATGACGTTAAAGATTTGATGTGCAAAGCTGGGCAGCCAGTTAGTCTTGAAACCAAAGTTGGTGATGGCGAAGATACTGTTTTATTAGATTTGCTTGCAGGAGGCGAGGATCTACCTGATGAACAGATAGAAATGGATTGTATGAGAGGTGATCTCCATTCTCTATTACATCAATTACCTGATCTGCAATGTAGAGTTTTAAGAATGAGATATGGAATGGATGGTGATGAGCCAATGTCTCTTACAGGTATAGGAAGGGTGCTTGGGATAAGTAGGGATAGAGTAAGAAACTTAGAAAGAGATGGATTGAGAGGTTTGAGAAGACTTAGCGATAATGTTGAAGCTTACTTTGTTTCTTGAATAAATTCATTTATTAACTTATTTGTTTTTTCAGGTTCTTCATCATGAGGACAATGACCAGCCCCATGAATAACATCTAATCTTTTAATATTACTGAATTGTTTCTTCCACTCTTTTGCTTCTTTTAAAGATTCCCAAGGATCTTTTTCTCCCCAAATCAATTGGATTGGAGCATTAACCTTATCGAAAAGGTCTGTAGCAAGATAGTCATCAAATAAGTTAATAAAACCACGAAATGCTTCTTTAGAGTTTTCCCTAAGAGAGGGTTGATACAGTATTTCAATCAATTCTTCATCAATATTATTACCTGAAGGGTAAGCTTGCTCAAGTATTTTCTTTATAACTTTTTTATTAGCAGCTCTTGTAAAAAGTGTATTACTAATTAATCTTTGTCTGACTATCGTTTTAAGGACGGGTCTCAGTAGGTTCATTAAGATATCACTTTTTTCTAAACGTTTATCATCCATAGTTCTTTGTGCGCAATCAATCAAAATGACACCTTTACAATCATCTTTGAGAGTTTCAGCAGCTTTCAATGAAATAACACCACCAATTGAATTGCCTACCAAATAAACAGGAGACTTTATTACTTCTGCGCAAAATGTTGATATTTGATTACTCCATAAGTCAAATGAATATTTTATTGAGTTTTCTTTTTCAGGTTCGTAATTTAATAAAGCACTAGGCTGACTGCTATTTCCAAATCCTAATAAGTCAATCGCGAAGCATTTAGAAAATTTACCTAGAAAATCTTGATTGTGTCTCCAGTGATTTTTTGATGCCCCAAATCCATGCACTAATAAAATTTTGATATTTTTTTCAGATGTAGATTCTTTTGATAAAGACCAAGAAATTTCCCAATTTTTCCACTTCCAAGTTTCAGATTTATTTAAAGGCACGATGAATATGATTTTGATTAAACTTTAATTCAAAAAAAAATTAATCGTTTTTAATAAATTATTCTTAGTTAAGAAAAAGCGTTCATTTTATGAAAAGGAAAAAGGTCATATGCATTGGAGAGGCTTTAATAGATAGAATCAGAAATAAATCAAACCAAGGATTTACAGATTTTTTGGGAGGTGCACCAGCTAATGTTGCTTGTGCATTAAGAAAATTAAAAATAGATTCAATATTTATAGGAAGTTTGGGTTGTGATGATTATGGAAAAAAATTTATTAAGCAATTTAGTGAATTGGGCGTTAATTTAGATTTTTTGCAATTAGATAATGATTCATCTACTCGCGTGGTTAATGTAGATAGAGATCAATTTGGAGATCGTTTTTTTTCAGGCTTTGAGGAAAGTTCTCATTCATGCTTTGCAGACGAAGTTCTAAGCAAGAAATTGATCGAAAAAGAAATTTTAAATTTGAAGAAAACGTTTCTAGAAACAAAATATTTGGTTACAGGAACGATATTATTATCGTCTCCAATATCAGCAGAGACTATTTTTTTTCTTTTTGAGCAGGCTAAAAAATTTGAAGTCAAAGTAGTTATTGATTTGAATTGGAGAGAAGTTTTTTGGGATCATTCGTGTTTTTCATCAAAAATTAGCAAAGATCAAAGAATTAACTTAATTAAAAAATTTTTAAATCATGCTCACATTTTAAAACTTTCTAAGGAAGAAGCGACTTTGTTTTTTAAACAAGAAAATCCTTCGCTTATATCTCAAAAATTGTTAAAACAACCAGATGTCATAATCACAGATGGTAAAAATCCCGTTTCATGGTTTATCAATGGATTGCAGGGAATTACCGAAACCCCTGCTTCACAAAAAATTGTTGATACAACTGGGGCAGGCGATGCTTTTCTAGCTGGCTTAATTTCAAAATTAATTTCCTCTGGCTATCCTTCAAATAAATTAGATATAGAAGATTTCGTTGAGTTCGCAGGTGTTTGTGGATTATTAACTTGTCTTGGTGAAGGCGCTATTGAGCAACAGCCATATTATGAAAAGGTTAATAAATTTTTAGGATCTTTTATCAAATAGTTTCTGCCATAATTTTTTGCATAACTAATTTCTATTTTCCAGAAATTATCAATAACTGGTTCAATTAATTCTGGCCATTCAATAACTAAAATAGCTTGTCTTTGTATTGCCTCCTCTTCTTCTGAAAAAAAAACTTCTCTTGCTGAAGAAACATTATCTAACCTATATAAATCGAGGTGAATGAGTGGGATTTTCCCAGAGTTATAGTGATGCGATAAAGCAAATGTAGGGCTTGTAATTTCTTCACAGATTGATAAGCCACTAGCAATTCCTTGAACAAATGAAGTTTTCCCAGCTCCAATTGGACCCTGTAATAAAACAATTGATTGGGGATTCAATTTGTGTGACAGTTGTTTCCCTAAATTTAAAGTCTCTTTTAAATTCTCAATAAACACAAAATTACACAAAAATCATTTATAGTTTAATAGAAAAGTATTTACTAAATATGGTTATTGCAAATTCAGTTAAGACCTCTACACCAAATTACGTAATTGCTGACATCTCTCTATCAGATTTTGGACGTAAAGAAATTAAAATTGCTGAAACAGAAATGCCGGGATTAATGGCGCTTAGAGATAAATATCAATCTGAAAAGCCACTAAAAGGTGCAAAAATAGCCGGAAGTCTTCATATGACTATTCAGACAGCAGTATTAATAGAAACTCTTGTTGATCTTGGCGCAGAAGTGAAATGGGCCTCATGCAACATTTTTTCAACTCAAGATCATGCGGCTGCAGCTATTGCTGAACAAGGAATTGCTGTATATGCAAAAAAAGGTGAGACTCTTGATGAATATTGGCAATATACTCACCACATTCTAGATTGGGGCTCCGACTCTCCGAATATGATTCTTGATGATGGGGGAGATGCAACTGGCTTATTGATACTTGGCAGTAAAGCAGAAAAAGATTTGTCTGTTTTAGATAATCCCTGTAATGAAGAAGAAATTGCCTTATTCAAATCTATAAAATCTAAGCTGGAAAATGATACTAACTTTTATTCTAGAATTAAGAGTAATATTATCGGTGTCACTGAAGAAACTACAACGGGAGTTGCAAGACTTTATCAACTGCAAAAGCAAAATGCCCTACCTTTCCCCGCTATTAACGTTAATGATTCAGTAACTAAGAGCAAATTTGATAATTTATATGGCTGTAGAGAATCTCTAGTTGACAGTATAAAGCGTGCTACTGACGTCATGATTGCTGGAAAGGTCGCTTTAGTAATGGGTTTTGGAGATGTAGGTAAAGGTTCAGCACAGTCGTTAAGAGGACTTGGTGCAATTGTAAAAGTTGCTGAAGTTGATCCAATTTGTGCTCTTCAAGCGGCAATGGAAGGTTTTAGTGTTGTTACATTAGATGATGTTGTGGAGGATATAGATATATTTGTTACGGCAACTGGGAACTATCAGGTAATAACAAACGAAAATCTTGTCAAGATGAAAGATGAGGCCATAGTTTGTAATATTGGCCACTTCGATAATGAAATTGATGTGGCTTCATTGAAAGATTATCCATGGGAAAATATTAAGCCGCAAGTTGATCACATAACTTTACCGAGTGGCAATAAAATAATCCTTTTGGCCGAAGGTAGATTAGTTAACTTGGGTTGTGCCACTGGACATCCAAGTTTTGTTATGAGTAATTCTTTTACTAATCAAGTCCTAGCTCAAATTGAACTTTTCAATAAGTCTGAAAATTATGCTAAAGAGGTTTATGTTTTACCAAAACATTTAGATGAAATGGTGGCTAGATTACATCTCGATAAAATTGGTGCAAAATTAACCAAATTAACTAGGGAACAAGCTGATTATATTAATGTTTCTGTTGATGGACCTTATAAACCAGAGCTTTATAGATATTAAGTTTGAGTCTAATTTTTGTAAATTTTCTTACTTCAATCCCAGACTATATTAGTTTGGCTGTTGAAAAGAATTCAACAATTGCATACCTCACTATTTGTCTGGCTATGTTTTTAGAAAATATAATACCACCAATACCCTCGGAAATTATTATGCCATTGGGAGGGTTTTTCGTTTATCAACAAAAATTAAATTTTTATATTTTAGTTTTTTGGGGATTACTTGGAACTATTTTGGGAACATTGCCTTGGTATTATTTAGGAAGGTTAGTAAATGAAAAAAGACTGTCAAATTTTCTAGATAAACAAGGAAAATATTTGGGTATTTCTTCCAATGATTTAAGTAAAAGTAAAAGGTGGTTTGATAAGTACGGGGTCTCTTTAGTTTTTTGGGGCCGATTAGTACCAGGTATAAGAACTTTGATTTCAGTTCCCGCTGGCATAGAACTTATGCCATTAAGAAAATTTTTTATTTGGACTACATTTGGGAGCTTGATATGGGTAGCACTGCTCACTTATGCAGGTTATTTATTTGGCGAAAATTATTCAATCATTGCAACTTACTTAGAACAAATCAAATATATTGTAAAGCCAGTTTTAATTTTAATTTTCTTATATTTTTTTATAAAAATAACTATTAGATTTTTTAAAAATAGAGCTTAAAAGGGGATTTCACTAGAGTTACTACTATTTGAATATTGGTTATTTTCAGACTCTTTTCGAGAACTTAGTAAGTTTAACCTGTCTACCCTAACAACTGGCTTGTATCTATCTTCCCCAGTATTTTTATCTTTCCAACTATCAATTTTAAAGCTTCCTGTGATTCCAATTAAAGATCCTTTTTTAACGTAATCTGCTGCTATTTGCGCTTGTTTGCCCCATATTTCTAAATTAAACCAGTCAGGCTCTTCATCTCTACTTCTTCGGTTCACTGCAAGAGTGAAGTTAGCTACGATACTTCCAGATTCAAAATATCTGACATCAGGTTCTCTGCCAGCTCTGCCAACCAGATTAATAGTGTTAATTTCCATAATTTTTTTCTTTTTATACTACTCATATTTTTAGGTTCTGCTCAA
The DNA here is from genome assembly GCA_003213235.1 of Prochlorococcus sp. AG-424-P18. Lineage (GTDB taxonomy): Bacteria > Cyanobacteriota > Cyanobacteriia > PCC-6307 > Cyanobiaceae > Prochlorococcus_A. The sequence goes on along the minus strand of QCNJ01000002.1, from coordinate 44,150 downwards.
AGTTATGCGTGCTATTCATAACTAAACAAGAGAATTATGAAAGCTTAACAAAAAATAGATATATTATTTATAAAAAAGAATTTCTATTGTGATTTTTAACAGATTTAAATTTTCTAGAGATATTGGCATAGATTTGGGGACGGCCAACACTCTTATACACGTATCAGGTAAGGGTGTTGTTTTACAAGAGCCTTCTGTAGTAGCTATGGATTTAGAGGAAGGGATTCCATTGGCTGTTGGTAAAGAAGCAAAGTTAATGCTTGGAAGAACGCCTGGCAATATTAGAGCCGTTAGACCCCTTAGAGATGGAGTTATTGCAGATTTTGATGCTGCCGAGCAAATGATTAAAACATTTATTCAAAAATGTAACGAAGGCAAGGGTATAGTTGCTCCAAGAATAGTTATTGGTATTCCAAGTGGAGTTACAAGTGTCGAGCGAAGAGCAGTAAGAGAAGCTGGATTAGCAGGAGCTAGAGAAGTTCACTTGATAGATGAACCTGTTGCAGCAGCAATAGGTGCATCATTACCAGTAACTGAGCCAATTGGTACTATGATCGTTGATATTGGTGGTGGAACTACTGAGGTTGCAGTATTAAGTTTGGGTGGAACTGTATTAAGCGAATCTGTACGAATAGCTGGCGATGAAATAAATGAATCAATTGCCTTATACCTTAAAAAAGTTCATAATTTAGTTGTTGGAGAGAGAACTGCAGAAGATATTAAGATTAAGATTGGTTCTGCATTCCCAGACGATGAATTTGATAAAACTACTTTAGAGGTGAGAGGTTTACATCTCTTATCTGGTCTTCCTAGGTCAGTGACTTTAACTTCAGGAGAAATCAGAGAAGCTATGGCTGAAACACTAAGTAAAATAGTTGAAGCTGTAAAAAGAACTTTAGAGCGAACTCCTCCTGAACTTGCTGCAGATATTGTTGATAGAGGGATTATGCTTGCAGGTGGTGGAGCTTTAGTTAGGGGCATTAATGATTTATTGAGTGATGAAACAGGAATTTTTACTCATATAGCTGAAAATCCCCTGCTTTGTGTAGTTAACGGATGTGGGGAGGTTCTTGATGATTTTAAAAAACTTAAAAGAGTTGTTGATACTCCTGACTTTATAAGGAACGCTATAAGAGACTAATAGTATGTTAAATATCCGACGAATTTCTTCTAGTCGTTGGTGGCATAAAAAGATAATTTGGATATTTTTAGGAATTTTTTTATTTTTAGTCTTTGTAAGGATTTCAAAAGGATCTTTATATAAAGATTTTTTTTACTTTATTTCTAGGCCTTTTTGGCCTGGTCAATTTCAAAAAGAAGTTATTCTAAAGAGCATCAATCAAGAATATTTTATAAAATCAAATCTTCTAAACAAGGATAATATAAGATTGCGGCAAATCTTATCTCTTCAACAATCATCCAACAATGATAATATTTCAGCAGCAGTTATTTCGAGAAAAACAGGAGGTTGGTGGAGACAGATAACTTTAAACAAAGGTTCAAAAGATGGAGTTGAAATTGGTACTATTGTCACTGGACCAGGAGGATTATTAGGAAGAGTAAATAATACTTCTTTATTTACTTCGTCGGTAACATTATTAACTTCTCCAGAAAGTAAATTAGGTGTATGGGTTGATAGAAGTCAAATTAATGGATTACTGGTTGGTTCGGGAGATGATCATCCTATTTTAATCCTTTATTCAAAAGAGGCTGATATAAAAGTCGGAGATTTTGTATCATCTTCACCTGCTAGTTCTTTATTACCTCCAAATATACCCATTGGGATTGTCAAATCTATAGATGAGACATCCCAATCACAAAAAACGGCAAAAATTTCACTTTTAGCAAAACCTCACTTAATTGATTGGGTGCAAATTTTGAAATTAGATATTTAATGAATAAATTTTTTACCAAAAAATTATCCTTTATAAGCTTTATTTTTATCCCAATTATTTTTTTGTGGCACCCTAGTTGGCTTGGATTTTTAGGTGTTCAGCCTTATTGGCCGTTATTTTGGTTGTTGCCTTGGGCAATGATTAATGGATCAATTAATGGATTAGTATTTGGTTTGTTTTTAGGTCTAATTTTGGATTCTCTAACTTTAGATAATAATTTTTCTCAAATTCCAGGCCTAATTTTTTGTGGATTTTTCTTTGGGAGAATTAAATCACATAGTGATGTTTTGGTAGGACATTTTAGGTATGGTTTAATTTGTTCTGTTGGGAGTTTTTTATGCGGTACTCTTTATCTTGCACAAATTTTGTTTAGAAATTTTTCAGATGGTAATTTTTTAATGTTTATTCCCGGTGTTAAAAATATCTTAGCTGAAGTTTTTTTGACAGGTTTGTTTGCTCCCTTGATTTGCTCCCAACTTTTAAGGTTGTTTAAATTTTCAAGAAGAAAATTGTGGTAATAAATTTCATCAAGAAGTAAAAAGTGCTTTAAAAAAATTTATATCTTCGAATTATTTAAAATTTTTTTAAACCTATAGAATATCTCTATGAGGCTTCGTAATGTTATATTTTTAATTGTTAGAATAAATATTCAATGCAATAATTCTTTGCTTTGAAATATCGAGAAATCTTTTTTTAACTATGTCAAAAGCAAGAATTTTAGTTGTTGATGATGAACCAGCAGTTTTGAAGGTATTAGTTACGAGGCTTCAACTAGCTGGATATCAAGTTTATTCAGCCACTAACGGCGAAGAAGCTCTTGAATCTTTCCACAGGGATGCCCCTGACTTAATAGTTCTTGATGTTATGCTTCCAAAAATGGATGGATTTGCTGTTTGTAGAAGAATTAGAGCTGAGTCAGTAGTACCAATAATATTCTTAACCGCTTTAGAAGCCATTTCAGAGAGAGTTGCTGGTTTGGATTTAGGAGCTGATGATTATTTATCTAAACCATTTAGCCCAAAAGAGTTAGAGGCGAGAATAGCTACAATTTTGAGAAGAATGGGACCAACTGTATCGGTTACTGAAACTAAAGAAGTTCCCTCAGGAAAAGGAGTTATGAAATTTGGAAGTTTAGTTGTTGATACTAATCGCAGACAAGTTTCTCGAGCTGGAGATAGAATTAGTCTAACTTATACTGAATTTAGTCTTCTGGAGTTATTATTTGACGAACCTGGTAAGGTTGTTCCTCGAGCAGAAATTTTGGAGCAGCTATGGGGCTATCCTCCTCGTAGAGCGGCAGATTTAAGAGTTGTAGATGTATATGTTGCAAGACTAAGAGGTAAATTGGAACCAGATCCAAGAAATCCAGAATTAATATTAACTGTTAGAGGGATTGGTTACGCATCTCAGAGAGTTGGCGAAACAGCAACATCTTTGGCAAGTTGAGCAATAGTCTGATAATTTTATTAAATAAAACAAATATATTAAAATAAGTTTTGTCTGAAATAAAAGAAGCGCGATTACAAAAAGCTAGTGCACTCGTTAATAAAGGATTTGCTTCTTACGCACAGAGCTTTGAGGTATCACATACTACCAGTTTTCTTATTCAAAAATTTGATTATCTAGAAAATGGTCAAGAGGAAGACTTCAGTGTTTCTATTGCTGGTAGAGTTCTTGCAAAAAGGGTAATGGGCAAAATTGCCTTTTTTACAATAAGCGATCAAGAAGGTCAGATTCAGCTTTATCTAGATAAGAGGATTATTAATTTCAATTTAGAAAAACAAAAATTACTTTCTTTTGAAGATTTAAAGGAAATAGTAGATATTGGTGATTGGATTGGCGTCTATGGAACTATTAAAAAAACTAATAAAGGTGAGCTTTCAATTAAAGTAGAAAAATGGGAAATGTTATCTAAATCATTACAACCCCTCCCAGATAAATGGCATGGATTGACTGATATTGAAAAAAGATATAGACAACGTTATTTAGATTTAATAGTAAATCCTCACTCTAAAAATGTATTTAAAACCAGAGCGAAATGTATAAGTTTTATAAGAAAATGGCTAGATAATAGAAATTTTTTAGAGATAGAGACTCCAATTCTGCAATCTGAAGCTGGTGGTGCTGAAGCAAGACCATTTATAACTCATCACAATACATTAGATATTCCGTTGTATTTAAGAATAGCTACAGAATTACATTTAAAGAGAATGGTTGTTGGAGGTTTTGAGAAAGTATATGAATTGGGAAGAATCTTCCGTAATGAGGGGATAAGTACAAGGCATAATCCAGAATTCACCTCAGTTGAAATTTATGAAGCTTATTCTGATTATGTAGATATGATGAATTTAACTGAAGAATTGATTAAAGCTATAGTAGCTGATGCATGTGGGTCTTTAATTATAAATTATCAAAATAAAGAAATTGATTTTTCTAAGCCTTGGTTAAGAGTATCAATGAAAGCTATTGTCAAACAATATACAGGGATTGATTTTGATTCTTTCAGTGGAGACTTTCTTGCAGCAAAACAAGCTGTTAAAAATATCAATGTTGATTGTTCTAATAAAGTAAATACAATGGGAAGACTTTTAAATGAGGTCTTCGAGCAAAAAGTAGAATCAAAACTTATAGAACCCACTTTTGTTATTGATTATCCTGTTGAAATTTCTCCTTTAGCTAGGCCACATCTTGATAATAAAGAAATAGTTCAGAGATTTGAATTATTCATTGTTGGTCGAGAACTGGCAAATGCGTTTAGTGAGTTGATAGATCCAGTAGATCAAAGAGAAAGAATGCAATTACAGCAATCTCTTAGAGATGAAGGAGATCTTGAGGCTCACTGTATAGATGAAGATTTTTTGAATGCTTTAGAGATTGGTATGCCGCCTACGGGAGGATTAGGTATAGGCATTGATAGGCTAATTATGTTAATTACTAATAGCGCATCGATTAGAGATGTAATCCCTTTCCCATTGTTAAAACCAGAAATAACTTCTAAAAAAAGTGAAAAATTACCCTCGAATGAAGTAAAATAGTTTAATTAATCCAATACGAAATTTTTTAAATGAGTGGTGAACGTGTTGGTTTCCGTTTCAAACACGCGGATGCAGTAGTAAAAAGAAATCCTCAAGGCCGATCAAGAAGAGGATGGGTTATTGAACCAGTAGAGCAAACTACAAGTAGAGGTACCAAAATGCCTGCATACAAAATTCGTTGGAGAGATAGTGAAAGGCCAGAAACTGTATTGCAGCATATGCTAATTGCAGATCCAGATCCTTCCCCACCTCCAAGTTCAGTAAGTTTAGATTGATATTTTCAATAATTCTGCCTAATCTTCTACCGTTTAAGTGCAGAGTTAATTTCTTTTTTTATACTTTTTTGTTTTTCATCTTGTCGTTTGTCATGTAATTTTTTCCCTTTACCAACTCCAATAGTTAGTTTTATCCATGAGCCTTTTAAATAAAGAGATAATGGAATAATAGTCATTCCTTTTTTTTCAGTATTAGATTTCATCTTTATTATTTCTTTTTTATGTAGTAGCAACTTTCTATTTCTTAGTGGATCATGATTAAAGAAAGACCCCACATTTTTATGTGGTGAAATGTGAACATTTAATAATAAGATCTCACCATCTCTGAATGAACAGTATCCGTCTCTTAAATTTGCTTTTCCGTTTCTAATGGACTTTACTTCAGTCCCTAAAAGCTCAATTCCAGCTTCGATTGTTTCAGATATTGCATATTGATATTTTGCATATCTATTATCAGCTAGCAGTTTAAAATTATTTGCTTTATTAGTATTTTTATTAACTTTTTTTGAATTTTTTGCCATTTTAGTTTTAAAAAATCTTTCTACTCAGAACAATTGCAATTAACCTTTTATTATGGCAATAATTTCTTCAAATATAGGCGATAATGACTTTTCTTTTCGTAAAAAAGAACTTAGGCTAGTTGATTCAAAAAACATTCCAGAAGAAAAGAGAAATAATAATTTGAACTTAGCCCGGCCTCTTAATTTAAAAGAATTTATTGGCCAAGAACAACTTAAATCTTCTTTAAGAATAGCTATAGATGCTTCAATTATTAGAAAAGAACCTTTGGAGCATACTCTTTTATATGGACAGCCTGGTCTAGGTAAGACTACTCTTGCTTTTTTGATAGCCCACGAATTGAATACAAAATGTAGGATTGCGACTGCACCAGCAATTGAAAGACCAAGAGATATTGTAGGTTTACTTCTTGGATTAAAAGAAGGTGAAGTTTTATTTATCGATGAGATACATCGCTTAAATAGGTTAACTGAAGAGTTGTTATATTCTGCAATGGAGGATTTTAGACTTGACTTAACTATAGGGGCTAACAGAGGAGCCCGTTGCAGAACAATTAACCTTCCTAGGTTTACTCTGATTGGCGCGACAACTAAATTAGCCTCAATAAGTGCACCTCTAAGAGACAGATTTGGGATATCTCAGAAAATTGAATTGTATTCATGTGATGAATTAAAACAAATTATTGTTAATTTCTCCCGATTAATAAACCTCAATTTAGAAGATGAAGCATCTTATGATTTAGCAAAGATATCTCGAGGGACTCCAAGAATTGCTTTAAGATTATTAAGACGAGTAAGAGATTATGCTCAAGTTGTTATGAAAACTAATATTATCTCAGTGAATTTAATAAAAAAAGCTTTAAATTCTTACCAAATAGACGAAAAAGGATTGGATTCTTTAGATAGACACTATTTATCTTTTCTTAATCAAAACAATAATGTTCCAACTGGACTTGATTCAATTGCATCTGGGTTGGGCGATGATTCTTCAATGTTAGAATTTGTAGTTGAGCCATATCTCATTAAAATTGGTTTTCTCACGAGAACTCCTCGAGGAAGAATGCTTACTTCTTTAGGAAAAAAGTACATTGATTCAAAAGATGATAACTTTTAAAAAAGTTAAGGTTTGTTTTTTATTAATTTTTATTTTTTTCAATATTTTTTATATTGCACCTTGCTATTCATTATCTTCGAGAGAGGATTTGTTTAAGAATGCGTTAGATCTTAGTTCAGGCGGAAAATTTAATCTCGCTTTACAAGAATGGAATCAATATCTCGATTCTTATCCTGATGATGCTGCAGGGTTTAGCAATAGAGGAAATGTAAGACTTGTTGTAGGAGATGTTAAAGGATCAATAGATGACCAAAATAAAGCAATAAGTTTGAATCCTAGTGAAATAGATCCTTACATTAATAGGGGGATAGCTGAAGAAGCATTGGGTTTATGGCCGCAAGCGAAAAAGGATTATATGTTCGTTATTTCTCTAGATAGTACAAATTTCTCTGCATTATATAATTTAGCTAACGTCGAAGGATCTACATCTCATTGGGATAAAGCAAGAGATTTATTCTCAAAAGCTTCTTTATATAATCCAGGATTTGCCATGGCTAGGTCAAGTTTGGCGCTAGCAGATTTCCAGTTGGGAAATATTGATGAAGCTGAAAAAGAATTAAGAAAGTTAATCAGACGTTATCCAACTTTTGCAGATGCTAGGGCAGCTTTAACAGCTTTGAGTTGGTCTAATGGTGAAGCTGGTAAAGCAGAGAGTAATTGGATAGCGGTAACTGAATTAGATCCTAGATATAGTGATGAAGAATGGTTAAAAAAAATAAGAAGATGGCCTCCAAAGCCAATTAAAGATTTAATGAATTTTATCGATTTAAAATAAGTAATGAATAGAGATCAGTTACATAAAAAAATTGATTCGTTTAATGATGAACTCATTAACTTAAGAAGACATATCCATGAACATCCCGAATTAAGTGGACTTGAAAATCAAACAGCGATCTTGATCAGTGGTTTTTTAAAAGATATTGGTTGGAATGTTAGAGAATCTATAGGTCGGACTGGAGTCATAGCTGATTTTGGCCCCCTAGATAAAGGTATTATAGGTTTAAGAGTGGATATGGATGCTTTACCAATATTTGAGGAAACTAAATTAAGTTTTTCTTCAAAAGTAGATGGTGTTATGCATGCTTGTGGTCACGATTTGCATATCGCGATTGGATTGGGTGTGGCAAAAATTATTAAGGATTTAAAACTAAATTTTGGGACTCGGATAATTTTTCAGCCTGCTGAAGAAATTGCGAGTGGAGCTAGATGGATGATTAAGGATGGTGCAACTAATGGTTTAACCCATATTTTGGGAGTTCATGTCTACCCCGATTTATCCGTAGGTACTATTGGTATTAAAGAGGGAAGTTTAACTGCAGCTGCTGGAGAACTTAATGTTGAGATTAAAGGGAAATCAGGCCATGGTGCTCGACCTCATGAAGGAGTTGATGCTATTTGGGCGGCCTCAAAAGTTATCTCGGGAATTCAAGAATCAATAACACGGAAGTTAGATCCTCTAGATCCTGTAGTAATAACTTTTGGGAAAATAAATGGTGGTAATGCATTCAATGTTCTCGCAGAAAAGGTTAATTTAATTGGTACTGTTAGGTGTACTAATCGTAAAGTATTTACGAATATGGGTAATTGGCTCAATGAAAATATCACTTCTTTAGCTAATAGTTGTGGAGCTGATGCAAAAGTAATATTTAGAGAAATTACTCCTTCAGTAAATAATAGTTATGAAATTAATAGAGTTCTCAGAGAATCTGGAATTAAGGTTTTGGGTCAAGAAAATGTAATCGAACTACAAAAACCATCATTAGGAGCTGAGGATTTCGCTGAATTCTTAAATGAAATTCCTGGAGCTATGTTTAGACTTGGGGTTTCTAGTTCCAATGGATGTGCTCCTCTTCATAGTTCTAAATTTGATCCGGATGAAAAAGCTATTGCTGTTGGAATTAAAGTAATAACAGAATCCATAGTAAAATTAAACAATGAAAAAATTAATACTATTGGCAAATGAAAATTAATAAAAGATTGATTTTATCTTTTGTGGCTCCTTTCATGATCTTCATATCTGCCATCGGATTAATATTTAGGGATAATTCCAAGAAGATTGTTTATTTACCTATTGGCTTAATGGGGATTGTAATTATTTTGGAGAGGGTTATGAGCAGACAATTGGATAGAAAAAATATTTTAAAAAAGATAAAGTATTATCAAAAAATTAAATAAAATTATTTTATTTATTTTCACGCAATATGAGATGACTTATTTTTAGAAAAGAGCTATTAATAAGATAAATACTAGGGGTGCTAAGAAATTTAACTTAGCTGAGATCATACCCTTTGAACCTGAATCATTAATTTCGATGCAGGGAAGTGGAGACTTGATCAAACTTTAGTAATAACACTTTTAAAAATTAAGAAATTATGAGAAGTTCTTGGATTAAGCCTCGCCTTGGGAAAGACAATGTAACTCAGATGAACTTTGCGAGAAATGGACATATCACTGAAGAAATGGATTTTGTTGCTAAAAAAGAGAATCTACCTTCTTCTTTAATAATGGAGGAAGTTGCAAGAGGAAGATTAATTATTCCAGCTAATATTAATCATTTGAATCTTGAGCCAATGTCTATAGGTATTGCTTCTAGATGTAAAGTGAATGCAAATATTGGTGCTTCTCCTAATGCAAGTGATATCAATGAAGAAGTAGAAAAGCTCAAATTAGCCGTTAAATATGGTGCTGATACTGTTATGGATCTTTCTACAGGAGGCGTAAATTTAGATGAAGTTAGGCAAGCCATTATTAATGAATCTCCTGTTCCCATAGGAACAGTGCCTGTTTATCAAGCCTTAGAAAGTGTACATGGTTCAATAGATAGATTAACTGAAGACGATTTTCTTCATATTATTGAAAAACATTGTCAGCAGGGCGTAGATTATCAGACAATTCATGCTGGGCTGTTAATAGAGCATTTACCAAAAGTTAAGGGGAGAATTACTGGAATTGTTAGTAGAGGGGGAGGTATCCTAGCCCAATGGATGTTACACCATTTTAAGCAAAATCCGCTTTATACAAGGTTTGATGATATTTGTGAAATTTTTAAGAAATATGATTGTACTTTTTCTCTTGGAGATTCGCTAAGGCCTGGATGTTTGCATGACGCCTCTGATGATGCTCAGCTAGCTGAATTGAAGACCTTGGGAGAGCTTACACGAAGAGCCTGGGAACACAATGTTCAGGTTATGGTTGAAGGTCCTGGTCATGTACCTATGGATCAAATTGAGTTTAATGTAAGAAAGCAAATGGAGGAATGTTCAGAAGCCCCCTTTTATGTACTTGGTCCATTAGTAACAGATATATCTCCTGGTTATGACCATATATCAAGTGCCATAGGAGCGGCTATGGCAGGATGGTATGGAACTTCTATGTTATGTTACGTAACTCCAAAAGAGCATCTAGGTCTCCCAAATGCAGAGGATGTACGAGAAGGATTGATTGCTTATAAGATCGCTGCTCATGCTGCTGATATAGCAAGACATAGAGCAGGAGCTCGTGATAGGGATGATGAACTTAGTCATGCAAGGTATAACTTTGATTGGAATAAACAATTTGAACTTTCATTAGATCCAGAAAGAGCAAAGCAATACCATGACGAGACACTACCTGATGAAATCTTTAAAAAGGCAGAATTTTGTTCAATGTGTGGCCCAAAACATTGTCCAATGAATTCAAAAATTTCTGATGAATCTCTTGATCAATTAAATGAAAAACTTGAAGAATGCAATACTTCCGTTTAGTTATCAATTGATACTTATAGAATTTCCTTTGTTTTATTTACTACGTTTTCGACGGTGAATCCAAAATTTTTCATACATTCTCCACCTGGTGCTGATGCGCCGAACCTATCCATAGTAATACAGATCCCCTCAAAACCTGTATATTTATGCCAACCAAATGAATGTGCAGCTTCTACTACAACTCTCTTTTTCACAACACTAGGTAAAACACTTTCTTTGTAAGATTCTTCTTGTTCTTCGAAAAGTTCTACACAAGGCATAGAAACAACTCTAATTTTTTTTCCTAAGCTTGAAATTTTCTGACTTGCTTCTATGCAAAGATTTAATTCGCTTCCAGTACCAATAAATATTAGATCTGGTGTTCCTTCGCAATCAGAAACTATATACCCGCCTAAGGCAACTTTTTCGATTGAAGTATTTTCTTGATTTGGCATACCTTGTCTACTTAAACAAAGGGCAGAGGGCCTTTTTCGATTTTGAATGGCAAGCTTATAGGCGCCACTGGTTTCATTTCCATCTCCAGGTCTGAAAACAAGCATATTAGGCATGGCGCGAAGAGAAGGAATAGTCTCAATAGGTTGATGTGTTGGACCATCTTCACCTACACCAATTGAATCATGAGTCAAAACATAAATAACTCCCAATTCACTTAATGCTGAAAGCCTCATTGAACCTCTCATATAATCTGCGAAAACAAGAAAGGTACCACCATAAGGTATGAGACCACTGTTATGATAAGCAATACCATTAAGTACAGCAGCCATAGCATGCTCTCTTACACCAAAATGTAAATATCTTTTTTCAGGGCTATGAGATTGGAAAGAACCAGCTTCTCCTTTTATATCTGTGTAGTTAGAGTGAGTTAAATCTGCTGATCCACCAATTAATTCAGGAAGGTTAGGACCTAGGGCGCCAAGACATATTTGTGAATGCTTTCTGGTGGCTAAACCTTTATCGTCAGGAGTATAAGAAGGGAGATCTGAGTCCCAATTCTCAGGTAATTCTCCTTTTAACATTCTTTTTAACTCTGCTCCTTCAGAGGGATATTTTTTTTGATATTCCTTAAATCTTGCATCCCATTCTTTTTCTAAGTTTTCGCCTTTGTTTATTGATTTTCTAAAATGTTTATAGACTTCATCTGGTATTTCAAATGGAGGATATTCCCAATTTAGAAACTCTCTGGTTAATGTGGCTTCCTCTTCTCCTACTGCCGCACCATGAATACCAGCAGTATCTGATTTATTAGGTGAGCCGTAACCTATGGTTGTAGAAATTTTTATAATTGAAGGTTTGTCTGTGATTAATTTTGCTTGTTCGATAGCTTCAGTTATACCTTTAACATCATGATTACCATCTTCAACATGTTGTACGTGCCAACCATAAGCTTCGTATCTTTTTAAAACATCTTCAGTGAAAGAAACATCGGTTCTCCCATCAATTGTAATTTGATTATCGTCATAGAGAGCAATTAATTTTCCAAGCTTAAGATGGCCAGCTAATGAGCAAGCCTCAGATGCGATCCCTTCTTGATTGCAGCCGTCACCCATTATGACGTAAGTGTAGTGATCAACGATATTGCAATCAGGCTTATTGAATTTAGCCGCTAAGTGAGTTTCAGCTATTGCTAAACCAACTGCATTAGAAATGCCGGCACCAAGAGGACCAGCTGTAACTTCAACTCCTTCAGTTTCAAATGTTTCTGGATGTCCAGGAGTTTTGGATCCCCATTGTCTAAATTCTTTAATATCTTCTATGGAAACGGATTTATATCCTGTCAAATGAAGCAAAGAATATAAAAGCATACAGCCATGACCAGCTGATAATACGAAACGGTCTCTATTGAACCATTTTGGATTATTAGGGTTGTGATTAAGTATGTTTTGCCATAATGCATAACCCATAGGAGCACATCCCATTGGCAATCCAGGATGCCCACTATTAGATTTATTTACTGCATCTACAGCAAGCATTCTTATACTATTTACGCAAAGTGATTCTAATGAAATAGATGCAGCGACCATTGTTTTAAAATAAGTGAGGTTGGGAATACAGAATTGGTTGTCTTCAATTCATTTTGCTGAAAGCAAGGCAAACATTGTGACCACCAAAGCCGAAAGAATTTGAAAGAGCAACTCCTACTTGAGCTTCTCTTGCGTTATTTGGTACATAATCAAGATCACATTCAGGATCTTGATTGACGTAGTTAATTGTAGGAGGGATAAAATTATGTGTCAAAGAAAGTATACAAGCAACAGCTTCTATACCTCCTGAGCCTCCTAGGAGATGACCAGTCATCGACTTAGTAGAGCTTACAGGAATGAGGTAAGATCTGTCTTTAAATATAGATTTAATTGCAGAAGTTTCATTTTTATCATTAGCTGATGTACTCGTTCCATGAGCATTTATGTAATCAACTTTTTCAAGGCTTAGAGAAGCGTCTTCAATTGCTAGTTTGATAGCTTCAGCGCCTCCAATCCCCCCTGGAGATGGAGCTGTAATGTGATGAGCATCACATGTTGTACCATATCCAATTATTTCTGCATAAATTCTTGCATTTCTTTTTTTTGCATTTTCTAAGGTTTCTAAAACAAGAATTCCGGATCCTTCTCCAATAACAAATCCATCTCTTTCTGCATCAAAAGGTCTGCTAGCAGTTTGTGGACTTTCATTCCTGCAAGAAAGAGCTTTTGCACTGGCAAAACCAGCTACTCCAAGAGGTGTAATACTCGCTTCTGCCCCTCCACAGATCATTGCATCTGCTTTCCCAAGTTGGAGCAATCTAAAAGAGTCGCCAATAGCATTAGAACCGGCAGCGCATGCAGTAGAAACAGAGGAGCTAGGTCCTTTTGCACCTAAAGCAATGGCTGCAAGTCCAGTTGCCATGTTGGGAATCATCATTGGGACTGTAAATGGACTTACTCTTTTTGGACCTTTATGGCTCAGTATTTGAGCTTGACTTTCCATAGTAAGTAAACCTCCAACACCAGAGCCAATTATTACTCCAATTCTTGATGCATTATCTTCAGTAATTTCTATTCCAGAATCACTAAAGGCTTGCTTTGCTGCAATAACTCCAAACTGTGAAAAACGATCCCACCTTTTAGATTCTTTAGCTTCAAGAACATTTTCGGTTTGAAGATTTTTAACTTCTGCTGCAAATTTGCAAGGATGATTTATCGGATCAAAAAGAGTAATACCTTTGACCCCATTAATTCCTTTTTGAAGACTGAGTAAATATTCATCAATGTTGTTACCAATTGGAGTTACTGCTCCGATACCAGTAACAACTACTCGATGGAAATTTGGCATCCTTGATTAACCTTTTTTTTCTTCGATAAATTTAACCGCATCGCCAACTGTTGCGATACCCTCAGCTGCTTCATCGGGAATTTCGATATCAAATGCTTCTTCTAGAGCCATAACTAACTCGACAGTGTCTAGAGAATCTGCACCTAAATCATTTTGGAAATTTGAATCTGCTTTTACTTCTCCTGCTTCAACGCTTAATTGCTCTGAAACAATTGAACAGACTTTTTCGAGAATTTCTTGTGTCATAGTGTATTGAAATTACTAACTATCTATAAGATTTTATGCCCTAGAGTTAACAAGAGTGAAGCATATCTTAATTTTTTTAATTTCTTTGTAAGACAATAGTATTATATAACGAGGTTCAAAAGACAATTTTTACATGTCACACGCAGTTAAAATTTATGACACTTGCATTGGATGCACACAATGCGTAAGGGCTTGCCCATTAGATGTTTTAGAGATGGTTCCTTGGGACGGATGCAAAGCTGGTCAAATAGCTTCATCTCCTAGAACAGAAGATTGTGTAGGTTGCAAAAGATGCGAAACAGCTTGTCCAACAGATTTTTTAAGTATTCGTGTTTATTTAGGAGATGAAACTTCTAGAAGTATGGGCTTAGCTTATTAATTTATTGTGCAGTTTCAAGACAGTCCATAAATTAATAAATACTCAATTTTTTTCAATATAATTGAAAAAAAATAATAGTATGTGTGGAATAGTTGCTGTTACTGGTTATAAAAATGCTTTACCATTATTACTTAATGGTTTGAAAAAACTTGAGTATAGAGGTTATGATTCAGCAGGAATAGCGATAATAAACGCCAAAACAACCGATATTACTTGTAATAAAACAGAAGGTAAACTTAAAAATTTAATAAATAACCTTAATGATAAGAATATTCCTGGAACTGTTGGTATAGGCCATACTAGGTGGGCAACTCACGGAAAACCTGAAGTTAAAAATGCGCACCCTCATACAGATAGTTCAGGAACTATAGCAGTCGTTCAAAATGGTATTATTGAAAATTTCCAAGACTTAAAAAATAAGTTAGAGAAAGAGGGTATAATTTTCAATTCTGATACAGATACTGAAGTAATTCCTCATCTAATTCAAAGAGAATTAAATACATTAAGTAAACTGAATCTTGAAAATAATGGCTCAACACTACTTGTAGCTGTAAGAAATGTAATTTCTGATTTAGAGGGTTCTTATGCGTTAGCTGTCTTATGGTCTGGTGCTCCTACCTCGTTGGTTGTTGCAAGAAGACAAGCACCTTTAATTATAGGTTTAGGTGAGGGAGAATTTATATGCGCAAGTGATACACCTGCCATTGCAAACTTTACTAACATTATATTGCCTTTGGAGGATGAAGAAGTAGCTTTATTGACCCCGCTTGGAGTAGAAATATATGACTCAAATAATGAAAGACAATACCGAAATCCAGTTTCTTTAAAAATCTCAGAGCAAATAATGGATAAGATGAATTTCAAACATTACATGTTAAAAGAGATATATGATCAGCCAGGCACTGTAAGAAACTGGTTGGAAAATTATTTAGTTAAAAATTTAGAAAATGGCCAATATCAAATCAACTATGCATTTGATACAAAGTTTTTTGAGTCAATTGATAGAATCGAGATTATAGCTTGTGGTACAAGTAAACATGCTGCAATGGTAGGCAGCTTTTTACTAGAACAATTTTCTGGTATACCTACAAATGTTTTTTACGCTAGTGAATTTCGATATTCACCTCCTCCACTTCTGCCAAATACATTAACTATTGGAGTTACTCAATCTGGAGAAACTGCTGATACTATTGCAGCTATAGATATGGAAATTAAAAGACGGTCTTCAATTGAAGATAAAAAATTTAAACCCAATCTTGTTGCAATAACAAATAGAAAAGAGAGTTCTATAGGGAGGCAAGTTTCAAATATAATTGATATCTGTGCAGGATTAGAAGTAGGAGTTGCAGCAACAAAAACTTTTTTTGCACAACTTCTCTCTTTTTATGGATTAGCTATAAAATTTGCGCAAATTAAGGGCAGTCAAAGTCCAGATGAAATAGAAAAATTATTAACAGAAATTATTAAACTGCCTCCATTATTAGAAGATCTCTTAGAAAAACATAATAAATCTTCAGAAAAGCTGGCGCATGACTTTTTTAATATAAAAGATGTCATTTTTTTAGGAAGAGGCATAAATTATCCTATTGCACTTGAAGGAGCATTAAAACTTAAAGAAATAAGTTACATCCATGCCGCTGGATATCCAGCTGGAGAAATGAAACATGGTCCAATAGCGTTGTTAGATAAAAAAGTCCCTGTAATTTCAATTGCTTCTCCAGGTGAAGTTTTCGATAAAGTTATTAGTAATGCGCAGGAAGCAAAAGCTAGAGATTCATATTTAATTGGGATCTCGCCGGAATGTAATGGAACTGAAATCTTTGATTATTTAATGAAAATTCCTTCCTGCAATCAATGGGTTTCCCCTTTACTTAATATAGTGCCATTGCAATTATTGAGTTATCACATAGCAGCACATAGAGGACTTGATGTGGATCAACCGAGAAATTTAGCTAAAAGCGTAACTGTGGAATGATTCAGTTTTTAAAATTCATAGGTCTAAAAGTCCTTGTGGCGGATTAATGATAATAAACTTATTTTTTATGTCTACGAATGGTACGATTTCATGAACAAATGGTATTAGAACTTCTTTTTGATTCTTAAAAAGTTGAACAACAAGTAAATTATTTTTTTCATTTTCTAAGTTAATAACTTTACCAATGATTATTAATTTATTATTTTCATAAATCTTGACTTGTAAATTTATGAGTTCCAAAAAGTGATATTCTTCTTTTTTTAATTCAGGAAGCTTATATGTTTTCACAAGAATTTTATGTGTTTTAAGTTGCTCTGCATGATTTCTAGTATTTATTCCTTTGAATTTAATAATAAAAGTCTCTTTCCCTGGCTGTTTGTAACCAGAGGTAAGTTCTATTTTTGTAGGTGGTTCATTTTCTAGTTGCAACCATCTCTTTCCAGGTTTTAAAAATCTCTCTTCAAAATCACTTAGAGATTTAACCTTTACTTGTCCATTAATTCCATGACATGATGTAATTAATCCAACAATCAACCATTCATTGTTATCTATCATATATAAATCATATATAGTATTAAAAAAGTATCCTATGGAATTATCGACTAAACCAATACTCCCAGGTTCATTTGTGATTGTAAAAGATGTTAATTCTATATATAGAGGATATAAAGGTTTTGTACAGAGAGTTACAAAAAAAAAAGCAGCTGTTCTCTTTGAAGGAGGTAATTGGGACAAACTAATTACTTTTCAGCTAAAAAATTTAGAAATAGTATAAAGTTAAATTTTGCCTTCAATTTTAAATTTTTCTAATAAAACTCTAGCTGCATTGGTTTCGGCTTGTTTATGTGATTTGCCAAAAGCAGATGCTTGTTTTAATCCTTCGATAAATATTTCGCAATAAAATCGCTTTAAGTCTCCGTTTATTTTAGAGACTTCAATTATTTTATATACTGGCAAATTAAAGCCTTTACTTTGACACCACTCTTGGAGTATTGTTTTGGACTTAAATTTATATGGAGCTTTTAAAAATATTTCTGAATCTTCCTCCCAAATTTCATCTAGCCATATATTTACCTCCTTTGTTGAATTAAAGCACTTGTAAAGGGCACCGATTAAAGCTTCTGTAGCTTCTCCAATTATTGTGTTTTTTGAATTTTCATCACCAAGAGCTTTAGGCCCTTTAATAATTAATTTCTCTATGCCAATTTTTTTACCTAATTTAGTTAACCATTCATCACTGACAATTTGTGCTCTTAGCTCTGATCTTTCTCCAACACTCATTTGGGGATATTTTTTTTCAATAAAATTTGAAGCAGCTAATCTTAGAACTGCATCACCGAAGAATTCTAAGTTTTCGTAATTTATTATTTTGTTTTCGGATGAGTGGATTAATGCTTGATTAAAATTTTGAATCGCCGAAGTATTTTCTATATTTATTATTTCAGAAAATCTTGTTGATCTAATTTTTAAAGATTTTAAAAAAGTAATTATCTGAATAATTCTCTTTCTTCCAATTATATTTTTCATATGATTTAAATAATCATAACAATTAAAAAGCAGGTCATAAGCCGGGTTCTGTTCATCTAAAAAGATGGGCAATCATCTATCTAGGGCTGGAATTACTTCACAGTCTCAAGCGGCGCTTAAAAGTAGATCTTTTAATGGTCATAAATCTACTAAGCCTTGCTCCCAGCCGGGGTTTACCTAGCCAACACTTCTCAATGTTGCTGGTGCGCTCTTACCGCACCATTGCACCCTTACCATACAAAAAAGTATTAGGCGGTATGTTTCTGTGGCACTATCCTCACGGTTACCCGCACTGGGAATTACCCAGCAAGCCTGACCATGTGGGAGCCCGGACTTTCCTCAAAAAAGTTTTATTTTGAAAACAAAATAAAACTTTTTTGCGATTGCCTCTCCTGCTTTCATTTAGCATAGTGCTTATTACTCCAAAAATCATCTATTGGGGCTGTAGCTCAGCAGGATAGAGCAACGGTTTCCTAAACCGTAGGTCGTGGGTTCGACTCCCTCCAGTCCCGTAAAATTAATAATCTATATGTAGTATGTGTGCAATCTTGCTACTCTGTAGCTAGCGTATATTTAGTAGTAAATCTTTTATGGCTAAGTTACATGATATGCGTTTGAAGCTCTTAATTCAACAAGAACATGAGCGTATTTCTAAATCTCAACCTAATGATTTAGATCTATCAATAGTTCAAGCAAGATGCCTATGCTGGCTTGCTTTGTTAGCAGAAGCTCATGAAGATCAAGCAAATGATGCTGAAAAAAGAGGTGACGCGGAACAGGCTATGGGATGGTTTGCTGACTCTATGAGATTAAGGGATGTCATTAACTTGGTTACTAGTATAGAGATACCTTTGCCTGACAGTCCAGATTCACTTGATGAAAATGACGAATTATTGGACGGTCCTACAATTATGCCCAAATAGTGGGATGATATAAGAAGAGTTATTTTTTCTTTTGGCTGAAGAACCATGTCAATGCTCTGACTGTAAGAGATTTTACAAAGAGCATGATCGTCTGATTAGAGAATTTCCTACTTTTAAGCAGCAACAAGAATTAAATTGGGCATCAATTCAATCCTTCAGAACTCTCTGCAGTAAGGTGATTAATGATTTGCAGAGAGAGTTATCTGAAAGAGAATCCAATGAAAATAAAATTCTAGAAGAAAATCACATTTCTGATTTAGAAATTACTGAAGCTTTAGATGAACTTGAAAGTGTTAATGCTTATTTATATTCAATTGAAGCTTTAATGGAAAGAATTTTTGATACTAAATTTTCAAACAACGTTGAATTTAAATTTAAAGAAATTGCTAAGGAATTAGCACCAGACCCATTAAATATAGATAGATTAATACTAAATAGATTATTTCATCAAACTCCAGATTTTCCAGATAAGAAAAATATTAATTAGTTAATTCTTCAACATCACAAGTAATTTCAACAGGCATTGGAGAGACTTTCCAAATTGATTTGCAATATTCTCTTATGGATCTATCAGAAGAAAAATATCCTGATCTTGCCGTGTTTAACAACGCCATTTTATTCCAAGATTTTTTATTGTTCCAGCATTTACTAACTTCATCTTGTTTATTTAAGTAGTCTTCGAAATCGGCCATTACAAAGAACGGATCATGTCCGGTCAAGCTATTTAATAAAGGTTTAAATAATTCTTTATCCCCATTACTAAAATGTCCAATTTGAATCAAATGTATAACCTCTTTTAATTCTGGACATTCATCTATAAAAGTTTTGGGTGAGTAATTATTATTTTTTAGGTTCATAATTTCACTTTCAGTTTTTCCAAACAGAAAGAAATTTTCTTTTTTAACTAGATCTCTTAATTCCACATTAGCTCCATCTAAAGTTCCAATAGTCAAAGCACCATTCATGGCAAACTTCATATTTCCAGTCCCAGATGCTTCTTTACCAGCTGTTGAAATTTGTTCTGAAAGATCCGTTGCGGGATATACTATTTCACCAAGCTTTACGTTGTAGTCCGGTAAAAAAACAACTCTCAATAAACCATCCATATCTGGATCAGAATTAACGACGTCAGCAATACCATTGATAAATCGAATCATTAATTTTGCCATAAAGTAGCCTGGTGCAGCTTTACCACCAAAAATTATCGTTCTTGGAACCTCATATTTGTTTGTATTATTTTTGATTCTTAGGTATTGAGCAATAATTTGTAAGGCGTTTAAGTGTTGCCTCTTATATTGATGAATTCTTTTAACTTGAACATCAAATAAACTTGATGGATCTACAAGTATTCCGGTTTTTGAATGGATAAAACTAGATAATTTTCGTTTGCCATTTAATTTAGTTTCTTCAAATTTTTGTAAAAAATTGTTGTCATCTTTTTTTTCTTCTAATTTTTTAAGAAGTTCCATATTTTTTATCCAATCAGGACCAACTTCTTTTTCAAGAAGGTTAGATAATGATGGGTTAGACAGGGCCACCCATCTCCTTGGAGTGACTCCATTAGTTACATTTGTAAATTTTTCAGGCCATAGTTCTGCAAATTCAGGAAGAAGTTGTCTTTTTATAAGATCTGAGTGAAGAGTTGCGACACCGTTTATATGATGTGCTCCAATTGTGGCCAAGTGAGCCATCCGTACTGATTTAGAACCTTCTTCATCAATTATTGAAAGTTTTTGGAGGATTTTGTCATCACCAGGATATCGTAATCTTAATTGTTGTAGAAATCTCCAATTAATTTCATAAATAATTTCCAGATGACGAGGAAGAAGATCATTAAATAAACCTAAATCCCATTTCTCTAAAGCTTCTGGTAGTAATGTGTGATTGGTATAAGCGACTGAAGTGGTTGTTATATTCCAAGCTTTATCCCAACCTATTTGATATTGGTCAATAAGAAGTCTCATTAATTCTGCTACTGCAATAGCAGGATGAGTATCGTTTAGTTGTACTGTCCAATGTTTAGGGAATTCAGTTATCGGGATTGATCTTTTCTCAAGGCTTCTTAACATATCCTGAAGAGAACAACTTACAAAAAAGTGTTGTTGTTTTAGCCTTAATCTTCTTCCTTCGTCAGTTCCATCATTTGGATATAGAACTTTTGAAAGTGTTTCAGATGCAACTTTTTCTTCTACTGCTCCATAGTAATCACCAATATTGAAGGCATAAAAGTCAAAACTTTCTGTTGCATCAGCTCTCCATAATCTTAGTCTGTCACACGTGTTTACTCTGTATCCTAAGACTGGTACATCATGAGGAACTCCTATAGCATGTTCAGAAGGTATCCATCTTGATCTGTAGTATCCTTTATCGTCTCTGTAACTTTCAGTTCTACCTCCAAAGCCTACAAAACAAGATTCGTCAGGTTGTGGAAGTTCCCATGGCCATCCACCTTTTAACCATTTATCAGTAACTTCAACTTGCCAACCATCTCTAATTAGTTGATTAAATATGCCAAATTCGTAGCGAATTCCATATCCAACAGCTGGTACTTGTAGAGATGCTAATGACTCCATATAACATGCAGCAAGTCTTCCAAGTCCTCCATTCCCAAGACCAGGTTCTTCTTCAACTTCCAGAATTGTCGACAATGATTCGATTCCAAATCTTTTTAAAGCATCTTCTGCCTCTTTAGTGATTCCAAGATTGAGAAGATTGTTACTTAATTGAGGGCCTATTAAAAATTCTGCTGATAAATATGCAACTGTTTTTTGTGGTTTTTTTCTTATTACTTCTTGACTGGCTAAATATCTTGTCATTAGCCTATCTTTAACTGCATAACTTAAAGCCATATATAAGTCGTGAGGACTTGCAGAAGTAGCTAACTTTCCGAGAGTATAAAAAAGGTGAGCTGTCATTCCTTGAAAAACAGCATTAGAATCCATGCCAGCTTTCTCAGGATCTAAGTAGCAGCCTGGTGTAGGCAAACGTAGATCGAAGGGTTCGTTGGAATTCATTGGATTAGCCATATAACAGACAATAGCCATTTTTAAGAAAATTTCTTTGTTGTAACTTCAGATCCACACTTGTTGAGTATTTTTGCTTTTTTCTTACATATTTCTTACAGTGGGCCCTCTATAAACTATCTTCCAATTAGGTAGTTTATTTTTTCTCTCATCTAATATGTATTCTTTACTTGCTGAATTAAGTGCACATGATTTAGAAGTTGCTGAAACTTTGATAGGAGTTATAAGGTTTCTACTGATATTTTTAGCCGCAAGAGCATTAGCAGAAGTATTAGTAAGACTTAGTTTACCAACGATAGTAGGTGAGCTTCTCGCAGGGGTTGTAATAGGGGCATCAGGATTCCATTTGTTGATACCTCCCTCGGCAGGAACGGAATTAAATGAAGGACTTGTAAATGTTATTAGTTCGTTGGCGTCAATCCCCCCAGAAGCGGTACCTGATGTTTATTTCGAAAGTTTTCCATCCCTTCAGGCAGTAGCAACTCTCGGCTTATATGCCCTTTTATTTTTAACAGGATTAGAAAGTGAGTTAGAGGAGTTAGTAGCTGTCGGAGCTCAAGCTTTTACAGTTGCTATGGCTGGTGTAATTTTACCTTTTGCCTTTGGAACTCTTGGATTAATGTTTATTTTCCAGGTAGATCTAATTCCAGCAGTTTTTGCTGGAGCATCTATGACAGCAACAAGTATAGGAATTACTGCTAGTGTTTTTGGTGAGTTGGGATATTTAAAAACCAGAGAGGGACAGATTGTTATTGGTGCAGCAGTACTAGACGATATTTTGGGAATTGTAATTCTGGCTGTTGTTGTAGCTCTTGCTGCAGGAGGTACTTTAGAAATTGCTCCTATTATTAAATTAGTTGCAGCAGCTGTAGTATTTGTTATTGCTGCTATCGCATTGAGTAGAACAGCAGCCCCAGGTTTTGATTGGTTATTAGATAGATTAAAGGCTCCTGGAGCGGTAGTGGTAGCTTCTTTTGTGATACTTGTATTGTGTTGTTTTGTCGCAACTGCCATTGGATTGGAAGCAGCTTTAGGTGCTTTTGCAGCTGGACTAATTCTTAGTAGTTCTAAAAATAATCACGCAATCCAACAATCCGTTTTACCTTTAGTATCCTTATTCGCAACTATTTTCTTCGTATTAGTAGGAGCTGGAATGGATTTATCAGTTATTAATCCACTTGATCCAACAAGTAGGTCAGCTCTTGTAGTTGCAGGATTTTTATTAGTTGTAGCAATTATTGGAAAAATTGCTGCCGGATGGGTATTTTCTAGTGATAAACCTACCAATAGATTAGTTGTAGGTTTGGGCATGATGCCTAGAGGAGAGGTTGGTTTAATTTTCCTTGGGCTAGGAACAAGCGCTAAGTTGTTAACTCCTTCTCTCGAAGCAGCTATATTATTAATGGTTATAGGAACTACATTTCTTGCACCTGTTCTCTTGAGAATTGTTCTAAAAGATAAGCCACCAAATGATGGCAATAAAATTTCAGATGATGTTGCAGCTGATCCTGTAGGTCTTCTTTAGGAAATAATTTTATTAATATTAATAAATATAGTATTTTCATTAAATGGAAAAATCAGCTCTGATAGATTGTGATGTAAATAATGACTGGAATTTTTTAAATTACCCAATACATACTATTTCAGCTAAGCCTGAGCAAACATCAAAAGAATGTGCAATTTTATTAATTCATGGTTTCGGGGCCTCTACGGATCATTGGAGATTTAATATCCCTATTTTGAGTAGCAAATATGAAGTTCATGCGATGGATCTTCTCGGTTTTGGAAAAAGTCCTAAGCCCCAAGATGTTGAATACTCAGGATCTTTATGGAAGGATCAGGTTGTTGCTTATGTACAAGAGAAAATAAAAAAACCCACAATTGTTGTTGGAAATTCATTAGGTGGTTATGCAGCATTAGCCGCTGGTGCAGAATTAAATGATCTTAATGCAGGAGTGATATTACTGAATGCTGCAGGATATTTTAGTGAAGAAAAAAATATCAAAAAGAATATGTTGCAAACTTCAATTGAAACAGTCGCCGGCATATTTTTGAAAAATATTGTTCTTCAACGTTTGATTTTTGAGAATATGAGAAATCCTAAAAATATTAAAAAAACTTTGAATCAAGTTTATGTGGATAAAAAAAATGTTGATGATTTTTTAGTTGAGTCAATCAGGAAGCCTTCATTAGATTTCGGAGCTTTTAATGTTTTTAGAAGTGTATTCAACCCATCAGGTCCTCAGGGATTGCCGTTGGATAAGCTATTCGCAAAATTAAATGCACCATTATTACTTCTTTGGGGAGGGAAAGATCCATGGATGAACACTCCAAAAAAAAGAAATCTATATAAAAAATTTACACCAAAGAATACAAAAGAAATTATTCTTGAAGCAGGACATTGCCCTCATGATGAGATACCTGAATTAGTTAATCAGCATATTTTGGATTGGGTTGATTCTCTTTGAGTAATAATAGTGAAACTTGAATTATCTAATAAGGATAAAGGAATTTTTCTCTTTCAATTAGATAAAAATAATTACATTAAATTTTGTCCTGAAAGAGGAGGCCTTATTACAAATTGGGTTTCGGATGGTAATGAAATACTTTATTTCGATGAAAAAAGATTTATGGACAAGACAAAAAGTATTAGGGGAGGTATTCCAATCTTGTTTCCAATATGTGGAAATCTTAATACCTCTAGTTCAGTATTTGGAAATGGTTATTTGCAATTACCACAACATGGTTTTGCTAGGGATTCGCAATGGCAATACTCCTTCAATGAAAATGAAAAATTTTTATGCTTATTCTTAAATGCATCTAAACAAACCAAAAAATATTATCCTTTCGATTTCGAACTAAAAATAAAAGTTACCTTAAAAATTAACTTTTTAGAATTTGAAATTACAATCCATAACAAAACAGATTTTGCTATGCCTGTAAATTTTGGCTTGCATCCTTATTTTAATGTTTCAGATTTCAAAAATTTAGAGTTTGTTAATAATCCACTTAATTGTCACGATCAAGAAAGAAATACTATAAGTAATACTTTGGATGAATTAATCAAAATTAATTTAGGAGTTGATCTACTTATGTATACTTCCGGTAGAAGCTCTTTTCGAGATAAGATTTTCAAAAGAGAGGTAACTTTAAATCATCCATATCCTTTTGATTTAGGTGTTATTTGGAGTGATCCTCCAAGAAGAATGATATGTCTCGAACCTTGGACTAGTCCCCGAAATTCTTTTGTTGATGGATTTAGAAACATTATTATCCCTTCAAATGATAGTAAAAGGTTAAATGCCTCAATACAAATAAAATCTCTTATGTAATTTTGCAATACTTATGAAATTTGTCGTTATAGATGATGATCCTACGGGCTCTCAAACTGTTCACGATTGCTTATTACTGCTTAAGTGGGATTGCTCAACTTTATTCAAAGGTTTTGAATCTAAATCTAATTTATTTTTTATTTTGGCTAACACAAGGTCACTATCGGAAAATGATGCGAAATTAACAATAGAGGAAATTTGCAAAAATCTTAAGACTGTAATTAATTCTCAAGCCTATGAAGAAGAAATTATTTTTATAAGTAGAGGAGACTCTACTCTACGAGGGCATAACTTTTTAGAGCCAATTGCTATAAATAGTTGCTTAGGTCCTTTTGATGCTACTTTTCATATTCCAGCCTTCATTGAGGGTAAAAGATTAACAATTAATGGATCTCATTTTGTTGATAAAACTCCTATTAGTCAAACAATTTTTGCAAAAGATAAAATTTTTCGATATGAGACAAGTAATGTCAAGAATCTTTTATTTCAGCAGAGTAAATCGCAAATAAATATTGAAGATATTCAAAATCTTTTACTGTCAGATATCGAAATGCTTAATGATAAAGAAAATAATATTGTTTTTAAAAGACTAAAGAACTTGAAGAACAATAAACATGTTGTTGTAGATGTAGAAAATTATTCTCAACTAAAAAAATTTTCTTTAGTAATTAAAAAATTAATTAAACAAAAAAAATTCCTTTTTCGAACTGCAGCAAGTTTTATAAGTTCAATTTCTGAAAAAAAAAGTGTCTCACCGAGTGAAATA
This sequence comes from Prochlorococcus sp. AG-424-P18, assembly GCA_003213235.1. GTDB lineage: Bacteria > Cyanobacteriota > Cyanobacteriia > PCC-6307 > Cyanobiaceae > Prochlorococcus_A. The sequence continues at coordinate 18,090 of QCNJ01000002.1, read as the reverse complement.
TTTTTCTCTAATTTAAGAATAAGAAATAAAGAAAAGAGTTTTCTTCCAGGACTGATAATTGTTGGATCTTATGTAGAACTTTCAACAATGCAATTGAATAATTTATTAGAGATAAGTAATTGCAATCCAGTTGAATTAGATGTTTTTGAATTCTTTAAAATTACTTCATCAGAAAATAATCAGAAGCGAAGGAATTTGTTTAAAAATAAATTTTTGAAAGAAATTAGATTTTCTTTTGAGAAAGGAAAAACTCCTGTTTTGTTTACTTCAAGAAAAATTATCTCTTTAGATGCTTCTGAAATATTTAATTTTTATAATTTACTTGCTTGTTTTATTGCTGAATTAGTCGCAGATTTGAAGTATGAATTAGGATATTTGATTTCAAAAGGTGGAATAACAACAAATTTGATTCTTAGTAAAGGACTTAATGCAGATTATGTTTATCTTGAAGGACAGATATTAACTGGCATTTCAGTGGTGACTTACAATCTAAAAAATGGCGAAAAACTTCCAATTGTTACTCATCCTGGAAACATTGGTACTAAAGATTCACTGGTTAATATTTGGAAAGTTTTTGAAAATAAAAATAATTTTTAAAATTAGAAATTTGAGATAATTTCCTCAGCAAAACTGCTGCAGGATAAGGGTTCTACTTTTGGTTCCATTAAGCGTGCTAGATCATAGGTGACTTTTTTTTGCTCTATTGCTTTACTCAAACCATTAGTAATTAAGTTAGCTGCCTCATCCCAACCAAAATATTCAAGCATCATTACACCACTAAGAATTACTGAGCCTGGATTAATCTTATTTAAGCCTGCATGTTTTGGCGCAGTGCCGTGAGTAGCTTCGAAAATTGCTGCATTATCTCCAATATTTGCACCAGGAGCCATACCTAGGCCACCAACAATTGCTGCAGCTGCATCAGAAACATAGTCTCCATTAAGATTTAAGGTTGCAAGAATTGAATATTCTTGAGGTCTAGTTTGAATTTGTTGAAATATACTATCAGCTATACGATCATCAACAAGAATAAGTTCTTTCCATTTTCCATCTCCGTGAGAATTTGATATTGATGCAATAACTTCTTTAATTTCTTCGCAAATGAATGCTTTTTTGTTATTCGTAAGCTTGTCAAAACCTGGTTCAATTTTTCGCGCATTATTTTCAATTGTAATTTCTGGATTTTTCTGAATATTATCTAAAATCCAGCTTTCTCTTTCTGTAATGCAATCTTCTCTAAATTCATTTACTGCTAATTCATATCCCCAATCTCTAAATGCACCTTCTGTATATTTCATAATGTTCCCTTTATGCACGAGAGTCACATGCCTTTTATCTCCTGATAATCTTTTGGCATGTTCTATAGCTTTTCTGATATGCCTTTGGCTACCTGATTTACTTACCGGTTTTATTCCAATACCTGATCCGTCGGGTATAGATCTATTTTTTAAATTTTTACTTTTTGGTATGACAACGTTATTTAAGTGATTAATTAATTCAAGACAATTATTATCTTCCGCTTCCCATTCAATTCCCATGTAGATATCCTCAGTATTTTCTCTATAAACAATAACGTCTAAATTTTGGGGATTTTTGTGAGGGCTTGGAGTTCCTGAATAATATTTGCATGGTCTAACACAGCTATATAAATCAAATATTTGCCGTAATGCAACATTAAGAGATCTAATGCCTCCACCGATGGGAGTCGTTAAAGGACCTTTGATGGCTACACCAAAGTGTTTGATTGCCTCAATAGTATCTTGAGGGAGATAGTTATATGTTCCATAAAGTTCACACGCTTCATCCCCTGCATATACTTTAAACCAATTAATTTTTCTTTCATCTCCATAGCTTTTTTTAATAGCCGAATCAAGAACGATTTGAGTTGCAGGCCAAATATCAACTCCAGTACCATCACCCCTAATAAATGGGACAATTGGATTATTAGGAACATTAGGGTTGCCTTGATTAAAAGTTATTATCTCTCCTTCAATAGGTAAAGTTAATTTTTCAAATTTTGGCATAGCATTGAATTAATAAAAGATAACTCATTGAATTTCCTCGTATTGTAATTTGCGATGAGTTATTTTCTTTAAAACCTAGAAATTTATTATTCAAATGTGAATAGAGAAAGTTTATTGATCAGCATTTCAACATCTTTATTAAAAGAAAAAGTATTTAATAAGCAAGTGAAAGCAAATTATGTCATTTTCAAAAAAATATACTCAGCTACTTATGAATGCGAGTTCAAATGTAAGTAATGTTGAAATAGCTAATAAAATTGCTTCCACTGCAGCTTTGTTTCGGAAATATTTTCCAGATGCAAGCGTAAACTTTAGTCCCTGGGATAGTTTAAATAATGAATCCATGCAAGATACTATTGATTTTTCGTTCCATTTCCCTGGTTGGAGTCCTCTTATTGAATGTAGAGCAATACTCCTACAATTAAGAATTGAAAATGATAATAATGGCAGAGTTCCGAAATTGTTGGGAATAATAATGCGAGGTATGATTGTTCCATCGGAGAGATGGCGAGTGGCAACAATCGGTGATTGGGAAATGACTGGTACTCATCTACCGCATAAGGAACAAAAAGATAACCTTTTTTTGGTTTGTAAAGAACTTTATAAGCTATTCTCTACAACATCCTCTGGTAACAAAAATTAGCTGTTTTGTGTATTTTCCTTGTAGATTAAATACACTTACAAAAAATAGTGCAAAATATATGGCAGTTGCTCTTGCAGGACAATTAAGAGAAGGGACAAAAAAATCCCATACTATGGCAGAAAATACAGGCTTCGTGGCTTGTTTTTTAAAAGGAGTTGTTGAAAAAAAATCTTATAGGAAATTAATTAGTGATTTATATTTTGTTTATGAAGCTATGGAAGAAGAAATTGAAAGACTTGTTAATGAGGAACATCCCGTAATAAAACCTATAGGTTTTAAATCATTATTCAGGAAAGAAACTCTTGTAAATGATCTTAAATTTTATTTTGGTGAAAACTGGAAGAATGAAATTAATATTTCGCACTCGGCAAAAGAATATGTTGAAAGAATCCGAGAGGTCGCTAAAAATTCACCAGAGCTTTTAGTTGGTCATCACTACACACGCTATATAGGAGATTTATCTGGGGGGCAAATCTTGAAAAGGATTGCAAAAAAAGCATTAAATTTGCAGGGAAATGATGGTTTAAATTTTTATGAGTTTGAATTAATTGCTGATGAAAAGAAATTCAAGGAAGAATATTCCCTTACTTTGAATCAACTTCCAATAAATCAAAAGACGGCTGATCAAATTATTGATGAAGCTAATCAAGCTTTTACTTATAATATGAAAATGTTTAAGGAGCTTGAAGGTAACTTGATTGCTGTTATAGGTAAGATTGTATTCAATTACATTACAAAAAAAGTTAGGAAAGGAAGTACCGAGACCTAATCTTTATGTTTGATTCATTAGTTGATTTCCTTAAAACCAATATTGATGAATTAAATGGACAAGAAGTAAAAATATCTAGTGAATTCAAAGAACATCATAATGAAGACTCAAAATATATTATTAAAAATTGGCTTTTTTCATCTCCTGAATATAGAAAGTGGCGAATAACAAGACTAGATGGTAGCAAAAAGCTGCAAGTGTTCAATACGGTCGCATATCCTAATTTTGACAGTGAATTGCCAATCTTAGGAGCTGATATTTTATGGTTTGGAACTTCTCAAAAGTTATTAGCAATACTTGATTATCAACCTTTAATTCAAGAAAGCAAATATCTTGAAAAATATTGTTCAAGTTTAGGTAGTATTAAGAAAAAATATTCTGCATTTGATAATAATAAAATGAAGAATATATATGATTCAAAAAAGTATTTTTCCCCATGGGTGATTATATGTAGGGGAAATAAATTAAATCTTGATAGAGATTTAAATAATATATTCTATTCATTTGTAAATAATTATTTGAACATTTATAAATCGAATCCTGTTAATCAATTTTTAAATGCAGAAGAAATAAAGATTAATCAAATTAAATATGATAAGTACAGTTTTGAAAAAGACCCTGCAGAAAAATTGTTTAAATCTTTTTTTGGAGAAAAATGGACAAAAAAATTTATCAATAAATTCCTTTTTACATTAAATAATGAGATTATTCATTGAATGTTAATACAAGATACTATTTTTTACAGGCCAGATTGGAGATGGCATAATTTTTTAAAATATTTAACAAATAATTTAAGTAAATATAACTGTTTAGAGAAAACAATACCCTCGGAATATGCTTATAAAGATTCAACTTATGGTTCAAAAAAATCAAAAAAAAATGTGAATCTATCTACTTGGTGTGTAACGCATAAAAAAAGAATTCAATTCGCAAGGGCAGTTTGTATAAATAGTCCAAATTATTCTGTTTTAAATTTTTTAATTATTCCCAAAACTATTTATAACGTCCCATTTTTTGGGGTAGATTTTGTTTCTCTACCAAAAAGTCATTTACTAGTATTAGATTTTCAGCCTTCATTAAAAATACAAAATCAATACAATAATGAGTTATTAGAAAAACTTATAAAACTTAAAAATCATTGTCATTCATCACTCCCATTAGCCGAAAAAATGTCTGCGGATGTAGCTAGATTTTTTTCTCCAGGAGTAATATGGTCAAAATTACCAAAAGAAGAAAGAAGTGATTTTTTAATTACCAATCAGCTTTATACCTCATTTAAGGAATATCTTGATTTGTATTTGGAAATTCTTTTCGAAAGCAAAGAAGTCAATATTGAACTGCAAAAAGAATTAATAAACGGTCAAAATAATTATTTGAATTATAGAAGAGATAATGATCCAGCAAGGCCAATGTTGTCGAGTTTGTTTGGTAAAGAATTTACTGAATCTTTAATTAAAGAAGTTTTATTTACTACTTAAAGGTCTTATAATTTATTGGTATTCAAAATATATGAAAAAAATTTCTGTTCTTTTTGTATGTTTGGGAAATATTTGTAGGTCTCCTGCAGCAGAGGCTATTTTTATAAGTCTATTAGAAAAGAAAGGATTAACCGATGACTTTATTGTAGATTCTGCTGGAACTGGGAGTTGGCATATTGGAAAAAAAGCTGACTCTAGGATGAGAATTGCGACAGAAAAAAGAGATATCAATATCTTAAGTAGGTCTCGTCAGATTACTAGCGAGGATTTTGACAAATTTAACTATATTCTTGCGATGGATAACTCAAATTTTAGAAATATTCAAGATCTTAAAAATAGAACAGCTTCAACTGGTTCCGCATCAATTAAAAAAATACAAGATTTTAGATCAGTTTTTAATGAGCAAGAAGTTCCTGACCCATATTTTGGAGGTGATGAGGGCTTCGATTATGTCCTTGATATTTTAGAAGACTCTGTAAACGGTTTTTTGGAAAGTATTTCTTGAATTTATTTGATTTCAGTCTCTTTAGGAATCTTGTCATTATAAAGATCAATAATTTTATCTACAACCTCATTAATTGAATATCCATCCGTAATAATTTCTATTGCGTCATTCGCTTTAATTAGAGGTGAGATTTCCCTATTGGAATCTTCAAAATCTCTTTTCTTTATAAGTTCTTTTAATGTATCAAGGTCTATTTCTTGCGAGTCTTTACTATTTTTATCAGATTTTCTTCTTTTTGCTCTTTCATCGATGCTTGCAGTTAAAAATATTTTAAGTTCTGCATGAGGAAAAACAGTAGTTCCTATATCTCTTCCCTCAGCTACATATCCGCCTGATTCTCCAATTTTTCTTTGTTCTTCTACTAAGAATTTTCTTACCTCTTTTATTGAGGAAATTTTAGAAACTATGGAACTTATCTTTTGCGACCTAATTTCTTCTGTAACACAGTAGTTATTAACATAAACATCCTGATGAGAATTTGTATTCGACTTGAAAACAATAGATACATCTTTAAGAATATTCTGTAATTTTTTTTCTTTTTTATAATCAATACTCTCTTTTAGCATAAGCCAACTCAATGCCCTGTACATTGCTCCAGTATCTAAATATAAAAGTTTAAGTTTCTTCGCTACTAACTTTGTTACAGTACTTTTACCTGAACCTGCAGGACCATCAATTGCAATAATCGGCCTTCTTTTCATTAGAAAAACGTGATCAATTAATCTTGTCTCTCCACATCTTATCGCACCGGCCAGTAACGAAATATTATCCTCAAGTCTTGCTTTTTGGAGTGTATGAGGGTGCAAATGTTCTAAATATTCAATTGAAATATTTTTTGCTGATAGCTTTTTAATTAGTTCGTTTAAATTGATCTTTTTTTCTTGTTGAAAATTTTTTTTTGCTTTTAATAACTCATTTGAAAAAAACCTAATCAATTTTCTTTCGTTTTTTGATAAATGTATATTACGTGAACTTAAAGGAATTCCATCAAAATCTCTTTGTGTGGGAATAGATTTAATAGCAACATTCAATTTCTTTCTTAGGACAAGATTTTTTAAAATTAAAAGTTGTTGCCAATCTTTTTCTCCTAAGTAAAGATTTTTTGGCTTGATGAGATTAAGTAATCTATAGACTACTGTACAAACGCCATCAAAATGTCCAATTCGATTTAAGCCACATAATGCAGAGGATAATTCTATTGGAGCTTTTAGGAATTGAATATTTTTATTATTCGGTGGATATATATCTTCATTACTTGGGATGAAGATGGCATCTGCGCCATTCGAAAAGGAGAGTTTTATGTCATTATCGATTGTTTTAGGATAATTATTTAAATCTAACTTGTTATCAAATTGAAGTGGATTAATAAAAATACTTACTAAATTAACATTAGAGTTGTCATTTTTTGCTGTTGAAATTAGTTTTTTATGTCCATTGTGAAGATTCCCCATTGTTGGAATGAAGTTGATTTCACTATTAATATTTCTTCTCCAATTTTCTATTTCTTCAGTTTTTCTTATGATTACTTTCTTCACTTTGTTTTTAAAAAATAAATCTATTTGATAAATAATTACTGGACAAAAGCAATCTTAGGAGGAATATCTATATAGGGAAAGTCTATCATTTTTATTTCATGGATTACAAAACATCAGGTGTTGATATAGAAGCTGGGAGAGAATTTGTTTCCGAAATTAAAAAGGCAGTTGAAGGAACTCATACATCGAATGTGATTGAGGGTATTGGTGGGTTCGGAGGTTTGTTTAGAATTCCTATTGATAGTTTTAAAAAACCAGTCCTTGTTTCAGGAACTGATGGTGTTGGAACAAAATTAGAATTAGCCCAAAGTAAAAACTTTCACTTTGAGGTTGGTATTGATTTAGTTGCTATGTGCATGAACGATATCATTACTAGTGGGGCAAAACCCTTATTTTTTCTGGATTATATTGCTACTGGTAAACTTGATAAGAAACAATTATTAAGGGTTGTTCAGGGAATTTCACACGGCTGCGGAGAAAATAACTGTTCATTACTCGGAGGAGAAACTGCTGAAATGCCTGGATTTTATTCAAAAAATAAGTATGATCTGGCAGGATTTTGTGTTGGAATAGTTGATGAGGATAAGCTGATTAATGGTAAAAAAGTATCTGAAAATGATTTAATAATTGCTTTAAAAAGTAATGGAGTTCATAGTAACGGCTTTAGTTTAGTAAGAAAAATTATTCAAAATAATAATCAAATAGATAAAGAATTTGAAAAAGTTTCTGGCTTAAATTTTTATGATCAGTTATTGAAACCTACAAAAATTTACAATAATGTGATTAATCAAATGTTATCTGAAAATATAGAAATTAAAGCAATGTCTCATATTACTGGAGGAGGAATTCCAGAAAATTTACCAAGATGTATGCCTTCTGATTTTATTCCTTATATCAATACCAGTTCTTGGGAAATACCTATTTTATTTGAATTCCTTAAAAAGAAAGGATCGATTCCTGAAAAAGATTTTTGGAATACTTTCAATCTTGGAGTGGGATTTTGTTTAATTATTGATAAACAATTTAAGGATGCGATATTGAGTATCTGTAAAGATCATGGCATAGATAGTTGGGAAATTGGAAAGATAGTTCGAAAAAATAATTCAACAATTAGTAAATTTTTGCCAGAAATTTTAATTTAAATTTATTTATCTTTTTTAAATGAGTTTTAAAAATTATTTTTTATACCCAAATGAAAAAGTTAGGTGTAATATAATAAAATTACCGCCGAATTATATCGGAAGTTTAAGTATTAAGATTTAACCTTTTATTCAATGCCATTTGCAAATAATCAAAGAATTACACGTAGACGTAGTTCAGCTGGACCTACACCTCCAAAAAGACCAATGGGTAATAATTCTGAATCTATTGGTAGACAGGCTCAAGGCCCAAGACCAACTTTCTTGACACTAAGAGATCATGGGAAAGTTTTTGTCGCTGATTTACCTAATTTATCCGATGGTCAATTAGCTCATATTAGTAAAGAAGCTAATGAAGTTTTGAATAGTTTGGAAAAAAGACTTAGTGATCTTGAAAATGAACCAAATATTAGTAATCCTGAAAACGATACGCTGATAAAAGCCTCTACTAAAAGAGATGTCACACTGAGGTTTATTAAATCAATAGAAGAAGAACAAGAACATAGAAAAAATAATCCTGCTTTACGAGATGCTGCATCTGAATCGTTACCTAGAACTTTTCTTGAGGTTGCCAGGCATAGATTGCCTGGAGCAACTTTTGATTCACTACTTCGAGAGGCTCTTGAGGCATGTGCCGTTGATGAGTGCGATGAAGAAAATCAAGTTATTGATGAGCCTAAAGAAACTGTAAAAATTATGGATATACCCTCTTCCAACACAAATGCTTCACTTGTTGTTAGTATCGATTCAAGTGATGTTTCTAAGAATGACTCTATTTGATTCAACACAAGAGTTAATAAGTTTTAAAGACCAAGGTAATTTAAAAATTAACCTTACTTCAGAGAAAGATCCTATTTTATGTAATCATTGCAAAAGAACTGCATCAAATGGTGTTAGATGTTTAGGAATGTGTGTAGCAGATAATGATTACTAAAACAATTCAAATTAATCTATAAATAATCTGATGAAAATAATTAATAAATTCATTTAATTTTATTTATTAATGGATATGAAGTATTATTTATCAATAATAAAAAAATATTAATTTTTCTATATACCAAAAAGTAATTGAAACTATATACCCTTTATTTGAAATTGAAGTTCTTCGAAAACTTCATAATTAAATGCGTAAAACAATTAAATAAGGCGGCACCCAGATTCGAACTGGGGATAAAGGATTTGCAATCCTCTGCCTTACCACTTGGCCATGCCGCCGAAAAAGATTCGATTGAATCTTTTTATGATCTTAACAGTAAGGTGTCTCATTCTCTATTATTTATATGCAATGGTCATGGAGAAGATGTAATCGCATCAGAAATAATAAAAAGACTACTAAAAAAAATAAAAAATAAAAATATTGAAGTTTTGCCCTTAGTGGGCAATGGAGATGTATTCAATTCCATAAAATCAAGGAATTTTCGTAAAATAGGATATTTAAAAGAGCTGCCTAGTGGAGGTTTTAGTAATCAAAGTCTCAAGGGATTTATGCTTGATTTTTTTGCAGGATTTTTAATCGATAATTTAAGAAATTTTCTACTTGTAAAACAGAAGTCAAAAGATGATTGCAAAATTATCGCAGTAGGCGATTTCTTGCCATTACTTTATGCTTGGAGTTCAGAATGCGAATTTAGTTTCATTGGAACTCCCAAAAGTGATCATACTTGGAGTAGTGGGCCTGGTTGGAATTTAAGCGATTTTTATCATAAGTTCAAAGGTTCTGAATGGGATCCTTGGGAAATTTTTTTAATGAAATCTCCAAGATGTAAAAATTTAATTATGCGAGATAAAATTACAGCTAATAATTTGAATAGAAAGAATATTGATGCAAAATATTTTGGTAATCCAATGATGGATTTTGTTAATGCAAAAAACGAGAAGATATCAAATATTATTTCTTTTAAAAGGATTATTTTATTAGTTGGAAGTAGATATCCTGAAGCTCTTAAAAATCTTGATAATTTTCTTAATTGTTTGCAAGATTTAGATTTATCAAAGGATTTGGTAATACTTTTGCCATTGAGCATTAATGCGAATGTGATTCAAATTAAAAGTTATTTAAATAAATATGGTTTTATGAAACAGAGAAAAGTTAAATTTCTAATTGATGAAGATTCAGTATGGAAAAAGAAAGATCAATATGTAGTGATTGGAAAAGGTAAATTCAATTTATGGGCAAATATGGCAGAAGTTGGCTTGTCTAATGCAGGAACAGCTACAGAGCAAATTGCTGGCCTTGGAATTCCTTCTCTTTCTCTACCGGGACCTGGACCACAATTTACAAAATCATTTGCAAAAAGGCAATCAAGATTATTGGGAGGTAGTGTTTTAGTTTGCAAGAACAAAAAAATTCTTTTAAAACGTTTAAGTTTACTTTTGAAAAGAAAAGTTGATAGGTTAGAACAAGCAAAAATTGGAAAAAAAAGAATGGGGGAATCCGGAGCAAGTAAGAAAATCGTAGATGCCATAAACCTTCATTTGTTATCTTAGTAAATGGCACTAGCTTCTTAATTATTAATTCTTTTATGTATCCAATAAATGATCGGCAATATCTAAAAATCTGTGCAGAAATTGCAAAACTTATGAGTATAAGCTTATCTTCTGCTAAGAAAAAAGTAGAAATTCAAATTGCAAAAGAAGGCTCGAAAACTATTCAAGAAAAAATAGAAGTTGCTCAAAATGTTTTAAAAATTTGTGAAAAAAATGATGGCGATAAATTAAGTTCTTCAAGAATACTTGATAAGCTGATGGAAACTCTTGATGGTGAAGATAATTTTTTAACTGAGGATTAATTCTTAATGTTCAAATATATTTGAGAATTTGAGTATATCTAAATCAGCATGTACAGAAACTGTTTCGAAACATTTTTGAGCTAATTCATATCTATTCTCTCTTTCTAAAATAACTTTTAATTTCTGCATAGCTTCAATTAAATATCTAACATCATTTGCTGCATAATCTAATTGATCTTTTGTTAAATCTTTATTGCTACCCCAATCACTACTTTGCGAGCTTTTGTCAAGTTCTATGCCTAACAATTCATTAATTAAATCCTTTAAACCGTGTTTATTTGTATAAGTTCTTGCTAACTTACTGGCAATTTTTGTACAAAAAATATTTTTTGTATTAATTTCAAGATTGCATTTTAGAGCTGCTACATCAAATCTCGCATAATGAAATATTTTAGTAATTTTGTCATCTTCAAGAAGTGCTTTTAAATGAGGAGAAGAAGCTGTATTAAGTTCGATTTTTATACAGGATGTTCTGCCAAATTCATTGCATATTTGTACTAAACAAAGTCTATCTCTACCATGAATCAACCCCATTGCTTCGGTGTCAATGGCTAGGTGGGATGATTTTTTATAAAGATTGTATAAATCTATTGTTAAATCGCTATAAAGAAAATCAATATTTTTATTTTCAATAGTCATTTTTACCAAGTATTTAAAGAATTTTAAGATCTTAGAATATTACTTAAGATTTTATTTAATAAGATTTTTTATCTAATCATGGCTATTTTACAGAATAAATCTAAAAAATTATAATAAGATGTAATTTAAATTTTTATTCTCGAGTTACTAGAAAAAATTTATTTAATGTCCTATTCCTTAAATTCAACATTATTACTCACTATTCTTTTGGCCATAGGATTATTTTTTTTTCTTAGGGCTTCTAGTAAAGATAGAACAACCATCGTTGAGATTTCATCTTCTCTACAGCCAATTAAGGTTTTAAATGATTTATGTCAATGGCTTAATTTGAGAGGATGGAAGCAAACGGGAGGAGATTTTGAACAAAGAATTTTAATATTTAAAGGGCAAGTTGTTTCTAGTAAATTTTTAGCAATCTTTTTAGGTTTTCTTGGCGGTTTTGGTTCTTGTGCTTTGGGATTAGTGATTATTCAAATATATCCTAAATTAGGTTGGTGGCCTCTTCTTTTAGGTTTAGTTGGTGGCCCTTTGTCTGGCATTATTTATTTTAAGAAATCAGCAAGAGAGGAGAAATTTGAATTAAGATTGATCAACGAAAATGAAGATGATAAAACTTTCATGAGATTAAGAGCGCATAGGGATGAATTAATCTCATTAGAGAATGAACTTGGAGAAAAACTTCAATTGAAAAGTGATGGCTCTTTATTTAAAACACCTATTTAAAATATTTGAAAAAGTTTTTTGATAATTTTTAATCATAGATATTATTATCTATACAAAATTTTTCTAGCTTTTTATCATTTAACCAATCTTGAGGTTTTGTAAAAATTGATGTGAGAAATTCCTCTCGAGAATCCTTTTTAGCTTTATATCCATATTCCCATCTGGCTAAAGGTGGTAAGGACATTAATATAGACTCAGTTCTGCCGTTTGTTTGTAGTCCAAAAATCGTCCCTCTATCCCAAACTAAATTGAATTCGACATATCTACCTCTTCGATATAGTTGGAATTCTCTTTCTTTCGATGAATATGTTTGAGAAGCTCTTTTTTCAATAATGGGCAAATATGAAGGTAAGAACGCCTTCCCACAGTTTTCAGCTAAAGAAAATAAATTGTCCCAATTCAAATTAGATTTGCTAATACTTTGCGAAGCTTTTGATGCCTCTCCATTTTGATTATTTCCTCTGTAAATATTGCCTGAACCATCTTGATAATCATAAAAAATACCTCCTATGCCTCTTGATTCATTTCTATGCTTCAAAAAGAAATATTCATCACACCATGGTTTGAAAACTTTATGTAAATCTTTATCAATTTTCTCACAAGCTTTTTTGTGCTCGTTATGAAAATTTCTCACATCAGAAAGATAAGGATAAAAAGGGGTTAAGTCAGCACCTCCTCCAAACCACCAAACAGGACCAGCTTCGAAATATCGATAATTCAGATGAACTGTAGGGATATAGGGATTCTTAGGATGCAAAACCATAGAAGTTCCCGTAGCAAACCATTCATGACCTTTTGCTTCAGGTCTTTGAGAGATTATAGATTGAGGTAATTCTTTTCCCTGTACTTCAGAGAAATTTACGCCTGCTTGTTCAAAAATAGAACCATTTTTCAACACTCTTGATCCTCCACCGCCACCTTCCTCTCTTAGCCAGGATTCTTCTGTAAATTTTGCTTTGCCATCTACATTTTCAAGTCCTGAACAAATTTTGTCTTGTAGAGTTAATAAGAGATTTTTTGTTTTTTCTCTCGAGTTTTTAGGAGGTTCTTTCAACATGTATTTAGTAAATCTTGAAGAAAAAAATTTTTTTGGTTAATTATAAGTTTCTCTTTATAATTTCTCTTAGGGGGTCCTTATTGCCTATTATTTGATAGTTCGACATAGTTCTTAATCTTTTAAACTGTCGACTACCTTGTCAAAATATTTAAAAATTTAATGACCACAATAGAAGATGCGAATTTTGCTTTACAAAAAGTTCTAGATGCTGGATCACGAAAAAATGTAATTGAATTAGCTTGGATTAAAAATGTAAGAGTAACTATACCGAGAGTAATCGTAACATTATCATTACCATCGTTTGCAAATTCTCAGAGAGATAGAATTGTACAAGAAGTTAGAGAAGTACTACTGGATTTTGAAGATATTGATAATGTCCAAATAGAGATAGATAATAATCCTTCCAAGGCAGAATCTCAAAATCAAAGTAATGCTCCAGAGTTGCAGAAGATTGATGGGATTCGACATATCATAGCTGTTAGCAGTGGTAAAGGTGGAGTTGGGAAAAGTACCATTGCAGTCAATCTCGCTTGTTCTCTAGCTAAATTAGGCTTAAAAACTGGGTTGCTGGATGCGGATATATATGGACCTAATACTCCCTCAATGATGGGAGTTGCCGATCAGAATCCAAAGGTTACACAAGGCAGTGGCAGTGATCAAAGGTTAATACCAATAAATAAATATGGAATTTCATTAGTATCAATGGGTTTCCTCATAGAAGAAGGTCAGCCAGTTATATGGAGGGGACCAATGCTTAATAGTATTATCCGACAATTTTTGTACCAAGTTGAATGGAATAATCTTGATTTTTTGGTTATTGACTTGCCTCCAGGAACAGGAGACGCTCAAATATCCATTTCTCAATCTGTGCCTATTTCTGGAGCTATAGTTGTCACTACTCCTCAACAAGTATCTTTGCAAGATGCAAGGAGGGGATTAGCAATGTTTAAACAACTCGGAGTACCTTTACTGGGAATTGTAGAAAATATGTCAGTATTTATTCCACCAGATATGCCAGGTAAAAAATATGAAATTTTTGGTAAAGGTGGTGGACAAACATTAGCTAAAGAAAATGACTTACCATTATTAGCTCAAATTCCTATTGAAATCCCTCTCGTTGATGAAAGTAATAAAGGTGTACCAATTTCAGTAAGCCAGCCTAATAAAGAAAGTTCTATATTATTTGGTAATTTAGCTCAATTAATTAAGAACCAATTTGTTAATAGTTAATTGATGTTTAAGAGAATTTATTTATTAAATAACAAAGGATTTTTACAAAAAAAAGACAATTTTAATAGAGGTTTTTTATTTTCTCCAATACTTATAATTCCTCTTTTTTTAGTAATTATTTCAGGTTTATTAATAAAAAGTATTCAAGGGAATTTTTTAGTATCGAACTATTTAGGTCATATCCTCACTGGTATCTTGGGTTATTTTTTAGCATTTTTTATTTCCTACATATCCTTAGAGAGAATTAGAAAGTATGTAGTTCCATTTTATTTGTGTACTTTAACATTCCTATTACTAATTTATTTTTTTGGGATTTCAGTTTCTGGAGCCCAAAGATGGCTTAACTTGGGCATTTTTTCTTTTCAGCCTTCAGAAGTAGCTAAACTTAGTACCGTGTTAACTCTTGCTTTAGTACTCGACAAAAAAATAATTCAAACAATACGAGATTTAGTATTGCCCTTATTAGTAGTAGTTATTCCTTGGTTATTAATTTTCTTTCAGCCGGACTTAGGTACTTCTTTAGTTTTAATTGTTTTGACAATTGTGATGCTCTATTGGTCACAAATGCCCATAGAGTGGATTTTGATATTAGTGTTTTGTATTATCACATCAATATTATATCTAACCTTACCAACTCTTCTTATTTTCTGGATTCCAGTTATAGGATATCTTGCTTATAGATCTTCAAAAAAGAAAATTATTTTTTCTGCTCTCGCTATATCGTTCCATTTATTAGTGGCAAAATTGACACCAATTTTGTGGGAATATGGCCTAAAAGAATATCAAAAAGATAGATTAGTTTTATTTTTAGATCCAAATAGAGATCCACTAGGTGGCGGATATCATTTGATACAGAGTCAAATTGCAATTGGTTCTGGAGGATTATTTGGGACTGGTTTGCTACAAGGTAAGCTGACTAATTTGAAATTTATACCTGAACAACATACTGATTTTATATTCAGTGCATTAGGGGAAGAATTAGGTTTTGTGGGGTGTACTATAGTTTTATTTTTGCTCTTTTTTTTGATTAAAAAACTTATCAATACTGCATCAATTGCTAGGACTAACTTTGAATCTCTAATTGTTATTGGAATAGCCTCAATTTTTGTATTTCAAATAATTATTAACTTATTTATGACTATTGGATTAGGACCCGTTACTGGGATTCCCCTTCCGTTTATGAGTTATGGTCGAACTTCATTGGTGACTAATTTTATATCTATTGGATTTGTTTTATCTATATTGAAACGTTCTAGATCACAAAGAAGTTGATGAAATCACAAATAACTATAAAAAAAATTCAAGAACTTTTGATTAAAGGAGTTCAAACCATATATGTGGATAATGATACATCCAGAAGAATGTGGTGGGCTTCTTTAGAAGTTATTCAAAAAGATTTCCTATCCCAGAATTATAAACAGGGGGGGGTCTGGGTTGCCTCACCTTTGCCAGCTTTTAATGATAAAAAATTTTTAAATCAATTTCATGGATGGCTTTGGTCTCTTGAAGGGTTTCCATACTTTCAAAATGAGAACGCAGGTTTTTTACCAGTCAATAATTCTGAAAAGATACAAAAAGACTTCGATTTAGTTAAAAATTATAAAGTCTTAAATCTTTGTCAGGAAGATGGCTATGAACCTTTTTTGATGATAATCACCCCACATTTTCAATGCGTATTATCAATAGTAGGAGAAAAAGATAAGAAAATTCTATTAATGAAGTGTGATGAAGAAAGCCTAAAACTTTCAATTGAATTAATGCATGCAAAATTAAATCAAGAAAATTATGAGGAAGGAGTAAAATTTCGTAATGCAATCAATAATTTAGGTAACCTGAATATTAACAATCAATTTGAAAAATTATTTTGGCCAACATTATCGGCAAAATTAGCAAATAACACGCCAAGCCATAATATACAAAATTTTGTGAAAAATGATGAAAAAAATGTGCAAATAACTGAAGCAAAATTATTACGTGCGATTTCTCATGAAGTAAGAACTCCTTTGGCAACAATAAGAACCCTAATAAGTTCTACTTTAAAAAAATATAAAATGGATGAATCAATGAGAAATCGTTTAATTCAAATAGATAATGAATGTAATGAACAAATTAATAGGTTTGGTTTAATCTTTAATGCAGCAGAATTAGTTAGTAATGAAGTGCCATCATTGAATAACTTGGCGAAAATTAATTTAGCTGAAATTTTCAAAAAGCTTGCACCTTTGTGGAATAAACAATTAAATCGACGTGGTATTTCTTTGAAGATAGATATTCCAAAACATCTTCCACAAATTTTAAGTGATTCTGAAAAATTAGAATTAATGTTAAGAGGATTAATTGATAAAAATACTAGAGGATTAAAAGAAGGTAGTACATTAATTTTAGAATTAAGGCCAGCTGGTCAAAAACTCAAACTTCAACTCAAAGTACAAAAATCAGATAATAATCAAAAAGAAATTATAAAAAAAGATAGTGGTTCTGATATTGGTCCTGTCTTAAATTGGAATCCTCAAACTGGAAGTTTACAACTTAGTCAAAATGCTACTCAAAAGTTGTTAGCTAGTTTAGGAGGACATGTCACACAAAGACGTGATACAGGTTTGACAGTATTTTTTCCTATTTCAGATTCAAAATGAAATGAGAATTAAGTTAAACATATATTAAATAATGTAGAAAATTTCCTATTAATTTTGAATTTTGCAAAATATGAATGCTAATTTCTTATTATAAATAACGTAAAATTTAGGATGACTGAAACTTTAGTTGGTCAATTTCCAAAGCATATAGGAAGTACTGGGGGTTTATTAAACTCAGCAGAAACCGAAGAAAAATATGCAATTGTATGGAAAAGTTCAAAGGAACAAGCATTTGAATTGCCCACGGGTGGAGCAGCTATTATGCATGAAGGTGATAACTTAATGTACTTTGCAAGAAAAGAACAATGTCTTGCATTAGGGACACAATTAAGAGCCTTCAAACCAAGAATTGAAGATTTTAAAATCTACCGAATTTTCCCAGGTGGCGATATTGAATTTTTACACCCAAAGGATGGTGTTTTCTCTGAAAAAGTAAATGAAGGCAGAGAGAAAGTTGGCCATAACCCAAGGCGCATTGGAGAAAATCCTAATCCAGCTGGTTTGAAATTTACAACTAAGAATACTTTTGATTAACTTCCTTAAAGTTGATATAAAAGAAGAAAAAAATTATAATTTGGGTTGACATTATTAATATGATCAGCTCACAGAAAGATAGTTTTTTAAAGGCCTACAAAGAGGGTAAAAATTTTATACCTATCATTGAAACTTGGCCTGCAGATTTAGAAACTCCATTATCGACTTGGTTAAAATTATCTTCAAAAGATTCCCATGGTGTTTTTCTTGAATCTGTTGAAGGAGGGGAAAATTTAGGTAGGTGGAGTATTGTTGCTACTCAACCTCTTTGGGAAGCCGTATGTTATGGAGAAGAAATAGTTAAAACTTGGAATAACGGCAAAACTGAAACACATAAAGGTGATCCTTTTGATATTTTGAGAAGTTGGACAAAGGAATATAAGTCAACA
>QCNJ01000001.1 GCA_003213235.1 Prochlorococcus sp. AG-424-P18 | reverse complement strand
TTCAAGAAAATATTTACCATCCCCCATATCCATTGCATAAAGAAAAGTGGGCGGTTCTTTTTTTTGCTCATCGTTAAGATGGTCATTTCTATAGTCCATTAATACAAACTGACCTTTTTTCAGGGGGGGTTTACTAAAATTACCTACTATTCCATAACAAGTTTGGACTGCTAGGGGACCACACGATTTTAATTTAAGAAAAACAGGATCATATCCTGTTGCATCTACTACTAATCTTGCAGAGTAAGTCTTGCCATCTTTTGTAGTTACTATACTTTGGTATTTTTCAAAATGTATTTTGTTTGCAAAGCCTTGATGCCATTTAATAAAAGACTTATTGCATTCATTAAACCAATAATTGTGGAGTTTCTTTTTATCAAATAGTCCATAATCTAGTGAATGTTCCGTGGCTTTATTCTCGTCGTCCTGTTCTTCTAAAGCGCCATGCCCAAAAAAACTTACAGTATTCTTCCATCTATATTCAAGTAAATCCTGAAGCCCGAGTTGATCAACTTCTTTCCCCCAAATACCATATGTGTTTGGCCAAGGTTCATCTGGTCCATTTGGAGAAAGCACTTCAACATCTAATTTTTCCTTCCCTAAAGCTGAGGCAATTGCCATACCTGCAGGCCCTGCACCCAAAACAAGAACATCTGGCATATTTTCTTTTGACATTAAATATAAATCTTATGACTAAAGAAATTTATGGAAAAATGTATTATTTCGGCACTTAGAATTTTATATTTCATCCAATACTTGTAATGAGAGTAGATTAATAATAATCAAATTACTCAAATACTAGTGACTAAGTTTTAGTGTTTTAACAATAATTTATAAGATTACAAAATAAAAAAAAACTTTATTTATTTTTTTTATCATAGAAAAAATATAGGAATTTAAATGATTAAAAATAAAAATATTTTAATTACTGGAGGGAATTCAGGAATAGGGTTTTTTGCCATTATTAATTTACTGAAGACGAAAAATATTTTATATGTAGTAATAAAAAACGAATTAAGTAAGAATGAATTTCTCAATAAAATTGAGAAATATTTTGATAAAAATTACCTTAGTAAATTTTTAAATATTATTGAAAATTGTGATCTTTCAGATCTTGAGAATATAAAAAAAATTCAAGATTATTTTGTTAGTAAAAAGATATTTTTAGATGTTGTTGTTTTAAATGCAGGATTGCAATATACAGGTTCTTTTTACCCTAAAGTATCAAAACAAGGCATAGAACTAACTTTTGCGGTAAATCATCTTTCACATTTTTACTTGGTAAATGTACTGAAAGATTTTATTAGAGATAAAGAAGAATCTAGAATCATCATTACATCATCAGATGTTCATGATCCCAAAAGCCCAGGTGGAAATATAGGAAAGAAAGCAGGGCTTAATAATCTAGTTGATTTTAGAAAAAAAGTTACTGGTCAATTTTTAAATTTTAATGCTGATGAATCTTATAAAAATAGTAAGTTATGTAATATTCTGTTTGCTAAAGAGCTTGTAAAAAAATTAAGCATATCCTCTAGTAAAATTTCTGTAATTACTTGGGCCCCTGGTCTCGTAATACCAAATGATGATTCAGGTTTTTTTAGATATAGTAAAAAATTTAACCTCTTAGGATATTTTATTTTTTCAAAAGTTGCGAAAAATATTTTAGGAATTTCTGAAAGTATAGAAAATGCTGGAAGGATTCTTTCTGAGATTGTCCTTGATTCAAATTTAAATAATATTGGCTTTATTCATTTAAGTAATAAACTTATATCATTTAAGAAACATAAATTAGTTGAAAGTAATGTTAGTGATGAAGCAAATAATACTGAGTTGGCCTCAAAACTTTGGATTTTAAGTGAAAAGATTTGCGAATCATTTGGCTTTGCTACTTTCAATATTTAAGGTTTGAGTTGGAAATGCAAACACTATATTATTAATTGCGAATTCCTCTATTATTTTTAAATTTATGGATTGTTGAGCTTCCATTGCCGCAAGATAATTATTTGTTGGTATGTAATAAACAAGTTCGAAATTAAGACTGAAGTCTCCAAAATCTGTGAAATGACATCTATCAAAAGATGCATCTTTTGTCTCTTCGACTATTTTTTTAATTATTATTGGAATTAATTTCATAAGTTTTGGAGAGGTTTCATAAACAACTCCCAATTTATGCACTAATCTCCTTTTTTCCATTTGTGCGTAATTTGAAATTATTCCATTTGTTAGAGCGCTGTTGCTCATTACTATTACTTCTCCATTAATACTTCTTATCCTTGAGGATCTGACCCCCACCCTCTCAACCATTCCTAAAACTCCATCAGATTTTATAAACTCACCTTTTTGAAAAGGTTTATCAAGTAAGATCGTTATATATTCAAAAAACTCCTGAACTGGATCTTTCAAAGCTAATCCTGCTCCAATACCACCTGCGCTTAGCAAAGCCCAAATAGCAGTCATTTGAACACCTATATTCTGTAAGAAAAATATTGAGCCAATAGTCCATGTTAATGCTTTTATCAAAGGAGTTAGTGAAGAAATCATTGAACTAATTGAGGAATCATTAATCTTCGATATCGATTCTGTTAAAGATCTTATTAAAACTTTGTTGAGAGCTTTTATAATGATTATTAATATAAATAATTTCAGAATATTCAATAAGACAGAGATAAAAGTTATTTCATCAGCAAAGAAATAGTCAATTGAAAAATAAAATGAGAGGAGAAAACCTATAGGTTTTATAATTCCAGAGATCACCTCAAAAATAAAATCATCGAAATTTGTTTTTGTCCTTTTTGAGATCTTTTTAAAAAATATTTTTGAAAGTTTAGAAATTATTATTGATAATAAAATTCCAATAAAAAAAATAGACATAGCCAGAAGGAAGTTTTCAGTAACTAATTTCATATTCAAATAAATCCTAAAAATTTTTCTCTAGTAAAATTTTAAATTATCTCTAAACAACAAACCAGTCTTAATTTTTTTTTAACTTATTATTATATTTCTAATTTCTTTAAATTCTTTTCTATCCGCAGTTTTGCATAGCTCAAAAATTATTGATTCAGTGGTTGTCAAGATCGCCCCCTCCTGAGTCATTCTCTGTAATGCTATTTCATGATCTGTCTTATTTCGACTTCCCATTGCATCTGATATAAGAATCACTTCAAATTCTTTTTGTAAACAATCTAAGACTGTTTGTTGAATACAAATATGCGTTTCAATACCACAAACTATCAAATTAGTAATTTTCTTGTTTTTTAGTTCTTTTAAGAATTCTTCTACTTTAGCTAAGCTAAATTCCATTTTTTCAATTTTTTTAAATCCTGCTTTGGGTAATAATGCAGGAATAGTTCCCCCCAATTTCAGTGGGTTCTGTTCAGATACAAATATGTTTTCTTCTAAAATTTGGTATGCATCTATTAGCTTTTTGATGTTTTTGAGTATTAAATCCTTATTAAAAATTGGTCTTATTATTTTTTCCTGAGTATCAATAATTAGCAAGGCGTTTACTTTCTCTGACACTTTATCAGAAGTGATTTCATGATCTTTCATCATTTCCATTTTCAAAATACATTTAACATAATATTTTGTAGAACTTTAGTAAATATTTAAAATCAAAAAGTTGATTTACTCTCATCAAGGGTTATTATTGAGAATAGCCATAGGTTAATTTTGTCATTATCCTCTCAGTACAATCTTATTACATCTCCTCTTGGTGATGATTTACATAAAGATGGCAAGAGGTTAACTCCTCAGAGACTGAAGGTTCTTAATTTATTTGAAAGTATTGGATCTGGGAAACATCTTAGTGCTGAAGAGGTTCATGAAAAGTTAGTTAAATCAAGTTCAAAAGTTTCACTCGCAACAATTTATAGAACTTTAAGGCTTTTAGTACAAATGGGCTTGCTTCATGAATTAGAACTCAGTGAGGGTGGACACAGATATGAATTGCTTAGTAACGACACACCTGACCACCATCATTTGATTTGCATTAGGTGTGGAAGAACAGAAGAATTCGAAAATGACGAAGTTTTAGAAGCAGGCAAAGTTGCGGCAAAAGTTAATGGGTTTAAACTAATTGAATCTTCTTTAAATGTAAGAGCTATCTGTCCTAATTGTATTTAGTAGCTTTTAAGTTAAAGTCCCTCCACAACTTGATCCTGCCCCAGCAGTGCAAGCAAAACAATGATCTTTTACAGCCACCTCGTAGTCAAAAGTAACTGATTCATCCAATAAATCAAAAAGTGTATTTGGTCCTTCCTTTTCTCGGAAATTTATCTGTTGGTTAAAGTCACAATCATAAATTTCTCCTAGCCAATTTACACTGATAGTTTTTTTGCACATAAGATTTGCTATATTTTTTTCATTAAAATTTTCTTTTAGTAAATTGTAATAAGTATTTAGTTTCCCTTCTCTTCTAAGAGATTCTTCATATCTATTTATTGGCATATTAGTTATTGTGTATAAGCTATTAAAAACGATGTTATATTTTTCGAATAGTATTTTTTTGTAATCCTTCTCCAATATTTCCTGAGCAGGAGGTAGTATTGGGCTTACAGGATTGTAAACAAGATTTAGTTTTAATCCATTTTCTTTCTTTCCGTAGCCTATATCATTAAGGATTTTTATGGCTTTAATACTTTTTTCAAAAACCCCAATACCTCTTTGAAAATCAACATTATCTTTTTCGTAACATGGTAGCGAAGCAGTGACTATTACTTTATTCTTTGCAAGAAATTGAGGAAGATCTTCAAAACCTTCTTCAAAAAAAATTGTTAAATTGCATCTATCAATAATATCAACTTGTTTTGTGCTCAAACTAGCTACTAGGTTTTTAAATTCAGGGTGAAGTTCTGGCGCGCCACCTGTTATATCTAATGTCTTGATTTTGTACTTATCAATTATTTTGGGAATAAGAGATATCATTTTCTTGGACATCTTTTCAATCCTTAGAGGACTTGAATTAACATGACAATGCTTACAAGCTTGATTGCATTTATAACCTATATTGATTTGCAATGTTTCTATAGGTTCTTTATATATTGATGGGAATTTTTCTTTCATAATTCTATTATTAATAAATTGTCATTCGATAATTAAAAAGTCAACTATTTTTTTTTAAAACTTGATCTCTTATTGGCAAATTCAATAAACCAACTTATATATTCTTTGGGACCATTTTTAAAAACCATATCAAACTTTAAGTTGTCATAAAGATCACTGATCCCTGTTAAACCAGTTTTTTTTGTAGAAGGTCTTTCAACTTCACCAGAACTACTATCTACAAAAATTATTTTATTATTAGTACCAAATTCATTACCTAATATTTGTATAAATTCTAAAAAAGATCTGTCACTTCCTCCTCTCAAATAACTCTTCTCACCATTATTTTTTTTTGATGTTACTGTGTCACCAACTCCTATAATCAATGGCATATCTTCTGCTTGAATATTTTTTTTGCATAAATCAATTTTTCCCGTAATAGAATTTGGAGAATTTCTAAAATTAAAATTACTTCCAAAAGGAGCTTTACCAGTTTTACCCGCAATAAATTTATTTAAAAGAAATAAAACTCCAGAATCTTTAACTGCACCTTTAATAAGTAATTGTATGTCTGTTGATCCAATATCATCTTTAGATGAAAGTTTAATTATTTCTCCACCATTTTTATTTCCTAAATTTGGTGAAATATGGAGGAAAAATGAGTTTTTTAGGCCTTCAGATTCAGCTTTGAAGATGATTTCATTCATCATTTTTTCAAAACTAGTTTGAATAAGCTTTCTTTTATCAGAATCATTATGAACCAAATCAAATAGACTATTAAAATTAATCGTTGGCGAAAAGCGTGTTTCGCATATTGATTTTACTGCGTGAAAATTAATATCTTCTTGGCAAAGTTCAGGAAAAATATTCTTAACTATAAAATTAAATTTTGGTCTTATTAAACTAGGTACTTTAGATAAAAAATTTAGTTCTTCTTTTGAAACTCCTTCAAAACTTATTTCACCATTATTTTCTTGATACTCTACACCACAGGCTGCTAAACCTCTTAAATATAGTTCTTTTTTTTTAGGCTCAGTAGTGCTCCTTAAACTCCTTTCTATTATTCTATTAACCCCTCTTGGACCTTCATGTTCCCCGCAAGTTAATACAAAGAATTCTTCGGCAAATTCTTTTACTGCATAGATATATTGTGAATCTAACTCTCTAGTCATTGGATCTTTAACTAAAGGGATACAAACTCCGTCAATGTCTTGAATAATTAAGATATTTTTAGAAGAAATTAATTGTTTTTGTAGTTTTAAATTACTTGCCATATATCTATATATAAATATTATTTTCTCTTTTAATTTAATTTCCATATTTCATAGAAATTATAAATTAAAAAATTCAATATTTACAATAAATAATTTGCTATGGTCAAGAATTGCTTTAATGTAGAAAAATATTGGTATGGGTTAGAAATTAAAAAATTATCAAGAATTTCCAAAAATGAAGAATAACTTTGTAGAAAACATTAATGATGAAAAATATTTTTATTCATTGATTGAAGATATAGAGAACAGCAAAGTTGGATTCTTCAGTGTTGGTTTATATCCTGCATCATTAGCATACAACTGTGCCATGCATGGAAAGTTAAATAACATTCTTTTAGCTCCTAGAGAAGATAGAGATTTATTAGGCGCTTTCTCAAATGATGTTCTTTCTGATATGGATAATGAGACTATAGAAAAGATTAAGAGAATGGGACATTATTCTTCAGAGGGAATAAGAAAGTCTTTTGATCTAAAAGATCTTCTATTAGAGTGTGAGATAGTTATTCTTGCTTCAAACAGTAATCACATACAAGATGATGTGAAAAATGCTTTATCACTCAGGAAAACTTTAAAAAGAGAAAATGTGGTTCTTGGCTGTCTTGTGGGTTCTTTTTGCATTGATAATAAAAACAAAAAACCTTTTATTCTCTGTAATAAATATCCAAATTTAGCTTTTTTCACAGGATTTCATCGTCACGGAGCGTTACGAAATCCTAATGATAGTTTTACTGCAAATTTCTGCCATCCTGATCCCCTAACTGCTTTAATAGGAGCTCGCATTTTGAATCAATTGTCGCCAAAAATTCAAGTTTCCCCTGGAGTCCATAATATTGAATGTCAATATATAAAATCAATAAAAAATATCTCATCTATTTTTGCAGGTTTTGTAAATAACTTTCATTCCGATAAGCCAGGAATGTTACCTACCATTAATACGATTTTATTAACACAATGTTTGGATCAGGCCGCATCAGTATCATTACAAGTTAGAAAAGATAATAAATTAGACAATAAATATCTCTCATTAAAAGAACTTGGTTATGGTGAAGAAACAATAAGTGCAAATGAAATAATTAATGATAAATTTTGTGAAAAAGGAGATTATACTTTTTCTCAATTAAATGCGGTTAAGGCTGACGTCTTAGGGAGTATGACTTTACCAACTGAAGGGAAACCAACAAGGAATTTTCAGGCTGGACAAGTTTTATCAGATATGCTTTTACAACTCAACAGATGTCCAAAAGATGTATCAGAATTTGTAAATTGGTGTAATAAATACTCTCTCAGTCAAGGAGGTTTAGAAGGTCTAAAATCCTTAAAATTTTGGCCAGAAATTTATAAAGAATTCAAAATCAAAAATAATAATTGTTCAATGATTAATCTGATTTATTTATGCTTTAATGCTAATTCAGAAGAAAAAAAAGAAATTTATAAGGTTTTAATTAGTTCAGAAGAAATCACTAATTTTTGCCAAGAATCTGTGAAATCTGAACTGTGTTTAGAACTAAATGAAAAATTAAAAGGAGATTATCTTTTTAATGATATTGAAATCCTTTATAGGAAATTGTTTATTGATAAGGAGAAAAGCCATCTTAAAAAAAATGAATATAGTAGTCAAATTTCTAAAAATAATCCAAGTTATATCAATGTTTTGAAAATTATTAATAATTATTTTAGTAATTGATTATTTACTTTATTTAATAAAAAGCAAAGTTTTTGATTTATTTACTAATCTTGATTGCGGAGTTAGAATTACTATGGTTTGAAAGGTTATTTTTGAAAAAGGAATTATCACATCGTTCTTATGAACTGAAAGCTCTTGGATGGAATCAAGAAGACTTAACAAGATATGAAGATTTATGGGACTACAGTCAAAGATGGGGATTAATAAATCTAGAAAGAGAAGACAGACAGTTTTTGAAGAAAGCAGAAAAATTGCTACCAAAAATTCAAAATAAAAAGATATCCGTTAAAAAAACTATTGAAGAAAAATCATATTATTTATGGTTAAATTTTTACCTCGATGAAATTAATGCTTTTAGCAATTCTAATCTCCCAAAAAATAAATATGGTGTGTGGACACTCTTAATTGAAGAGGAAATAAAACTCCTTAAGGAATTACAACCAGTTATGGGTCTCCCAGATACTTTAAAAGCTAAGAATATATTCGAAATTAGGAAAGAACTCATAAATAAAGCTTTCAGCGAATTTGACGCTAAAAACAATGATAAGGGCTTTAATTTTGATGAGGTTCTAAAAAACTCTGAAAAAGATGTTGGTAAGAATTGGAAATCAATCATTGAAAAAGATCCTGAGGCCAATGAAACTTTTCCAATAATTGATTCTACAAATACTGAGAAACTCAGATCTGCGATAAAAGAGAATTTGAGTTTGTACATGAAAGATAATTATCCTTCATTAAAAAAGGATTTATAAATATTTATCTTTTTTTTGTTTTTTTTTTCGCATTTATTAAGTTAAATAGATAATAGGATTATTTAAAAATTTTGAACAACCAAAAGTTCGAGACTCTTCAGTTACATGCAGGCCAAGTGCCTGACCCAACTACAAATTCTAGGGCAGTTCCTATTTATCAAACTAGCTCTTATGTTTTCAATAATGCAGAACATGGAGCTAATCTTTTTGGATTAAAAGAATTTGGAAATATTTATACTCGACTAATGAACCCCACCACAGATGTCTTCGAAAAAAGGATGGCAGCTTTGGAAGGAGGTATGGCAGCACTTGCAACATCCTCAGGTCAAGCTGCTCAATTCTTGGCAATCGTGAACTGCATGACAGCAGGGGATAATTTTGTCTCTACATCTTTTCTATATGGTGGAACCTACAATCAATTTAAAGTACAATTTCCAAGATTAGGAATAGAGGTTAAATTTGCTGATGGTGATAGTATCGATAGTTTTAGAAATAAAATTGATGATAAAACCAAAGCAATATATGTCGAATCAATGGGAAATCCTCGGTTCAACATTCCAGATTTTGAGGGACTCTCTGAATTGGCTAAGGAAAATGGAATTCCTTTAATAGTGGATAATACTCTTGGAGCTGGTGGTGCGTTGATAAGACCAATTGATTTTGGTGCCGATGTTGTTGTGGAAAGTGCAACGAAATGGATAGGTGGACATGGAACAAGTATTGGAGGGGTTATTGTTGATGCCGGAACTTTTGATTGGGGAAATGGTAAATTCCCACTAATGAGTGAGCCAAGCGCTGCTTATCATGGACTCGTTCATTGGGACGCTTTTGGTTTCGGTAGTGATATTTGTAAATCTTTGGGAGTGCCTGATAATAGAAATATAGCTTTTGCGTTAAGAGCAAGACTTGAATGCCTGAGAGACTGGGGATCAGCTCAAAGTCCTTTTAATTCGTTCTTGTTATTGCAGGGTTTGGAAACTTTAAGTTTAAGGATAGAAAGACAAACTTCTAATGCTCTTGAATTGGCAAAATGGTTAGATTCTAATTCTTATGTGAGTAGTGTTAATTATCCTGGCCTAGAATCTGATCCATATTACTCAAGTGCCAAAAAATATACTACTGGAAGGGGAATGGGTTGCATGCTTATGTTCTCTCTTAATGGAGGTTATGAAAATGCAGTAAAATTTATTGATTCCTTAAAATTAGCGAGTCACCTTGCTAACGTGGGAGATTCAAAAACTTTAGTAATTCATCCTGCTTCAACAACTCATCAACAATTATCTGAAGAAGAACAATTATCTGCAGGTGTTACTCCTACTATGGTAAGAGTTTCTGTAGGAATTGAGCATATTGATGATATAAAAGCAGATTTCGAACAAGCACTTTTACATATCACATAGGAAAAGAGATTTATTGGCTTTAATAATTCCTAGCAACTATCACAAGATAAGTGATGTTGAGAAAAATCATATATCCTGGATCGAACCAGAATTAGCAAAAAGACAGGATATACGTCCTCTTAGGATTGGGATTTTGAATATCATGCCTCTTGGTAAGCAGTATGAATTTAACTTACTACATCCACTTGGTTTATCTCCCCTTCAAATAGAGCCAGTTTGGATAAAGCTTAAAACTCACACTTATAAAACGTGGGATCTTAATCATCTAAATAATCTATATATAACCTGGGAAGAGGCGAATAATCCAGAACCGTTAGATGGAATTATTATCACTGGAGCACCTATTGAGCACTTAGCCTTTGAAGATGTTAAGTATTGGGATGAATTTGTGAAAATTGTAAATGAAGCCAGAAATTCTTGTGCGAGTACTCTTGGATTATGTTGGGCTGGCTTTGCGCTGGCTTATTTAGCAGGGGTTGATAAGAAAGTTTTTGATAGGAAATTATTTGGAGTATACCCTTTAAAAAGTCTTGTTCCTGGACATCCTTTGATGGGTACACAAGATGATGAATTTATTTGTCCTCAAAGTAGATTTGCAGGTTTACCAGATTTGGAGATGGAGAAAGCCCAAAAAGAAGGAAAATTGAATTTATTGGCTTATGGAGAAAACGTCGGATATACAATATTTGAATCTAATGATCAAAAACAACTTATGCACTTAGGTCATCCAGAATATACAGTGCATAGAATTATTAGTGAAATTGAAAGAGACAAAAAAAAGGGAGATGTTCCTCCTCCTGAAAATTTTGATCTAAATAGTTCAAAAACCGTTTGGAGATCTCATAGGAATTTGCTTTTTCAACAATGGCTTTGGTTTTGTTATCAACAAGTTAGTCTTAATTAACTTTTTTAATGAGCACTTCCCATTCCACCTAATCTTTCAAACAAATTAAGACTTTCCTTATTTAATCCTACAATTTCAACTTTAGAACCACCATTCTGGAATTTTCTAATAAGTTGCTCAAGAGCAACAACACCACTTTGATCCCAAATGTGAGCTGAAGACATATCAATTACAATATTTTTTGGATGTTCATGAATATCAAATCCTTGTAAAAAATAAATTTTACTTACAAAAAACAATTGTCCTTCTACTCTGTAGGTTGTTAAATTATTTTCTTTTGTTCTTGAGACACTTATAACTTTTGCGACTTTTCTGCTGAAAAGAATTGCAGCTAATGCAACTCCTGCAATAACTCCAAGTGCAAGATTATGGGGTTTTGTAAGCATAGTAACTGCAAAAGTCATAAGCATGACTGCAGTATCGCTTTTAGGTATCTTTCTAATATTTTTTAATCCATTTATATCTGCCGTACTTAATGCAATAGTTATCATTATTGCTACTAAAGCAGCCATTGGTATTGCTCCAATCCAAGACTTCAAGAGGATTATCATAATTAGGAGAGATATACCAGAAGAGAGGGTTGATAATCTTGATTTGCCACCATTCTCTGTATTCATTACAGATTGTCCAACTAAGGCACATCCTGCCATCCCACCAAATAAAGATGCCATAATATTTGCGATCCCCTGTCCTCTTGCTTCTTTATTTTTATTGGAACTTGTATCAGTTACATCGTCTAAAATGTCTTGAGTTAAAAAGGTTTCCATTAAACCCACGAGAGATATTGCAAGTGAGGTCGGTAAAATTATCCCTAATGTTTCAAGACTAAAAGGTACTTTCACATTTTCTATTGATCCAAAAGGTAGAGAAATACTTGGTAATCCATCAGGTAATTTACCTAAATCGCTAACTGTTGGGACATCTAGATTAAGGGATATGCTTATAAGAGTAATTACTACTATTGCGATAAGTTGAGATGGGACTACTTTTGTGACTTTTGGAAGCCCATAAATAATAATTAATCCTAGGATTACAAGAATCCAAACTACTGGGATTTGAGAGTTAACTGGATATTGACTTAAAGTTTGTTCAACTAATCCTTTTGATTCTTTAATACCTATACCTAACTGAGGTAATTGTGCTTGAAATATTAAAAGTGCCAGGGCATTTACAAATCCACTTAATACTCCTGTTGGGACGAATCGCATTTGGTAGGCAAGTCTTAAATATCCCCAAAGTATTTGTAAAATCCCTGTTAATATTCCAGCTGCAATAAGATATGGTACTCCTAAACCAGGGGCTTGTGATTCTCCATAAGCAACAAGTCCAGTCATCAAAAGAGCTGTTGAACCTGTGGCAGAAGTGATCATCCCCTTTCTTCCACCAACAATCGCAATTGTTATGGATAAGCAAAATGCACCAAAAAGACCAACTTTAGGATCTACACCAGCTATACCTGAAAAAGCAATTGCTTCTGGGATCATTGCAAAAGCAACAACTAAGCCAGAGAGAATATTTGACTTTGGATCATCTAACCAATTTTTGGATAAATATCTTGAGAAATTTGACATTTTAAGTTTCTTTATAATTATGAAGTTACCTTATAAAGGAGGCAAAATACCTTGTGGGTCAAAAATATTCTTTAAAGTTTTTAATTCATTTATTCTATTCCCAAAGGCTAATGTAATTTCTTCCTCATGAGAATCTAAATGATTATGTAATTGGGCTAAATGAATATTTGGATAAAATCTTTTTAGCTTGCTCCACGATTTATAAATCCATTCCAGAGCGACTTCTTTTTCTTGAAGATCATTTTTTTTCCATGATGCATATATCCATGGTTTCCATGTACTTTTTCTATGAACAAAAAAGCTTGAGCCATGATTTAACTTTTTAGTTTTGCAACCTAATTGTTGAGAAGCAATATAACAGGAATTATTAGGTTTATTATCCATTATTTCATCCAAAGATTTTATGAAAATTGGGATATCATTTTTTAAATCTTCTCCAAGAAGACTAATTACCTCAGAATGGTTATTTGCATTTAGCTCATACAAATTCAATTCCTTTGGAAAGAAATTTATTTTGTTAAAGTTCTCATAAAAATTTTTTTCTAGAGCAGGAAATTTGTCTAGATACATTAGGTATTCTTCCGTTCTTTTATCTTCTAAATTATTTTTGAGTTCAGCAAAAATATAAATGTAAATTTTTTGGGCATAAATCCATTGAAGACTAATATTTTCTGGAAATTCCTCTGATAGTTTTATTATTTCTGAAAGTTCATTTAGATTTACAAATCCTTCAATAACTTTAATTGGATTAGATTGGAAAGTCTTAAGTTCTATTTCGGTAATAATTGAGATGAATGGTGCCGCGCCTTTAATTGCTTCCCAAATCAATTGTTCTTCTGGATTTATTTGGTTTTTTTTTAAAGAGATAAATTTGCCATTACCCAAGAAACCTTTTATTGATTCAATATTATCAATGGCTAATCCGTACGCTCTACTGAGCGGGCTTACTCCACCAGTAAGTATATATCCTGCCCCAGGAAGTTTAGAAAGTCCTATTGGAAAACTTCGATTATGTTTTTGTAAATGATTTACTAGATCCCCCATTATTACTCCCCCACCAATTGTTACTAAATTGGTTTTGCTATCTAGGTGAATTTTGCTGTGATTTTTTCTTAGATCAAGAGTAGTAAAACCATTTTTTGCGCAGCTAGAAGTTGTACCTCCACTGCATACGCAAAGGTGCTCGAATTTTTCCCTAGAGTAGTTATCTCTATTAAATAAGGAATTGTCCACTTCAAAAATTAATTTCTTTAATTTTGCATCCTTTGAGTTATTATTAGGAACTTCAAGCAAGTGATTATTTTTCACTATATGATAATGTTCTTTACTATTATGGTATAAGTAATAGTTTGAATTTGGATAATTTAGATTCGAAGTTAAATAATCAGATCGCGATACTAATCTGTGGACACGGGAGTAGAAATAAACTAGCCATTACTGAATTTCAAGAATTAACTAAGTTCATCCAAAAAAGATATCCAAACTTTTTAGTTGAATATGGTTTCTTGGAATTCGCTAAACCTTCAATTATTGATGCTTTAGACAAGTTAAAAGATTTTTCTGTAAAAAAAGTAATTGCAATACCTGCAATGCTTTTTGCTGCTGGCCATGTAAAAAATGACATACCTAGCTTGCTTATGAATTATTCAAGTAAAACAGGAATTGAAATAATTTATGGAAGAGAATTAGGTATTAATAATTTAATGATTAGTGCAGCTTGTGAAAGAGTAAAAGAAGTATTTAAACAAAATAATACTCTCAAACCTGAAGAATCATTATTAGTTGTTGTTGGTAGAGGCTCTTCTGACCCAGATGCGAATTCTAATGTTTCAAAAATTACGAGAATGATCGTCGAGGGTATTGGTTTAGGTTGGGGGGAAACAGTTTTTTCTGGAGTAACCTTCCCCCTTGTTGAACCTGGCTTGAAAAATGTTGTGAGACTTGGTTATAAAAATATTATTATTTTCCCTTATTTCCTTTTCTCAGGAGTCCTTGTCACAAGAATAAAAAGGCAAAGTGATTTAGTTGCAATTAATAATCCAAATATTTCATTTATACATGCAAAATATCTTTCGTCACAGTCTTATGTAGTTGACACTTTTGTAGAAAGGATTGAAGAGATTCTTAATAACGAAGGGAATAATTTTATGAATTGCTCAACTTGTAAATATAGATCAAATTTATTTGGCTTTGAAAAAGAAGTTGGAATGGTTCAAGAAAGTCATCATGATCATGTAGAGGGCTTGGGTATCAGCTGCGATTTATGTGATCCTGAATGTAATGGTGCTTGTGAAATTCAAAATCAAACCCCAACTCATAACCACGAAAAATCACACTCAGGAGGGAGTGATTACTTAGAAAATGAATATGTAGAGGCTCATCAACATGAACATAATCACCATCACCATCATCATAGTATTTACCCAAATTCAAAACACCCCTTAGGACCTGTCACGCTTCGCTTGCCTAATAATGACTAAATCTTAAGAAAATCCGTTGAAAATCAATGAATCATCTGTCTCTTTCTCGACTTAGTCTTAATAGACTCAATATATATAAGTATTCTTAATATAAAATCTTGAAAGTATTTTAGATAGATTTTCCACAAATTACGGGTTGTTTTCCACGTCCAAATCCACATTGGGTTAGAAATGCCAGTATTTTTCTAAAAAAACAGGACTTCAACATTATTGTTGACTTTTTTTGAAGAACTATTCAATTTTCTTATTTTAAAAGACAGTTTCTGAAAAAAACAGTTTATAACATGAGTCTCATTTGATAATTTGAAAAGTTTTTCAGAGAAACATTTTTTGATTTTTTTTGAAAAAAATATCATTATAGTTATGCAGAAAAAATAAATTCATGGATCAAACTCGCCAACCAAATTTAACTGATAAGAAACTCGTTGAATGCTCTTCAAACAAAATTTCATTAGAAACAGAGCTTTCAGAAACTCTTTATAACACTATGAAAGATTTCGTATTAAGTAATCCAACTTGGGATCAATATAAGCTTATAAATTCAGCATTAGCTACTTTTCTCGTTCAAAACGGATGTACAGATAATTCTGTCTCCGAAATTTATTTAAATCAATTATTTACGCCTTCTAAGTCTTTTTAATATTTAAGCAGGCTCTTCTAGTCAAGGCCATCATTGTAAGTGTAGGGCTTTGCCAAGATGATGTTGGCCAGCATGCTCCATCTAGTACCAGTACATTCTGACATCTCCATAATCTATTAAATTTATCAACTACGCTATTTTCTTCATTTATCCCCATTGGCGCTCCACCTACCTCATGAATGTAATATCCAGGAGGAGGGGGATTGTCTGAAAGTGCTATTAAATTTTTTGCAAATAAGCTCCCTAATGGGATATTCATTAGTTCATCGATTTTTTTTATTTTTCCATTTACAGCTTTGACGGCTTTTTGTATTGTTTTTTCCATATGTTTTGCCATATTTAACTCATTCTCGCTCCATTCGAATTCAATGTGGGGAATTGGTATTCCCCATTCATCTGTTTTTCTTGAGAGAGAAACTGAGTTTTTCTCTCTAGGAAGGACCTCACCATGGGCGATAAGAAAGCCAATGGATGTGTTTGTGTTTTTTTGCAAAAATTTTGGTATTCCTAGTCTATCAATTGCCCCCCAGATTCCATAACCTCTATGAAAATTTATGTCGTCAATTTTTGGTAAATTTGAACCAAAAGGAATAAAGAAGCTTCCTGCCCCAGAAAGATCGGGAGGATTATCTAATGGTTTATCTGAGTTTTTTGTTTTAGGGACTGAAAAAAATCTACAGATAGATATATGATCCATTAGGTATTTACCTAATTTCCCAGAATTATCTTTAAATCCTAAGGAATTAGATTTGTATTCTGAGTTCAGTAGTATTCTCAGTGTTGAAATTGTTGAAGCGCAAAGAAGAATTAAATCACAAGCCAATACTTCTTGGTGTCCATTTTCTAGGTTTACGATTGTTAGTTTTGAGGCAAGCTCTGTTATCTTGTTAATCTCAAAAGACTTCACTAGGTAATTAGAGATTATTTGTACATTTCCAGTATCCAAAGCTTTTTTTAATGAGCTTCCTATGCTGGAGGACTTGGGCCATTTTTTTTCTTTTACTGCTGAATTACGGTCAAATCCTCTTGATTGGATAAAGGGATAGTTTAATTTTGATTTAACTTTGCTGCCAAAAACATTTTCGTTTTCTGTAAGAGGAATTTCACCAATATATTTACCGTTCGGGACTTCCTTAATATTATCTTTTCGTCCATAAATTCCGCAAAAATTTTCAATAAAATCATAGTGAGGGGATAGTTCTTCGTATGAAATAGGCCAGTTTGGTCCGAATCCGTCTTTTTTTGCTGGATGAAAATCTTCTGAGGAAAGTCTTAGTGTTATACCTCCCCACGTTAATGATCTACCCCCATATTGTTTACCTTGAGTCCAAAGGAAGGGCTTTTTTGGTGGGGATTCATAAGGATGCTTCAATTCATTTGAATATAAATCTGGATTATTTTTCCAATAGCCAGGATGTTGGCATTGACTGGCATGTTTTTTTGTTAAAACTCCTGATAATCTTTTAAATGTACTTTTTGGTTCATGATTACTAGCTTCATGCCTTTTAATTTGGGGCCCTGCTTCTATTACTAAAACTTTTATCCCCTGCTCTGCCAATGTAAGTGCTGCCATTCCTCCCGTAGCTCCGGAACCAACAACAATTGCATCATAAGGACTTATATCCAAAACCTAGTTCGCGATTTGTAATTTCAATAAATATAGCATTCAGTAAATAATTAATTTTTAGATTCCAGCTTAAGAAGTTAGAATTTATTAAAGTTATACTAAAACACTAATGAGATTTATAACTTTAACTCTTTTAATAATTGTTTTAACCCTCCCTTCTCGAAGCTTTGCTGCGTTGGATTATGGCAAACAATCACTAGTAGGGGCTGATTTCTCTGGATCTGATTTAAAAGGAGCCACTTTTTATTTAACTGATTTACAAGACGCAAATTTATCAGGTTGTGAACTCCAAAATGCGACTCTTTATGGGGCAAAATTGAAAGATACTAATTTTAGTAACTCCAATTTAAGAGAAGTGACTTTAGACTCAGCTATCTTAGATGGAACAGATTTATCAAATACTAACTTGGAGGATTCTTTTGCTTATAGTACACAGTTTGAAAATGTAAAAATCCAAGGCGCGGACTTCACAAATGTTTTTTTACCAAAAGATATTGTTAGGAAATTTTGTGAAAGTGCCTCTGGTACTAATCCAATCACAAATAGAGATACCAGAGAAACTTTAGAGTGTGATTACATTTAAATCTATGCAGAAACAAGTTCTTTTTTAATTTTTCTTTGTTTGTAAAAAGATCTTCCAATAGGCCAACCTAAAGTAGATAAATGTCTCATTAAAGAATCTGAGTATTTGAAATAAAGATTATCTGAATATTTGATACCAATTTCTTTTAGAGTATTTACCAATAAAAATAGATCTTTCTTATTGCCTTTTTTCAAATCCAATAATATTAATGCTTTACTTGATAATTTTTTTTCTAAAACGATATCATTTTCGGCAAAGCCAACTTTAAGTGAATTAAATTCATTAGAGTAAAGAGTATAAATTATTCCATCTTTGAATTTATCTGTAGATGAATCCACACTAAACCTTGATGATATTAATGTTTTATATCCTTTTATGATTTTTCTGTTATTCATAATTATTTGATTTCATTCTGAGCTATTTCGTATTTCTCCAATAGATTGTTTACTTCTGCTAGAGCAATCCTCTTTTGACAGGCCGAGTCATATCTATTTACTGCAACCGAAGGTATTGAACCTTTGCTTTTCATTTCCCTTATACCAGTTTCTAAACACTGAAAAGCAACACTCGATAGATCTCTACCTTCTGCTGCTGCCCAAACTTTCAAAAGATAAGTAAGATTTGATGGGACTGAGATTTGTACCTTATTTGAGTTTGAAGCATTTAATGCAATATCATCGAGACTAATTTCTTTCGAGGAAATAGTTTCTTTAACCTTTTTCTTCAAAATTTTTACTTGGCTTCCAGCGTCCTCTTTATTTTTGATTTTTTGTTCTATTTCAAATAACTCTTCTTCAGAATTAATTAAAGCTTCTAGTGCCCATTTAGCATCATCTTTCGCAATGGCAGTTCTATCAAGCCATTCATCTCTTATTTTTGACCAATTACTAGGCATAATCTTTATGCGATAATCCTATCATAAATAAATCTATATAGATTGTCTACTCAATCTATATAGATTTATAATAGATTACATAAAAACTTAAATTTGTCGTGCTTATTTTTGGATCCCTTATCTTGTAAATAATGTTTATGGCAGTTAAAACTTTAGAATCTACCTAATATGATTTTATAGATATTTTTTTTGTTAATTGAAAACGATATATTATGTATCTCTATCTTTTTTTAATTTTAGGTATTTGTTTATTTAAATAAGACTTCTGAACTTTTAATCTCTTTCAATAAGTTCAATTTTATATCCATCAGGATCCTCAACAAAAGCCAATACAGTAGTGCTGTTTTTCATTGTTTTAGGTTTAGTTGTTACTTTACAACCATTATTTTCTAATCCTTGGCAAATAAGATGAATATCCTTTACTCCAATAGCTATATGACCATATTTATCTCCAAGCTCATAGTCCTCCGATTTTTTGTCCCAGTTATAAGTTAATTCAAGTACTGTATTTTCTTTTTCTGAGCCATAGCCAACAAATGCCAAAGTGAACTTCCCATGAGGGTAATCCTTTTTTCTTAATAAATTCATTCCTAATCTATTGACGTAGAAGTCAATGGATTTATCTAAATCTCCAACTCTCAACATTGTATGTAGGATACGCATTTTGAATTATGAAGCTCAATCAATTATCCAATATTTAATAAACATTTGCCAAAGATGACATTTTCGAAGTTAACTCTTTAATTATGTTCAGAAAAATTAGGTTAAGATGTGAATACTTAATTTCAAAAAATATTGAATCAGATTTTTCAGAGACTCTCATCAGTATTTTTGTATACTTTGCCGTTGAAGGCATCAATACCTTTTGGATATTATTTGTTCTATAAATATTCTTTTTTAAAAATACTGCTATTACTAACTTTTCCAATAGCGATAATTGAAAAATCTTTGCCTTTTGGAAGTTTTTTATTATTTATAATTTTGTTTGCCGGATTAGCAAGAAATCCAAAAGTTCCTTATTTCGTTAGATATAACGCATGCCAAGCATTACTTATTGATATTGCTTTAATAATAATTTCATATCTTTTGAGAATATTTCCCCTAATTGAATTAGGGTCAATTATTTTTATATTTACACTATGTATTTTTATTTATTCGATTTCTCAATGTATTTATGGAGTTGAACCTGAAATACCCTTAATTAGTAAATCTGTAAGAATGCAAATTTAAAAAGATTTATAGATTTACTGCCTTTAATCAGCACTCATTCAGAATAGATTCCCATCTTTCTTGACTTGCTTTTATTGCTTCCATTGGAGGATTAGCTCCCTCTATTTCAAAGGCTTTAATTAATGATTTATTCGCTAAAAGGCCTAATTTTGCCGCCTCTCTTTGCCTAGAGCATACTTTTTTTCTTGATCCATCTTTTAAAGAATCCTCGATTTCTTTAAGAATATTACTAGCTTCATTGGATTTAGAATAAAAATCATTCATATAAACATCAAGAGCCGTTTCAGCAAAAATTTCAATTGGAGAGATTATTGTTACTGAGCAAACTATAAAACTTGTCAATATAAATATTTTCATAAGAATCTTAAGTAAAATTTTTATCCGATCTCTTTAATACTAAATAAAAGGTAAGAACGCTAATTGTTCCAGATGGGCCAATTAAAACATGCCAAAATTGATTACCACTAATGGATAGCCTTGTTCCAAAGAAAGTTGTAAGAAAAATGCCAAATATTGGGTAAAGGATAAAAAACCAATCTTTAAAAACTCTTTGCCAATTTATTATTAGAAAGATACTTATTATTACTTGTAAAAGAATAGAAATAGTTTTGGCAAATAAAAAATATGAGATTATTGAACATAAAGAAATGCAGAAGTTAGTTGATTGAATAAATTTATTTTTGATAACTGATATTGATAAACATGTTAGGCCTAAAGATAGGAAAGAATAAAATAACCAATTAAATATAGAGGAATGATCTATATAAATCCAAGATGTTTTGGTATGATCTAGCATCTCAGAAAAAGATGCTAATCCTAAAGAAATAAAACCAATTGGTATAAATTTGTTTTTGCTTATATGTTTAAATTTATTGATCGATCTTATACCCAGTAATATTGGGATAATTACCGCTTGAACATGGGCTAATAATAAAATTGAAAAAAACAAAATAAATTCTCAAACTCAATTTATCTAATATTTAAATATAAAATCAAATTCAGGTTATCTTAGTAGAGAAAGATACCATTGCCCGAATACTATAATCAATACTGTGAGAACAAAAGGGAAAGCAGGATATCTTGTTTGGAAATTTGCTGGAGGCCAAGGAGACCAAGATATTAATCTTCCTTGGGGTTCATTTGAAATAACTTTTTTTTTCGATTTTTTGGGTTTTAAATTATCTGTTGCGAATCCTTTACTCATAATAAAATAAAATCACTCTAACAAAGACCTATCAAAAAGGTGTTTATATAATTCGATTGAATATCAGTTGCTTTTATTAGAACGGAGGGGGTGGGATTCGAACCCACGGTGCCCTTGCAGACACGCTAGTTTTCAAGACTAGAGCCTTAAACCACTCGACCACCCCTCCAGGCAAAAATTATTAAATTTTTAGCTTTTTAATTATAACAAAAGGCGGTTGATTTTTTCGGAAACAGTTCGTAAACGCATGTCAAGTAAAATATGAAAGCTATTGCTATAACTAATCGTAAATCTAGCTTTCAAGACTAGAGCCTTAAACCACTCGACCACCCCTCCAACGGGTTATTCAGTTGTATCCGGACCACTAATATATATCATAAGAAACTAGTCGTAGTCAATTAAGTCACCTAATTGCAAGGAATCCCCAAAACGATTCAAGAGTCCTTACTGAAAACCAATTAGAGCAACTGATTTGAGTTTTATTTATGAACGAAGCCATTCCTGAGCATCTTCCCAATCATGAATTGGTAAATGTTTGAGATTATCATAATAATATGAGTATTTTTTTTGAATTAATTGATTTCGAAAATCTTTTAAGTTAACATTATCTTCATTTAACTTAATGATACCAACACCTTTATCAATTTTTAAAATTTTAAACTCTATGCCTTCTGTCTCCTTTAATTCAAAAGCTACTTTCCATCCATCTGCTGTCCATGGACCCATTGAAATATTGGGGACATGCTGTTCTGTCCAATCACTAGGCAACATATCATGTAGACCTATCCATCCTCCTGGATTAAGAAATCTTATTGCATTGATTACATCGCGTCTAACTTGTTCATAAGTATGAAGTCCATCAATAAAAACAACATCAAACTTAGTTTTGTTGGATTTAAAGAATTCATCAGAAGTCATTTTTACATTACCTCCAGAGCAAGGATCAACTCCAATTTTTTTTGAAGAAGCAATAGAATTAAAAAGAGCATTTGTTTGGCATCCAATTTCTAGATAACTAGGATTTTTGAATTTATTTATCAATAAACTTACTGCAGCTATTCTATTAAAATTAGTTTTTTCCCAATCCCAATCAAGAACTCTTCTATCTGAATTGTGAGACCATTTTTTCTGAAGATAAGATATTTTGATTTTTTTATAAAGAAAACTAATTATAGGGGGTATAAAAAGAGATAATTTATTTGACATCTCGTCCTCTAGTGAATTTGTTAGGGTTATTATATGATTCAATTACATCATGTGGGTTAAATAATTTTAAAAATAGCAATTACTTTTCAAGAACCTAAAAAAATATTGTGGGAATTTAGATTGGAATTATAAGTTATTGAAATGATTTAATATTTATTTGATTGACAGTCATATAAAATAGAAGGCAATAAAAACATTTTTTGTTATTGAAATCAATTATCTAAACATTTTTATGAATATCCTTAATCAAACTTATATTTTCTTTTAAACCCAATGCTTGAAAACAAAATACTAATGATAACGGGAGGCACAGGCTCATTCGGTAAAACTGTACTTACACGCTTTCTTCAAACGAATATTAGTAGGATAGTTATTTTTAGTAGGGATGAAAAGAAACAAGAAGATTTGCGCGTGTCTCTAAATGATTCTCGGGTCAAATTTATTTTAGGAGATGTTCGTAATTATGAGTCGCTAAAACATTCAATGGTAGGAATTGATTATGTGTTTCATGCTGCTGCTCTAAAGCAAGTTCCTTCATGTGAATTCTTCCCAATGGAGACTGTTAAAACCAATATAAATGGAACTAACAACGTCATTCAAGCAGCTATAGATAATAATGTAAAACGTCTAGTATTTTTGAGTACCGACAAAGCTGTCTACCCTATAAATGCTATGGGAATTTCAGATAAAAATCCTACTTCCTTTAATTAGTTGAATGGCACATTGTCACCAATTCCATTTCCGCATTTTAAGAGTTTTTATCTAAGGAATCGAAACCCAACCCGTGGGACTTTTGACATTTATACGATTATCCCCAGAACCCAAAAAAGGATCAGACACTTAGGAGCAATTACAAAAGTAATTACAATAATTATAGTGAGTTTTGCGACTGTAACCAGTTAAAAATTCAAATCAATTAGGCCACATGACGCTAGTTTCTAAGACTAGCTCCACAATTTGTAATAATTAGGCCACATTATCAGGCCACGTTTAAAATATATCTCCAGAACCCTTGTTATAGCTTTGTTAAAAAATAGTTTTCAAGACTAGAGCCTTAAACCACTCGACGACCCCTCCAGGCAAAAATTATTAAATTTTTAGCTTTTTAATTATAACAAAAGGTGGTTAATTTTTTCGGAAACAGTTCGGAAACGCATGTCAAGTTAGATACGAAAGCTATTGCCATAACTAAAGGTAAATCTAGCTTTCAAGACTAGAAACTTAAAACATTTGACACTTCAAAAAATTCAAAGGTTTTTTTAACAATTACTGTTATTATTGATTAACTTAATAAAAATCTAAACTTAAAAGATAAGAAATTGTGATTAAGTTTGTAATTAGTGATTATAATTGGCTTGATCCAGATTTAACTAAAGCTTGGTTTAATGAGTTTACTTCAGATTATTTAATATTAGATAAATTTCATAGACTTAAAAAAACAGATAATATAATTTGGCAAAAAAATGTTGGTCAAAATGTATATGATATGTTTGATTACATTGTTGAAAATTATGATAATCTTCCAAAAAAAATTTTTTTTTGTAGAGCATGTATAACATTTCCTCAAGGCAGATCAAAACCACTATCTAATGGTAATTGCTCATTAAATAAAATAAGAGAACTTATTAATAAGCCTGGTTTAGTTGAAGTTAATAATTATTCTGATTTGGAGAAATATAAGATATTAAATAAGTCTTTTAAATATTTAAGGAAAAAAGACAAGTTTCAAATAATAAATTCTAATAATATTAGCTTTATGGAGAAATTAAAGTTTAAAATTGATATTCATCCATCATCGTTTTGTAATACAAAAGAAGGTTATCTAGAAATTAATAATAATTGGTATATTAAGCACTTTAAGACGAAATTTTTTCGATCTTTTGATAAATTTATGATTAACTTCTTTGAGAACTATAAGCATAAAAAATATATTAGATTTTCGCCTGGATGTAATTATATTGTCCCTTCAGAGAATATTTATAAATACCCGAAAGATTTATATTATAGGCTCAGATCTCTTGTGGATTATGCTCCAGTAGTTGGAGAGGCTCATATCCTTGAAAGAGCTTTGTATTATATATTTAATGGGAAACTAAAATATAAAGCTAAATAAAGTAATTTATAAACAATTCAAATTAATCTTTTTGAAAATCAAATATCTGCTTACATTTGTTAGTAATAGATTTTATCACGACAAATTATTATTATATTTCGATATATTTTCTTCTGATGAAATTATTTTTTGATGCATTTCGTTAAGAGAAAAGTAATTTCAAAAATTAAAATTAGTTTTTGAGAATATAACCAAAAATGGTAGAAAGAATGTAAATTGGAATCATATGTTGATTGACATGATGTAATA
The DNA here is from genome assembly GCA_003213235.1 of Prochlorococcus sp. AG-424-P18. Taxonomy (GTDB): domain Bacteria; phylum Cyanobacteriota; class Cyanobacteriia; order PCC-6307; family Cyanobiaceae; genus Prochlorococcus_A. Next base: position 195,785 of record QCNJ01000001.1, on the reverse strand, counting down.
TTTATTAAATTGACAATCGATATAAAATCAAGAAGCAATTACTTCCTCATTTGTTATCGAAATTATTAATTGCATTTCTCTTATGAATAGCCTTAATCAAACTTATATTTTCTTCTAAATCCAATGCTAGAAAACAAAATACTAATGATTACTGGAGGTACGGGCTCATTCGGAAAAACTGTACTTAAACGCTTTCTTCAAACAAGTATTAGTAGGATAATTATTTTCAGTAGGGATGAAAAGAAGCAAGAAGATTTGCGTGTGTCTCTAAATGATTCTCGGATCAAATTTATCTTAGGAGATGTTCGTAATTATGAGTCGCTAAAACATTCAATGGTAGGAATAGATTATGTGTTCCATGCAGCAGCTTTAAAGCAAGTTCCCTCATGCGAGTTCTTCCCAATGGAGACTGTTCAAACTAATATAAATGGAACCAACAATGTCATTCAAGCCGCAATTGATAACAATATAAAACGTTTAGTATTTTTGAGTACTGACAAAGCTGTCTACCCAATAAATGCTATGGGTATTTCCAAGGCAATGGCAGAAAAGGTACTTGTTGCAAGATCACGCGAAATATCTGAAAGTGGATTGATCTTGTCTGCTACACGTTATGGAAACGTAATGGCATCAAGGGGTTCGGTTATTCCTTTATTTACAGAAAAAATTAAGTCCGGAAAGCCATTAACTATAACTGATCCCAAAATGACACGCTTTCTTATGTCTTTAGAGGATTCGGTGGATTTAGTGCTTCAAGCATTTGAAAAGAGTCGTCAGGGAGATATTTTTGTTCAAAAAGCTCCTGCATGTACTATTTCTACTTTGGCGGCAGCTTTACAAGAAATATTTGATGTTAAAAGTAAAATAAAGATTATAGGTACTCGTCATGGAGAGAAACTTTATGAAAGCTTAGTTTCACGAGAAGAAATGGCGAAAGTTGAAGATTTAGGCCATTGTTTCAGGATACCAGCCGATAATCGTGATCTGAATTACGATAAGTACATTTTAAAAGGCGTCATTGAACAAAATGAAATAACTGACTATACATCTCACAATACTACTCGTTTAAATATTAATGAAGTTAAGGACTTATTACTATCACTTGACTATATTCAAAATGCATTAATTAAATAGACAAATGTGAGTAAATTTTTAACAAATTTTGATTTTTTCCATATTAACTTTTAAAAAAAATGTGTTTAACGATTGTCATCCCAAGCAAAAATAGACCTTCACTTCTTAGAAGATCTATCCAATTCTGGGCCAAGTATGATTTTAACGTTGTGATCGTAGATGGTTCTGATATCTCTCAAGAGGATTGGGTTAAACCCTTTTTGTCGGAAAAGTTTTTATATATTTATAAGAAATCTTCATTTCCTGTTCAGCTTGGTCTTGCCGCAGACCATATATCAACCAGATACTGTACTTTAGTTGCTGATGATGGATTTCTTATGCCCTCCGCATTGAAACTTGCTGTTGATTTCCTAGAAAAAAATCTTGATTTCGTAGCAGTTAATGGTATGGGAATTCAATCTAAATCAAGAAAAAATAATATTACATGGGGAATAGTTAAACCAGAGTGGTTAGGTAGGAAACTTATTCTTGAAAATCCTGGGGAGCGAATGGTTAAGCATATGCAGAATTATTCAACTAATCTCACATGGTGCGTATCTCGAAGTGAATCGTGGCGTAAAATTGCTTATTCCTACGCTAAAAATGAATTTCCTATCTTTGCTCAACTTGAGCTGCAATTAAATATGATTTTGGCTTTTGCAGGTAAGTCAATCTCTCTGAACAACGTTATGTATATTTGTTCCATTGGAGAATGTAAGCCAATAAGAAATAATACCCCAAGTCTTTCAACATCGAATATGATTTGGAACTTTTGGTTTGGGACTGATACTTCCCTTAAGCAGAATTGGCTAGAGATGATGACTGATACTATTTATCACCTTCCTCACAATAATATGTCAAGACTCGAGATCGCTTCTTACACGCAATCTGCGGTTGAAGCCTATTGTGATGGGGCTAGTAGAAAAGGTCTTGCTCCTAAACTAAACTTATCCTTTAATTCATTTGAGAGATTGCAAAATAAATTTTGGAGAATCATTTTGCATTTTTCTAGAAAATATTTTAAAAGTATAAAAATAAACTCTTACACTAACCGTGTTGAGAATTTTGTAAGAATATTAAATAAAAGAGGTATATTAATTGATGAGGATGATTTTGCTAGTGTTAATAGCTCCATAAATCGTTATAACGAAGATAAAATTCGGGAGAATATATAATTTTTCTATGATAATTGATACCTTGGGATTTGTTTAATAATGAAATTAGCAATTATTGGTTCTTCAGGGATGCTAGGTAATATATTAAAAAAATATCTCAATAGCTCAAAGAAAAAGTATGAAATAATTGAGCCTAAAAGATTTAATATTGATAAGATAGATATTTTCTATAAATCGTTATCGAATCCTGATTTTATTATTAATTGTGCTGGTGCAATTCCCCATAGAGCCCCAAAAAATGTATCGCAATCTATCTTGACTCAGTATTATGAAATAAATCATTTAATACCTGAATTTTTAGTTTCTGAAAATTTTAAAGTAATCCATGCTTGTACAGATTGTGTATATAGTGGAAATCCTGAGCTTGCTCCTTTTAGTCTATCTTCTCCTTATGATGCTTCTGATTTGTATGGCTCTAGTAAAGCGAAAATTTATTCTCAAAAAAATTATTTAGATAAAATAGATAAAATTAAAGTTATTAGATCTTCTATTATTGGTGAAGATAAAAATAACAAATCACTATATTCTTGGGCTTTGTCAAAAGTTAGGTCTTTTGATCATATTAATGGCTATACTGATCACTTTTGGAATGGCATTACCAACTTAAAATGGGCTCAAATATGTATAGAAATTCTGGAAAACTTTGAATCATTTCCTCCGATTTCCGTTTATGGAACAGATAGACTGTCGAAGTATGAATTGATTTGTTTGATTCTTGAATCATTTAATTATGATCCATCTTATTTTGTGAGACCAGTAGAATCAGGTGTTTGTATAGACAAAACACTTGATGTAGGATCAAATTATTTGGGATCTATCGTCCCACAATTGGATCAGCTTATTTCCTTTAATAACCAAGTTTAAACTTTTCCTGTTTCTCAAAAGTATTTGAGTTATTTAATCATTTTTAAAATGGAAGCTTATTTAAAGGCCTGAATACATTTAGCGCTTACTTTGATTAAATAATTAAATTTATGGTAATGTTCATAATGACAAATTTTTATTTTCATAAATAAAAGTATTTTGACAACTTACGATGTTGTTTATTTAAGAAAAAAAACTTATTGAAAACTTAGTCAATTATTTTATTAATGAATCTTATTTCTAGTTGTATCATCTCAAATGAGGTAAATTATCAAGTTAATTAAATTTTATGCAAATAATACTCATTGGTTACAGGGAATGGGCTTTGAGAGCTTTTTCTTATTTTAAAAATTTATTAATATTAAAATCAACTGAAGATTTGAATATTTTTATTGAGAAAAATCAATCTAATAAAGAATTATGTTTAATATTTGCTGGCTGGAGTAAAATAATTAGTCCCGAAATTATAGATAGGTTTATTTGTATTTCTCTTCATCCATCTGATTTGCCAAGATTTAGGGGAGGCAGTCCAATTCAAAATCAAAAAATAAATGGAATCAAGAAGACAAAATTAACTGCTTTTAGAATGAATAGTAAAATAGATCAAGGACCTATAATTTTTAAAACGGATATAAATTTAGATGGTCATATGAGTGATATATTTTGCTCTCTTGAAAAGGCGACTATAAAAACTATAAAAAAAATAATTGAAAATCCTAATAAATCTTTTTTAAAAGGAGTTTCTCAGGATGATACTGAAGCAACATTTTTTAAGAGAAGAAAGCCTCATGAAAGTGAAATAACAATTAATGAACTCACTACTTTAAGTGCTGAAAATCTTTATCAAAAAATATGTGCCTTAGAAGATCCATATCCTAATGCTTTTATAAAGACTATTGATAACAAAAAACTTTTATTGAAGTTTGTAGAAATAGAATGAGACACTTAATGCTTCATGACATAAGGGATATCGATTTGGATTTTTTCCCTAGTCGCTATAAATTTCCCTACTTTTATACCAATAAAGAATTTAAGCAACTTCTTAAAAATTTTGAGCCAACAAGTTTTGATCAAGAGGACGATTCAAAATATATTTATACTTTCGATGATGGCTTAATAGATCATTTAAATGTAGCCAAATTATTTTTTGAGAAGAGTATTAAAGCAATCTTTTTTGTTCCCAGCGCTCCTATAGTCAAAAGAGAGATGATTTGTTCACATAAAATTCAATTTGTTTTAGCTTCAGCAAGAGAAGAAATAATCCTTTCGAAACTTCTCAATACCATATCAAAAGAATTTGATATTGAAGATGGCTATTTAGAACAATTTAGAAAATCAAGATGGGAAAATAATATTTGGTCTGATGAAATGGTTTTTATTACAAGAATTCTCAGAGAATTTAAGACATCAAGTGAAAGAAATCATTTATTAAATGATTTGTTTTCTAAATTTGTTTCATCAGATGAAAAAGATTTTGCTAATAATTTTTATTTAAGTCTTCAGCAGGTTAAAGAAATTTCAGAAATGGGACATTTGATAGGAGGGCATGGAAATAAATCTAAGGATCTCTTATATTGTACAAATCCTGAAATTAATGATGAAATATTAATTTCAAACGAATTCATCTCCCAATTTAACTCAGAGCTTAAAGTTTACGCCTATGCAAATGGAGGATTTAATGATTATGCGATAGAACTTTTAAATGCTTTAAATTTTAAAAAAGCCTTCACAACTAATTTAGATAATCAAGGTTTTTCAAGCTTAGAGCAATATTTCTGTAAAAGATTAGATCCCAGTATTTAATAAAAAGTTTGCAGGAATCCATTCTTCCCTAAGATTAGGAAATAATGTTGCTACACCTAGTTTTTTATTTGGGAAAGAAATTTAAATGATCTCCTTTAAATCGTTTTTGATATTCAAAAATAAAAGGAAAGTAAATTTGAAAGATTGTTTATTAAATAAATTTTAATAAAGGAGTTTCTGCATTACCAGCATCAGGAAGCTATAAAAGCTATTTAATTCAAAAAAAGTAAGGATTAACTCATAGATCCATTATTGAGTAAAAATTTATCAATTTCTTATCTTATTAAATATTTTGATTAAATTTAGTTAGCCAAAATTTACATTTGCTTGAAATAAACCAAATAGATTGTTCCCAAATATGGCAGCGAGTATTAAAACGAAGGCAACTATTGCGAAAAGAGCACTTACATCTTTTATGTTATAAGGAGCTTTAAATAGAGGTTTCTGGTCTGCCATAGTTATCAAATATATATTTGCAATTAAATCATATTACTTTAATACTTTTTATAAATATTAGGTGATTTTTATAGATTAAGTTTAAACAATAAAAAAGCCACTTTTAGTGGCTTTTTTATTTAACCATTAAATAAACTAGCTTGTGTAAGCTTTTCCTCTATAAGTTAGTTCATTGTGCTGCTTTTTAGCTGCTTCTTTGTTCTGGACGTACTTTTGTCCTCTGTAAATTAGAGTCATTTTTTAAGCTCCGGTTCGCTTAAGTCCCCGTTCCATGGCTTAAGTCGATTTGCGGCTTGCTATACGCAAGTTGAACGTTTTGGTAGCGGTTGCTACAAATTTATAATAACATCCATTAAAATTATTTGTCTAGGTTTTTGATAAATAAACTTAACATATTAACGATAGATTAGGTTTATGATAAAAATATTTATCATAATCCCATCGTAATTGCTTACAGGTTACATTTTGTTCGTTTTTGAGAAGTATTTTTTATTTAATGAACTTTTAAATGTAAAATTCTTAAGATTATAAAATTTGTTTTATGTTTTCTAGAAGCAAAAAACCTACAGTAAAAAAATCTGCAATAGTTGAAGAGACTCCATTATTTGCTCAATTATTACCATTCGCAAACAGAATGAATGATAAAGTTCAATTGGTAAACGCTTTGGCTTTTACCTTTATTATGGGATTCTCAATTTTTGGGATTGCTCTATGGAAACTTTCAGGAATAACCTAATAATTTAATTTTTGCAAAGCATCAATTTTTGATTCTTTGTTTTTAATTATGGTTATTAACCATTTAGAGGCTAGTCCTCTGGATATTGATCTATTTTTTAGAAATCTACATATATAAATGTGTAGATTTTTTTCGTTTTTTGAGTTAAATTTTTCCTCAAAATCTAAGATTTCCTCCTCTGATGTTCTTTTTCTTAACTCATCTACTAATGCATGACTAGAGGAATCGTTAAATAAGTTCCCAATATTTAAGATTAATGTCATAAATAATTTATGTCCCTATTTAAGAGGTAGCCATAAATTAAATTTTTAAAAACTAATTTATATTTTTTATTTACAAATAAATCAAAATTTAATTTTTTGGTTTAGCCAGAGGAAGTAAACACTTATCAGAATCACAACCTGCCGGCCCTGCTTCAGATAGTTCTCCAACATCATATTTATTAAGAGCGTCAAAGAAATCGTTATTAACTTTCCTTTCAATAACTTTATTCTGCAATGAAATATATTCCTCTTTACTTATTGGTTCAAAGGGTAATCTCGGGAAAGTAGCGTTGGCACTAAATCGAGCTAGCAATGCAGCTGAAATATATCCCTCATTGTTTTCTATTGCATTATGAATAGCCTTAGCTAAACCTTCGATTTCATTTTCTCTAAATTCTACGGTTGCGGAGGTATTATGCTCTGTGTAATATTTCTGCACTTGCATGTAAAAATCAAACTGAGCTAATGCTGAGAAATTATTGATGTCTATTTGGTCTGCGCCCTCTATATTTGCCCAACTTACTTCAGTAGGGATTTCAACTAACCATTCTGTACATCTTGGATCAAATGGATTATCGAGCAAGCAACCATTTTCATCTTTATCCGATTGAGATGGAACAACTGAGTAACCATAATCCATGCAAGCTAAAGCTATTGGATCATTTTTCCTGAAAGTTATTCTTCTAATGAATCTTTGAGCCTTTGGAGGATGCCATCCTGGTGCTGCTCCTGTTAGAAGACTTTTAGTCCCAGCAGGTTGAACAGTTGTACATCGATTTGGTCTTCTTAGATTATGTTTATCACAATATTCCCAGACAGTTTCTTTTACTATTTTTCTCCAAGAATCTAGGAATTTAGCTTCCTTCTCCTTAAAGGCCTTTCCTTCTTCGCTATCTGGCCTTCCTGATTCCCACCATTTCAACCATGGCGTCCCAAAGGCATGGACACAAAAATCAAATAATCCAGTGAAACTTACTCCTACAATAGGATCATATTCCCTACTTTTTCTGTAACGCTCAACTTCAAATTCATGATTAAGTAAGCATGCTACAGAAAGAGCTGCTGCTTTAAAAGCTTTTTTTTGCTCTTCAAAATTTCCTGGATCAATCTGATTTAAATGAACTTCAGCCAAATTGCAGTGGAAATCATTTCCCAGGATCTCCCCACAGGGATTAAGTCCATATCTGCTCATCCTGTGGTCTAACTCTTCTTCAGAAAATGGGCCATAACTACTATTTATCCAATTTCTCGCTTCATCCTTACCTTGTTCTGAGTAGATTTCAATAAATTCCTTTCTCAATTCATCATCTTTGAGAATATCTGCATTTGACCTTGCGATTGCTTCTGGAGCAAATTGAATAGCTCCTTCACCTGAATGGAATTGTTTTGTAACAGCATCCAAAACAGTCTTGTAAGTTGGTTTTGTATGGTAAACCCTAGTATGATTAGCCATCCTTAGGGCATCTTTTTCAGGATCTATTCTCCAATTACCATTTTCATCTTGACTCCATAAATTTTCTTTTGCCGATGCTGCCTCCTTATCATCTGAAGCAAATTGTCTCATTCCAGCACTTCTTCTTATATTTCCTGCAACTATAGTTACTGCCGCTTCATCTATTAATAAACAACACTCTACTGTACTTAATTTCCTGCCAATTGCCTTTCCAAGAAGTGAAGCGACTCTGGAGTAGAGATCTTTCAATTTAATAGGATTTGCCATCCCACCAAAACCTTTTAATGATTCTCCAGCAGGTCTAATATCTTCCAAATTTATATAAACATCAATTTCTCTTTCAAGATTTTCATTACTTGATGCTTCAAGAAGATATTTATAGCTATCTACCCATCCTCTTCTGCTATCTCCAACTTTTATATGAAGATCTTTTCCTTTGATTTCTAATGATGATTTTTCTTCTCTTTCATCTTTAGGAGTTATTCCAACTTCACTTACTGATTTAATATTTATTTTGTTTATTACCGTAGGTAGATTATTTATAAAATGAGGCTCAATTATTGCGCCTGTTCCACACCCCATCATTGCTAAGTCCATCATTAAAGCAAAGGCTTCCCAATCGATTAAGTTTGTTGAAGTACAGTTGTATGCTCCGGAGAAATTTTGGTTTTTATTAATCCAAGGAGTTCCTCCAATCCATAACCATCTCCCTGAAGGTTGGGCTTTTTGGTTACTTTGCATCTCTCTCATTAGAATCAATTCTTCATCAGAAAGTTTTCCTAATTCTTTTAAGCCTGATAAATTTCTTTCACCAACTTCACTCCAGTTTTCCCTTTTGCCAGAGGAAGTTTTCCTACTGTAAGATCTGAAAAAAACAGGATAAGCAGCAGGCGCAGTCTTTGGAAAATCATCTTTTTTAAGATTATTGGAATTGCTCTCTGAGGGAGCTTTATTTGGTGCAACAGTCACGATAAAAAATTGTATGTAAATAACCCGTACTGGAAGAATAACTCTACCTGTGGCGTCTGCAACCATTCTTACCACTATTTAACGGTTTGTGTAGAATTATGTTTAATATGAAATCTTTGTTTCAAGAAAGGATATGGAAAGAGTCCCTGAACCTGAATTAATGGAAGAAAAAGAGCAGGTCATTTCTTATGACGCAGCTGATTTTTCAGAAGGGGAAGTTAATTTTATAAATCAAATAAATCATTATCTTTTGAGAAAAAATATTTCTTTAGGTGAAAAAGATTTAATAGTTGATTTAGGATGTGGCCCAGGAAATATTTCTGAGAAGTTAGCAATAAAATGGCCTAATACTGAAGTAGTTGGAATAGATGGTTCTAAAGAGATGATTTTGAGAGCAGAATATAATAAAAATATTTCTACTAATCAGAAAAAATTAAAAAATTTACGTTACATTTGCTCTGATATCAAAGACATTAAATCAAATAATTTTTTACTTAAAAAAAGAATTAGCTTACTTGTTAGTAACAGTTTGATCCATCACATTACCAATCTTAAAGATTTCTTTAACACAATAAAAAGTTTGTCTTGTAATGACACCATAAATTTTCACAAGGATTTAAAAAGGCCGTTAGATGAAAAGTCTGCTCTAGAACTGAAAGCACAATGCTCAACAAAATATAATGATATTTTAACTAATGATTATTTTGCATCTTTAAAAGCTTCTTATACTTTTAAAGAGTTAAAAAATTTTACTTTAGAGAATGACCTACTCTCTTTAGATGTTTTTGAAGACGGTGATAAATATTTAATTGTCTATGGTAATGTTTAAAAACCAAGTGAAAGTTCCTTATATTACATAAATGAGCTTAAGTACTAAAATTCAAAAAAATAAAGACATACTGGATGCGGTAAATAAAAGAAGAAATTTTGCAATTATTTCACATCCAGATGCTGGTAAAACAACTTTAACTGAGAAACTTCTTTTATATGGAGGTGCCATACAACAGGCAGGAGCAGTAAAAGCTCGAGGTAATCAGAGAAAAGCTACTTCAGACTGGATGGAACTTGAGAAACAAAGAGGTATTTCTATTACATCAACTGTATTGCAATTTCAATACGAAAGATCAGTAATTAACCTATTAGATACACCCGGACATCAAGATTTCTCTGAAGATACCTATAGAACATTAGCTGCTGCTGATAATGCAGTTATGTTGGAAGATGCTGCTAAAGGACTAGAACCTCAAACTAGAAAATTGTTTGAAGTCTGCAAGATGCGAAAAATACCAATATTTACTTTCATAAATAAAATGGATAGGCCAGGAAGAGAGCCATTTTCTTTACTTGATGAAATTGAATCAGAACTTGGATTAAATACTTTACCTATTAACTGGCCAATTGGAAGTGGCGAAGAATTTAGGGGAGTTATTGATAGATTTTCGAGAGAGGTTATTTTATTTGATAAAGCAGCGAGAGGGAAACAATCTAATGAGAAAAGATTAAGTCTTGAAGATAAAGAGCTATCGAAATATGTTGAAAGAGATTTACTTGAGAACTCAATTGAAGAATTGGAAGTTCTTGATGAGGCAGGGTCGAAATTTGAAAAAGAAAAAGTTTTTAATGGCTCTTTAACCCCAGTTTTCTTTGGATCTGCTATGACTAATTTTGGCGTAAGACCATTTTTAGATAGCTTTTTAAAAATGGCTCAAAAGCCAACTTCAAGAAATAGTAATCAAGGGGATATTGAACCTGCAATCAATGAATTTAGTGGTTTTGTTTTTAAACTTCAGGCAAATATGGATCCAAAGCATAGAGATAGGGTCGCTTTTATAAGAGTTTGTAGTGGAAAATTTGAAAAGGACATGTCAGTCAAACATTCCAGAACTGGGAAAATAATCAGACTATCAAGACCTCAAAAAATATTTGGGCAAGACAGAGAAGTCGTTGATGATGCCTATCCTGGAGATGTTATTGGCTTGAACAATCCAGGTATGTTTTCTATTGGAGATACTCTTTACACTGGAACACATCTGGAGTATGAAGGTATACCATCATTTAGCCCTGAAATATTCAGCTGGCTAAGAAATCCAAATCCCTCAGCATTTAAAAACTTTAGAAAGGGTGTGAATGAACTTCGTGAAGAAGGTGCTGTTCAGATTCTTTATGACTTTGATGAGAGTAAAAGAGACCCAATACTCGCTGCTGTTGGTCAATTGCAGTTGGAAGTAGTAACTCACAGGTTAAAAAGTGAATATGGTGTTGATGCAAATCTTGAATCAATGCCATATCAATTGGCTAGATGGGTTTCTGATGGATGGCCAGCTATTGAAAAACTAGGCAGAATATTTAATTGTAAGATAGTAAAAGATAGTTGGAATAGGCCAGTTATTCTTTTCAAAAATGAGTGGAATCTAAATCAATTTGTTGAAGACAATAATCAATTAAATTTAAACAAAGTTGCACCCGTTGTTAGTGGAGTGGAACCAATTGTTTTATAAAGTCTTAATGGATTATAAAATTAGCTAATCTGTTAATATTGGGAAAAACTTTGGATTCAAACAGTAGTAAAAACAATAACGAAAAATCACCTTATGAAATTTTAGGTGTAAAAGAAGGTGCTGCTTTTGAGGATATTCAGAAAGCAAGAGATATCAAGGTTAAAGAGGCTGGTGAAGATTTAATTTTAAAAGCGAAAATCGAATCCTCTTTTGATCAATTACTCATGGGGAGTTTAAAAGCTAGGCAATCAGGGAATGTAAGCTATGAAGCTGTAAGTGCCTCAAAAAAAGAAAAACAAATTAATCAATTTACCAATGATAATTTCCCACTTCTTTCTAAGATAAAAAAATTAAATAATAACTCCAAAAACTCAAGTCAGTATAGTTTGCCAAAAATAACCGCCCCCTCATTTGATAATCTTTCAATAAAAATATCTGTTGGGATCTTATTTTTAATTTTGTTATTTATAAGTCCAGACTCTAATAATAGAATTTTACTCTCTATCTCAACATTAATACTTACCTATACTCAAATTAAATCGGGGAAAAGATTTATAGGTTCTCTAGGTTGGAGTGTTACTTTTCTTTCTATAGGACTAATATTTGGTGGATTGCTTGAAAATAATTCTTTCATTCAGGAAGTATCAAACAATTCTTTATCAATACAAAAAATTCAAAGTATTCCAGCTATGGTTATTTTATGGCTAGGCGTAATTTTTTTATGATTGATTTTCTGTCATTGATTTAATCTCTTCATAATTTATAAGGTATTTATTCTTACAAAATTCACAAACCAGCTCTGCTTTGCCATCTTTCTTGAGAATGTCTTCCAATTCGCTTTTATCAAGCATTTTCATAGCATTTAAACTTCTTTGTTTGGAACACTTGCATTTAAAACTAACTTCTTGGGAACGAGCTTTTTCAGAGATTGATTTATCGTCAATATCGGGAAATATATTTCTAATTAACGAAAGAAGATTATCTTGTGACTTAAATAGGTCTTCACTGAAAGAATTAATTTCTTTACATCTTTCTTCAAGTAGTGAGACAAGTAGAGGGTCAGTATCTTTTTTAGGTAGAACTTGAGCTAATAAGCCTCCACTACAAATAACACTTTTATTTTGAATTTTTTCTCCAATAAATACAGCAGAGGGAGTTTGCTCTGAATAATATAAATATGAAGCTAAGTCTTCAGCAATATTTCCATTTACTAATTCAACAGTGCTTGTAAAGGGTTCTCCAAATCCACTATCTCTAATCACATTTAAATATCCTGTACCCATTGCTTTTGTAAAATCAAAAGAATATTTATTATTACCTATTTTGACTAGGTCTAATTCTAAATTAGGATTCCCTACATAACCCCTAACTTTTCCGTCTCTACCTGCATCAACTAGTAATCCTTTTAAAGGTCCGTCAGATCTAACCCTTAAAGTAACCCTCCCGTGCATTATCTTCATCGAGCTTGCTAAAAGCAGTGAAGCACTAAATGCTCTTCCTAAGATGCAAGTGGTTAAATAAGAAAGACCATGTCTTTTTTTTGCTTCTAAAGAAGATTCTGTTGTTAAGACAGCAACTAATCTTATTCCTCCATTGGCTGCAGTAGCCCGAACTATCCTATCCTGCATGATTTTCTTTCATAAAATTTTTGATTTTCCCTTTTTCCAAGAATAATATCCTAGAAGGAATCCCCTCAAATAAGGCAGGTTCATGAGTAACAATAATAATTGTATTTTTATTTTTTAAATCAAGAATTAAATTCTTCACATCATTTCTCATTAAATAGTCTAATCCAGCAGTTGGTTCATCAAGTAAAAGAATTGAGGGGTTTCTTAGAAGTTGAACTGCTACAGCTAATCTTCTTTGTTGTCCGCCGCTGAGTTGTTCTGGTGGTTGGGCTAGATTAATTTTTTTCAAACCAACTTTGTTTAAAACTATGTCTATATTTTTTTCTCTTAAAGATTTATGGCCTATTTTTAATTCTTTCCCAATGGTTGTACCTATAAAGTATCTTTCAGGAAATTGGAATACTACTCCACAAAACCATCTTCTTTGTCTAAGAGATAAAATTTTATTCTTCCAAGTAATTTTTCCTTTTTGTGGATTTATTAATCCACTTATTATTTCGAGTAGTGTTGTTTTCCCAGAACCACTTTTGCCACAAATTAAAATGATTTCATTTTCGTGAACTTTTAAATTTAAATTATCTATTATTTTTCTTTCACCAGTTTGGGGTTGATAAGATATTTCTTTTAAATCAAGCATTATTAATTAAGTTATAGGTATGAATTTTAATCTAGTAATAACTTACTTATAATAGCTTTAGATCAAAAAAGCTATTAGTCAATATGAATATTATTTTTAGGGAAGTTGATCCTTTTAATTGTTGGATATGGATCAGGTTTTCAGAATCACCAACTCAAGATGAAAAAAACTATTTAGATGGTGTTTTTGATAGTTGGTACGTTTTAGGAAGGTTAGGTGGATTTAATTCTGAAAATTTGCAGACTCATGAAGAAGGTTCCGATTTAAGTTGGATGTCCTACGATAATGACCAAAAAAACGCATCTCTTCCAGCCTTAATGCATAATTTAGGAATTATGGAATATCAAAACCTGTGGGGAAGATGTTGGGTTGATTTTGGAACTTCAGACTCCATTTCAATAGATATTTTAATTAATTCTTTGAATGAGATATCCAATAATTATGTAAAAATTGAAGAGTTAATTATTGGGGGTGAAAATAATGATTGGGCAATTGAAGAACATGAAGATTTAGTTTTCAAAGATTAAGTGTTTTAGATGGAAGACTTAACAAGATTAATTATTTCTCATGAAAGAATTGAAAATATTAAGAACAATAATTTAGAACTTTCTAAAGAAGAGGCTCATTATATAAATAAAGTAATGAGGATAAAAAATGGTAAAGAAATATTTATAGCTAATGGAAAGGGTTCATTATGGAAAGCTACAAAAGTTAAAAATGATTGTTTAGAAATAATTCAATTAAAAAAACCTTACTTATTTCGAGAACAAGAAATTTACCTATTAGGCATAGCTGTTGTTATACCAAAAAGTGGTTTTGAGGATATTTTAAAAATGTGTACTGAAATAGGAATTGATTTTATACAGCCATTATTTTCAGAAAGACAGGTAAACAAAAATTTAAATTTTTCTAGAAAACTTTTGAGATGGAATTCAATTATCAAAGAAGCAGTTGAGCAAAGTGAAAGATTATGGAAACCATCTATTTTAAAGGGTATGGATATTATTGAATGGCTAAAAAGTAGAGATAATCAAGAAAGAGTTTCAATTTCTATAACTAGAGAAGAAACATTATATGATTTAAATCAATGGTTAAGAAAACAACAAGAATTTGTCAATAAAAAAGGAGGTATTTTTTGGAATGTAATTGGCCCTGAAGGAGGTTGGTCCTTTAAAGAAACTGATTTTTTTAATAAAAATAATATTACCGTTGTTAAACTTTCCGACACTATCTTAAGAACTTCAACAGCTAGTATTAACGCATCATCAATTCTAAATCAGTGGAGAATTGATCTGAAATTAAGGAAATAGATAAATATGGATTTAATTAGAAATCAATTTTTTATAGGTTTTTGCATAAATTTTATTTTGATTTATGTATTTTGCAAGATTCCTTTGATGACGAAAAGTGGTTGGGTAAGTGCAGGCATTTTAGGCACAATTTTGTGGGGATGTTTGTCTTGGCAGGGATGGATCTCAGTTGTAATTTATTTATTATTTGGATCTCTCGTTACCAAAATAGGTTTTAAATTTAAAAAAGAACAAGGAATAGCTGAAAAAAGAGGTGGGAGAAGAGGTCCTGAGAATGTATGGGGATCTGCAGCTACAGGATTATTTTTTGCCATTATGACCAAATTTAACGCAGCTAATGTAGTGATGTTTAAAGTAGGTTTTGCTGCAAGTTTTGCTGCAAAGTTGGCGGACACTTTTGGCAGCGAAATTGGAAAAAGATTTGGTAAAGACACATATTTAATTACTTCATTTAAAAAGGTGAAGAGAGGAACTGAAGGCGGAATAAGTATAGAAGGAACATTAGCTAGTGTTTTGGGATCAATATGCATGGCTTTCATAATGCTTCGTCTATCAATTGTTTCTACAAAATATCATTTTATAGTTGTTGTAGTTTCTGGATTCTTGGCAACACTTTCTGAAAGTATTATTGGTGCTAAGTTTCAAAATAAATATAAATTAAGTAATGAATTGGTAAATGCTATTCAGACAAGTATTGGTTCTGTTTTTGCTATCTTTGCTCTTATTTTATATTCATATTTTTAAAATTAAAAATATTTGGAGGGACCTAAGATTCCTTCCATTTTGTTAAAATCTCCCAGCTCTTCAGTCTTTGGAAAAGCCAGAAATGACCTTCGGAATTTAGATGAATTCCATCATGTGTAATCCAATTTTTACTCCTTTTATCTGAGTAAATTTCTCTAAAAGTAGGAAGAAATGGGACGTTCTGATTGAGGCATACTTCCTCCATTCTCCTTTCATAAGAATTACAAAAATCATTTGAGTACCATAAACATCCTGCGAACGGCATTTTACTTTCGTCAACAGGTGTTAGACCAATAACAAAGACATTTGTTTGAGAGTTCATTTCCTTAATTAGTCTTTGTAATCCATATTCAAATCCATCTATATCTAATTGATGTCTTCCGTTTCTTTGACCTATTGCTGCAGTGTCATTAAGACCAACATTTAGCAGTATTGCTTTAGGCTTGTTTCTTCTCGTTTCTCCTCTAGATGACCATTCTTTTTCCCATCTAGATGAAACTTTTTCTATCCCATCTCCCCTAACGCCAAGTTGATAAATAACTGGCCCATTGTGGTTATTGCACCAATCTTTTCTAAGCCTCTCACACCATCCACCACCTTCATTATCTCCCCATCCATAAACTGAGCTATCTCCAATTACAACTAGCTGTTTTGGTAAACTAATCACTATAACTGGAAAAAAATAATTACTTGATTTAACAAATTATTCTTACAAATCAAGTTAAACTATTTTTGATCTTACCATTTATTAATTCCCCAACTATTGCGATGGAGCTATAAGCTATCAAAACTAATGTAACTTCTTGCCATGCGAAGGAACTTAGTGATTCTTGCAATTGCCAACCTAGACCAACACTTCCAATAACCCCAACAATTGCAGTTTCTCTAATAATAATGTCAGATCTATAAGCGCAATATGCTAAATAACTTTTTGCTTGTTGAGAAAATAAACCTAATAGCCAACTAGTCTTTTTTGAGATTCCTAGAGATTTCATTGCAATATAATTTCTTTTGTCTTGGCTATCTAGATTTGTAAAAAGTAATTTGCTAGTAATACCAGCGTTGTGAAGACCTAATGTTAAAGCTGCTAAAGATACAGAAGGATTATTAAAAGTTAATAGAGTTAGAAGTATTACAGGGGTAGGTATTAAACGTAATAAAAATGCAAAAATTTTTATAAAAATTTTAGAAGTATTGTTGTTAAAAATTCCTATTACTAATGGAGGTAAACTAATTGCGATTCCTGTTGATAAAAGACTCAAAATTATTGTTTCTGATATAAGTTTTAAGAAATCAAATAATCCTAAATCTGAGCTTGATTTAAATAGAGAACTAACGGAATTAAAATTTTCAAAAT
This sequence comes from Prochlorococcus sp. AG-424-P18, assembly GCA_003213235.1. Taxonomy (GTDB): domain Bacteria; phylum Cyanobacteriota; class Cyanobacteriia; order PCC-6307; family Cyanobiaceae; genus Prochlorococcus_A. Next base: position 178,779 of record QCNJ01000001.1, on the reverse strand, counting down.
TAGTGTTAAAAATAAAATAAAGAAAATATGAAAAAGAAAATAAAATTGTTATGAAAAAAACTGAAATAAAAAAAATAGATAGGATTTTATTTGTAGTGTTAAATTTTATTTTTTTGAATATTAATCCAGAAAGAATTATCAAAATTGCTAAGGACCATAAATAAGTCCATAACTCTCTAAAATTCAAAGTTTGGAAAGATAAAAAAATACTGGTACCTATTCCTCCAATCCCAAAAAGTCCTAGAATCACAGTACTTCTTATCGAACACTCTAATCGATATAAACCAAAGTTTTTAAATGTATTGATTATTGGATTCCATATTAAAGTTAGTAAAGAAGAAAATTTAGGTGCATTTATTTGATTTATAGATTCAAAACTTTTGTAGTCAATAGTTTCTAATTGTTCAGCAAAAACTTTTGAATTTACAGCAATATAAGGTATACATATAGCTATTATTCCTATCGAAAAATTTATTCCATATATTTGCATTAGTAGTATCCCCCAAACCACTTCGTGTATAGATCTAATTATTGTTAGAAAAAACCTTACTATGTGGTAGAAAAAATTTGGAATATTAAAGATTTTATAAAAAATATTTGAGGAAATTATTCCAAAAATTGCTCCAAAAATAATACTTACTAACCAACTAAAAAAACCAATTGAAATAGTTTCATTTAATCGCTTAATTACGATAATAATAATTTCATTATCGATCTTGGGATTAAATGCAGAAATTAAGAATTCTTGGAATAATTTAAATCCTCCAAAATTAATATTGTTTATTAATTGATACCCTAGAGGTATGCATACCAAAATTGGAATAAAAGATAATGAGGTATAGTTTAATTTTAATTTGTTCAACTAATTAATATATTTTCTCTAAATGAATCTTCTTTAAGTTATTTCTTTTGATATTGAAAAAAATTTTACCATCCCTTATTCCAATAACTTTATCGAAATCGTTCAGCAAATCTAATCTATGTAATGCAACTAATGCCGTCTTTGGGGATTTTTTTGTTTTATTTTTATCTGCATTTTCTAGCAGAAGGTTTTTAATTGTTGTTATCAATTTGGGATCTAGATTATTAAAAGGCTCATCTGCAAGTAATATATTTGATTCTTGAATTAATGATCTAGCTATAGCCACCCTTTGTTTTTGCCCCCCAGATAGTTTTCTGATTTTTTTGTCGTAAATAGAGTTATGAAGTCTACATAATTTCATATATTTATGCGCTTTCTTAAAAGAACTTATATTTAGTAAATTTTTAAAAGCGAAATAAAAATTGTTTTCTGCTAGTAGTCCACAATTTACATTTTGTTCTGCAGAGAGATCTTCTATTAATCTTAAATCTTGCCATATAGTTGTTATTTTACTTTTCTGCTTTCTATCTAATTCCTCGAAACTTTCATTGAATAATTTAACCTCACCTTGAGTTGGCTTTATAGTGCCATTAATTACTGATATAAGTGTAGTTTTTCCTGAACCGCTTTTACCTAAAAGTGCAATTTTTTCACCAGAATTTATTTTTAAATTTATTTTATTTAGGATCAGATCATCTTTGTATTTATAAGATATATTTTCTAATTCTAAGACAGTATTATTCATCTAATTTTATTTAATTTCCTCCCGATTTCCTCTATATTTTTATATTGTTTTGATTCTGCCTTTATAAATCTTTTTGCATTGAACATATCTAATATCTGTTTATGTGATTTTTGCTTTATATCTAAATTTAGAATTACTGATTTAAGTTCTTTTGTAAACCCTTCCCCAAATCTATTTTCAAGATCACCTTGAGCTACCCAATGATAGTCAACATATTCTGGTGTGATCCAGAATAATTCTAAATTACTTGTTCTTTTGGGATTATTTTTAAGATTGTTTTCCCAAACCTGTTTATTTAAAGCTCCAGCATCAAATGCCCCACTATTAACTAAAGCTATAGTGGCATCATGACTCCCACTAAAACCTGCTTTTTTCCCTTTAAAATGTTTAATTTCTACCCCTGCTTGATTTAAAAAATATTCTGGCATTAATCTTCCAGAAGTTGAGTTTTCAGAGCCAAAAGTAAATCTTAAATTCTTTAGTTTTTTAAGTCCTTTAATGTTTGAAATTGAGTTAAGTTCTAAATTTTTGTTTACTATAAAAACACTTTTAAATTCCTTATCGATATCTCTTTGAGCTATGACAATTGAATTAGGTGTTTGTAATCTTGCTTGAACTCCTGATAAACCTCCAAACCAAACTAAATCTAAATCTTTAGTTCTAAATCCAGTTACTGCTGCAACATAATTAATAACAGGAATGTATTTAACTTCTACATCAAGTTGTTTGGATAATTCTTTTGAAAATAAATTAAATCTTTTGTCCAAAACATCTTGGTTTTGATCAGGTATTGCTCCAACTTTTAAAACTTTGGGATTTGAAAATACAGGTGATGAAAAAACAGATAATAATAGATATGAACTTACTATAAAATTCTTTAAATTAAACATAACTTAGTTAAGTTAATAGTATTCAGAGATTGCTTTTACAAGCCTCTGAATTCCATCTTTTATTTTAATTTCTGAAGCTGCACAAGATATTCTTATACATTGATCAGCTCCAAAAGCTTTTCCAGGTACAACAACTAATCCGTAATCTTGAAGAGCTTTATTGCAGAAATCAACAGAAGTAATTGAGGAGTTGGGTAATTTTGGAAATGCGTAAAATGCTCCGTTAGGTTCTTCAATATAAATCCCATTTATATTATTAAGGCCCTCATAGAGAAGTCTTCTTCTTTGATCATAATGGCTATTTATCATTGAGAAAAAATCATTATTAATTTTTAAAGCCTCTAAAGCACCTTTTTGAACAAAAGAGCAAACATTACTTGTACTTTGACTTTGTAATGCTGAGGATGCTTTGATTATATCTTTTGGACCTACTAAATAACCTATCCTCCAGCCAGTCATAGCCCATCCTTTCGCAAACCCATTTACTATAAAAATTCTATTTTTTAAGTCATTTGCTAATGAAGATAAACTGTAGTGTTTAAATTCTTTTTTAAGGATTAGTTCGTAAATCTCATCAGAAAGAATATTGATATTTGGATTTTCTCTAGCTAAATCGGCAATTTGTAATAATTCTTCCTTTGACATAACTCTTCCAGTAGGGTTATTAGGAGAATTGATAATTATAAATTTAGTTTTTGAAGAGATTTTAGACTTCAAATCTTCTATATTTATTTTGAATCCATCTTCTGCAGAAGAATTTGTAAAAATTGGCTTCCCACCCGCCAATCTAACCATCTGGGGATAACTTAACCAATATGGAGAAGGAATAATAACTTCGTCTCCAGTATTTAACAATACTTGGAAAAGATTATATATTGCTTGCTTAGCACCATTTGTGACCATTACATTTTCAAATTCATAATTTAAATTGTTTTGAATTTGAAGTTTATTTGCAATTGCTTTTCGGAGATCTAAATTCCCCGCTGCGGGCCCGTACTTTGTAAATCCATCAAATATAGCTTTACTTGTAGCCTCTATAACTTCTTTTGGGGCATTAAAATCAGGTTCACCTGCACTTAAATTGCAAATATCTACTCCTTCTGCAGATAATTGATTTGCTTTAGCACTTATCTGCAATGTAAGAGAAGGCTCAATTGAAAGTGCCCGATCAGATAAATTAACTTCACTCATTGACTTATGACTTTTCAAATATGACTTTTAATAATGACAAATGCATAAATTAAGAATAAATAAAACTATCACACTATGGTTTAATTTAGTTCATTTTCTTAATCTATTTTATTTTCATGTTTTGAGTTCTTAAGATAAAAATATTTAAAGTTTTATTTTCGGTGAAAAGGTTAGTAATTGGGAGAGGAAGTGTATTTGCGGATTTGTTAGTAATTGGTGAGGCACCTGGAGCCCAGGAAGATTTAGAAGGAAAACCTTATGTAGGTAAATCTGGTAAGTTATTAAACGAATTATTAATACAAGCTGGAATTGATTATAAAAAGGATGTTTATTTTTGTAATGTAATTAAATGTCGTCCACCAAATAATAGAAAACCCACTGCTGGAGAAATTAATATTCATAAACCTTGGTTATTACAGCAAATAAAGTTAGTCGATCCAAAATTTATATTACTTACTGGTTCTACTGCTATGAGAGCTATTTTAGAAGTTAAAGATCCTATAAGTAATTTAAGAGGTCAATGGATTAAAAAAGATGGGAGAGAAATTATGGTAATTTTTCATCCATCTTATTTATTGAGATTTCCTTCAAAAGAAATCAATAAACCTTACCATCTAACTTTGAAAGACCTAGAGAATGTAAGTGGTAAACTATATGCCGTATAATTTAGTGAAATCCTTTTTGAATATCAAGAATTTTAATGTCATTAACTCAATCTAAAGAGGTTAATAGTCTCTCCAAAAGATATTCAACTCATATTGAGAGAAGGAAAACTAGAACAGTAATGGTTGGTGATATAGCTATTGGAAGTGATTATCCAGTAAGAGTTCAATCGATGATAAATGAAGATACTATGGATGTCGAAAATGCTTTCTTAGCTATCAAAAGACTTCATGATGTGGGTTGTGAAATAGTAAGGTTAACTGTCCCTTCCTTAGCACATGCCAAAGCAGTAGGAGATATAAAGGCAAAATTACTAGTAAATAATATCAATACCCCCTTGGTGGCTGATGTTCACCATAATGGTATGAAAATTGCAATGGAAGTTGCAAAACATGTTGATAAAGTAAGAATTAATCCTGGATTGTTTGTTTTTGAAAAATCAGACCCTACAAGAACTGAATATACAGATGAGGAATTTGAAACTATTAAGCAAACAATACTTAAAAGATTTACCCCTTTAGTTGAAGTTTTAAAGGCTGAAAACAAAGCTCTAAGGATTGGAGTTAATCATGGGTCTCTATCTGAGAGGATGCTTTTTACTTATGGAGATACGCCATTAGGAATGACAGAATCTGCGATGGAGTTTGTCAAAATTTGTGATGAGCTTGATTTTCATAACATAATTATTTCTATGAAAGCTTCTAGGGCTCCTGTCATGATGGCAGCTTACAGAATGATTGCAGATAGGCTTGACTCAGAAGGATATAACTATCCCTTACATTTAGGAGTTACCGAAGCTGGTGATGGTGATTATGGAAGGATTAAAAGTACTGCTGGAATTGGAACACTTTTAGCAGAGGGATTAGGAGACACCATCAGGGTTTCCTTAACAGAAGCTCCAGAAAAGGAAATACCAGTGTGCTATTCAATTTTGCAATCTTTAGGATTAAGAAAAACAATGGTTGAATACATCAGTTGCCCCAGTTGTGGTAGAACACTTTTCAATCTAGAAGAAGTTGTAGATAAAGTTAGGAACGCTACCTCACATTTGACGGGTCTAGATATAGCAATAATGGGATGTATTGTTAATGGGCCAGGAGAAATGGCAGATGCTGATTATGGTTATGTTGGAAAAGGTAAAGGAACTATTGCCTTATATAGAAGAAAAGAAGAGATAAAAAGAGTACCTGAAGATGAGGGTGTTAATGCTTTAATCCAACTTATTAAGGATGATGGGAAGTGGATTGATCCTTAAGGATTTGTCAAATTTTTGAATTATAAATAAATTCTTTTTATAATAAAAAATATCGAATTATTTGAAGATAAGAAAATTGCTTAAAAAAAAATATATATTTCTGTTTGCGACATCCTTTTCTGGGTTGTTTTTAAATAATTTTGCAGAGGCAACAGTTTTAAATAATAGTTATAAAGAAGTAATTGATCATGTTTGGCAAATTGTATATAGAGATTTTCTTGATTCAAACGGCAAATTTCAAAAGTCCAATTGGATTAATCTAAGAAAAGAAGTTTTATCAAAAACATATTCGGACAGCAATGAAGCATATGATGCGATTAGAGATATGCTTTCTAGTTTAGATGATTCTTATACAAGATTTTTAGAACCTAAGGAATTTAATCAAATGAGAATTGATACCTCTGGAGAATTAACTGGAGTTGGTATCCAAATAGTTAAAGATAAAGAATCTGATGATTTAATAATTATTTCTCCCATAGAGGGCACCCCTGCATTTGATGCTGGAATTAAAGCTAGAGATAAAATATTATCCATAGATGATATTTCTACTGAAGGTATGAATATTGAGGATGCCGTGAAATTAATAAGAGGACAAAGAGGTACTAAAGTAAAGCTTGAAATTCTTAGAGGTTCTCAATCCTTTTTTAAGACTTTATCAAGAGAAAAAATTGAAATAAAATCTGTATCAAGTAAAGTCAATCAAACCAAAAATGGCTTATCAATTGGCTATGTAAGAATTAAACAATTTAATGCAAATGCATCCAAAGAAACTAGAGATGCTATTAATGATTTAGAAACAAAAAAAGTCGCAGGATATGTTCTTGACTTGAGAAGTAATCCTGGAGGTTTATTAGAATCAAGCATTGATATCTCAAGGCACTTCATTAACAAAGGAGTAATAGTAAGTACAGTAAGTAAAGATGGTTTAAAAGAAACAAAAAAAGGAAACGGTCAAGCTCTAACAAAAAAGCCCTTAGTTGTCTTAGTTAATGAGGGTTCTGCTAGTGCTAGTGAAATAGTTTCTGGTGCAATAAAAGATAATAAAAGAGGAAAATTAGTTGGGAAGAAAACTTTTGGTAAAGGTCTAGTTCAATCTATGAGAACATTAGTTGATGGTTCAGGTCTAACTGTTACAGTCGCTAAGTATTTAACTCCGAACGGCACTGACATAAACAAATCTGGAATTATTCCAGACATAGAAGTAGGAATGAATATAAACCCTATACTTCAAAGAGAGATAGGAACTAGAAAAGATAAACAATATAGAGCTGGTGAAAAAGAGCTAATAAATATAATTAATAGAAAGAATCAGATAAGCGAATTTAAGCCCGACACCACAAACCTTAATGCATTCCTAAAAATTAATAAGGAAGATAAAGTATTTTCATTAAATTAATTACTCATATCCAGCATTCTCTTTATTGGCACATAGGCTCTTCTTATTATTTCTGGGTCTAGTTCGATAGACGGGGAATTATTTTTCAAACAATCAAGAATTTTTTCTAAAGTATTTAATTTCATATATGGACACTCGTTACATTTACAACCTTCTACATCTGGGACTTCAATAAAAATTTTATTAGGTTCTTTCTTTTTCATTTGATGAATTATTCCAGGTTCAGTTAGTACCATGTAAGTTTTAGATGGATCTTTACTTACGTAATCAAGCAGCTTACTTGTTGATCCAATAAAGTCTGAGAGAATTAGTAAATTTTGACTACATTCAGGATGGGCAATTACTTTTGATCCTGGATTTTGATATTTTAATTTTAGAAGTGCTTCTTCACTAAATGATTCATGAACGATGCAGCTGCCAGGCCATAATTTAAGATCTCTTCCTGAATTTTTCTGTACCCATCTCCCAAGGTTCTGATCTGGCGCAAATATTATCTTTTTATCTTCAGGTATCTTTTTAATTAATGAGACTGCATTACTGCTTGTACATATCAGATCACTTTGAGCTTTTACTTCTGCAGTGCAATTTATATAACTTACGACATAGTGATCTGGATTTTCTTCCCTGAATTTTTGAAATTTATCTGAAGGACAATCGTCTGCTAATGAGCATCCTGCGTCAATATCTGGTAATAGGACTGTTTTATTAGGACTAAGTATTTTTGCGGTTTCGGCCATAAAATGCACACCGCAAAAAATTATTATATCTGCGTCATTATTTTCAGCTTTCCTAGAAAGATCTAATGAATCTCCAATAAAATCTGCAATTTCCTGAATCTCTGGTGCTTGATAATAGTGCGCAAGAATAATTGCATTAGCTTTTTTGCAACGCTCCTTTATTTCAGAAATCAAATCCTCTTGGTTTTGAACTGATTTCTGTTTTGCAGTAGAAGTTATACTGGTCAGGATTTAGAATATCTCTAAATAGATTATATGCCTTTAAACAGAAAAAATTCTGACAAATTTAAAAATTGCTATTGTTGGTGACTGTCATGGTCAATGGTCTGAATTAGACTTGAAAGTTTTATCGATTATCAAACCAAATATTGTTTTATTTGTTGGTGATATTTCTGATGGAAGTGTCAAAATAATTAAAAAGATCAATAAGATCAAAATTCCTACTTTTGTGATTTTAGGAAATCATGATAGAGGAAAAGATTCTACAGGCGAAACTCTCTCAAAGCAGATACGTGTTCTTGGTGAAAAATATTGTGCATGGGATTTGAAAGTTTTTAATAATCAAATAAATTTATTGTCTGCTAGACCATGTAGTTCTGGCGGAGGCTATTATCTTTCAAAAGAAGTTAAAGGTGTTTATGGACCTATAACCGAACAAGATTCAATAACTAAAATTATCAAATGTTCAGAAGAGACTGTTGAAGAAATACCTCTAATAATTATGTCTCATGCTGGTCCCTCAGGTTTAGGTTCAGAACCTAAAAGCATTTGTGGGAAAGACTGGAAATTACCCTCTTTAGATTGGGGAGATAGAGATTTGTCTGCTGCTATTTCTCAAATACAAAAGAGAAGAAAAGTTGATCTTGTAATTTTTGGTCATATGCACAACCGGCTTAAAAGAAATCTTGGTTTAAGAGAGATGTTTAAAATTGATAGCAAAGGAACGATTTATTTCAACACTGCTGTGGTACCAAGATATAAAACTGATGAAGATGGAAAATTGCTAATTAACTTTTCATGGATTGAGTTTGAAAATAAGGAATTAAGGCATGTTTCTCATCGATGGTATTCAGAGTCTGGTGTAATTTGTGAAGAAGATAAATTTTTTTAGGATTAAATATCTCTGATCATATTTTAAGTATTTTTGGGATTTTCATATCTTGAAAATAATGTCTGAGACAAGATATAACCTGCAATTCCTGCTGCTGTAAAAGCTAAACCATTTTTTAATAAAGGTAAAAGATCACTTGTTCTGGATATTATCGGTGCTAAACCAAAAATTCCAAATAACATTCCCCATAAAGGAGAAAGAAGAGCTAAAAATCCAATTGATATCACTTGACCTTCTTTTCTTGGAGCAGAGGCGAAGCCCGCGACTAAACCTCCAAGAATAGATGTACATAAAGTCCATATATATTGTTCTTTGGGCAGGCCAGGAACAACTTGACAACCTCCTCTTTCAAGGCAAATCTTTACTGAATTAATTGCATCTAATACTGCGCCATCCTCACCATGATCTTTTACATAATATTGATTACCAAATCTTGTTTGAAGTTCAACCCAAAATAACCTTGGCATGAAATTAAAATAAGCCTCTCCGACGTTAAAGTTCAGTAAATTTCCTCCTCTTGGATCAGCGACTATCAACAAACTTGTCTCATCTAAATCCCAATAGTCCTTAATTGCACTACCAGGAGAACTCTCAAACTGAGATAAATATTTAATTTTCCATCCACTTTCTATTTCAAGCTTATTAAGCTTGTCTTCTAAAGATTTTTTCTGATTAGGGCTTAATGTTTTAGCTAAATCAATTACTGGTGTTTTTTCTTTTGGTAAAAGATTTGGATTATTTATAGCGAAAACGGGTTTATGTGAAATTAAAACTAATATAGATAGAAATATTCCCAATAAATAGTTAATCTTTGAAGGCATAAATAAGTTTTGTCTCTTTATATTTTCGCCGATGAATAGCTTACCCGCGAATAATCCAGATTGGTTAGTAAAAAAAATAATAAAAATGGGTGGGACTATAAGTTTTTATGACTTTATGAATTTTGCATTAAATGATCCTATTAATGGTTATTACGGCAGCGGTAAAGCTGAGTTAGGCGTTCGAGGAGATTTTGTCACATCACCATCTTTATCTGATGATTTTGCTTTTTTAGTTGGTAAACAAATAGAAGATTGGTTGATTCAGTTCAAAAGTAGTTTTTTATCTAATGAGACATTATCTGTAACTGAATTTGGAGCTGGAGATGGAAGCTTTATGAGTGGATTAATTAAATACTTTTTAGAAAACAGCAAGAATTTTTTAGAAGGTATTTCTTTTGTAATTATTGAACCTAATGAAGGGATGGTAGAAAAACAAAAAAATAAATTGGAGGAATTTTTGAACTTAGGTATTGATATTTTATGGAAAGGTTTGGATGAAGTAGAGGAAAATAATATAAATGGCATAGTTCTAGCAAATGAAGTTTTGGATGCTTTGCCAGTAGAAAGAATAACCTTCTCTAAGGGAAAACTAATTCGACAAGCAGTTTCTATAGACAAAAAATCTCATAAATTATTTTTTGATAAGATGCCAATTACACGTGAATTGGAAAAAAGTTTTGAACTTGCTAAAAGTGAGTTGGGAATAACTATTCCGCCTGAAGATGCTCTTGAAGGATGGACGACAGAATGGCATGTAGATAACTCAAAATGGTTAGAAGCTATTTATGGGAAAATCAATAATGGTATTTTATTGATAATTGATTACGCTAAAGAAGCTAAAAAATACTATAACTCTAGGAATTCTGATGGGACTATAGTTTCATATGAAAATCAAAAAATGAAGAATAATGTCCTAGATTCTCCTGGAAATTGCGATTTAACATCTCATGTGTGCATAGAAACTTTAATTAATGATGCTGAGACTCTTGGATTTGATACTGTTGGAATAACAAAACAAGGAGAGGCTTTATTGGCACTTGGATTGGCTGAGAGACTTTATGGGATTCAGAAAGAATTTAAGGAGAATTTATCAAATGCTCTTTTAAGAAGAGAGGCATTACTTAGACTTATAGATCCTGTTTGTTTAGGTGATTTTAAGTGGTTTGTTTTTAAAAAGTTTAATGAGAAGAAAATGAATATAAATTCAACCTGTTTGCGTTAAGAAAAAAACTTTAAAAATAATGAATCTTCCACATCATCATATATATCAACAGCACCAATTTCTTTCGGTAATATAAATCTCATTTTGCCATCACGAACTTTTTTATCACCCATAAGTATTGTTAGAACGTCTTCTTTATTTATTTTGGGGATCTCGGTAGGAAGATCATAACTCTCCAAGAGAATTCGCTGTCTCTCTAATTCTTCTTTAGACCATAACCCTTTTTCAATTGCTATTTTCCCCGCAATATTCATACCAATTGATATTGCCTCACCATGCAGAAATTTGCCGTATCCACATAAATTTTCAATAACGTGACCAAAAGAATGACCATAATTCAATATTGCTCTAACACCATTTTCATGTTCGTCTTGAGAAACAACATTAGACTTTGTTTTTATTGAACTATTAATTATTTTAATTAAATATTCATTTTTGAGATTTATAAGTTCATTTTTGTTTTTTTTCAATTTCTAAGTATTCGAAAAGTTCTTTATCTCTTATTACTCCGTATTTTATTACTTCAGCCATGCCTGCACTAAATTCTCTTTTGGGCAAACTTTTTAAAGTTTCTGGATCAATAAAAACTGCTTTAGGTTGATTGAAAGCTCCAATTAAATTCTTACCTTTTGGATGATTTACTCCTGTTTTTCCTCCCACAGATGAATCAACCATTGATAATAATGTTGTTGGAATCTGAATATATTCGATACCTCTCAGCCAAGTCGCAGCAGCAAAACCACTTACATCTCCAACAATTCCTCCTCCAAGGGCAATAATTATTGAATTTCTATCTAAGCCAAATTCAAATGCTACATCATATATTTCACTTAAGGTTTTTAAGTTTTTATATGATTCTCCAGCCTTGATAAGGAACATTTTGGCCTGAAATTTATTATCTTTTAAATTATTTAAGAATTTCTCACCATACAAATTTGATATTTCTTCATTTGAAATCACAAGTATTTTTCTTTTCTTTGTTATTCCAATTTTTAAGAGTTCTTCGCTGATATTATTCAGTATCCCTGCTTCTAGAGTTACTTCGTATGACTTATCACCTAATGGGACTAATATTTTTCTCTTATTCACAATTGATTCCTTAGTTAAAATTTATAAATATTTGGTATTAAATACTTTATATATTAGCAAAATCTAAGCTCTAGATCCTTAAAAATTCAGTTGTTAAGAATTAGAAATGGTAATAAAATCATGCTATGAGTTTTAAAAAAAATATAAACGATATTAAGAAAAATTATTCCCTAGGAATAATTGGAGGTGGTCAACTGGCATTGATGTTAACCGAGGCAGCAAAAAAAAGAGATTTAGAAGTATGTGTGCAAACAAAATCTTGTGATGATCCTGCTGGTTCAAAAGCAGATCATGTCATAGAAGCTGATCCTTTAAAGATAAGAGGAAATAAATCACTAATTAATGAGTGTGAAAAAATAATTTTTGAAAATGAATGGATAAAAATTGATAAATTAAATTTAATTGGCAATGAAGATATTTTTGTTCCAAGCCTTAATGCAATTAAGCCATTAGTAGATAGGTTTTCTCAAAAAAAATTAATAGATAGAATGAATATTCCCTGTCCAAAATGGATAAGTATTGAAGATTTTAAAAATCTCTCGGATGAGGAAATCAATAATTGGACTTTTCCTCTAATGGCAAAATCAAATAAAGGTGGATATGACGGCAAAGGGAATAGAAAAATAAAGACAAAAGAAGATTTAGATTCTTTTTTAACAGAGAATAATTCTGATGAATGGTTAATAGAAGAATGGATAGAGTATGAAAAAGAACTGGCTCTTGTCGGTTCGAGAGATAGGACCGGTAAGATAAGATTCTTTCCAATAGTTGAGACGTTCCAATCAAATTATGTTTGTGATTGGGTTCTTGCACCTGGATCAAATGATTATGATTTGAACTTATTTGCAATAAATGTTTTCTCTTCAATAGTCAATGAACTTAATTACGTTGGAGTTTTAGCTATTGAATTCTTCTATGGAGATAATGGTCTTCTAATTAATGAAATAGCTCCTAGAACACATAACTCAGCTCATTTCTCTATTGAAGCTTGCACTTCAAGTCAGTTTGATCAATATGTTTGCATTTCTTCTGGGATAATACCACCTGAAATTAAAATGAAGTGTGAAGGTGCAATTATGATAAATCTACTGGGGTTAAAAAAGAATTTCCCAATCTCAATGGAAACCAGAATTAAAATGTTATCTGAAATTGAAGGTTCTAATATTCATTGTTATGGCAAATCTCGCGAAATTCTGGGAAGAAAAATGGCCCACATCACATTTTTATTAAATGGTAAAACACATTCAGAAAGATATGATGAAGCTCAAATTTTATTAACTATGGTAAGAGACATTTGGCCATCTCCAAATGCATAAAAAAATAAGTTAGAGTTAGATTACTAGATCTTTGGTTAAGTTCTTCTTTATGTGCTCTGATCTGACTCTCTTTCGACATGAGGAGACTGTCGTGATGCGGTAGTAAACCGATCTTGTAATCGGAAACGAAAGCCCACTTTGAATCCTCTTCTGGCATTTCCAGGTCGATGCAGCAGAGAACTGACGGGGATCCGGTATTACCTATCAAACTGCTTGTTATTACAGGCTTTTGGTAGGTATTTTATTTTTTTATCAAATTTATTTTTGATGCGTGTAAATAATTTTTTACCAAAATACTTGACGATCCATTTCCAATGTATTTATATTAATAGTACATATGTATTATTAATTAATGACTTTAGGAGGAGCTAATGTTTGGACTAATTTTTCTTACGGTTATCGTAATGAGTCCCCAAGTGGTTGGTTGCTTAGTCCAGACCGCAGCAGATTAATTTTATTTATAAGGAATAAAAAATCTCCAAGAAATAGTATGAGAATTTTTGCTCATACATATTATGCAAATGATCTTGGTGAGCCAATGGCAATTAAATCATCAACTCAAATGTATTTGGATAATGCTTGGGACAAATGGCACGACCTTCAATTAGAAGGTTGGACTTTTGAAGAACTTGAATTACCTGAATCAGTATGACTAACTTAAATCCAATCAAAAAGAAACTATTAAAAGCAGATAGAAAGATATCTATTCAAGACCCATCAAAATTATTAGCAGAATTTTTTAATGGTGTTGTCATTGAACTTGATGAAGAATATAAATATGACTCATAAAGAATTGATAGATCAAGTTTCCGCAAATTTATTTAAACAAAGTGGAAAGTTAGAAAGCAGAAGATCTTGGTTGGCGATGAGAAATTATCTTGAACAATTAGACAGCGAACAACTTAAATCCATGCTTAAGGACCACGGATGATTTAAAAACTTTATTTGGTTTTTATTTTTTTCTTAATTCTTAGAAAACTGTAAGTTGCAAAGCCAACGAAAAACATATCCAAGTAAATATGCCAACTAGGAAAAATCTGGTGTATTAATTCCATTAACGTTTTATTGCCACTTGCCAATAAGGATAATCTAAATTTGATTTTTCTCTAATCAATTGTAATTTTCTAGAATTTATTTTTACTACTATTCCATCTGTTGGATATTTACTAAAAAGCTTTCCTTCTAGCCATTGTTTTCTAAATACTTCAACTTGGCTCGTAAAGTTGCATGAAATATCCTGAGGGATCATGAAGCCAAGATTTGAAAGACTCTTTTTGGACTCATATTGGTTAAGTTTTGAATTAAGTATTTGAAATGCGCAGAAGCTAAGACTTTCAGAAAATCCTTCTTTAGCTCTTAGAAATCCAGAAGCGATTCTCTGGGAGATATTTGGACTTTGGTTGGGTGCATATAATTCACCTCTAACTTGAAGAACTCCTCTTAAAGGGAGATTATTGGGAATGTCTTGGACTTTAATAAGTTTACTAGTAACGTCTAGCCCTTTTCTTGAAATTGCTTTCTCCAAGGTTCCATCCCTATATTGCAAAGCAACAGCACAACCATCAATTTTTGGTTCAATTAATAATCTGGTATCTACTAATAATCCTTTCAAAAATTCATCTATTGAATCCTTTTCTAATGAAGGTAAAACTAGTTTATTTTTCTTTTTAAAGTAATCACAATTTGGGTTTGTTCTTAATAAATTTTTTTCAAGTTGGTCGAACTGCTTATCAGAGATTAAAGCATTACCATTTCTATAATTATCGTCATACCATTCAATTCGTTCTTCTAAATAAGTTTTCATTTAATACGATGGCTTAAGTTTTTGGTGAGGTATCCAACTTGGTTTATCTATAATCCATTTTTCTCTATCTTCATATTTAACAGTCCATAAAAGAAATGAAGAGATTTCTTTTAGAGTTATGCCAACCAAATATCTTGTTTTTGGACTTATTGTTATAAATCCAAATAATAATATTAATAAAATAAGTTTAAACATATCTTTAATCATTTAAAAACTCAGCGTAATTTTTGCGAACTTTTTAATTAATGCAATTCTTATAACCCTCAATCCTTGCTAGTTCATCAATATTCAAACCTGTTTCTTCTAGTAAAGTTTCTCCTATATCGTCCTTATTAAATTTAGTTAAGGCTCCTTTAGTAGAGTACTTAATACATTGGTTTTTGTATTTTGCTTCTTTGACAACAGGAGATAAATAAAAACCTAACAAGATGATAAAAGCCCCATAGGTTACAACTTTTCTATGGTTTTTCCACCATTCATAAAATTTATTGGACACGAAAAATAAATGACTATTTTCTATTTTAAATTCACTGTCAACAAATTACTTTAGAAATTTAAGGATTGGTTAATTTATTGTTTTTTCATTAATAGATTTAACCCAAGAATAATATCTTGATTTTCTAATCCTTTGCTCTTTCGAGACTAATCTATCCGCAGATTCTAGGGGTGATTCTCCTTTCTCAACTTTTGTTGTAATAGAAATACCAAAACCTTTTGCTTCAATTTTTGCAATGCCACCCTCTAAAAAAAATAAAAAAGACCAACCTTTGTTCCATCCTAAATAGAAAGGATTTCGATACATTGCATTCTTTTGAAGATACTCTTTAAATGATATTTCCCTTTTCAAGGAGTTACTTGTATTCACTATTACCAAATAAGAAGTTTACGGCTGATTATTTCTGGGAACTAATTTTAGTATTTAAATAATTACCAGAGGAATACTTGACGTCTACGAGTAGTACATTTATATTAATAGTACAACTGTATTATATTTATGACTTCAGGAGTCGCTTATGTTCGGACTTATTTTTATCATGGCAGCCTTATTGACCCCCCAACTGGCTGGTTGTTTAACAAAAAAAGTGGTTTATTAATTTTTTTTGAGAGTTATAAGAAATCTGTATCTAATAACTTACAAATATATACTCATCTTTTCTATGCAAATGAATTAGGTGAACCAGCCCAAATTAAAAATTCAAGACTTCATTCTATTGAGTGTGCTTGTGAAACATGGAATGAATTAATTTCAGGAGGTTGGCAAATTGTTACTAATAAATTCCAGTAATCATGATCAAGGTAAATCCGTCAAAATGGGAATATCTAAAAGAATCTACCCTAAAACGAAAACGAACAAAGATTTGTATTACTTGCAATCACTTTCGCTACAGCACTACAGAAACTTTTGCTACTATCTTGATCTGTCCAAAATACGAAAAACGCATACCACAGGGTGATCATTTACTTAAAGGCTGTGAGTATTGGCAAAAAAATAGGACGATATTTTCCCCTGAAGCATCTTAGTTATTCTCTAATTAAACTTCTCTATGTAGAGATATTTAATTATGTAAACAAAGCATTATTTTATACAACTTAAAAAATTCTTTTTAAGTAATTTTGAAGAATGATTCAAATCTACTTTTCCATATTTTTATTAGTTGTGCTTACATTTTTTGCACTTTTATTAGATGCACCAGAATTGGCATCTTTAATTCAAACATTTTAGAAAATAAAAAATCAGCATTTTTACTGATTTACTTTCTTAATAAGTAAGGCGTAGGTTTAACTGGTGAATAGGAGGGATCTAATGATTGACAGTCCACCAGAGGAGTTAAATTATAAAATTTAAATCTAGATAAAACTAATGCTAAATCTGGAATGAATCTTCTATTTGAGATTCATTCCTTTTTAATTTCTTTTTAAAAAATATAAATTATAAATATTAAATTTTAAAAGTAAAAAATCTGTTCATTTTAAAATGATTTGAGGCTTAAGTCTCTTCTTAGATAGTGGCTAACTTTACCTGAATCCAAAACCAGTTTTTTGTTCTTCTTTTTCTTCCCATTCATTAATAATTAGTTTTAGTAAACTTTTAAGTTCTGAATTCGAAGCATCAGTATCTTTTTGAAGATTTATACAAATGTTTTTTATTTCTTCAAAAGCATTATCAATTAATATTGTTTTTTGATCTGGATTAGCCATAGAATTTTAAAATGCTCCATTACAGTTGAACCCACTGCAGTTAATAACCCTGAAAATATTCATTACAAAGTTGTGGAATCTTTCATCATAAAAAAATGCCCAGGTTGTAAATATAGCAAAACCGGATATAGCAAAAGCAGCATATTGAAGCCAATGTATTCCATAGCTGTCCAAGCCATCTTTATCAAAATCAGAATTACTCAATTGCTTTTTTTTCTTATAATAAAAATTTTTTTTAAAAAAGGAGAGTTTGTTTGGAACGAGAGATTTATTTTTTTCTTTAAGACCTTAATGTATTGATAGTTTAAATAAAACCAGGTATTATCCACCCAAAAAAACCGTAGTTTATTATCAAAGCTAAAAAACCAATCATAGCTAATCTCCCATTTGTTATTTCTGCATTTTTCCAAAATTTACCCATGTTGTTTTTATTTTTTCCCGAATTTTTATCTATCAAATAATTTGGTTCTAAAGGTTCCTGCAACCTTTTGATGGCGTATAAAGAGAATTGAATTGTAATTGCGATGATAACAACTATAAAACTAGTAAGTGCATCCATTTTTAGATTTCATATGAGATCGATTAGTAAGCCAAAGAGTAAATGACATTTGTAAATCAAACATTTCCTCATTTCTGCTTTATTGACAGAGGAAACCTTAACTTGAATTATTAATGAATGTAACATATTTAAAAAAAAATTAGTATGAATCCTTACTTTTTTTTCGGTTTTTACATTTTTAACTACCTTACTGTTACATTTATGTGTCAATAACATACTTGGACTAATCTTAATTGAATTACAGAATTAGCTTTAAAGTTTTTACTTAAAATCAGGTTAAATATCGAAAAATTTTTATAAGGAATATATTTTCAATGTTATTTATTTAAAATATTTTTTAATAACTAGAAATTATTATTTTTGTTTGATTTCCGGAAGGTAGAATTTATTACCTAATGTGTAACCAATTGACATTAAAACGAACCCAATAAGTTGAGGTAAATGAGAATTTGCTACAGAGATTTTTTCAATCATTTCTCAATCTATAAATTTATATATTAATAAAAAATTTTAAATACTGTAAGTCTATTTCCTTTTTGATTCTTTAATCTCCCCAGATTTTTTTAGTGAATTAACAAGTCTTTCATTTTCTGTTTTTAAATTTTCTAATGCAGATTTTGTGAATTGTTCTTTAGCCTCAAATTTTGCTGAACTTATAACTTTTTTATTGGGGAGTTTTTTCTTCGGTTCTGACTTCATATTAAACAGCAATAAAAAAATTTTATAAGTTATTTTTTTTGATTTAGGTATTATTTTTTACAGTTTTCTAGTTAATAATATTTGTTTACATAGACAAATTAATCTTTATCTTTTGGGAGCCTTACCCATCCAGTAGTCCATTCTGATTTTAGTTTTCCCCATGAGATTCTTTTAATATCTTTTTTATTTTTGGTAGGAAAAATTTCAACCCATCTATCTTCATTTTTCCCACCATAAGATTTAACTTGAAAATGTCTATTACCATTAATTGTTTTTGGTGCTGTCCAACACAAAGTAGGAGGCCATTTCATGAGAAAAACTAAAGGTTGCTTTGCCCAGTTAACACTAAACCATAATATGCAATCGTACCAAGGATAAGTACGATTCCCAGTATTCTAATAATCATGATTTAATATTTTTAAATTCAAATTATACTAAAGAAATTTTATAAAATTGCGTTGAAGATTTAATATTTTCTAATTTTTCCTTTTTTTATTTCTAACTATGGAGTGGCAAGATTCAGGATGCCATTCATTCTGAATCTTGCCAATAAAATCATAAATAAATGAATCGGGACATCCAGTTTTTTTTTGAAGTTCTAAAAGTTCTTCTTTAATGAATTCATATACACTCGTTATTACCCCTAAATTTTCTTCTTGGGAGGGAGCCCATTTTTTATTCTCCATTAATATTTTTTAAATTATTTTCCACAATATCGTAATAGGTTATGTCTCCATAATCAGCATCTGAACAACATAAATCTCCATATAGTTCCTCTAACAAATCGTACGCATCTGAATACTTATCAAAACTTCGAGCTGTTAATTCGTCATCTTCCCCATCAATTCTAATTATTTTGTAGGTCATATTTTACTTAGATGCAAAAAGTATTTTTTTGATTCATTAGATCATCTTAAAAATAAAAATATTATTTAGGCGTATTTGGGTAAAGCTTCTGAATTTTATTTTTTTGAATTTCTATTTTTCTTCTTTCATATTTTTTTGCCATTATTTTTCTGATAAATAATTGTGGGATAAGCCAAACTAACGCGATAGCTATAGCCATGAATGCAGGATTTCTCCAAGTTAACCTAATAATCTCTTGTATAAGTTCTTGATTGAAAATTTCCATAAATTAAATTTTGATGATAAAAATATCTTTGCTTTCTTTTATAAAATCTTTTTAATATCATAATCCATCCTAACCTTTAAAAAAGGTAATAAGGAATTTTATAAATTTTTTCTTTTTCTAGTTCGTTTTCTTTTATATTTGGATTTAGATTAATTTTTTTTAGTTTAGAGATGTCCACTTATCTAATTACAGGATCAAATAGGGGTATTGGATTTGAACTATGTAGGCAAATTCACAAGAGGGGAGATAATGTAATTGCAACCTGTAGGAAAGCTTCAAAAGAACTTAGAGATTTAGGAGTGAGAATTGAAGAAAATATAGAAATTTCTTCAGATGAGTCGATAACAAAGTTGTGTAAAAAACTATCTGGAGTTAATTTAGATTGCTTAATTCATAATGCAGGAATTTATGAATTTAATTCTTTCGAAAACTTAGAAAAGAAAAGTATTTTGCGTCAATTTGAAGTCAATGCATTGAGCCCAATATGTATGACTAAATCACTTAAACATCTTTTAAAAAGATCTTCTAAAGTTGCTTTTATCACAAGTAGAATGGGATCTATTGAAGATAATACATCAGGAAGTTCTTATGGTTACAGGATGTCTAAGGTAGCCTTGTCCATGGCAGCAAAATCGCTTTCCATAGATTTATCAAGGGATGATATTTATGTAGCTATTTTGCATCCTGGGTTGGTGAGTACAAGAATGACTGGCTTTACAAGAAATGGAATTAGTCCTGAAGAATCAGCAAATGGCCTTTTAAAACGTATTGATTCTTTAAATAAAAATAACTCGGGTACGTTTTGGCATGCCAACGGAGAAGTTTTGCCTTGGTAATTTCAATACATTTATATTGAAGAGATTTATATCTTTAATTTGTTAAAAAATTTTTAAATTTTTAACGAATTTCTTTCCTTGTTTAATTCTTTTGGTTATCTTTAAAAAAACATTAGCAAAGGAGGTGATTCATTGTCGTATCTACCGAAAAACGCGGTTAACAAAGAGGCCGTGAATTCAGTATCTTCATCACATTCATCGGTTTCTTTTTCTTTGATTAGGAAAAATGGTTTTATAATCAATAGATTTATATAAATCAGTAACTTAATAATTAAAAGCTCTGCATCTTAAGAAATTGCAGAGTTTTTTTTATGAATTTCAATAATCTTTCAAACTCTACTCTATCTTTTTTGGCCGAAATAAATTAAGGCTAAAAAAGATATTGTGCTTACAAAAGCGATTAAGTACCACCCAGTTGAGGAGTTGCTGACTACTTCTGTCATTTATTTTGATTTATCGGAGGAATTGATTATTTGGGTAAATATCACAATTGATATCATTAAAAAAACTAAAAGGATGTAAGTTACGTTCATTTATAGAAAAAAGCTAATTATTAAAAAGATTATTCCTAGAACTACCGTGATAATTGCTCCATCTACTAATAAGTCTTTCCATGTATAACTTTTAAGCATCCTTGTTTTATCTTCTTCACTCATAAGGTTCTTTAACCACGTCCAATCTAAAAGCGTTGTCAATGCAACACCAAAAATTAAATGACCAATCAAAATACCAATAAGATCAATTCTAGAAATATCTTTAGTAAGACCAGTAATAATAAAAAAGTCCACTAGCTTTTTTCTTTATTAGATAAAGCACCACCTTCTTCTTTGTACTTTTCCCAAGCTTCGCTTATTTTTGCTTTAGAAAAGTTTTGTTTCCCCTCAGAGAATTTATTTTTGAGGTTATTAAAACTATTAGTAAGTTCTTTTTTTGTTGGTTCATCAAGAAAGTTTGATGTTAATTTCCATAAGTACCAGCTACTTGCTAGAAGAAGGATTAATCCCAGTAGTTGCATATTGTTTTTTTTTCTATGCTACAACTTTTTAAATGGTTTCGATAAGTTAATTTATTTAATACCCGCAGAATTTTTTGAAATAAATAAAAATTAAAACTTCAACCAGTGGAAAAATATTCTATCCAATAACCATATAGTTAACCCCCCTTCCAGGAAAGCTAGCCAGTACATCCCATAATCAGAGAATCCCAATTGTTCTTTTACTGTTTTAATTAGTTTTTTATGAGCCTGAATGAGATCTTTCATGAACAATCAAATTTTTTAAACCTGCTGAATTTCTTTAATCAAAAAACCCTTACCATAGCAAGATAGACATGTCTTAGTCTCATCTAAAGAAATTCTTAGAAAACCAGCTCCATTACATCTAAAACAATTTACTTTAGTATTTGAATAGATTTTTGATTTAATTTTAGCAGCACGATTTAAGTAAGAAACAGTTTCTTTACGACCGTTTGCCTTGGCAGCTTTGTTTAAAAGCTTTTTGTAGTTGACTTTAAGTTCTTGGATATTCATCTTTATATAGAAACTAAAAACTAATACAGAAAAAATAGATATTTAAAAAAAATTTTAAAAACTTTGGATTTCCTGTTTATATTTCTAATCTGATCTCTTACTGAGATTTTGATAATATAACTAGAATATTTTTTATACGTTTGGTATCACATAGTATTAATTCGTATATTTAATAGAAATTTTATATTTGATACATTTAAACGTTTTTTGCTCATTCAAGAAAATATTATTTTGTTCTAGAAAGGAAGTTTAGAAAATGTGTTTTTTAAAAAAATTTTAAGCTCAAGTAAATTATCCAGCCTTTTTGAGGTTTTTAACTAAAAAATCATTCTCATTAGTAAGAACTTTAAGCTTAGATTTTTCTAACTCTTTTTTGATTTCAGGATTTAAATCTTTTTTTGTCTCATTTAGATTCATTGAATTTGTACTTAGAATTATTTAAAAGACACTTGAGATCTTAGTGATCCCAAAAAAAAAATGTGGATAGTTTTTTCTTAAAAGAAGATAATATTTTATTTTGCACATAGAAATTCAAATTTAATCAACATATTGTGGAAAAACCTGTTGAAAAATGCTTAAAAAGTGGATAACTCTTCGGGAGCATTCCAAAAACAAGCTTTTCTGGGAAAATTTTTTAAGTATTAATACTTCATCAAAAAAATAAAATATAGTTTAAAAAGGATCATAATCTGTTGTTATAACTGTGGGATCATTACTTTTAAAAAAAGACAAAATATCTAGACCAGAAGCTCATGTTGAAAAAACTTAAAAAAGTTTTTTCTTCATCATGTATCAAATTGAAAAGTAAAGTGAAGAAAAATCAATCTTAACTTGAAATTTTTAATTTTTGCCATAGCTATTTAAAAATTGTTTAATTCGGTTTTCTCTATGGCAACACTCCCCAAATGCAAGATTAATCAAATAGGTTTGTATGAGTTAAATATTAAAAATGACAGAAGAAAAAAAGGATTCAAAAAAATATTCTGGAAAGAAAAACATTATGTTTGCTTATGGTTTTATTCAACTTGGTTCAAGTCTCGTATCGGCAATAGCTTTAGCTGCAATCGCTTTTGGATTCTGTTCAGTAAAAAAGGAATCTAAACTTTTTAATAAATGTGTTGCAGAAATAATTGAGGATGGTGGCACCAATTCTGAGGCTGTAAGGTATTGCAATGGGGGCAATTAAAACCCCTCTCAGATTAATTAGATGAATTCAACTTGTGATTTAATTATTGATTCTTTAAAAGAAGAGCCAATTGGAGAAACTGATCATTTTATTTGGTTCATAACAGATATTGGTATTGTGGCCCTATTTAAAAAAAAAGAGAACTTTGAAACTTATAGTTCGAATGTCGAAATTGAGGCAAATAAAATTGCTTTAGATATAACTAAAGAAGAGAAAGAGCACATCAAAATAAAAGAGAGACAGCTTTTCTTGTTTTATTCATAATCAATGATTTAGTTCTTGATTTAGTACGATGGCTCAAGGTTAAAGGCCGGCTCCATAATATTGTTTTCGCTAATTAATTCGTAGGTTAGCTCTTTATTTAGGGCATTTATATAAGATGTATAAAGTTTTCCCCAAACAAATTCAAATTCATCTTTACTTAAATTCTTGAAAAGAATTTCTCCTTTGAAGTAAATGTGATAAGAATCATTCATCATGGAAAATTAATCTTATCCTTTTTAACGCAGTGAGATATGTATGTAGTATTAGGTGCTACTAAAAAGAAATTTATGTATGGAATTCAAATACTTTTAGACTATCCGTGTGTTCATTTTTTGTTTTTTGAATAATCCTACTGTCTCATCAAGATCCATACACGGCTGAATACTTATATCCATTAACCTTCTCCAGGGATGCCATTGCTTCCAAATTGTCTCAAGAGAATCTGCACTTACTACAGAATGTCCAATCCCATTTTGAACCATAAAAATCCAAGAATGAACCTCATAGTTTTCAGGTCTATTTTGGGGACCACCTGATTCATACCAATTAATTAGCATTTCTGCCCCTTCTTCTTGATCCTCGCCATCAGTAAATTCATAGGAAATCAAATACCTTTGCATATAGATTATTATTAAAATCTCTAAACTATTTTAGCTCTAGATTTAGATATTGCCTCCCAATTTAATTAATGCTATTAAGTTTATAGAAGTGATTGTTTTAAATGACCGAAAGATTTGGGAAAATTAAAAAGAATATTTTGACTAATTTATCTTTTATAAATAAGACAATCTTGAAGTATTTTCAAAACCATGATCTGTTTGTATAGCTCCAGTTAACAGATAAAAATTTGATACTTTTTAAAGTACCTTAAATTAGTTACCATATTTGTACTGTATAGATACCAATGATAAATAAAAAGGATCAAAGCGATCCAATTGATAATTTAGAGTATGAAAAAGTTCTAGAAGAAGAAATAATTAATTCATACGAAAGTAAATTTCAAAAAGATACTGAAGAAGATAGTAAAAAGATTAAATTTTACAGACTTAAAAGGACCCCATTAGAAATACTTAATAGGACATTTTTCTTCTTCTTTATTGCAAGTTTTCTTTTCTCTTTATTTTTAGCTTATTCAGAAAGTAAGTTGTGGTTCATACTTTATGTAATAAGTGCATTTTCTTGTGTTTTTTATACTCCTAATAGAAAAGCACTTAAAGAATTAATAGCAGCTTGGCCAAATATTGAGGATCTCATTAAAGGGAGGAGTTTGTGGAGAAAAGGCAAGTAAATAGATTATGAAACCGTTAAGTTCATTAAAAAAATGGTTATCAAATATCTTTTTGCCATACATGGGGCATCAACAAAAAAAGAGGGTAAAAAATGAGTTTAATAAAGGTTGGAATTATTGTTGAAATTTTTTTGTTTGTGGGAGTTTTTTTATGGGTTAGGAAACTAAATATTAAACAAGGTAGGCAACCATCTTTATCAAAAAAAACAATAAAAAATCTCAAATTTTAGAATTTTGATCACAAAATAAGGAATCTTCATAAATAGATCAAATTTATGGGGAAATTCTTTACTTTTTTCTCTCACTTTGTGTATGAAATCGGTTAGAACATCTACAACGTTCTTAAAAAATATGGTTTCTTCCATCCAAGGTCTTGCCCCAATAACTAATCCATTAAATAGTGTCTTAGTAGAAAAGAAACTAATAAATGTTGATCAAAAGTTTATTCAACTTGTTTCTCTGGCGGAAGGTCTACCTCGTACAGAAGTTATTGAAAGTGGTAGAAATTATTGGAGAGGTGTTTGTAGAAGCTTAATTTTTAGATTTCCAGATGACCTCGAAATTTTAAAGCTTGATGTAAGAAGTTATGTAGATAGATCAAAAGGAATTATTCAGATAAGATCTGCAGCAAGATTAGGGCAATCAGATTTAGGTGTGAATCTAAGAAGAGTGGAATACTTGTTTAATCAATTAGAGAAATTTTAATTAATCTATTTTTTATAAATTTAAGGTTCTTTTTACTAAATAGTTGTGCTTTAATTCATAAGAATATTTGAATTGCCATGGTAAAGATAATCCTAGTTGGAATTATTGTCGCTCTTGTATATTCTCAACCTGACCTTCGACTTACAGTCGCTGATTGGTTAAAAGCAGCTTCTGATTTTCTTATTGAATCAGTACAAGTAAAACCATAAATTAATTTTTAAATGAAGCATTAAAAAAGACCTGAAACAGTAATCATTTGTTTAATGCATACAGCTACGAAAATAAATATTATTATCCTGCTAAAAATGTATTTCACTAAAATAAATAAATAGTTTTAGGAACATAATAGAAAATTTTTTTGAAATTTTTGAAAAGTTAACGATAATAAGGGATATGAAGCTTAGATTATTTGAGTTCTATTTTATTAAAGACTATTTAAGGCCTTGGTTTGGTCTAATATATTCTTTATTCTTTCTGTTTTTTTTAGGTGCAATTGGCTATCGAATAACAGAGGGATGGGAATGGAGTGATTGCTTATGGATGGTTCTGATCACAATTACCACTATTGGTTTTGGAGAAGTTCAACCTTTAAGTCCTGAAGGCAGAATTGTTACTGTTTTAGTAATCGTTGGCGGATTGATCTTTATTCAATTTACCTTTCAAAAAGCTGTTAGATTATTCGAATCCGGCTATTTTCAAAGAGTAAACGAATTACGTTTTAAAAGAATTCTTAGAAAAATGGAAAATCATGTAATTTTATGTGGATATGGCAGGGTAGGACAGGAAATATCTTACCAAATAAAAACGCAAAATATTCCTATTATCGTTGTTGAGAGTGATGAAGATAGAAAAAAGATTGCTGAAGAAAATGGTTTAGAAGTACTTTGTGCTGACGCTACTCTTGATGAGACTTTAAAACTTGCAGGGTTAGAAAAATGTAAGAGTTTGGTTGTTACGTTGCCTAATGACGCAGCGAATCTATATGTCGTTTTAAGTGCTAAAGGTATAAGAAGTTCTATAAGAGTAATTGCAAGAGCAGGAACTGAAGAAGCTGCAAGTAAATTAAGATTGGCTGGTGCAAGTATAGTTGTAAGTCCTTATATTGCTGCAGGAAGAGCAATGGCATCAATGGCTTTAAGACCAATAGCTATTGACTTTCTAGACCTTCTAGCAGGAAGTGAATGTGAAATTGAAGAATTTGAATTAAGTAATGATATTAGTCTTTTTGAAACAGCAGAGAAAAGATCACTTTCGGAACTTGGGATAGGTAAAAAGAGTGGTGCAAAAATATTAGCCATTAAGGAAAACGAAAAATTAGTAACCAATCCTGGAGGTAATTTCATACTTCAACCTGGTCAGGTTTTAATAGCATTTGGTAGTAAAGAACAACTAAATATTTTGAACGGTCTGTTGGGCAATCTTGTAGTAGCAGTAGAGCTATTAAAGTAGATAGATCAAGATTCAGAATTAATTGCTAAATTGATTGTGGGTGGATTAAATCAAATGAAAATATTTAAATTTCTATTTGCAATTCCTATAATAACTTTAATAATTATTTTTCAAACCTCTTTGCATAATAGATATCTAATGGCTTCTGATATTAGAGATGGAGAAACAATTTTTAGAAATGTTTGTGCGGGCTGCCATGTAAGAGGTGGATCAGTCGTTCTCAAAGGATCCAAATCATTAAAACTTTCCGACCTTAAAAAAAGAGGAATAGCAGATGTAAATTCAATAACAATTATTGCCAATGAAGGGATTGGTTTTATGAAGGGTTATAAAAATAAATTGAAGGATGGTGAGGATAAGGTTCTTGCAAAATGGATTATTAAAAATGCAGAAAAGGGTTGGGAGTAAATGAAAAGCGTACTTATTGCATCTTTTTTATTTCTATTAGCTGAATTTTCTTTTGCGGAGGAATTAACTAATTACACAATTACATCTGATTCTCAAATAAATACTTTAGAAGGTGATTTAGAAGCTAAGGGAAATGTAGTCATTAAGAGTAATAGTGGTAATTTTGAGGCTTATTCAGACAAGCTTTCTTTTGACAAGGATGATAAATCTCTAAAACTTATTGGTAATGTATATGTTAAAAATCTAGAGTCTGAGGGAATTGCAATTGAAGAAACATCTGGAGATGAGTTGATCATATTTACTGATACGGGAATTTTTGAATTCAAATCTCAAAATAAAAACAGAGTAAAAACAAAAATTAAATTCTAAATAAAGAGTTGATATTTAATTGAGAATTTTAATTTCTAGCTGAGTTCTTAATGCCGATAAATACATAGTAATTTTATATATCAAAATAATTTGATTTATATATCTTTAAATTTTTAACAGATGTCAAATTATCATGACTTTCATATACCTTTAAGTCCTCTTAAAGTCTTTTACAGCATTTAGTAGTAGATTTATAGAGATATTCTTTTTTTAATGGAAGAGAAATTAACTCTTTTCAAGAATCGTAAAAGATTCGGAATTGAAAAAAATATAGATTTAATCTTTAAAAATACAACCCTAGCCTTGTCTAGTCTTGTTGCAATAGTACTTTTTGGAATTATTTTAGTAGTCTTTTTTCAGTCATTTGAATCATTTTCAAGGTATGGCTTAAATTTTCTAGTAACTTCTGAATGGAATCCAGTAAAAGATGAATATGGAGCTTTTACAGCAATATATGGGACATTAGTTACTTCTCTTCTTTCATTATTGATTACTATCCCTTTAGGTGTTGGAACTGCGATATTTATTACAGAGGATTTTGTTCCGAAATTTGTCAGAGAAATAGTAGGTTCATTTGTTGAATTACTAGCAGCTATACCATCTGTCGTATTGGGATTATGGGCGATATTTGTTATGGAACCTTTCTTTAGAGAGTTTTTTGTTTTTTTACATAAATTCTTTGGTTGGATTCCTTTATTTAGTTCGGAGCCTGCAGGTCGGAATTCACTTTTAGCGATAATAATTTTAGTGGTAATGCTTTTACCAATAGTGACCTCGATAGCTAGAGATAGTCTGAATCAAGTTCCCAAAAAGCTTAGGAATGCTTCCTATGGAATTGGTGCAAGTAGATGGAAAACTATATTTTCGGTAATTTTGCCTGCGGCATTATCAGGAATTATGGCAGGTGTTCTATTGGCGTTAGGCAGGGCAATGGGTGAAACCATGGCTGTCACGATGATTATTGGAAATTCTAATGTATTTAGTTGGTCACTATTATCTCCTGGATATACCATCTCTTCTATGCTTGCAAACCAGTTTGGTGAAGCCGATGGAAGTCAGGTCTCATCACTTTTTTATGCGGCTTTTGTACTAATGATCCTATCTTTAGTGGTTAATATCTTTGCTCAATGGCTAGTTAAGAAATTTAGTCTCAAATATTAGATGATTATGAATTCTCTTTATTACCAGAAAAAACTATCACGAAATGTAGGAGATAAATTCTTTACTTCTTTATCAGTTTTTTGTGCACTCATTGCAATTCTTCCTTTGATTTTTGTGGTTACATATATTCTTATTAAAGGGGGAGCTCAAATCACACCAGAATTATTTACTTTAGAACCAAATCCTCCTGGAGATGATTTAGATGCGGGAGGAATTAATCCTGCATTAATTGGGACACTAGTTATTACAACTATTGCTTCAATTATTGCCATACCAGTAGGTGTTGGCGGTGGCATATATCTAGCTGAATATTCAAACGGAGGACCTTTTTCAAAATTTATTAGATTCGGAGTTAATGTTTTAGCTGGTGTTCCTTCAATAATTGCCGGTGTATTTATTTATGCCTTAATCGTTTCAACAAAAATTTTATTTGGCAGTATGTACAGTGGTTTTGCAGGAGGTATGGCTCTTTCAATATTGATGTTGCCTACAGTTATAAAAACTACTGATGAAGGTTTAAAGTTAGTACCAAATGAATTAAGGTATGCTTCTCTAGGCATAGGAGCAAGTATGTATACAACAATATTAAAAATAACTTTACCCACAGCATTTAGATCTATTGCTACTGGGGTTGTGCTTGGAATCGCAAGGGCTGCAGGCGAAACAGCACCTTTGATATTTACTGCTTTATTTTCTTACTACTACATAGTAGGTTTTGAAGATTTGTTTTACGAGATGGGCTCATTAGCTGTTTTGATATATAATTTTGCCCTTGAACCTTATGATGCACAGAATAAACTAGCCTGGGCGGCTTCCTTTATTCTTGTCATATCAATACTAACAGTTAATATTTTTTCAAGGATATTTGCCGCTTTTACTGAGAAAACTAAGAGGGTATGAAATGATTAAAAACACTAAAAAGTCGCAAAAGAAAAACATTTTATCTCTTGAGGATGTTTCTATTAGTTATGGCACTTTTGAAGCGGTAAAAAATGTTTTTTTAAATTTTAAAGCAGGAGATATAACTTCACTCATTGGCCCTTCTGGTTGTGGTAAATCAACCGTTCTTAGAGCTTTGAATAGAATGAACGATTTAATCCCTAATTGTTCGTTAAAAGGGACAGTCCTCTTTGATGGAACTAATATCTATGACAAAAGAGTAGATCCAGTTGAAGTTAGAAGAAGAATCGGAATGGTTTTTCAGCAACCTAATCCTTTTCCAAAATCTATCTACGAAAATATTGCATTCGGAGCAAGAATCAATGGCTTTACGGGAGATATGGATGAATTAGTGGAAAGTTCCTTGAGAAAAGCTGCTGTATGGAGTGAATGTAAGGATAAATTAAATGATAGTGGTTACTCTTTATCTGGTGGACAACAACAGAGATTATGTATTGCTCGAACCATCGCAATTGAGCCTGAAATAATTCTCATGGATGAGCCATGCTCAGCTTTAGATCCAATCTCTACTTTGAAAATAGAAGAGACGATGCACGAACTTAAGAAGAATTACACAATAATAATCGTTACCCATAATATGCAGCAGGCATTAAGAGTCAGTGATATGACTGCTTTCTTTAATGCAGTTGAATACGAAGATGGTGATGGAGGAAAGGTTGGCTATCTTGCCGAATTTGATTCTACTAAGAAAATTTTTAACTCTCCAAAAGAAAAAACCACTCAGGAATATATATCAGGTAAATTTGGTTGATGTTAAATTTTTACCTTTAGAAGAAAAAATTTTACCTTTAAGGGAGGTAAGGGGTAGACAAACAGTATAAATACCTATATAGTTGTTTCGAATTAGTAAGTTTATCTTTGAAAAACTACCCTTTTCTACCTTTCTTGATTTTTGCAGGTGCTCTCATAACAACTGCAACAATAGGATTGCCTGTATTTACTTCATAATTTAAGAGTATTTCTATTTCAGGTAATCTTATGGTTTCAATATTAAATAAAGAATTAATTGGAAGTCCTCATAAAACCTTAATAAAAGGAAATTTATTTGACTTTATAAAAAAAAGAGAGAATATGAATCTGTGTGGGAGTGAAAAATCTGTATTAAAACCATTTTTAAAAGTGGTTGATTTCTAATTTATTTATCATGGATAAAACTAAAGAACAGTTAGAAAAATTAAGAGAAGTAGCAGAAGCATCTCTTACAAAAACGGATGAACTTCAAAAAGTTCTTGCTCAAATCGAAGCTTTAATGTCTAGAGAAGAATCACAAACATTATCAAAGAAGAAATAATTATTTTAAAAATAATTTTAGGTTTTGTACTTTTAATTACATCTCTACAAATCCATTGTAGTTATTAATTGGTTATACAGAACCCGTTCCAAAGTTTTCTGTTAGGTCTCGAGGTCTTACCTTCTTTAAGTAAAAGACCTCTTTAAATTAATTTGTTTTTATTATATTTCTATAACCTGCTTATTTAGTTGATTACTTTATAAATTTCTTTCAAGCAGACATTTACATCGAAAAATTCAGTATTTACAACCTCTAAGCCTGTTTTTTCTGTAACTTCAACAGTGGCATTACATTCGTCTTGTTTAAGAGCCATGTAACTTGGCTTTTTAACTTCTATGTCCAATTCAACGCTTGATTGCCTATCTTCCTTATATTGTTCCATTACTAATGTAAGTGCTTCTATCTCAACGGAAAAATTATCATTTGCTTTTGCTCCAAATGAAATTACAAGAAATGGAAATAAAATCAAGGCTATTAATTTTTTCATTTCTATAAAATGTGTTTATTTTTTTTATAACGTGTATTGTCTGCTAAGGAAAGGGTCATTAGCTGTATAAATTTTTATTATCTATTTTGCTGGTAGAAAATAGATTGATCAGATTTAAATTAATTGATAAAAAAACTAAACGAGACTTTTAAGTATAAATTGGTATATCTAAATGAAAAATTTAAGTCACTTCAATAGGATTTTTCTTAAGATTTTATTTCGATAATTTCTTCTTCAGAAACAATTGCCCATTTTTTAAATGACTTTTTGCAGGGATATCCTCCTGTTAAGTCTCCAAATGCAGGCATAAATAAAGCATTTTTATTCTTATCCATTGCAAAACATCTAAAAGATAATTTATCTCCATTGCTTTTTAAATAGATTTTTGGATGATAATGTCCACAAATATTCAAGGTTTTTTTGTTTTCTGAATTTACTGGCTCATGGCTAAATGTAATATTTTTAGATTTCCTAATGTCAAAAATTTTTATATTTTTAATATCACAACCTACATCATGATTTCCGAGGATGAGTTCAACATTAGTTTCTAATAATTCAGGAAGATCCTCAACTTTTTTTTGAAGAGTTTTATCAATTGAATATTTGCTGTGGAATAAATCTCCTAATATTATTAACTTTTCAGGACTATATTTTTTTACTATTTTTTTTATTCTTGCGAAATTATTTTTATCTGAATTATTAGTAAGAGGTATGCCATTTTGCTGAAAATACTCAGCTTTCCCAAGATGAATATCGCATATTAACAACTCTTTTGTTTCCGGCAGAAATAACGCTCTTGAAGGAAGCATCTCTAACAATGTATCTTCCCAACAAAATTTAAAAGAACTTTTTTTCATTTAATCACTATATTTTTTTATAAGTTTTTCTACTCTTTTTTCTATTGGTTCATTGCTTAAAGTATTTTTAAGTCTTTCAACTAATAAAGGGAAAGCAAAAGGAGTTGGAGTTTTTATCTCGTTTAGTAGTATTTTTAAATTTTTTAATCTTTCTAATGATCTAGATATTCTGTTATTTTCTAAATGATATTCTTTAACTTCTTGATGCGATTGTTTTATCAAAAGATGGTCTTCTTCATATTTAGTGAAGACATCGTAGAAAAGACTTGAACTTATTTGAAGTTGGGAAGAAGTTTTTGTTTTGGTTGGATTATTTTGATTTACTAGTCCACTTATCTGGGCAATATTTTTAAATCTACGTTTTGTTAATTCTGAAAAATTAATTGCATTTTCTAGATCTTCTTCTAATTTTTTGTTATCCAAAAAATAATTAGCTTCTTTTTTAATTATAGAAAAATCATAATCTTCTGAGGTAGTTAAGCTGAATCCAAAATCATTAGCAGTAATACTAAATGTAGATTTTTTTAATTTTGCTAATCTTAAAGCCCATAAAAATGCAATTCCTTCATTTACAAATTTGCCATCAAGTGTAAAAACAAAAATATTTGATAAATCCTTGGTTTTATATATTTCTATAAGGAATTCATCTTTCTTTGGAATATTTGAAAGAGCTTGTTGTTTCTTCAATATTGGGCGTAATGAATTTAGTTCAGGATTCAAGTAATCATAATTTTCTGATTCATTGCAAATATCTATTTCTTTTCTCAAACTTTCACAAAGTAGATCAGAAATTGCCATTTGACCCCCAACCCATGCAGGAATTAGAGAACTTTTTTTGGTTGATTTTTTAACGTATAAAATCATATCTCTGACTCTTACAAATTGAAGCATTTTACCTGCAAAGTAAAAGGTATCTCCAGGATTTAATTTTGAGGCAAAATTCTCTTCTAAATTTCCCAAGGATTTACCTTTCATATATTTGACATTCACAAATTTGTCACTTGTAATAGTCCCAATATTGAACCTATGCATTCTTATTAAAGATTTGTCTTTTACAAAATATTTAAAGTTTTTATTATTATTTTGTGATTCTTCTTTAACTATCTTTTTATATTTAGGGTATGCTTTAAGACATTTTCCTCCATATTCTAAAAAGTCAAGACACCAATTCCAATCTTGATCTTTTAAGTTTCTATAACTCCAGCAATCTTTAATTCTCTCTTTCTCAATTGTAGGATTAAAGCCATTTCCGCATGCCAAACTTATTAGATGTTGTAAAAGCACATCATAAGATAATTCAGGAAGTCTAATTTCCTCAGATATACCGCTTTTTATTATTCTCCTCATTGCACTGATCTCTAACAACTCTAAAGAATTAGTAGGCATAAAAATTATTTTTGATTTCCCGCCTGGTCTATGAGCACTTCTTCCCGCTCTTTGGATAAGTCTAGCTAAATTCTTAGCGCTACCAATTTGAACTATTTCATCTACAGGTTGGAAGTCAACTCCCAAATCTAACGAGCTGGTGCAAACTACCCATTTTATTAATCCGTCTTTAACCCCTTCTTCAACTCTTTTTCTATCTGCTTTATCGAGGGAGCCATGATGAAGTGCGATTTTGTCTTCCATCTCTGGCAGAAAAAATTTAAGACATTGATACCATCTTTCAGATTGGTTTCTTGTATTGGTGAATAATAAGGTGCTTTTATTTTTATCTAGGATTTTTAAAAGTGAAGAATGACTTCTGATTCCTAGATGGCCACTCCATGGAAAGGTCGTTTTCTCCTCTGGCAAAACGCTTATAATTTCTATCTCTTTTTGAATATTTGTACTTATAATTTTTGGTTTAATAGCGCTCATCCCAACTATTGCTCTTGCTGCCTCTTCAATATTTCCAATAGTTGCAGACATTGCCCAAATTTGTAAATTTTTTATATTACCTCGTAGCCAACTTAAAGATAACTCGCACTGGTTTCCTCTTTTACTGCCCATCAATTCATGCCATTCGTCAATAATTATTGATGACAACTCTTTGAACAGATTATTAGATTCTTTATTAGAAAGTAAAAGAGATAAAGACTCTGGAGTGGTAATAAGAATATTAGGTGGTTTTGCTAGTTGCTTTTTCTTTTCATATGGCGTGGTATCCCCGTTCCTAATTTCAACAGTGATTTCTTTATTAAAATGTAAAGCTGCTAATTGTATAGAATTTTTTAGATCTCTACTTAGTGCTTTTAAAGGAGTTATTAATAATATTTGAACACTTTTATTATTTTTGGGATCTTCTATCTGTGATAAAGGTCCCATTAATGCAGCGTAAGTTTTGCCGCATCCAGTAGGAACTTGTATTATTCCGTTCTCCCCATTTAAAAAAGCTTTCCAAGATTCTACTTGGTAGGGTAATGGCTCCCATCCATTTGAGAAGAAAAACTGTTTAATTTTAGAAATTAAATAATTTGGCTTATTATTTTGCGTGATATTTTTCATGATATTTTTTTCATCAGTTCATAAGCATTCTCTAGGCTATCTGCATCATTGATTTTTTTATCTTTTCTCCATTTTGTTATTCTTGGAAATCTTACTGCTATTCCAGACTTATGGCGTTTTGAAATTTGTATTTTCTCAAAAGATATTTCGAATACCATTTCTGGTTTTAACGATCGCACAGGACCAAATTTTTCTATTGTATTTTTCCTTATCCATTTATCTAGCTCCTTAATCTCAATATTCGTTAAACCAGAATATGCACTTGCAAATTTAATTAATTCTTGGTCTTTCCATAATGCAAAACTGTAATCTGTATATAGACCAGCTCTTCTACCACTACCGCCCTTAGCGTAAATTAGAACAGCATCCAGTTGCATAGGATCAACTTTGTATTTCCACCAAATGCCTTTTTTTCTTCCAGAGGAGTATATAGAAGTCTTTTTCTTAATTATTAATCCTTCAGTATTATTTTCTCGAGATTTTTCTTTATAAGTTAAAGCATCAGGCCAATCTTTAGGAAAGATTAAATCAGATATTTTGAAAATATCAGAGATATTATTCTCAGTTTTATTTTGCCATTTTGAAAAATATTTTTCTAATTCAATTCTTCTATTTTCCAATTTTAATTCTCTTATATCTCTTCCATTAATCTCTAAAAGATCATAAGCAATAAAAATAATTGGATATTTTATTTGGATTGATTTAGTAGGAGATTTTCTATTTATTCTTTTTTGAATAAAAGAAAAATCAAAAGCAATTTGTTCTTTAAAATTCCAAACTAATAATTCCCCATCAAGAACAAAATCATCTTGTATATGCGATATTTCCTCTACTAATTCTGGGAATGATTCATTGACTAATTCTTGCCCTCTTGTCCATAACGAAACATTTCCTGATCTTTTAATTAATTGCATCCTAATACCGTCGTATTTCCATTCAAATTGAAAATCATTTATTGAATGTTTGAAGATTTTATCTTCAATGGTATTTGCTAAAAGAAATGGAAATGGTTTGGAATTTAACTCTTGAAGATTGATTTTCTTATTAATTAAAAATTCATATGAATCAATTGAAGGCTCAAAATTCCCCATCAACCTATGGGAAATAACCTCTTCATCAATATTAATTAGTTTTGATATTGATTTTGTGATTAATCCGATAGAAACTCCTACTCTAAAAGTTCCTGTAAGAATTTTATTGAAAATGAGATGGTTATCTTCAGGTAATGTTTCCCACATATTTCTAATTTTTAAATTTTTCTCCTCCTCATTTAGTTTTGATAAATTAGGTATTATTTTGCTTAGTAATTCATTGAGACTTATATTTGATAATTTCTTTTTTCTGGAAGTACTTTTATTTTTAAGTAATAACGTTATTACCTCAGCAGAATCACCAACCTTTAAATAACATGTATCAATTAACCATTCAGGATATTCGTATATTTTAGAAAAAAGGTTTTTTAAATATCTTCCACTAATAAATCTCTTATTACTTTTTCCAGTCAGTAAATATATTGCCCATGAATTATCTATTGGATCATTAGATAAAAAATAATTCTTTAAAACTTCAATTTTATTATTTGTACTGTTACTTGCGTCTAAATCTACAAATAATTCTGAAAAATTTTTTAAGCTCATAATTATTTACCGAAGAAAAGAACATTTATTGATTCCTTTTCAACTAAAAATTTACTTAAAGCTTCACTATCTCCATGATGAAAAAATACATTTTTTGCTTCAGACTTTTTTACTACTTCAAGTATTCCATCCCAATCTGCATGATCAGAGATTGGGAATCCCTTGTCATATCCTGATCTTTTTCTTAGAGCTCTTATTGACATCCATCCACTCGCAAAAGCTGTTTGAATATTTTTGAAATTTTTTAGATAAGAGCCCTTACTTAAAGATGGCGGTAATAATAATAGACTCCCTTTAAGTTCATCAATCTTTTTTTTATTTTCGATTTTTATAGTATCTTTAATATCAATTCCAATTTTTTTATAACTATTGTTCATTTTATGAATGCTGCTATGTGAATAAATATTGCCTTTAAAATTTGTTTGACTAATTTCGTTTAACAATCTCTGAGCTTTTCCAAGTGAATAGCAGAAAAGTAAAGAAGTTTTTTCTGGTGAATTAGTTATCCATTTTGAAATATCATTTGCTATTTTATTTGATTCATCCCACTTGAATATTGGCAAACCAAAAGTACATTCGCTTATTAAATAATCTGTTTTTACTATTTCATATTTTTTGCAAGTCTCATCTTTTTGAAGTTTAAAGTCACCTGAAATTAACCATTTTTCTTCAGCAAAGATAAACCTTATTTGACTAGATCCAAGGATGTGACCTGATGGATGAAATGAAATATTTATGCCATTTATTTTAAATTCCTCCCCATATTCAAAAGTTTTAATTTTGATATTATCTCCAACTCTTTCTTTAAGAAGTATCGCAGTTTCCTTAGTAGAAATGTATTCTTCACAGCCAAATGTAAAGTGATCAAAATGAGCATGAGTTATTAATGCCTTTTTTACTGGCTTGCTTGGATCAATCCAAATATCAGCAAGTTCACAATAAAGGTTTCCATCTTTATACCTAATTAAATATTCTTGTTTAGTTCTCAAAACTACATCACTTATAATGAAGTTAATTTAGCTAATTATGCCCACGCTTGTTTTGATAAAGCTATGGCCGAAATTGTTAGTAAAGCAATAACTACAAATTTGTTACTCCAATTAATTATGAATGAACTAATTTTGTGAAAAGAAACTGTACTGGCTGGTACAATTTTTTGCTGATTAAGAATGTGATGATTTTCATTATTTTTTAAGTAATTTAAATTTGTAATCTCATTTATTAATCTAGATTCGCAAGTTGAGAGTTGTTCTACTTGATTTAATAAATCAATATCTTCTGGTCTTAACAAAGAATTTAATTTTTTGATTTGTCTTTCATTTTTCACAAGAAATTCATTAACTATCTCATCTGTCCCTAATCCCTTCTTTAAATTTAAGAGAATATCATCTCTTTTCCAGGATTTTTCAAGAGAATTTAAAATCTTAATTTTGCTCATTTTAAGTATTTTTACTTATGATATATTATTATTTTTTTCTTCTGTGGCACAATCATTTAAGTAATTAGAAAAAATTATTTTTATTTAAGATTTACGAATAAGTCTGTTTGCAAAATATTTTATTTTAACCTTTTCTACAATATTTTTTGAACTGCTTTTGGTTTTAAGTTTATTTAAATTGATCACCTCATCTGAGACATTTTTGCCCGTTTCAAAATAACTTTTAATTTTTTCAAATTCTTCTTCATTTAATCTTTTTGTCGCACCTTTTGCATTGATTCCAAGTTTCTTGCACGCTTGTAATATTCTATTACTTTCGACATTAAGATCTTTGGCAATACTGAAAATAGGAGTGTTGTTAGACATTATTTTCTTTGCTAAGTAATTTATTATTTATAGTATATTTATAAGTTAAAAATTAAATATATTTTTAATTTTTATTAATTTCAATAAATTTTTTTAATTAGGCTACTTCATCTTCGAGATTATTTAAATCATTAAACTTTTTCTTCATGGTTGGGTTATCTCTAGTTAATTTCTTTACTGTGAGATCTTGAGATTTGCTGTCAGCAGATAAAAGATGTTTTTTTGAGAGAATTAAAGCCTCCTTTGTTTTTTGTAAATGGGTTATTGATTTATCAATTTCTGAAATTGCATCATTAAATCTATCTTGGGCAAGTGAAACATTTTTACCAACAGCATTTTTGAATTGCTCAAGAGTACTTTCAAAATTAGTTATATCAAAATTCTCACGTTTCATTAAATCAATTTGTGATTTGTATTTTAAGGTTTCCATAGATGCATTTCTTAGGAGAGAAATAATGGGCAAGAAAAATTGAGGTCTTATGACATACATTTTGGGGAATCTATGAGAAACATCTACTATGCCAGCATTATATAGTTCACTATCTGGTTCTAGAAGGGATACGAGAACAGCATATTCACAAGATTTTTGTCTTCTATCTTTATCTAATTCTTTTAAAAAATCCTCGTTTTTTCTTTTATTAGTTCCATTTAAACTTTCATTCTTCATCTCGAACATTATAGATACCACCTCAGTTTTATTTTCATCAAATTCTCTAAATATATAGTCACCTTTACTTCCAGAAGTGGCATCATTATCCTTTTCGAAATATGAATTTTTGAATGCAGATGCACGATTAAGATTAAATTGGGTTTCGCAATGAATTTCTAAGGTTTCACCAACCATCTTTGTTGATAATCTAGATTTCATTTCCCTTAGCTCCTGAATAGTCAGGTCTCTTTCACTAATTTTGCTTTTAAATTTTTCTTCAATTAATTTTTCATTAATTGAGTTTTCAAGTCTAATCTTTTCAATGGAATTTGTTAATGATGAATTTTCTTTTTCTAAATTAGTAACAGCCTCATTGACTTTGTTTTTTAAAGATAATTCTGAAATTATAGACTGGTTTTTAATGTCATCCTTTAGCTTGATTAGTTCATTATTCAAAGAATTAATTTTATTTGATGCTTGATTTTTTAATTCATTTAAAGCATTTAATTTCTTTTCTTCAGCTACTTTTAATTTAGATTCAAGTGCTTGGATCTCAGACTCTTTAATGCGATTTTGCTCTATTAACTTTATTTTTAATTCGTTCTTTAAAATTTCTAAAGCTTTTTTATTATCTTCTTCAGCCAATAAAAGTCTTTCTGTTAACTGTTTGTTAAATTCTTCATCTTTTATCTGATGAAGTATTTCTTCAAAGCTGCTGGGATCAATTCTGAAT
Source organism: Prochlorococcus sp. AG-424-P18 (assembly GCA_003213235.1). GTDB lineage: Bacteria > Cyanobacteriota > Cyanobacteriia > PCC-6307 > Cyanobiaceae > Prochlorococcus_A. The sequence continues at coordinate 138,989 of QCNJ01000001.1, read as the reverse complement.
GTTTTGCCGCATGAAGGACATTTAATATCTTTCATTTTTTAATTACAAAATTAATATTAGAAAGGATTTAATATTCGAATTATGTAAAAAGAATATTATTCCTGACTAAGAATAAACAATGAACCACTATTATGCATTAAAAAATAAAGTAATTACTCAATAAAAGTTATATTAATCCTGATTCCTTAAGAATGTTTATTTTATTTGCTAATTCTATATCTGCAGAAGATATTGAGCGGTCTAAAGTTTTGTGAGATGAAACTGTGTAACCACTGTCATCAACAAATTCATCTTCTCCATCTTTTAAGTGGTCATTTTGGAGATCTTTAAAATTATCCGACTTGAATATATTTGACTTGCTTATATTACTATATCCAAAATTCGCAATTCCTCTGGCATCTAATGCTTCTTCAACTAATATTCCAACTACTTTAGATCTACTTATAGATTCGCTCTTGGATATTTCATCAATAATTTCAAGTACTCTCTTCCTAGGAAGATATCCTATCCTTTTAACTTTATTTTCCATAAGTCTTTACATATGTCAATATTGTAACACTTCTGTCAAATCAACTAGACTTTGATTAATAGCAATTATGTATAAATTTAAATAGTAGGATTAAAGTATAATTTCAAATAACACTCGTTCAAAGTAATTACTTTAGTACTCATGGGGATAGTCTTAAATGCTTCTTCTAATTACTTTTTCAGTTTGGCTCTGATGTTTGAAATTTTCTAAATTTAACTTCCAAATATTATGAAAGATAAACTATATGATAATGCTGATAGCTTTGCAATGTCATTTGATGAGGAATGGGAAAATGTTGATTGTGATGATATACGATTAAAGATAAATAAGGTATTAGAACTTTTATCAGATCACCCTTTTTTGATATCTAATCCTGAAAATGCTAGAAAAATGGCAGAATTTAGGATATTTTCATTAAAAAAATTTCAATAATTATTTTTAAAATTTTTTTAAAGTTAAATATTTTAAAATTAATTTTAATTACTTAAGATTTAAATAGTTGGCGAATTAAAAAATCCCTTGCTGTATAAAAATATTATTATGCCAATAATTGGACCTATCCCAAAAACAAAAAGTACTAATTTCGCAGAATTTTTTGTTTGACCTAATTTTTGATCTTTTAAATTTGAATTAGTTTGTTTTTTTTTAGATTTTTTCTTTTTCATGAAGGATATATTACTACAATTCAACTTTAAAAGATTTTGATATGTTATAGGGTTTGAAAAAAAATTTTCAAATTGACAAAACACATATGGGAGTCAAAAAAGATCGTATTGTATAATGTAAAGAACAAAAAGGAAATATGAGTGCAACTAAGAGAGAGGAAGTTTGTTCTCACCTTAGATATATAAGGTTAGAGCTTAGAGAGATGCATCAAATGCTCATCAAAGAAGATTTATTGCCAGATCTTAATGAAGCAAAGGAAGTACTCGCGCAGCTTGATGCTTTATTGGATTTATTATCAGAAAAAAAAGTAACCAATATAAAAAGCCAATTTTGAGAGCTTCTTGTCAAATTTATTTTATTAAAGATAATTTGTAGCTGATTCTATTTTTTTTCTATTGTCATGCATCTGTTCTAATTTATTATAAATTTCTTTAATTTGGATTTGTATTAGATCGGTGGAATGTATATTACTTAACGCATCTAATGTTGATAGAAGGCTTTCTTTGGCTTCAATTAAATGTCTACATTCTTTACTGCCTGCTTCGTAGGACATAGGGTTGTTATAAAGATACCTATTATCTTAAATATATTGAAAAATCTTCCGTATTGCTTGATACTCTTATAAAATCAACGCTTATTATTGTAATTTTCAATACATAATAAGAAATTTTTTTTACTAAGATTCAATAAAAACAAATGAAAGAAAACTCGAACGATTATAAATTCTGTATTAAATTGGCACTAGATAATGCGAAAAAAAGAATTAATTTATTAGATAATTTTGATAAAAAGTGTGTTCTAGAAGAATATAAAGAATGGATTAATGATGGTTTAAATAAGCATACGGTTTTGCTACTAAGAGATGATCCGATCATCTAGGAAAGATATGAAAATATTCTTTAATTCTTTGAACTAGAAGTAACCCTAAATAAAAAATAAAGACTTACGATAAAAATTACCGAAAGAATAAAAGTTATTGATGAAAAACTATCCATATCTACATTAATTAAAAATTTATTTAACTATAGCAGTAAAGTTAAATAAGTCCTTCATTCAGTTTTCTTTGAAAATTGAATGAATAAATTTATTCAAACTTTCTTTTTCTAAAAATATTTTTTTCTTCTTATAGGTCTTTAATTTCTTAAAAATTAAATCAACTAAGCGTTCTGATTTTGGAGTCATATATTAAATTTATTTTTCCAATAAATAAATTTTCTCTTCACCTATTTTATCTGGCTTTGTTATTTTACATCCTTTATCTTTTTCCATATTGCAATCTTTTGTGGCAGGAACAGATTTCCAGGTACAAATTTTTTCTTGGGATTCTTCTTTTAAAATATTCCATCCATCATCTAAGTATTCTGAAATACCATCATCCTCTCCACAAGAAAACTTTATTTCCATTCTTTTCTTTTCTGAATTAGGATTATCCTCAATATTTTTTTCTAAATTATTTGTGGGATACTCTTTATTAGTGGATGTCCTACAAGAAATTAAGAAAATTGCGATTAGGATTAACAGAGGAACTTGTTTTATTATTTTCATTATTTTAACTTTTAATGATTCTAAATTATTTAAATTATAGTTTATTTTGATTCTATTAATTTTAATAGTTTATCCATTTTATCCATCAAGTCTTTTACATCACCTGGCTTCGGTAATATTAATTCTTCCGTAACTTCTAAATGCATTTTCTTTAAATTTTGCCTCAAATCTTTTAAATGCTTTTTTACGTGTTCTTTCTTTTGTTTTATATCAGTCATAGGAACAAAATTTAAACTTTATTAAACTTAAAATTACTATCATAATATTGAGATGCTTATTTATAAAGAATAATTCAAAATTTAATTTTTTAAATTTTCTATTTCATAGATTTCTTCGCCTCCATAACAGAAATTTGTTGATAACATTTTTATCTCTCTAATATTCAATCCGATTGTATTTTTATTTTTAATAATATAATTTTTAGCAATCGCTTCACAATCTAATTTATTTTTTGCATGTTTAATAACTGGATAAAAATATGCCAATGAAGTAATTACAAACAAAAAAATTATTATTGATTTTTTTTCATTTTTAATAAATTCTTTAGATGTTTTTTTGGCTTTTAATATTTTTATTAGTAATTTATCTGGTAATCCTATTTGAACAAATAATAACTCTACCCACCATGGAAGTTCCTTATCTTTCTTTTTCTTTAAGTTTGATGAAGTATTCATTTTCTTGGCTTCATAGTTTTGGTTTTTCAGTTCTTTAGGATTAGTTGTTTCTTTTTTATTCATATCATCCAATGATTTATTTGGAATGTAGAGGTTTTATTTTGATTTGGAAACTATATCTTCATTTTATAAGTTTTAATTTAATTTATCTATGAATTTTAGTATTGTTAATCTGTATTTAGAAATTTTAAATGGCAAAAAAAAGAAGGAAGTTAAATAAAGATTTTGAGAGAGAAATACATTCATCAAAAAAAAATGTCGAATTAGTACTGGCTAAAATCAATGATATCGATGATGAAGACATACAAAAAGAATATATGAGCGCCTTTAACAAAGTGGTTTATTTATATGATGAATTAAAAGAAGATTACGAACGACAAGGATTTTCTGATAATTCCGAAGAACTTCTCACAAGCTATAAAGATGCATTTAATCTTTTCGAATCAGAATTTGAAATTTAAATTGAATTTCTAATTACCGTTTGTAAGGGGTTACAGGTATTTTAATTAGCTTTCCTTTTTGGAGATCAGATCTTTTCTCTTGTAAATTTTTGATACATAAAGATACTCTTTTTTCCTTTGAACAAAATCTTTTTATTTGGTAATCAGTAAGTGATAATGATTTATTACTAAATGAAAAAAAGGCCAATAAAAACATAAAAAATTTTAATACAAATATCATTTGTTATCTCCTAACTATTTTCTAATATCCTTTAATTTAATTACTTTTTATTATAAAGATCTATGATTTCTTTTAATTCATCTTTACTTAATTCTGTTGAAATAAAAACTTCTTGAGCTGTATTACCCTTTCTTGCGATTGCTTTATATCCGTTTATAGTTTTCACTGACAATCTAATTATCAATTTAGAGGATCTTCCTCTGGCTCTTGAAATAACAGCTGGAGTTATTGTCTTGATATTATTTTCCAGTGCTAATTTTTGAAGTATTGGAATAAGACCTTCTATATTTGTACTATGATTTAAAACTAACCTACCCAATTTAATTTTATTACAATTCTATTGGGAAAATTTTGTTTCTGAGAAATTAACTTTAGCTTTAATAATGATTAAAAAATTTTGAAGTTCTGTTATATTTATAAAAACTATTAAATTCTAATGATCTTTCAAATAGGCTGGGCAGCATTGGCTGCTATCTTTACTTTTTCAATTGCCATGGTTGTTTGGGGAAGAAATGGGGACGGATCCATTGACATATGATTTCATTTTTAACTTATGAAGTCTATTTAAATAAATTTCTCATCTTAACATCGTTTGTTTTACTCATATTTATAACATTTGCTGTAATTTATATATCCTATGTCTCCTGGAAAGATAAAAAAAGATTAAAAAAATAGTTATTATTTTTTTTGGCTTTTCTTATCCTTAATTCTGAGCTCTTCGATTAATTCTTTTGCTTGTTCCATTTTAGATATGCTGCTTTTGTAGATTCCAATATCTTTTTCTGCTTTATTTACAGATAAGCTTAACTTCTCAAAAATATCAGAGGTCATCTTATTTTTATCTGATTCGTTTTTCTCTTTGAAATCTTGGGAGTTTAAAATTAATATGTATATCCCTAAATTCAAAATCCTTGAAGGATAAAGTTTAGAATTACTTTTTTCTGCTAATAATTTTAAAATATCTTTAAATGTTTTATCCTTTAATTCTTTTTGAGACTTTTTAGATATTTCATTAATTTCCTTCGCCTCAAAATTTGTAGAACTGCATAAAGATTCAAAAAGTAGATCCAAGTGTTTTTCAGGTTGATATCCTTTCATTAATTCTTTGAATGTTTCGGTGAGGCCGACACAAAAGAGATAATCTTGCGTAAATTCATTTTGATGGTTTAAAAGATTAAGTTCGACAAGCATTTCATCAACTATTCTTTTATATAAACCTGGAATGACGTAAGGAAATTTTTCATGAAATAACTTTTTGCTATCTGAAACAGTCAATTTTTCTTTCAATTTTTTATATGTAAACCTTAATAAGGTTAGCGTATGTTGACTCAATATCGTTAATATCTAATAAACAGATAAATATTATTATGATCCCTTTAGTTTTAGAAGAATCGGGCGGTAGTGAAAGAGTCTTTGATATTTATTCGAGACTATTAAGAGAGAGAATAATCTTTTTGGGAGAACAAGTTACTAGTGAAACTGCTAATAGAATTGTTGCTCAATTATTGTTCCTCGAGGCAGAGGATCCAGATAAGGACATTTATATGTACATAAATTCACCTGGCGGATCTGTATATGACGGATTGGGTATCTTTGACACAATGCAACATGTGAAGCCTGATATTCATACAGTTTGTGTTGGCTTGGCAGCTAGTATGGGTGCATTTTTGCTTGCGGCAGGTACTAAAGGTAAAAGAAGCAGCCTTAGACATTCAAGAATAATGATTCATCAACCACTTGGAGGTGCTAGAGGGCAAGCCAGTGATATAAGAATTCAAGCAGATGAAATTTTGTTCTTAAAAGAACGACTAAATACTGAATTATCAGAAAGAACTGGAAAGGATTATGACACTATCAAAGAAGATACTGATAGAGATTTTTATATGTCCCCAAATGAAGCTGTTGAGTACGGCTTAATTGATCTGGTGTTAGATAAGAAACCAATAAAAGTTTAACTTAATAATTGGGGTGTTCTCTCCTTCTCAGGAATTTTGGTGTATTTGGAGAGAATACTTACAAATTCATCACCATCTAATGTTTCTTTTTCGATTAATAGGTCAACTATCTTATCCATAGCTTCTCTATTTCTGCTTACGATATCGTAGGTTTCTTTATAACATTCTTTGACCATTATTCTTACACTTTCATCAATTTGTCTAGAGATTGAATCAGAAACTTCACTTCTAGTCATTAAATCCCTACCTACAAATACTTCTTGATTACCACTTTCTAAAGCTATTGGACCTAAATTACTCATTCCAAATCTAGTAACCATTTGGCGGGCCATTGAAGCAACTTGTTGGAAATCACCTCCAGCTCCTGTCGTAATCTCACCTTCTCCAAAAACTACATCCTCAGCAGCTCTTCCTCCTAAAGCACCCATTATCCTAGCTTTTAGTTGAGCCCTACTAACAAGGGTTTGTTCATCATCTGGGGTAAACCATGTTAATCCTTTAGCTTGACCTCTTGGAATGACGGTAACTTTTTGAACAGGATCATGGGCTTTGACAAGTGAACCTATGAGAGCATGGCCAACTTCATGATAAGCAATTAATCTCTTGCTTCTACCATCTGTTAATGGAGAACCTTCCATTCCTGCGACAATTCTATCTACAGAGTCATCAATTTCTGAGATACTTATAGATTCTTTTCTTCTCCTGGCAGTTAATATAGCAGCCTCATTTAATAGATTTGCTAAATCGGCTCCAGTAAAACCTGGTGTTCTTCGCGCAATGCTTTCAAGCGTTAAATCCTCTTGAAGTTTCTTATTCCTTGCATGAACTTCCAATATTGATAGTCTGCCCTTGATATCAGGTGCATCTACAGTTACCTGTCTATCAAATCTGCCTGGTCTCATTAGCGCTGAGTCTAAAACATCGGGCCTATTTGTGGCTGCAATTATTATTATGCCGCTATTACCTTCGAAACCATCCATTTCAGTAAGTAATTGATTGAGAGTTTGTTCTCTCTCATCATTACCTCCACCAATACCTGCACCTCTTTGCCTTCCGACTGCATCGATTTCATCAATAAAAATTAAACAAGGGCTATTCTCTTTAGCTTTTTTGAAAAGGTCTCTAACTCTACTAGCGCCAACACCAACAAACATTTCAACGAATTCAGAACCTGATAATGAGAAGAATGGTACACCAGCTTCACCTGCAATTGCTTTAGCTAAAAGGGTTTTACCAGTACCAGGAGGTCCTACCAATAGAACCCCTTTGGGAATTCTTGCTCCTACAGAAGTAAATTTTTCTGGTTTTTTCAGAAAAGTGACAACTTCTTGCAAATCTTGTTTAGCTTCATTAACGCCTGCGACATCATCGAATACAACTCCTGTTTCAGCTTCCATTGCAAATCTTGCTTTAGTTTTTCCAAACTGCATTGCTTGGCCTGGACCTCCCGGCATACCATTTGACCTCCTCGCCAACAAAATTAAACCTCCAATTAAGATAGCCGGGAAGAGTAAATTACCTAAAATTCCTAATGCAGGAGGAGCTGTTTTTATTGGATGAACATCAAAACTAATTCCCTCATTTTTTAAGATATTTATAAGTTCTGGTGTTAAGCCTGGAAGATCTACACGCAACCTTTGAACTTTATTGTCTAAATCCGAGTCAATAGTCTCTATAACTGCATTTCTGCCTCCCTCAAAAATATCAACAGATGTAACCCTCCCCGAATTAATGTAATCTAAAAATCTGCCGTAACTAACTCTTGCTACCGCTGAATTTCTTGGTGCAACAGTAGTGCCATTAGATTTAAGAGAATCTACGTTGCTTGAAGATAAAAATTGGTAGGAAAGTGCTATTACAAGAAGTATAGGTAAAGACCATAAAATTAATGTTTTAAATTTTTGATTCATTAATTTGTAGAAAGTTAGTTCTAGGATTCTAGAATGAATCAGTGCATTTCGTTGATATTTTTTCTAACTTTATGCTTATACTACTCTTTAATATATTTATTTTATAAATGAAATTTGAGATAAACGATAAGGTTAAGTTGATTGCGCCAGTCTCTTACTTGAAAACTTCAGATAATATGCCGATGTTAAGACCACCTGATCTTGTGGCAATTGATGAAATTGGGGAAATCCTTTCAATTAAATCTCCAGATACTGTTGAAGTAAAGTTTAGGAGAGGTTCATTTTTAATAGATATTGATAAGATTGAGAAAAACTAATCTAGAAGTTTTTCTTCCACCTGTTAGAAATTTCTAAGCATATATTTTTTTTTCCAGAAATACTTAGAAAAGGTTTTGAAAAATACTTAATAGTTAATTTCAAAATATCTAACGAAGAAATTTCCTCTATTTTTGAATTTAAATCGTTCTCAGAAATTGGTGAAATTCCATAACTAACTAATTGTATCTTTCTCTGTAAAATTTCATCTAGTGATTGGTTTCCTAATAAAAAAGAACCTTTTAGTTTTTCTTTTGCTAAAAATATTTCAGCATCAGTCATCGGATTTAAAAGTAAATTTTTCCATAGTATTGATAAAAGTTCAAAAGCAAAAAGTGCTTGATCATTAGATACGGATAAATAAATTAAAAATGGTGCATTTCCACTCCTGATAGGATAATAAACACCTAAATCGTAAGTAATACCATGATTTTCTCTAAAAAGTTTAAATAAAGCAGCGCTCATTCCATAAGATAAATATGACTCCAAAACCTTGAGAGGAAAATATTCACTACTTCTTCGCGAGCAAGTTTGGTCCCCCATCATTATTATTGTTTGATTTGAATCATTATTTATGTAATCAAATCTATTAGCAGCAGTTAAATTATGATTTACACGTCCTGATTGTTCTTTTGGGATTTTTTTTTCTAATATTCCAAAATTTTCTCCATTTATTTCGGGATTATTTGAAATTAAATACTTTTCTCTATTTTTAAAATTCTTAAACTCGAGTAAAACATCTTCATAGGTAATCTTTGAGACATCGTCTGCATTGCCAATAGTGTTAAATGCATAAGGATGATTTGAGTAAACTATTTTTCTCCATTTTTCAAAACAGATATTGAATGGATTCTCTCTATCCTTCTTTAGGTAATCAGTAGAAGATTTTTTTACTTTTTTAAATTCTGTTTCCGAGAGAATTGGCTTATTAATTATTAAATCTAATAAAGGGTATAACTTGCTGAAATGTTCATTTAAGGATTTAAGGCTTATTGAAATACCATCTTCAAATATTTCTTGATTTAATTCTGCTCCATAGGACTCAATATACTCAGAGAGAGTGAAATTGTTAAAACCTTCACATCCTCTGGTAAGTAATGAACAAAGAATCTTGTTTATCCCTTTTTTGCCAGTACTATCCATATCACTCCCACCTTTTATCCAAATTGAAGCAGTTGAAAAATTTCTCTTTTTATGATTTAAAAAATATCTTTTTAACATTTACTTAGAGGATGCAACTAAAGTAAATTTCTCTCCACGTATGTATTCTGTAATCTCTTTGAAGTTATCCAAGTCACTCCAATATTTTAAATGACTTTCTAGATTATTTATTGAAGATTTTCTCCCCCAAAGAAGTTCATTTCCAAAGAATGAAGAGAGTTGTGTAGATGTCTCCAAATTAAAGATATAGTTACTCTTCACAATATTTATTGCTTTTTTTATTTCATTCAAAGCCAAGGCTTTACAATTTGAGATCTCTTCAATTGTTTTATTAATTTGCTTTTCTACTAAATCAATATCTTTGGACTCACAACTTGCTTCAATTATAAATAATCCTCCTAATTCTCCTGCATTTACATCTACATATACCGATTCAACAAGATTACTGTCTTCTTTTAAAATTTTAACTAATCTACTGTTTCTTCCAACAGAGAGTATTGATGCTAATATTTCAAGCCCAATAATATTTTTTTGATCATTTAGGTTTGGGATAAACCAAGCCATAAATATTCTTGAAAACTCTAAATTATCAAACTTAATTAATTCTCTACGATTCCTGATTTTTAAAGAAGGTTTATTTTTTAGATTTATTAAATTTGGACTTTTTTTTATGCCAGATAGATCACTTTTTTCAAAAATTTTATAAATTTCTTCAGAGAGATTTCCTGCAATTGCAATACAAATTTTGTCAGTATTGTAATGTTTGCTATGAAATTTCACAAGGTCATTTATCTCTAAGTTTTTAATACAATGTTCAGTTCCCAGAATCGAATTAGCATAATTCGGACTTAACCAAACCCTTTTTAAAAAATAATTAAATAATCTTTCTTCAGGCTGATCATTTTGTTGTTTTATTTCATCGATAACTACCCCTTTTTCTTTTATAAATTCACCTGGATTAAAATCTGGAGCAATTACAATATTTGTCAAAAGAGCAAGTGATTCTTTAAAGTTACTTGGTGGAACTAAGACATGGTAATGCACATCATCATATCCTGTTGAAGCGTTACTTAATCCGCCTAGTGATTCAATTTTATTGTCAAACTCACCCGGCATTATTTTGTTAGATCCCTTAAAAATCATATGCTCTAGAAAATGAGCAGTGCCGTTTTTATCAACATCTTCAAATGAAGAACCTGCTTTGCACCAAATATCAATGCTTATAAGCGGCAATTCTTTATTATCCACAAAAACACATCTAGTTTTGCTTGAATGGGTGTAGTAGATAACTTCTCCTACGTTCATTTCGGTTCTCTATCTAAATTCTATTTTGGTACTTTTTAGTCTTGTTGTCTGAATCTTTAATTAAAACAAAATTAAATGACCCTCTTATTTTGGATTTATTACAAAATATTAGAGAGCATAGATCCATGCTTGAGGACCTTAAGAGTATAAAAATTGATCCAAAACTAACTAACATAATATCTAATGAAATAGGCAGAGAACTTTATATTGAAAATGAATTTCATAAAGCAAAAGGTTTTAGAAAGTTACATATTGAAGTAGCAGAATTTTCAAAGAATCTTAAAATTTTACACTGCGTTTTTTTTCCTGATCCAAAGTTTGATATCCCAATTTTTGGAATGGATTTGGTAAAAATAAATGATATTGTTTCTGCTGCTATTGTTGATTTATCACCGGCATCAAGAAACCAAGCTTTGAAATATGAAAAATTACTTTCTGAAGTTGATAAGAGTTCTTTTACCTCTTTGAGAGAGATTCCTAAATGGGGGGAAATTTTTTCTAATAATGTATTTTTTGCTTCCTTAAAAAGTAAATTTGAAAACAATGATTTTTGTAGAGTTGTTGATCAATACCTCACTATTTTGATCAAATTAAGTAAGAAAGCTAAACCGGAAATTAATGAGGAAATTATCCAAGAGAGAATTGATTTTCAAAAAAATTATTGTGTTCAACAAATGAAAAATGAGAAGACTAGCATGGTTCTTTTAAAATATTTTGATGAAAAATGGGTCAATAACTACATAAAAACAGTACTCTTCGATTTTTAATGAAATTAAAAATATTAAGAAATTTATTTATTTATTTTTTATTATTTACACCAATATCTCTTGGTGTAATTTCCTGTTCTGGAAATAATAAATCTAGTTCAAAATTTAAAGAGGAAATAACTTCAGATTTCATACCTCCCATTACAGCTGTTGCCGCACTTGGTCAACTTTCTCCTTCGGGAGAGATTAGACAATTGGCAGCTCCAATAAGTCAGTTTGGCTCTTCTCCCAGAATTGTCGAAATTTTAGTAAATGAAGGGGATTTCGTAAAAAAAGGTGACATCCTCGCAATCTTTGAAAATGGAGAAAAATTAATCGCTGATCTTGAAAGAAACAAAAATTTAATTAATACTATTAACGAGGAAATTACCCTAAAGAAAGATCAAATTCAAAGGTATGAGTTGGCTTTGAAAAAAGATGTATATTCGTTTGTAGATTTTTCACAAAGAAGAGATGAATTATTAAAATTGCAAAAACAGAAAATAAACCTTATCGGAGATCAAAAAAACATTAGGATAGATCTATTTAATTCAAAACTAAGGAGTCCAATCGATGGTTTTATCCTTGGAATAAATACGAGAGTTGGTGAAAGGCCCCAAAATGAGGGGATTTTGGACATTGGTTCTAGTCAAAAAATGGAAGCTTTGATAGAAGTTTATGAATCTGACATCGATAGGGTCTTTATCTCTCAGAATGTTGAATTGAGCAGTGAGAATGGAGGTTTCAAAAAAAATCTTAAGGGAAAGGTGATTAGGATTAGTCCTCAGGTAAAACAACGAAAAGTTCTATCGACTGATCCAACAGGGGATGCTGATTCACGAATTATCGAGGTACTAGTAAAACTAAATCAAGATTCTATAGATATCGTTCAAAACTATGCAGGAATGAAAGTGATTGCAAAATTTATTCCATAATGAGTTTTTCTTTTTTAAAATTTAGAAAAATACCATTAGCTTGGCTGTTATTAACTAGGCAACCATTAAGGTTAGCAGTTGCCATAGCTGGAATCAGTTTTGCGGGGATTTTGATGTTTATGCAATTAGGTTTTAGAGATGGTTTATTTGACACGAGCGTAACTATTCATAAACTTCTAGATGCTGATCTTGTTTTGATAAGTCCCAGATCAAAAAGTTCTATAAGCATGAGTGGATTCCCAAAAAGAAGATTAATTCAAACTCTCGCAGTAGAGGATGTTGAAAAAACTGCTCCCGTTAATCTAAATTATTTACTTTGGAGAAATCCCGAAAATCTTAAAACTAGATCAATACTTGCATTAGGTTTTAATCCCTCCGATTCACTTCTTTTAGATGAGGGATTCTCAAAGAAAGCTTATAAATTGAGAAATCCATCAAGAGTTCTTTTTGACAAACTATCTAGACCTGAATTTGGACCGATTGAGGAATGGTTTTTATCTGAAAAAAAAGTAGAGACTGAGGTTGCTGGTAAAAGAGTAATTGTTGAGGGCCTTGTGGAGTTGGGACCGTCTTTTGGCGCAGATGGTAATTTGATAACTAGTCGAGAAACCTTCTTAAGACTTTTCCCTGCTAATCCTCCTGGCAGTATAGAAATTGGTTTGGTAAAGCTAAAAAAAGGATCTGATCCTGAATTGATTTCAAGGATATTAAATATCTCACTCCCAAATGATGTTAGGGTTCTTACAAAAAATCAATTTATAGAATTTGAGAAGAATTATTGGAAAAATAGTACGGCAATAGGTTTTATATTTAGTTTGGGAGCATTGATGGGTTTCGTTGTAGGGTGTGTGGTTGTTTATCAAATTCTTTATAGTGACGTTACAGATCACCTCCCAGAGTACGCAACCTTATTGGCAATGGGGTATAGACTTAAGTCCCTTTTCTTTGTTGTAGCTAGAGAGGGGTTTTTACTGGCATTGTTTGGTTATTTACCTGCTTATTTCTCTGGTCAAATACTTTACTCAGTTATAAGAAATTCTACTAAACTCCCAATAATAATGGACGCAGACAAAACTATTTTAATTTTCGTATTAGTTTTAGTTATGTGTATGGGGTCCGCCGCTGTTGCGATGCGTAAATTAGTTGATGCTGATCCTGCCGAAATTTTTTAACAATTCAAGATAAATGGTTAAAGCTAATAAATCAAAAAATAATGTTAAAAACCTTAAAACAGTCTCAATAAATAATTTGAGTCACTTTTATGGAAAAAATGAGAATAAAAAACAAGTTCTTAATGACGTTAATTTAAATATTGATAAAGGAGAGTTGGTTCTTTTGAAAGGACCTTCTGGGTGTGGTAAAACGACTCTTTTAACATTAATTGGTGCCTTGAGAACCTGTCAAAGTGGAGATTTAACTGTATTAAATAATCAGTTAAATGGAGCATCAAGGAAAACTCGTCAGATTCTTAGAAGAAGTATTGGAATGATTTTTCAAGGTCACAATCTTCTGAGATGTTTAACAGCAGAACAAAATGTCCAGATGGGTGCCGATTTAATAAAAGGTTTAACATATTTGCAAAGACGTGAAATAGCACGGAATTGGTTGTCAGCAGTAGGATTAGAAGAACATAATAAAAAGTTGCCAAATGACTTATCTGGTGGGCAGAAACAGAGAGTAGCAATTGCACGAGCTTTATCTGCTAATCCAAAACTTTTATTAGCTGATGAGCCCACTTCTGCTTTAGATAGCGTCACAGGTAGAGAAATAGTAACCCTTTTAAGGAAACTAGCAAAAGAGCAAAATTGTTCTGTGCTTATGGTGACGCATGATCCAAGAATTTCTGATATGGCTGATAGGATATTAAATATGGAAGATGGTAAAATATATAGTGCTCATAGTGAGCTAATATAATTAAAAGTTAAAAATTTTATGTCTAAGAGAAGGAATCTAAAAAAAGAAAAGCAGGAACGTAATAGAGCCTATGCTAGAAAATTCAAAAAAAGGAAATTAAGAACTGATGGTAGACCTGATGGTGGAAACGTTACAGGTACAGCAAATAACGGCGGTGCAGCTGATTAGGGAAATCTTTTATTTTTATCTTTTGGAGTTCAATATATTATGCATATTTAAGACATAATCATGAATGTAAGTATTATTATACCGACTTACAATAGATTGCCTATATTAGAGAAGTGTCTATTTGCGCTTGAGAATCAAAAATTAAATACAAATATAAGTAATTATGAAGTAATAGTAGTCGATGATGGATCAGATGACGGGACAACCTCATGGATAAATAAAAACAAAGCTAATCTCCCACACGTTATTCTATTTCAGCAAGAACATGGAGGGCCTGCACTTGGAAGAAATCTGGGAGTAATTAAATCAAAATATGAAATTATTATATTCATTGATAGTGATCTTATTGTTTTAGACAATTTTATAAATTGCCACGTAGAAAAATTACTTGCCTTTTGGAGAAAAAATGATAGAAAATGTTTTACCTATGGCTCGGTAGTCAATACATCTAATTTTCTAAATCCTCAAAGTGAAAAACATAAAATAATGGACACTTCTTTTGCATACTTTGCTACTGGGAATGTAGCGATATCAAAAGAATTAATTTTAAGTGTGGGATTATTTGATACTTCTTTTAGTCTTTACGGTTGGGAGGATTTAGAACTTGGAGAAAGATTAAAAAAAATTGGGACAAAATTAATTAAATGCCCAAATGCAATAGGTTTTCATTGGCATCCGCCATTTAATTGCGAACAAATAGATTCATTAATAGCTCAAGAAATAGAGAGAGCAAAAATGGCTTTAGTGTTTTATAAGAAACACCCAAATTTAAGGGTTAGATTTATGATTCAATTAACTCCTCTCCATAAATTACTTTGGCAAATTCTTTGCTTGGGAGGATTAATCAGTGTTGATAGAATCCTTCCTTTATTAAGATTTCTAGTAAATAAAAGAAGAAATAGACTTGCACTTGAGATACTTAGGATCCCTCTAAATATGATTTACATAAAACAGTTAACCAAATCGAGATAAAAAACTTTTAGAAATACACATGACTTGCTAGAATAGTCCAAATTAAATTTCACACATCTGACAGTTTCGGGTGAATTATTAATATTAATTCCCCGTCAGATGGAGGCTAACCCGAAACCTTTTTTAAATTATGGCTGTTGTATCACTATCAGAAATGATGGAAGCTGGTGCTCATTTTGGGCATCAAACTAGACGTTGGAATCCCAAGATGTCTAAGTACATATATTGTGCAAGAAATGGAGTTCATATTATTGATCTCGTAAAAACAGCGTTGTGCATGAACAATGCATATAAATGGACGAGAAATGCTGCAAAAAGCGGTAAACGTTTCCTATTTGTTGGTACAAAAAAACAAGCATCAGATGTAGTAGCTCAGGAAGCTACACGCTGTGGAGCTGCATATGTAAATCAAAGATGGCTTGGAGGTATGTTGACTAATTGGACAACAATGAAAGCTAGGATTGAAAGATTAAAGGATCTAGAAAGAATGGAAAGTAGTGGTTCAATAGCAATTAGGCCTAAAAAAGAAGCTGCAGTACTAAGGAGAGAACTTGAAAGATTACAAAAATACTTAGGTGGACTTAAGGGTATGAGAAGATTACCAGATGTAGTTGTTTTGGTTGATCAGAGAAGAGAATCTAATGCAGTATTAGAAGCTAGAAAATTAGACATATCATTAGTATCAATGTTGGATACAAATTGCGATCCGGATTTGTGTGAAGTTCCAATTCCTTGTAACGATGATGCCGTTAGATCTGTGCAACTCATTTTGGGAAGACTTGCAGATGCCATAAATGAGGGTAGAAAGGGCTCTAATGCCGAAAGAAAAAATTAAATTCCAATTTAAAACTTACTATTCACTATTTTTTATTACTTCAAATGGGAAACATTACAGCAAAACTTGTAAAAGATCTTAGAGACAAAACTGGCGCAGGAATGATGGACTGCAAAAAAGCACTAAACGAAACTGAAGGAAATCTAGATAAGGCTTTGGAATGGTTAAGAAAGAAAGGCATAGCTAGTGCAGAAAAGAAATCGGGAAGAGTAGCGGCCGAAGGGTCAATTGGTAGTTATATACATACTGGATCAAGAGTCGGAGTTTTACTAGAGTTAAATTGTGAAACTGATTTCGTTGCTAGAGGTGATATATTCCAATCTCTGTTGAAGGATGTCTCAATGCAAGTAGCAGCATGCCCAAATGTTGAGTATGTATCAATTGATGAGATACCAGAAGATGTTGTGGAAAAAGAAAAGCAGATTGAAATGGGTAGGGATGATTTATCTGGAAAACCAGAACAAATTAAAGAAAAAATAGTTGAAGGAAGAATAGCAAAAAGACTTAATGAGCTTGTTTTGCTTTCACAACCTTACATTAAAGATAGTTCTCTAACAGTTGAGGATCTTGTTAAACAAGCAGCTGCAAAAATTGGTGAAAATATCAAAGTCAGACGCTTTACAAGATATACATTGGGTGAAGGTATCGAAAAAAATCAGATGGACTTTGCTGAAGAGGTCGCATCAATGCAAACAAATTAGTCACTTGAATGATTTGAATAATTTCAATAATTACATAGATATAAATAAAATTAATTCTCAATTAGAGAGAGCTGACAAACAAAAAAGAATATTAACCAGAGATATCTATAGGGAATATGAACTTTATCTGAATCTAGTAAGAGATCTACTTTTCATCTCTGTAGAAAAAGGCCTTAATCAAATATATAGTTATCCAACAATTAATGATAATTTCTTTAATGAGAATGAATTCAACAATCTTTTTGAAAAAAAAATAAGTAAATTAATATTCACGAATTTGCCCTTTTTAACAGTAGAACAATTAAAGATAAATGAAATTCAAAATAATATAAATAAGGAAATTAAATTTACTATTTTTGATAGTTCTACAAAAAAAAAGGATGATCAAAAAGAAAAATTTCAATATGAAGATGGTTTTAAATTTAAAAACCCAACTCAGTTCGGGATTACTGATGACTTTTCAAATACTTCTGAATATTATCAAGCTCATAATTATGAGAGATTCGTATCGCTTGATTTAGATAATAACCACCATAATAATTATTTATCTAAAAACAATATTTTTGAAAATTTAGGAGTTGAAAAACAATTTATTTCCTCCTTACTTGAATTAATAGGAGAAGAAAAGATGGAAAAAACAAGACATCATGAAAAAGAAAATATCAATCAAATCGATAATTTACCAAAAAATCAGATTCTTAATAGTTTTGACTTAATAGAAAAGTCATTGAAAAATTTACTATTGAATCTTTCATATGATATTAACCAAGAATTATTCAAGGCAAATCTAATAAAAAAAATGATATCTAAAGATTCCTTTGGTTATTTAGTAAGCAAAGAGTTTATGATAAAACATCCATATCCTTTTGTTATTAATTTCGAATTAGACTTAAATCGGTCATCATTAATTGGCAATAATTTTCCAAGCATTATTTTCTTGAATATATCTACTGTTGAGTTAGAGTTTAAAAATCTACATCTTTCTATTCAAAGGAACAAAATAAATGAACTAAAAAAGCAATTTCAGCGTTTGATTAAAAAAGAGACATATTGGAGGCAAAAAGAAATAACTTTGAATAAGATACGTTGAAAAAATAACTTTTTTTTCAAATGTGACTACTAGCAGGAATAATAATAATAAATTAATTAAAGATTGGATAAGACCTCTTCAAAAATCTCTTACTCTTGAAACTGAGAACAAATTTATTAATACTTTAGGAAGGGAAAAATATTTTAATGATTATTTGCATGAATCATTAAAAAAACTAGATAATCTAAATCTTTCAGACGAATATTTAAAGATATTTTATAAATTTTCTGAAAAATATAATGAATACAATAAATTAGATGAAAATCAAAGAAAAAGGTTAATTATAGATACAAGAAAAAATCTTTATAAACTAGGTAAAACTCTAGAAATAGAAAGTTCTAATAATATTTCTAATCATGTTTTTCTGAATAAAGCTGATTCAAGCTTATCTTTTGATTCAGATATTATTTTAATAAAAAATATAGGAAAAGTTTATAAAAATAAGCTTAATGAATTAGGGATATTTCATATAAAAGATCTAATTAATTATTTCCCACGAACATATCTTGACTATACAAATAGAGTCAAGATAATAAATTTAAAACCAGATAATTTATACACGTGCATCGCAAACGTTAAAAGATTTTATATTCATAAGAGTAAAAAAAATAGTAATTTATCAATAATGAATATCTTAGTTTCTGATGAAACGTCTTCAATAAAGGTTACAAAATTTTTTTTAGGAAGAAGATTTAGATCTTACTCCTTCTTCACATCCCAAAAATCTTTGTATACAACTGGTACCAAATTAGCAATTTCCGGTAAGGTTAAATTGACAGAGTATGGCAAAACTTTTGTAGATCCGCAGATTGAAATTCTTAAGGATAACAATGATAATTTTAATTTCTCAGGCAAAATATTACCCTTGTATTCATTAGGTGAAGCATTATCAAATATGAGTTTTATAAAACTTATGAGAAAGGTACTAATTTATGCAAAGCAATATCCAGAAATTTTAAATAAAAAGCAACTTGATTCATTATCTTTATTATCAAAAGCAGAGTCGTTGATTAATATTCATTTTCCACCAACTCAACAGGCACTTATTGAGTCAAAAAAACGTTTGGTTTTTGATGAGTTATTCTTACTTCAAATAAAGTTCCTTCTTAGAAAAAGAAAGAATAATAAAAATGTAACTTCCCAACAATTACCTCAAAAGAAATCTTTATTAAGAGAATTTTTAAATACTTTTCCTTTTGAATTAACAAAATCTCAAGAAAATGTTTTAGATGAAATTAAGAAAGATTTATCTAGTCCCGTACCAATGTCTAGATTGCTTCAGGGAGATGTGGGAAGCGGTAAAACCATAATTGCAATAGCGTCTCTTTTACTTGTCATTGAAAAAAACCTGCAAGGTGCATTTATGGTCCCAACTGAGGTGTTAGCAGAACAGCATTATAAAAATTTATTAAAATATTTGAACCCTCTTTTTGTTTCTGTTGAACTTCTTACTGGGAATACTCCTCAAAAAAAGAGAAAAGAAATTTTCTCTAATTTGAACAATGGATTAGTTGATATCCTCGTAGGTACTCATGCATTATTTGAGGATAAAGTCATCTTTAATGCATTAGGCATGGTCGTAATTGATGAACAACATAGATTTGGAGTCACTCAAAGAAATAGATTATTAAATAAGGGAGAAAATACTAACTTGCTATCAATGACAGCAACGCCAATTCCAAGAACTCTTGCGCTTTCTATTTATGGTGATTTAGATGTGAGTCAAATTACAGAACTACCTCCTGGGAGAGTTCCCATAACAACAAAAATAATTTCAGAAGACGATTTATCTAACTTGTTCAAGATTGTTGAAGATGAGATCAATAAGGGAAAGCAAGCTTATGTTATTTTGCCACTTATAGAAGATTCAGAAAAAATGAATTTAAGCTCCGCAAAAAAAACATTCAAACATTTATCGGAAGAGGTCTTTTTTAACAAAAAAGTTGGATTATTACATGGCAAATTAAGTTCACAAGAAAAGAATGAAGTAATTAATTCTTTTTTAAAGAATGAAATTAATATATTGGTTTCAACCACAGTAATTGAGGTTGGCATTGATGTCCCTAACGCCACAATTATGATTATTTATAATTCGGACAGATTTGGATTGTCCCAGCTACATCAATTAAGGGGGAGAGTTGGTAGAGGATCAACAAAATCTTTTTGTTATCTGGTAACCCCCGATAAAAATGGATTAGAAAATAAACGACTTTGTGTTTTGCAAAAATCTAATGATGGCTTTTATATCGCTGAAAAAGACTTGGAGCTTAGAGGACCAGGACAGATTTTAGGATATAGACAATCCGGATTGCCTGATTTTGTACTGGACAATTTACCTAACAATAAATTTCTTATTGATAAGGCTCGTGAAGAGGCTATTAAGATTGTTAGTGATGATCCTGATTTAACAAAAAATATTATTTTAAGGAATATACTTATTGATAACGCTGATAATAAATTCATTCATGATTTCTTAAATTGAAAACTATCATTGTAATTTTTGATATATATGGCACTATAAATCAATTGCAAATTTGAATTGAAAATTTGGAATAAAATACCAATTAAAGATAATGGAGAAAAATTAATAGCTATACCTAGCTGCCTAAAGTTTTTAGATCCCCACCCTTACTCTCATTTAGGAGCACCTTACAAAGATAAATCTTCTATTTGGAAATTAAGAGAGGAGGTAGTAAATAGATTAGTAAAAGTAAATGATTATTTGATTTCAAAGAGTAGTTTTAACCTTTTAATTTATGACAGTTGGCGACCTCTAGAAGTCCAAGAATTTATGTTTAAAAGAGCATTTTTATTAGAGTGTGAAAAATCCGATATTGATATTTCTTTTGAAAACATAAAATCTTATCCATCCATTTTAAAAAAAGTTGAAAAATTTTGGGCATATCCTTCTTATGACACTAGGTGTCCTCCCCCTCATTCAACTGGGGCCGCATTGGATGTTTGTTTATCAGATAAAAAGGGTAATCTTGTTGAAATGGGTAGCATTGTTGATCAAATGGATGAGACCTCAAATCCTTATTTTTATGCAAACATAAAGAACGAAGAAGCAATTATTTGGAATAGTAGAAGAAATTTATTAAGGGAAATTATGACTAAATTCGGATTCGCTCAACATCCTAATGAATGGTGGCATTTTAGTTATGGTGATCAATTATGGGCTTGGAAAAATAAAAAGGCAAATGCCCTATATGGAAAAATATAAATTCTATTGATTTTCGTTTAGTAAATTCAATATATAATTTTCATCTTGAGTATTTATAAAATCTCCGAAATCCAAATCCAAATTACTCTTCCAATTATCAAATAATGGTTTAAGAGTTTTTTCTAAATCGTTAAGTTCCATTCTTTGTAAAAATGGTTTAGCAAGCCTTTGTAGATTTTTACTTCCCCCCAACCATAATTGGTATTTATTTTGCCCACTTCCAACAAGTGCTAATTCGGCCATATAAGGCCTGGTACATCCATTCGGACAGCCTGTCATTCTGAATAATATTGTCTTTTGTATTTTTAGATCTAATAGTAAATTTTCAATCCTTTTTAATACATCAGGTAGTATTCTTTCAGCTTCAGTCATTGCAAGACCACAAAGTGGTAAAGCGGGACAAGCTAAAGCGTGTCTTTGTATTTCATTAATGTTTTCTAAATTTTCGTATCCAATTTTTGATAGAGATTTTTGAATTTCACCTTTGTTTTTATTGGGGATATTACAAAGTAAAATATCTTGATTTGGTGTGAGTCTTAAATCTAAATTATATTTTTTAACAATACTTGTAATGATATTCTTCTTATCTCCAGATAATCTCCCTGATAATAATGGTAAACCTACGAAATGGGAGGTTTTATTTTGTTTATGCCAACCTAGGTAATCAATGAGAACCTTATCAGGTTCTTTTCTAATTTTTTTAATATCTTTTTTGAAATACTTATCAGAGAGTATCTTTTTGAACCATTTAATTCCTTTTCTATGAAGAAGATATTTCATTCTCGAATTTTTTCTTGATTTTCTATCACCATAATCTCTTTGAATAGCAACAATGCTTTGTATTAATTCATAAACATCAGGTTCTTCAACATATCCAAGTGGATCTGCAATTCTTGCAAAGGTCTCTTCATTATTATGTGTGCGACCCATACCACCTCCAATATAGAAGTTGCACCCTTCTAAGTTTCCATCTTTAGAGGTAAAGGCAACTATTCCTATGTCATTGGTAAGAAGATCAACAGAATTGTCCCCAGGAACTGTAACAGCACATTTAAATTTTCTCGGTAAATAAGTTGAACCATAGAGAGGCTCATCTTTTATCCCACTAAAAACATTGTCTTTAAATTGGAGCTTCCTAATTGCTTCAATGTCTTTGTCAGGCTTTATGGTGTACTCTAAATCTCCATCAGCCCAAAGCTCTAAAAAAGTGCCTTGGCCAGCCATTGGGGTGAGAAGATCTGCAACTTTTTTTGCCAATGATCTTGCAATATTATAGTCTGGCGAATCAAATGGAGCCGCGGGTGCCATAACGTTTCTATTTATATCTCCACATGCAGCTAATGTAGAGCCCATTGAATTTACTATTGTTTGAATTACTTCCTTCAGGTTCTCCTTTCTAATTCCATGCATTTGAAAGGCTTGTCTTGTAGTGGCCCTAAGTGTTCCATTACCTAGTTTGTCAGATAATTCATCTAAGGCTAAAAATAATTTCCCAGGGACTTCACCGCCCGGATTTCTTAACCTAAGCATCATTTGCCAATCTTTACTTTTGCCAGGCCTTCTATTTTCCCTGTTATCTTGTTGATAACTACCATGAAATTTTAATAACTGAACTGCATCATTAGTAAAATGATCACTTTCATTGACTAATTCTGTAGCAAGTGGTTCCTTAAGAAATTGGCTACTTTTTTTAAAATTTTCAAATTTAGAGACTTCTAGTCCATTTGCTAAACAAACAGTCTCTTCCTTTGCAGAATCTTTTTTCTTTTTTACTTTCTCAACCTTGACCAAAGGACCAAAACATATCTCTTTTTATACATTAGCGAAAAGCTTATTTAACTGGTAGTAAATTATAGTAAGTGAAGTCATATTTTTTTCTTGTCTAAATATTTACTTGAGATAGGAACAGAAGAGTTGCCCGCAAAATTTTCTCATTCTGTTCTAGAGCAATTTAAATCTCTAATAGAATTTGAATTGGATAAAAAGTTAATCAAATTCGAACAAATAGTTGTTACCTCCACACCAAGGAGGATAATTCTTCTTGTCGAAGGTTTAGTTGATTATGCAGAAGACAAGATAATAGAAAGAAAAGGGCCTAAAGCAAATTTAGCTTATTTAAATGGATGTCCTACTAATGCTGCTTTAGGATTTGCTAATAGCTTAGATATAGATGTAAGTGAGCTAGAAATAAAAAACACGGAAAAGGGTGATTTTGTATTTGGAAAGAAAATTGAGAAAGGACTATCAACAAAAATTTCTTTGTCTTCGATTATCCCAAAATTAGTAAAGAGTCTTCAAGGTCCTCGATTTATGAAATGGGGGGGTGGGAACATAAAATTTTCAAGACCTATTAGGTGGATTGCCTCTATTTATAATGATGAAATTCTTGATTTTGAATTTGATGAATGTGATCCAAAAATCAAAATAAGTAATAAAACAAAAAGTCATAGGTTAATTAATGAAGTTTTAGAAGTTCAGAATTCTGATGATTTTTTTGAATTATTGAAAAGAAATAGAGTATTAGCAATTCGAAAAGAAAGAAAAGAAAAAATTGAAAGTTTAATAAATCAGGCATCTAAATCTTTAAATCTGAAACCTGATCTTTCAGAAGGATTACTAAATGAACTAACTGATTTAGTTGAATGGCCAGACTTAATTATTGGCAAATTTAGTAATGAATTTCTTGATCTTCCTGTTGAAGTTCTCTCAACAGTCATGAAAATTCATCAGAGATACGTTCCTCTTTTATTTAAAAACGAAAGTTTTTCTAAACTAGATTTAAGCTCTGAAAAAAATATTAGTACAACTTTTTGCGTTATTTCAAATGGTCTTGAAGAGTCAAATAATAATATTGCCAAAGGTAATGAGAAAGTACTAAGGGCAAGGTTTTCAGATGCAAAGTTTTTTGTAGAAAGTGATAAAAAAGTTGCTTCAAGCGAAAGAAATGAAAAGCTTAAATCTGTTTCATATTTAAAAGGACTTGGAAATATATTTCAGAGGGTAGAAAGGATAGAGGAAGTTACTAAAAAAATTATTAAATTTTTAAATGATAAGTCTTTAGAAGAAAAAAAAATAGTAGAAGCTGCTAAATACTGTAAAAACGACTTATGTAGCGAAATTGTTTTCGAATTCCCTGAGCTGCAAGGAATAATGGGTGGTAAATATCTTAAATATGAAGGATTTAGTGAGGATGTTTGCTTAGCTGTCGCTGAACATTATTTACCTTCTTTTTATAAAGATGCTTTGCCCTCCACAAAATATGGTGCAATAGTTTCCATAGCAGATAAGGTCGAAACTTTAATAAGTATATTTATTTCTGGTAAACGTCCTAGTGGATCATCTGATCCTTATGCTTTAAGAAGAAATTTGAATGGAGTGATTAAAATAATTTGGGATTATGAACTTGATTTACCTTTAGATAAACTATTCAACGAACTTATTGATTTTTGGAAAATAGTATTTCCTAATTTAAACTTCTCAAGAGAAACAGTATTTAATGATTTAAATGAATTTTTAGTTCAAAGAATTGTTAGTCATTTAGAAGAAATATCACTAAGTAAAGAAATAATAAAGGCCGTTTGCTCTTCTGATGAATTATCTCAAAAAAGAGTATTGAATATCGTTGATCTTAAAAATAGAATTAATGTTATTATCAATTTTAACGAAAAGGATAATTTTCTTGAAATCCAGAAGGTAATTACTAGAGTAAGCAAATTAGCAAATAAAAGTGATATTTCAAGAGACGTTCTCACAACAAGAGGTTATGTAAACACAAAACTTTTTGAAAAAGATTGTGAATTCAAAGTTTTTGAATTTATTGGAGAATTAGAAAAACTTTTTTCAGAAGGTTATTGCAATTATTTGGAACTTCTAAATTTGTTTGAGATTAATGTAAACAATATCGAGGATTTATTTGATAATGAAAAGGGAGTCCTAATAATGTCAGAGGATTTAAAAATAAGAAATAATAGACTCAATTTGTTGAGCTTAATTAGAAATTATTCTCTAAAAATTGCCGACTTTACACTTTTGAACTCTTAACTTTAATTCCTCCCTTTATTGAATAATTTTCTAGCATTTTTTCTACCTCTTTATTTTCCCTAACAGCACTATCAACTGGTTTATATTTTAGAGGCGCTAGGGCTTTCCCTCTTAAAATTGAACCAAGTGTAAGCATCGTAATTTTAAGTTGCTGTAATGGTTTCATAGAGACAACTCTTTTGTATAAGTAACTATCAAAAGTGAGTCTTTGAACATCCATGTCATCACACATCTCAACAAAGGCTTCTCTAGCAGAATCATTTCTGTAGAAAATATTTTGAAGGATTTCTAGCACCTTATAAGTTGTGCCATATTTTTTATCCCATTTTTTAAGATAGTTTTTTAAATCTTTTTCTGATGGAATTACTTGACCATTTTTTGATGCTTCAACAATTTCTTCAGCACACATTCTTCCACTTTTTGCAGCAAAATAAATACCCTCTCCAGAACTTTTTGTAACATAACCAGCTGCATCACCAACCAATGCCATTCTCCCAACTACCCTTCTTGGCCTTGGATGCTCTGGAATAGGGTGAGCTTCTACCTTTATTACTTCGCCATTAACAAGTCTTTTCTTTGCCCTATTCCTTACACCCTCTTGAAGTCCTTTAATTAATGACTGATTCTTTTGCATGGTTCCTGTGCCCACAGCAACATGATCATATTTAGGAAATACCCACCCATAAAAATCAGGAGAAACATCAGTCCCAACATACATTTCAGCAAGATCTTCGTAGTAACTCATTTCTTCTTTAGGCAATTTAATTCTTTCCTGAAATGCTATAGCAACTTTGTAATCACCTGCGTCCATTGCTTTTGCAACTCTGCTATTGGCTCCATCAGCTCCAATCAAAAGGTCAACAGTAAGCTCCTTTAGTTCCCCTTTTTTATCTCCATTAGTAAAATCTGAGTAGGAAAGCTTATATGGCCCTTGATTATTATCGCCAGTATCAATAGAAGTAACTAATCCATTTATTAATGTCGCACCAAGATCTGAAGCTCTGTTGCGCATAAATGCATCCATAACTTCTCTTCTACACATCCCAATAAACTCATTATCACTTTTCCCATAAACTCTATCTAAACTTATATCGACTTCTCTATTTGATGGAGATATCATTCTCATATGCCTTACTTTTCTATCAATAATTGACTCAGGTAAATCAAATTCTTCGACCATGCAAAGTGGAATAGCTCCTCCACATGGTTTCGCATTATCTAATTTTCTCTCGAAGAGCCAAGTTTTTATTCCAGCTTTAGCAAGTATTTCTGCCGCACATGAACCACTTGGACCTCCACCAATAACAGCTACCCTCAACATATGAAAAAAAATAATACTGTATATAAAAACTACATCTTTTTTGCTTATAAAAGTGCATTTCTTAAAATAATAGTTAATATCGAAATATCTTTTCCAAATTCACTTCTACATATTGGAACTAAACAAAGATATCGATCAATTTGATATACCACTTGCCAAAAGAACTTACCTAAATAATCCAAATTCAACATTATTAAAAAAACTATTAATATTTTCTCCATTTCTTTTTCTTATCTTTTCTGTCGCTGCATTGCGATTAATTAAAAATATAGAAATAGGATCTCTTGATAATCGTAATTTTCAGGTTCAGATAAATCATGACCATAGAATTTTAGGTCATTTACCCTATGCGGAAATTTCTAAGGAGAAACTAGTTTTAATTGAGCCTAATATTGAAGTTCATATGGATATGCGCGATTCTCTACTAAAAATGAGAGTAGAAGCCAAAAAGGATGGAATATATTTAGTCTTCTTGAGTGGTTATAGATCAATAAATTTGCAAAACGATATCTTTTATTCTTTAAAATCTATTAGAAATCAAGAAGCGGCAGAAAGAGCTAGAGTTTCAGCCCCTCCAGGGTATTCCGAACATAGTACAGGTTTCGCAATCGACATTGGTGATGCTACTCAAAGAGAGACAGACTTTGAAACCGACTTCGAAAATACTGACGCCTTTAAATGGTTAATTAAAAATGCAGCTAAGTTTCACTTTAAGTTATCGTTCAACAAAGATAATAAATATATAGATTACGAACCCTGGCATTGGAGATATGAGGGGTCAATTGAAGCATTAAAAGTTTTTGAAAGCTCAAATAGAAAATTATAAATCTATTGATTAATTTAATTATTCAATAAATTATATTTTTCAAAGTCTTGAAGAGAAAATTCTCATAATAAGCATACTTTGAGTTAGCCTTAATAAAGTCAATCTAATATTTATATAAATTCTATAGATGTCATCTTCGATTAAAGAAATTAGAAATGTCGCAATTATTGCTCACGTAGATCATGGGAAGACAACTCTTGTAGATGCATTGTTATCTCAATCAGGAATATTTAGAGACAATGAAGTTATCCCTACATGTGTAATGGATTCAAATGATCTTGAAAGAGAGAGGGGGATAACAATTCTCTCAAAAAATACTGCAGTTAACTACAAAGATACCAGAATAAATATTATAGATACACCTGGACATGCTGATTTTGGAGGAGAAGTTGAAAGGGTTTTAGGAATGGTTGATGGTTGTCTCCTTATTGTTGATGCAAATGAGGGACCTATGCCGCAAACAAGATTTGTTTTAAAAAAAGCATTAGAAAAAGGACTTAGGCCTATAGTCTTTGTAAATAAAATTGATAGACCACGAGTGGTACCAGAAATAGCAATTGATAAGGTCCTTGATTTGTTTTTGGAATTAGGCGCTGATGATGATCAATGTGATTTCCCTTATCTTTTTGGGAGTGGCTTGTCTGGTTTCGCAAAAGAAGAGATGGAATCTAATAGTGACAATATGATGCCTCTTTTTGAAGCTATTATCAGACACGTTCCTCCTCCAGTAGGTGATTCTAATAAGCCTCTTCAGCTACAAATAACTACTTTGGACTATTCTGATTTCTTAGGCAGAATAGTAATTGGAAAGATCCACAATGGAACTATAAAAAACGGCCAACAGGCTAGTTTAATTAAAGAAAACGGAAAAACCATTAAAGGTAAAGTTAGTAAGCTTTTAGGATTTGAAGGATTACAAAGAATTGATATAAATGAAGCATTTGCAGGTGATATTGTTGCTGTTTCTGGTTTTGATGACGTCAATATTGGTGAGACCATAGCATGTCCCGATTCTCCTCATCCTCTTCCATTAATCAAAGTTGATGAACCTACCTTGAATATGACTTTTGTTGTCAATGATTCACCATTCGCAGGTAAGGAAGGGAAATTTGTTACCAGTAGACAATTAAAAAATAGATTGGAGAGGGAACTTTTAACAAATGTTGCCCTGAGAGTAGAAGAAACTGATTCTCCTGACAGGTTCTCAGTCTCAGGAAGAGGAGAATTACATCTAGGGATATTGATTGAAACTATGAGAAGAGAGGGTTTTGAGTTTCAAATCTCACAACCCCAAGTAATTTTCAGAGAAATTGATAATGTTGAATGTGAGCCTATAGAGACTTTGGTTTTAGATGTACCTGAAGCATCTGTTGGTTCTTGCATAGAAAAGCTTGGATCTAGAAAGGCAGAAATGAAAAACATGCAGACAAGTTCAGATGGTAGAACTCAATTAGAATTTCTCGTTCCATCAAGAGGATTAATTGGATTTCGCGGGGAATTTGTAAGGATAACTAGAGGTGAAGGTATCATGAGCCATTCGTTTTATGAATATAAACCTAAAACAGGAGAATTTGAAACCAGAAGGAATGGTGTTCTTATAGCTTTTGAGGAAGGTGTAGCCACATTTTATGCTTTAAAGAATGCTGAAGATAGGGGAGTCTATTTCATTAAACCTGGAGTTAAAGTTTATAAAGGAATGATAATTGGAGAGAATAATCGACCTCAAGATCTTGAGTTGAATATATGTAAAACTAAGCAGTTGACTAATATGAGATCTGCAGGGGCAGAAGAACTTGATACTTTGCAGTCACCTGTTGATATTACCCTTGAAAGAGCGCTCGAATATATTGGTCCAGATGAAATGCTAGAGGTGACACCGGATTCAATAAGAATGAGAAAAATAAATAAAAAGAAAAAAAATTAGTAATTGGTTTAATGAACGAAGAAAGTGCAAAAAGTTTTCAAGATTCCCTTTTTACAGCTTTAAATCTTTTTAACAATCATGAATGGTATGAGGCTCATGATGCTTTTGAAGAAATATGGAATTCCGTAGATGGTGACGAAAGACAAGTTATCCAAGGAATTTTACAAGTATCTGTTTCTCAGTTTCACTTAAGTAAAGGGAATTTAAATGGAGCTACTATTTTGCTTGGAGAGGGTTTAGGTAGAATAAAAACTAGAACCAAGATTGATTTAGGGATTGATCTTGAATCCTTTTGCAAATGTTTGGAAGATTTATTAAGGAAATTACAATATAAAGAACTATTAAACGAGAACGATAAGCCTTTTTTGAAACCTCTTTGATGAATATATCTTTATTTTCCATTAAATTATTATTATATATTTCATTTTTTTTTCAAGAAAATAAGAAAACTAATCGATCTCAAGGAAAATGAACCTCAAGATTCATAATGTATCCCTCTCAATTAAAGGAAGATTAATCGCAAATGATGTTTCCATAACTGTTAATCCAGGCGAAGTTGTAGGTTTGATGGGACCTAATGGTGCTGGGAAAACTACAACTTTTAATCTTGCAGTTGGAAATATAAAACCAGATAAAGGTGAAATTTTAATGAATGGAAAAAATATAACCAATCTTCCTCTACCAATTAGATCAAGACTTGGGCTAGGATACTTAACTCAGGAACCGAGTATATTTAGAGATCTCACAGTTAAGGATAATATAGATTTGGCTTTACAAAGTTCATCCTATAGTAAAGCAGCCATAAGAAATAGAAGAGAACAATTAATTAATGAATTTAATTTGAATAACTTTGTAGATAATTATGGTTATCAACTTTCAGGAGGAGAGAGGAGGAGGTGTGAGATAGCTAGGGCTCTTACTGTAGGCAGAAAAGGACCTAAATATTTGTTATTAGACGAACCTTTTGCTGGGATCGATCCTCTTGCTGTTAATGATCTAAAGAAACTAATTCTTAAATTAAGTAGTGATGGGGTCGGAATTCTAATCACAGACCATAATGTTAGAGAAACCCTTCTAATTACTAACAAATCATATGTATTAAGTGAAGGAAAAATTTTAGCGAACGGTTCATCAAGTGAATTGGCTGATAATCCAATAGTCAAGAAATATTATCTAGGAGATAATTTCAAACTTTGAAATGCTTTTAATAAAATAAATTAAAACTTTATTATTAAAGATTTACTCATATAAAGATAATTTAAATTATTATTTGATTGTTATTGAATATTAAAACTTGAGAAATTTCTAGAAATGATACTAGATAATTTTTTTAAAAATTTAATATATGAACCGGTTTCAGTTTTAGGTCTTTTAGTTTTTTATTTTTTATTAATCAACTTACCAATATCTTTGAGTGCAGTTTTTAAAAAAAAGTCTTCCTCTGCTGTAAGACTTATTACGATTTTAGTGAACTTATTAATAACATTACAATTACTTTTTAGGTGGTCAATTTCTGGGCACTTTCCTATTAGCAACTTGTATGAATCTCTTTATTTCCTTACTTGGGGTATCACATTAGGTCAACTATTGATTGAAAGGGAATATCAAGCTCCAATAATCCCCTCAATTGCTATACCTATTGAGTTACTGACTGTTGCTTTTGCTTGTTTTGTATTACCTGAGGATTTGAAATTATCATCCAACTTAGTTCCAGCTTTAAGGTCTAGTTGGTTAGTAATGCATGTTAGCGTCGTAATGCTTAGTTATGCAGCATTAATAATAGGTTCTTTGCTTTCAATGTCCGTCTTGTTTATTAATAAAAATAAGCCGCTTCAAATAAGAAGTAGTTCTTTAGGCATAGGAGGATTTAAACTTTCAAATAGTAATCCTGTAAATGATTTAGTTGAACCTATTGAATTTTCTCATTCAGAAGAATTAGATACATTAAGTTATCGTTCTATATTAGTAGGTTTTGTCCTTTTGACTCTCGGTTTAATTTCAGGTGCGGTTTGGGCTAATGAAGCTTGGGGCACATGGTGGAGTTGGGATCCAAAAGAAACATGGGCATTTGTCTCATGGTTGTTTTATGCCGCTTATCTGCATATGAGAATAAGTAAGGGTTGGCAAGGACGCAAACCAGCATTATTAGCATCTACAGGCTTTTTAGTTGTTTTAGTATGTTATTTAGGAGTTAATTTTTTAGGAATAGGGTTACATAGTTATGGATGGATATTTGGGTGATTTGTTAATCGTCCAGGATATTTATTGAGGTTCTGAAAGAACATGCCCTTTTTGTGCTTCTTGTGCAACTTTTCTCAAGTCATCACATCCTTCTTTTAATGTTGGGTAAGCAAACATTCCGCTACCTGCAATAAAACAATTAGCACCAGCATCTGCACATTGTGAAATAGTCCAATTTGCTTTTATTCCCCCATCAACTTCAATGTCGACATTTAAGTTTTTTTCGATAACAAAGTTTCTTATTTCTCTGATTTTATTAAGCATTGTTGGTATATAAGCTTGTCCACCAAATCCTGGATTAACTGTCATAACTAAAACATGATCAACCATATCCATAATGTTTTTTATCATTTCAAAAGGAGTATGAGGGTTTAATGCAACAGAAGGAGATCCTCCTAAATCTCTTATTCTTCCAAGAACTCTATGCAAATGAATATTTGCTTCGGCATGAGCTATTACAACTCCTGGTTCACCATTTGCTCCCTTAGTAGCGTTTACATAAGATTCAAGCATGGTTTCGCAGTTGTATTGACTAACCATTAATTGAGTTTCAAAAGGGACATTGCAATATTTCCTGCACGCCGCAATCATTTCAGGACCGAATGTAAGATTTGGCACGAAATTACCATCCATTACATCAAATTGAATTCTATCTACCCCAGCTTCCTCGAGCTCTTTCACACATGCCCCCATATTTGCCCAATCTGCTGGTAAAACTGAAGGAATTATTTGAATTGGTCTATTAACACCAGCTAAAATTGTTTGATTTGACTCAGTCATTTAATTTTTAAAATATTTAATAAAGATACTATATTTAGTTGTTTATTCCTAATTTCAAGTCACGGCCTGATAAAGTATCACCTGTAAAGAGTTAAAAAAAGCTTACTAGCATAATAATTCTTATAAAAAATGACATTTTTTATGAGATCATACTCAAAACCTTTAAGAAAATCCTCAAAATTTAATTGTGAATCAAACTTTAATTCAAGAAATTCTCGAAGTTGTCGAGCAGGCAGCTATTGCCTCAGCAAAACTAACAGGACTTGGTCAAAAAGATGAAGCTGATGCTGCAGCTGTAGAAGCAATGAGATTGCGAATGGGCAAAATTGAAATGAAAGGGAAAATTGTTATTGGAGAAGGTGAAAGAGATGAAGCACCTATGCTTTATATAGGTGAAGAGGTTGGTAGTGGAAATGGCCCAGGGGTTGACTTTGCAGTAGATCCTTGTGAAGGAACAAATCTTTGTGCGAATAATCAAAGAGGTTCTATGGCTGTTTTAGCTGCCTCTGATACGGGTGGTCTTTTCAATGCGCCTGATTTTTACATGAACAAATTAGCAGCGCCTCCTGCGGCCAAAGGTAAAGTAGATATTAGAAATTCAGCTACTGAAAACTTGAAGATACTAAGTGATTGCTTGGGTCTTTCTATTGATGAGCTTACTGTAGTTGTAATGGATAGAACTAGACATAAAGATTTAATTAAAGAGATTCGAGGATGTGGTGCAAAAGTTCAACCGATTTCTGATGGTGATGTTCAAGCTGCGATTGCATGCGGTTTTGCAGGAACTGGAACACATTGTTTGATGGGTATAGGTGCAGCTCCAGAGGGTGTTATTTCAGCTGCTGCAATGAGAGCTCTCGGCGGACACTTTCAAGGACAACTAGTTTATGATCCGGCAATCGCTCAAACTTCTGAATGGGCTGATTACACAAAAGAAGGAAATATAAAACGTCTTAATGAAATGGGCATAACAGATATAGATAAAATCTATGAAGCAAATGAATTGGCATCGGGAGAAAATGTTGTTTTCGCTGGAAGTGGAATAACTGATGGATTATTATTTGACGGGGTTAAATTTGAAAGGGATTGTGTTAGAACAAGTAGTCTAGTTATTAGTACATTAGATAGTACTGCAAGGTTCACAAATACTGTCCATATAAAAGATGGTGCTAAGAGTATTAGCCTTTAAAAATTCACTTTTGATTTTATGCATATTGTTGTCGTCGGACTGAGTCATCGCACGGCACCTGTCGAAGTGCGTGAGAAGTTAAGTATTCCTGACCAATCCATAACAGAGTCATTGAAAGCATTAAAAGCTTTCTCTGATGTATTAGAGGTGTCAATTTTAAGTACTTGTAATAGGCTAGAAATATATGCGCTAGTAAAGGATAAAAATACTGGAATTTCATCAATTAAAGAATTCATATCAGAATATTCCGGAATTATTTTTGAAGATTTAAATCCACATCTTTTTTGCTTTAGACAGGAAGAAGCAGTTTTGCATTTGATGAAAGTCTCGGCAGGACTCGATAGCCTCGTTTTAGGGGAAGGACAAATCCTTTCGCAGGTAAAAAAAATGATGAGATTAGGTCAAGAGAATCAATCTACTGGACCAATTCTTAATAGATTATTAACTCAATCAGTTAGTACAGGTAAAAAAGTAAGATCCGAAACAAATTTAGGAACTGGAGCTGTGTCAATCAGTTCAGCAGCGGTAGAACTAGCTCAATTAAAAATTGGACAAGAAAAGGGTTTTGATACTCTTGTAAGTTTGGAATCAGAGAACGTTCTTGTTGTTGGCGCAGGACGAATGAGTAGGCTTTTAATAACTCATTTAAAATCAAAAGGATGTCATAAACTTATCCTTTTAAATAGAAATATTGATAGAGCATTAAATCTTGCTCAAGACTTCCCTGATTTAGAGATTGTTTGTAAAGGGTTAAACGAATTAGCAGAAAACATATCATTATCTTCGCTTGTTTTCACCAGTACTGCTTCTGAAGAGCCAATTATTGATCTCACAAAAATTGAAAATATAAATTTGAGTAATAGACTTAAATTTATTGATATTGGTGTACCAAGAAATATATCTAATGATGTTAAACAACATGAATTTGTTAAATCATTTGATGTTGATGACTTACAAGAGGTCGTTTCAAGAAATCAAGAATTTAGACAGAAAATAGCAAAGGAAGCAGAATCTTTAGTAGAAGAAGAAAGGATCATTTTTCTAGAATGGTGGGCAAGTTTAGAGGCAGTTCCAGTAATTAATAAACTTAGATCAGATTTAGAGTTAATTAGAAAAGAGGAATTGCAAAAAGCACTTAGCAGAATGGGACCAGATTTTTCAGCTAGAGAAAGAAAAGTTGTGGAAGCTCTGACTAAAGGAATAATTAATAAAATACTTCATACGCCAGTCACCAAGTTGAGAAGTCCTCAATCAAGAGAAGAAAGACAAGTTTCTTTGAAAATCGTTGAAAAATTGTTTTCTTTGGTAGAAGAGGATAAAAATAACTAACTTTTTTTCGATTTATATTAAGTTTTTCCAGTGATTTATCGAAATACCTTCGTAAACTGACCATTTGTATTTCTAAATATGCCCATAATCAGTTACTTTAAGTAGTTGTATATCTACCTCCATTAGATTGAATGAAGCGTGTGTTGGCCATAATCCTCGGAGGAGGAAAAGGTTCTAGACTTTACCCTCTAACAAAAATGAGGGCTAAACCTGCTGTGCCATTGGCAGGTAAGTATCGTTTGATAGATATTCCGATTAGTAATTGTATAAATTCAGGCATTGAAAAAATGTACGTATTGACCCAGTTCAATAGTGCATCTCTAAATAGACATATAGGAAGAACCTATAATTTAAATGGTCCTTTTGGCCAAGGATTTGTGGAGGTTTTAGCTGCACAACAGACTCCTGATAGTCCGAAGTGGTTTGAAGGTACTGCTGATGCTGTAAGGAAATACCAATGGTTATTTCAAGAATGGGATGTTGATGAATATTTAATATTGTCAGGTGATCAACTTTACAGAATGGACTACAGTTTATTTGTTCAATATCATAGAGATAATAGTGCTGATTTAACTGTTGCAGCTTTGCCTGTTGATGAAGCTCAAGCAGAAGGTTTTGGCCTAATGAGAACCGATGATGTAGGAAATATAAAAGAATTTAGTGAAAAGCCTACTGGAGAGAAGTTGAAGGCTATGGCAGTAGATACTTCAAAATTTGGATTAAGTAAGGATTCAGCTGCCGAAAAACCATATCTAGCCTCTATGGGGATTTACGTTTTTAGCAGAAATACTCTCTTCGATCTTCTAAATAAATTTCCTAATTATACGGATTTTGGTAAGGACATAATTCCAGAAGCCCTCAATAGAGGCGATACACTTAAAAGTTATGTATTCGATGATTATTGGGAAGATATCGGCACAATTGGGGCATTCTTTGAGTCAAACCTTGCATTGACTGAGCAACCAAAACCTCCATTTAGTTTTTATGATGAGAAATTTCCAATTTATACTAGACCTAGATTTTTACCCCCTTCTAAACTTGTAGATGCTCAAATTACTGATTCAATTGTTTGTGAAGGCACAATCTTGAAGTCATGCAGTATTTTACATTGTGTTTTGGGTGTAAGAAGCAGGATTGAAAGTGACTCTGTTCTTGAGGATACTCTTGTTAT
This sequence comes from Prochlorococcus sp. AG-424-P18, assembly GCA_003213235.1. GTDB lineage: Bacteria > Cyanobacteriota > Cyanobacteriia > PCC-6307 > Cyanobiaceae > Prochlorococcus_A. The sequence continues at coordinate 102,842 of QCNJ01000001.1, read as the reverse complement.
GGGAGCCGATTTCTTTGAATCCCCTGAAGAGAGGAATGAATTAAGAAAAGGGGGCGGAACTCCTCTTGGAGTAGGTGAAGGGACTACTGTAAAAAGAGCAATTCTTGATAAGAACACAAGGATTGGTGATAATGTCGTGATCATTAATAAAGACCGAGTAGAAGAAGCAGATAAGCCAGAATTAGGCTTTTACATCAGAAATGGAATTGTTGTAGTAGTTAAAAATGCAACTATTGCAAATGGAACTGTTATTTAAATCTTTTCCATCATTTTTCGCTGACATAAGTATTTTTTTTGAGCAATTTTGTTAAGTTGCAGGCACACTGTATTTATTGAGTTTTTAATTTTTTATGTCCAAGGCACATTTTGGTTTAATAGGTCTTGGTGTTATGGGCGAAAATTTAGTTCTTAACGCAGAGAGAAATGGATTTTCTAGTGTAGTTTTTAATAGGACTTATTCAAAAACCGAAGAATTTTTACAAGGTCGTGGCCTTGGGAAGAATATAGAAGGAGCTGAAACTCTTCAAGAATTTGTTAATAAGCTAGAGAGACCTAGAAGAATTTTAATGATGGTAAAAGCTGGGCCCGCAACGGATGCTGTCATTGATAATATTTCTGAATATCTCGAGGAAGGAGATTTATTAATAGATGGCGGCAACTCTCAATTTAAAGATACAGAAAGAAGGGTTAATACTCTTGAAAGTAAAAGTTTTGGATACATTGGGATGGGAGTCTCAGGAGGGGCCAAAGGAGCTTTAGAGGGTCCTAGTATGATGCCCGGTGGTACTAAGGCTTCATATGATGCAATAGAAAGCTTATTGACAAAAATGGCTGCCAAAGTTGAAGACGGTCCATGTGTTGCATATGTTGGTCCAGGAGGCTCAGGTCATTTTGTGAAAACTGTTCATAACGGAATTGAATATGGAATTGAACAAATACTTGCAGAAGCTTATGACCTTATGAAGAGAGTCAAAGGTATGAACGGTCAGCAAATGTCAGAAGTATTTGGTATTTGGAATAATACTGATGAATTAGCTTCTTATCTTGTTGAGATAACAGAGATTTGTCTAAAAACAAAAGATCAGATAACTGGAGATGATGTCGTGGAAAAAATATTAGATAAAGCTGGCCAGAAAGGTACTGGGTTATGGACTGTTGTAAGTGCTCTAGAACTGGGGGTATCAGTCCCAACTATTTATGCATCTTTAAATGCAAGAGTAATGAGTTCTTTAAAAGAGCAACGTAGTGAGATTGAAAAAACTATTCCATTTAAAGAGATAGAGGATTTTGATTTAGGAAATATATCAGATGGAATGAAACCTTTATTTGATGCTGTAGTCCTTGCCACAATTGCTAGCTATGCCCAGGGTATGGATATTTTAAGAGAAGCATCTGCAGTATATAACTATGGTTTGAATATGCCGTCAATTGCTCAAATTTGGAAAGGTGGTTGCATAATTAGATCAAAATTATTAAGTAAAATTCAAGATGCTTATAACAAAGAACCTAATCTAAAAAATTTAATTTTTGATGATTGGTTCAATAATGAAATTGCGACAAGATTAGAAAACTTAGCTAAAGTTGTATCTTTATCCACAAAAGCTGGTATACCAGTCCCATGTCTATCCAGTACCTTGGATTATTTGAATAGTTATAGAACCAATAGACTTCCTCAGAACCTTGTTCAGGCAATGAGAGACTGTTTTGGCTCTCATACATATGAAAGAATTGATAAGGAAGGTAGTTTTCATACTGAATGGATGAAATGATTGAAAAGGTTAAAAATGGATATACACTTAACATTTACAAAGACAAGTTAGAGCTATCTACAGCGGTTTTTAAGTTTATTGAAAGTCACATTATTCATACTTTCAAAAAGAAAGAAAGGTTCAAATTTTGTGTAAGTGGAGGTTCAACTCCTAAATCTGTCTATAAGCTTTTATCAAAAAGTGATATTAGATGGGATATGGTTGATGTCTTTTTAGGGGATGAAAGATGTGTTGATCCAAATTCAGAATTGAGTAACTCGTTAATGTTGAAGAATTCATTGTTAACTAATTTTGGATCTAAAGCTTTTTTTTATGAAATTTTCAATGATTTAAATGCTGATGATGAAGCTACAAAAAATCAATTTATTTCTAAATTATTTGAAAAATGCGGATCAAACCCTCCATCTTTTGATTTAACATTATTAGGACTTGGAGAAGATGGTCATACAGCCTCATTATTCCCTTATCAAAAAAATAATAATGTAGATGATTTTGTTATTTTTAATGAAGGTAAAGGTTTAAAAAGAATTTCATTAACTCCAAAGGTTCTTTCAGCTTCTTCAAAGATAGTATTTTTAGTGAGTGGAGCTTCTAAAAGAATTGCTCTTGAGAGGTTATTAGATGAAAAAGAGCCACCAGATAGAACACCATCAAAATTAATAAAATCTATTAATCAAATTTCAATATTTTGTGATCAGGAATCAGCAAAAGAATTAGAAATTTAGTTAAAGTCTACTAGTAATTTAAATTATTTAATGAGTAAGAAAAAATTTTTATTCCAGAAAAAGGAGTTCGATGGTTGGAAAACATTAAATGATACTGTTATGGGCGGATCAAGTTCAGCTTTTTGTGAAATTTCAAATTCGGGTTTGATATTAAAGGGTAATATTGTCGAGAAGGCAGGAGGATTTGTTAGTTGTAGATCGTCTATATATAAACCGTCTTTAAATGTATCTGATTATTCATCCTTTGAATTAAATATTGATGGACAAGGAAGAACTTTTAAATTTGCTGTCGCTTGTGAAGATGATCTACTAGGATTAACCGAATTTATTCCGGGTGGACTTAGATGGATTAAATCATTCCCAACAAAAAAATTCGGGACAACAAATGTTCAAATTCCTTTTAGTGAGTTAAAACCTTCAGTAAGAGCTAATAAAGTACGATTCCCATTTAAATTCAAGCCATCTAAAATTAAAAGATTGCAACTACTACACTCTAAGTTCGGTGATGATGGATTACTTAATAATGAGTTTAAACAGGGTTCAATAAAAGTTTTAATTAAATCAATAAGTGTTATTTGAAAATCCACCTAAAAACATAGATAGCTTAATCGCAAAGTCAGCAGATTTAACAAATAAACCTTTTGTTCATTCTGTAGTAAAAATAAATGGTGAATACATATTCGAAGATGAAGATATTGATTTAACAGTTAATATCTTATGTCGAGATAAAGAAGGTAAAAGATTAGAAATTTATGATCTTGAATTAGAACTTTTTAAATCAAATAAAGAGTTGGTTTTAGTAATCTCTAAGCTTAACTTCCCTGATGAACCAATATTATGGTGTGGAGTTAAAACATTATGGATGGATAGCAATAATGGGAAAAAATGTAACTCACCGAAATACAGTGCAAGATTGGAAAATTTAGCAAATAGAATAAAAAGTTTTATTGATTAAGAAAATAAAATTTGAGCTGATTTATAAATCAGTAACAGCCCCTAAACTTGATGTACTTACGATTCTCGAATATTTTGAAAGAATTCCTCTTTTGTATTTTTGAATAGGTTTTACCCAATCTTTTTTTCTTTTTTCTAATTCTTCGTCAGATAAATCAACTTCAATTAATTGTTTTACAGCATCAACTGTAATTAAATCACCTTGTTTTATTAGAGCAATATTTCCTCCTACAGCAGCCTCTGGAGCTATGTGACCCACAACAAGACCATAGGTACCCCCACTAAATCTGCCATCGGTAATTAAAGCCACCTTCTCTCCTAACCCTTGTCCAACAATCGCAGATGTTGGGGCTAACATTTCTCTCATTCCTGGCCCTCCAACAGGACCTTCATTTCTAATAACAACAACATCACCAGCTTTGATATCGTTATTTAATATCGATTTTAAACAATCTTCTTCACTTTCAAAAATCTTTGCGGGACCTGTTAATACAGGGTTTTTTACTCCGCTAATTTTGGCTACAGAACCTTCGCTCGCTAAGTTACCTTTTAATATCGCTAGATGTCCTTTTTTATAAAGAGGGTCATCTATGTCTCTTATGACATTTTGATTTGTTGGAGGCTTATCTGGAATATTCTGTAAGTATTCTGAGATGGTTTTGCCTTCAATGTTTTTGCAATCGCCATGAATTAATCCTGCATTCAAAAGTATTTTCATTACTTGTGGAATCCCACCTGCCTTATGAAGATCCACCGTTACATATTTACCACTCGGTTTAAGGTCACAAATGACGGGTACTTTTTGTCTGATTCTCTCAAAATCATTAATGTTGATATCAATTCCTGCAGTATTCGCAATAGCTAAGATGTGCAATACCGCATTTGTTGATCCGCCAATTGCCATAATTACTGATATTGCATTTTCAAATGCTTTCTTTGTCATTAGGTCTAGAGGTCTTATATCTTTTTCTATTGCAGAAACTAATATCTCAGCACTTTTATCTGCACTTAGTTCTTTTTCAAGATCTTCAGCAGCCATTGTGGAACTATGAGGAAGACTTAACCCTAATACTTCGATAACCGCAGACATTGTATTAGCTGTAAACATTCCTCCACAGCTACCAGCACCAGGAATACAATTTTTCTCAACTTGGATTAGCCTTTCTTCATTAATTTTGCCTGATGTTAATTGTCCAACAGCTTCAAATGCACTAACAACAGTAAGATCTTCTCCATGCAATTTCCCAGGTTTTATTGTCCCTCCATAAATGAAAATTGAGGGAATATTCATTCTTGCAATCGCGATCATGGCACCCGGCATATTTTTATCGCATCCACCTATAGCAAGTACTCCATCCATACTCTGAGCATTGCATGCTGTTTCAATTGAATCAGCAATAACTTCTCTTGAAACTAGGGAATATTTCATGCCCTCTGTTCCCATAGAAATGCCATCACTTACTGTTATGGTCCCAAACATCTGAGGCATCCCACCTGATCTTTTTATTGACTCTTCAGCTTTTAGAGCTAACTTATTTAAACCCATATTGCATGGCGTTATGGTGCTGTATCCATTTGCAACTCCAATAATAGGTTTATTAAAATCTTCATCATTAAATCCAACAGCTCTTAACATCGATCTGTTAGGGGATCTTTGCACACCTTGGGTTATTGCAGATGATCTGAGTTTATTCATATTATTTGAGAACTTTTTTTATTCTATTGCCCTAACTCTTCAAGTTGCTTCCTCACATCAGCAATTGCAGAATTAAGTTGCTCAACTTTCTTCTCCAGATTCTCTCCTTCAACTTCATTTATATTTTCATTTGAGTCAATCGCTTCAGAGCCGTCTTGAATCCTGGAAGAATACATCATTGCTTTTTGTTTTTTTTCCTCCTTTCTTTTGTCTGCTTCGGATATTAACCACCAAGCTAAACCTGCTGCCCCAATAAAAGCTCCACTTATTAATGACAAAAGATTATTTGAAGACGAATCTCGGTATTCAGACATTGGTAAATATTTGCTCCTTTATTATATATTAGTTCTTATCTTGAAATATAGTACTCAAACGCAATAAAGGATTCCCAATACCCGGTACTAATGATTTTGGGTTTTCGTCTTCCTCATCTATGCAAGAGGTGTAAATTACTTGGTTAGGGAACAATTTCGCAATTTCATTTAACCCTTTATTTGAGCAAATAGCTGTTATTAACAAAATTCTATTGGAATCAACTCCTAATTCCTTTAATTTAATTAAAGTTTCTAATGTTGCCGATTTTGTAGTTATTTGTTCCGAATAAAAAATAACTCCTTCATTTGATTCAATAGTTTTAGGAAGTTCTCCTAATGAGAGAGTTGCATTAGGAATTACCTCTTTAGATCCAAACCAAAGAGATAACCCTTCGGGCAACATTGCGACCACTTTTATTGGATAATCATTATTAATAAAGAATCCATCTGCGTCCCCATAATCAGTATTTACTATCTCTTTTTTATACGGCAACCAATTACGTAATGCTTCATATGTAAGCCACTTCCCTAATTGTTCATATCCTGTTGAGTACAAAATATTTGGAGTATTTTTTTCTCGCAATATTGAAAGCCAATGTTTTATTAATGGATGAGGAGGAACAATAACCTTTAGTGACATTGCCATATATTTTCCTTTAAGATACTCTTACAAACTTTAAATACTTAAGTTCTAAAATACAGTCTTATTATGATTAAATCAATTGTTTTCCCATCACTAAAGAACGCATTAATTACTTTGTTATTCGTTGGGATTTTATTTTTTAATGCTGTAAATTCTGCATGGGCTAAAAGACCTCCTGAGATTAGAAACCAGCAAGACCTTAATTTAGAGCCAGATATGCATGGTCAAGATTTAAGCGGTAACGAATACGTTAAATTTGATTTGAATGGGTTTAATTTCAGTGAAAGTAATTTAGAAGGCGCGGTGTTCAATAATAGTAAATTGCAAAATTCAAAGTTTAATGGAGCCAATTTAAGAGATGCACTAGCTTATGCAACAGATTTTACAAATGCAGATCTTTCGGATGTTAATTTTACTAATGCTTTATTAATGGAGAGTAATTTTGAAGGTGCGAAAATAGATGGTGCAGATTTTACTGATGCTGTTCTTAGTCGTACACAACAAAAACAATTATGTGCGATTGCTAATGGCACAAATAGTTCTACAGGAGAAAGTACAGAATATAGCCTAGGTTGTTAATCATCAAAGATGAAAAAAAAAATACCAGTTATTGTTGTTTCAGGATTTCTTGGTTCAGGTAAAACAACTTTTCTAAGATATCTACTAAAACAAACCAATAAAAAATTTGGTTTAATAATTAATGAATTTGGTGATGTTGGAATTGACGGTGATTTGATTAAAAGTTGTAATAAATGTGATGAATCTGAAGAAGACTGCGTTATCGAATTAAATAATGGATGTTTATGTTGTACTGTTCAAGATGATTTTGTTCCAACAATAAAAGCTCTCCTAGAATTTAATCCTCCTATTGAATCAATAATTATCGAAACAAGTGGGTTGGCACTACCAATTCCCTTAATTCAAGCACTTAACTGGCCTGAGATTAGGTCTTCCATCTATCTTGATGTAGTTGTTGGTATCGTTAATGGAGAATCAATGCTTAATGGTTCACCAATTAATGATTTAAGTAAAATAACAAAACAATATAATGAAACAGATAAAATTGATCACAACGCCACTATAGATGAACTTTTTGAGGAGCAACTAGAAGTTTCTGATATCGTTTTAGTCTCTAGATCAGATATCTTAAATGATGATCAGTTTGACGTTGTAAAAAATAAAATTCAAGGAAGTCTAAATTCATCTACACCAGTCCTTAAATCCAAGAATGGCAAAATTGATTTAAATTATCTATTTGATTTTAATTTTAAAAAAGAGACTTATAAAGAATTTTTAACGGAAGAACATGATCATAATCATGTTGAGCTTGTATCAGATTCATTTAAATTAAATTACTTCCTTGAAAAAAATGACTTTGAAAAGGAGATGTCAAAAATCTTAGATGAATTAAACATACTTCGAATAAAAGGACGTATTTGGATACCAAACAAATCATTGCCTTTACAAATACAAATCGTTGGAAAGAAAATTAATACTTGGTTTGAAGAAGCTCCAAACAATTGTTGGAGACCAAATGATAATGCTGGACTTGAATTAGTAATAATTTCCTTTGATGAAAAATCTATAAAAACTTTCAATAGAAAAATTAAAGAGAAATTTAAGATTTTAAGTGACCCAAAAATAGCAATTTGACTTTATAGTTAGCTGCCGGGATACTTACTTTAGTAGACAGCCCAAGATGGAAAATTCAAAAATTTCTTTAAAACAAATAATCTCTGACGATGTTACTTCAATTGATAAAATAAAATGTTCAAAATGCGGAGGGGCTGGAAATTTTAAAACACATGAAAATTCAAGAAGAACTTGCTTAGTTTGTTTTGGTAGAGGCTACATAAACATTTAATAACTCAGATAACCTTAAGGTAAAAAAATATTTGTTTATTAATCAATAGTACTTTTTATTAAAATTTAAACTAATGTTCTAGTAGAAATTAATTTTTAATTGGACCAATTTGCTGTAAAAGTTTTTGTAAGACTAAGACCCTCAGTTTTAGATCCAGCGGGGGAAGCTACTAAATCTGCCTCTATAAAACTTGGAGCCGAGGGAATAAAATCATTACGTATAGGAAAAATGATTGAGGTTAAAATAGAAGGTAATGGTGAAAACGAAGTTCGAGAAAAAATTGATTTATTGTGTGATCGGTTATTCGCAAATACTGTTATTGAAGATTATGAGTATTCACTAGAAAAATTATAAGATGGATAATTTTACAGTAGGAGTTGTTGTCTTTCCTGGTTCTAATTGTGATCGTGATGTTTCATGGGCATTGGAAGGTTGTCTAGACATAAGAACAAAATACTTGTGGCATGAGTCTTCAGATTTAAGTGATGTAGATGCAGTAGTTTTACCTGGAGGATTTAGCTATGGTGATTATTTAAGATGTGGAGCAATTGCGAGATTCTCTCCATTAATAAATGCCTTGGATGAGTTTGTTAAAAGCGGGAAAAGAGTTTTAGGAATTTGTAATGGGTTTCAAATCTTGACTGAATCAGGGTTTTTGCCTGGTGCTCTTGTTGCAAATAAAAATCTTAATTTTATCTGTGATGACGTTGAACTGGATATTGTTTCTTCAAAAGGTGGTTGGTTTAATTATGGTGATGAAAAACAAACTATTAAGTTGCCAATAGCGCATGGGGAAGGAAGATATCATTGTGATTCTGATACTTTAAAAAAACTTGTAGATAATGAATTGGTTGCTTTAAGATATAAAAATAATCCTAACGGGTCCTCATTCGATATCGCAGGCATAACTAATGAAAAGGGAAATGTTCTAGGTTTAATGCCTCATCCAGAGCGAGCATGTGATGAGACAATTGGTGGGACTGATGGTCTCTTTACATTAAAATCATTAATATTGAAATAAAAAAAGACCCCAATTTTGGAGGTCTTTTTTGTTTGATTTGGGAAGAAATTAAACAGTAGCTTTTACTTTTGGATCTAAATCACCTTTTGCGTAAAGATCAGCAAAATAATTTGTGCTGTTTTGTTTGATCTTACTTGCTTGCCCTTCGCACCAGAACTGTTTGTATCTATCAAGACAAACTTGCTTCATGTATTTTCTAGCAGGTTTGTTGAAATGTCTTGGGTCAAAGTTTGCCTTATCAGCAAATGCTGCCTCTCTAACTGCGGCAGTGAAAGCAAGTCTGTTATCGGTATCGATGTTGACTTTCCTAACTCCATTTCTTATTCCCTCTTGAATCTCTTCAACAGGAACACCATATGTTTGAGGAATTTCACCACCATATTTGTTAATAATATCCAACCATTCTTGAGGAACTGAACTTGATCCATGCATTACAAGATGGGTATTTGGAAGTGCTTTATGAATTTCAGCAATTCTGCTTATTGCAAGAACTTCTCCTGTAGGTTTCCTTGTGAATTTATAAGCACCATGACTTGTACCTATAGCAATAGCTAATGCATCAACTTTTGTTTTAGCGACAAAATCTGCAGCTTCTTCAGGATCAGTCAAAAGCATGTCAGTAGAAAGTTCACCTTCAAATCCATGACCATCTTCTGCTTCACCTTTCCCTGTTTCTAATGAACCTAAGCAACCTAATTCTCCTTCAACACTAACTCCAACTGAATGAGCAAAATCTACAACTTTTTTAGTGACTGCAACATTATATTCGTAACTAGCGGGTGTTTTTGCATCTGCCTCTAGAGAACCATCCATCATTACCGATGTGAAACCATTTATTGCTGCTGAATAACATGTTGATGGCTCATTACCATGGTCTTGGTGCATTACCACTGGAATATTAGGATATGTTTCTGTAGCAGCAAGGATTAGATGACGTAGGAAAATTTCTCCTGCATAATTTCTTGCCCCTCTTGAAGCTTGAAGGATTACAGGACTATCAGTTTCATATGCTGCTTCCATTATTGCTTGAACTTGCTCAAGGTTATTAACATTGAAAGCTGGAATACCGTAACCATTCTCAGCAGCGTGATCTAAAAGTAGTCTTAGTGGAACGAGGGCCATAATTAAAATAAGTTAAATGCTATGTAAAGCATATGTTTCCGAGAGTTTAGTATAAAGGGGTATCAAATGTCACGTCATTAGATATACAAAATACTAAATTAAAGAAACTAATTTTATGACCCAGAGTATATTTTTAGGATTTTTTTAGTTAGTAAGTGTAGCCTGCCACAAACAATTGCTCATCAGATGAAGGTTGAGATCCTGCTACATAGGCACCTTTTGAAGCCTCAGAGTTCGCCTGGGCTCTTGCTATTAGTGCTTTTTGCCCGCCTTCAACGTCGCTTCCTTTCCAGGCCTTTAAGCATGAGTGCTGTAATGCTCTTCCATAGGAAAATGAAACATTCCATAAAGCTTTCCTGTACAAAGTGTTCATATTATTTAAGTAGACAGAAGCAGCTTCTTCGCTTAACCCTCCTGATAAGAAAACTATTCCAGGAACAGATGCAGGAACGCACCTTTCCATAGTTCTTATTGTCATTTCAGCAACTTTCATAGGATCAGCTTTTGTTGGACAATCTGCTCCATTAACAGTCATAGAGGGTTTTAATAGAGTTCCCTCAAGAAAAACTCCATTTGCTTGACAGGCAATATAAACCTGTTTTATTACCTCTTCTTGGACTTCAGCAGTTTTTTCAATAGTATGGTCGCCGTCCATTAAGATTTCAGGTTCAATAATTGGTACCAAACCAGATTCTTGAACTGATCTTGCATACCTTGCTAATCCCCAAGCATTTTCTTGAATTGATAGTTTTGAAGGACAACCATCATTTGTAATTTGCAGAACTGCTCTCCACTTTGCAAATCTGGCACCTTGTTCATAATATTTTGCGGCTCTTTCAACTAACCCATCTAGGCCAGAGCAAAAAGTTTCTACATATCCTCCTCCTGGAAGTGGATTAAGCCCTTTATCGACCTTTATACCTGGAATAATACCTAATTCATTTAGTTTCTTAACCATTGACTCGCCATCTTGGTGATTCTGATAAAGAGTTTCTTCGAAGAGGATTGCTCCACTTATATATTTGCCAAGACCCTCTGTAGTAAAAAGCATTCCTCTATATGCCTTCCTATTGTCTTCAGTATTCTCAAAGCCAATTCCAGCGAGTCTTTTACCTACTGTTTTAGTGGATTCATCTACCGCTAATATTCCTTTTCCTTTAGAAGCTAGTAATTGAGCATTTTCTTTAAGCTCATTTTTGTAATAATTTAAAGCCATTCTTTAATAATTCAGTTCAATTGATTTTTCCAGAATATGAAAAAAAAATAAAATCAATCCAATACTTTATCGGGTGATAATTGCTACTTATAAATGTATAGCCTTAAATTTTGATACTTAATCCACTTTTGGAAGATTCTCTTATGGCTTCGCAAACTTTATGACTATCAAGTCCCTCGCATAAGCCTGGGATTACAGGTGTTCCATTAATTATACTCTGAGCCCACAAATTTTGAATTCTCAAAACTGGAGCTATTCTCCCATCAGTCCATGTTTTTTCAAAATTAAAACTTGAATCTGCAGTTAGATTTTGTATTTTATTTTCGTTGTTTGAATATTTCAAATTAAAACCATGTACATAATCTTTTTGGTTTTCGCTTTTAAGAATTAGTGAACCTTCGCTTCCATATATTTCTAAACTAAATCCTCTACCATTTTTTGAAATTGATGATAAAGATACCTGACATGGAATAAGATTTGAGCTGTAGTTTGATATTTCTATATTGGCTAAACATACATCTTCACTCGTAACATCATTTAAATCAGATGAATTAGGTAACGGTCTTTTTTTTATTGATGTTGCTAACTTACCAGACACGTTTATTGCTTCTCCAAAAAACCAATTCAACATATCGAATGCATGAGTACCTAAAGCGCCAATAACTCCTCCACCTTTTTCTTCCATTGAATACCAATTCCAGGATCTTTTGGGGTCGGATCTACTGCCCATTAACCAATCTAATTTGACTAAATATATATCTCCTAAGATATTTTCATCAATAAGTTTTTTTGTCTGAAGGAAAAGAGGTACTGCTCTATATTCAAAATCAACACATACGCTTAAATTATTAATCAAAGATATTCTCTGAAGCTCTTCAATTTCTGCGGAGGAAATTGAAACGGGTTTTTCTAGGAGCAAATTTTTATTGTTCTCAAGGGCTTGTTTTGCTAAGTTAAATCTTGATTCGGGGGGAGTGGCAATAATAATTCCATCAATTTTTGGAGATTTAACTAAGTCTTCCCAATTGTGAAAAAAATCTAAGCCCGTTTCTTTTTCTAATATCGATTTTTGCTTTTTCTCGTAATGATAAATTGCTACAGGAGTTAAGTGATCAGACTCTTTTAATGCCTCTAAATGAACTTTTTTCCCAAATCCTAGTCCAGCGATTGCTATTTTTAATTTTTTATTTGTAGTATTCATTCTTATTTATTAATAAACTCTGAACAGCTATTTTCAATAACAACATCTATAAGTTCATCATTATTAGAAGTTTGCCATTTTGAATTGAATTGAGGAATTCCATTTATTGATGTATCTTTGAACTTTTTTTCATTGCAATTAATTCTCATTACATAAAGTGATAACTCTCCATCATCATCAGAATTAGTTGGATTCTTAAAGAACTTTGTTAATACACTTATTTCGCCATTTGGAAGCGACTTAATACTCCCTTTATCAAGCCATTCCTTCCCATCATCATTCTCTTTAAGGAGAACCCAATCAACATTTCCCATCGCATATGAATAGGAGGCAAAGTTTAAAATAAAGAGTAGAAGGCTTAAAGAAAAATAAAATAAATTAGAAATTATTCTCATTTTATATATTTGATTCTGCGAGTTCTTTTACTCCATGAATTTTTAAAATTTTAGTCAGAGTATCCTTGAGATCTTTCCTTTTCACTATTACATCAACAAAACCATGCTCAAGCAGATATTCAGCTGTTTGAAAATTATCGGGTAATTTTTCTCTTAATGTTTGTTCTATAACCCTTCTTCCAGCAAATCCAATAAGTGCTTTAGGTTCCGCCAAAATTAAATCACCTAACATCGCAAAGCTGGCTGTTACCCCTCCAGTAGTTGGATGAGTTAACAAGGGCATATATAGGAGATTTTTCTCTTTATGTTTTTTTAGTGCTCCAGATATTTTTGCCATTTGCATGAGACTTAACATACCTTCTTGCATCCTTGCTCCTCCTGATGCGCAAACAATAAGAATTGGAAAATTTTCCAAAGTTGCTCTCTCAATTATCCTTGTAATTTTTTCACCAACTACTGAACCCATAGATCCTCCCATAAATCTAAAATCCATAACAGCTAATGCTAAAGGCATTGAATTCACAGAACAGATACCTGTTACGACTCCATCTCTTAAACCTGTACCTGCTTGACTTTCTTTAATTCGATCAGCATACGCTCTTCTATCTTTAAAACCCAATGGATCTGTAGGACTTAGTGAACTATCAAATTCTTTGAATGAATTTTTATCAGCAATTATATTTATCCTTTCATCGCTATTAATCCTATTGTGGTGTCCACAATTATTACAAACATTGAAATTTGAAATTAGGTCTTTTCTATAGGCTACTTGCGAACACTCTGAACATTTAACCCACAAACCATCTCCTTCGTCAGTATCTTGGGAAACTTTCCCTACAAATTGATCTTTACGCCTTGCGGCAAACCAGTCGATTAATGACACAACTTTTCCTGTTTTTTCTATTTAAATCTAAGTAAGGTACTTTTATCAAGAAAGATATATAAAAATTTTAGATCTTCAAGATTAAAAACTTCTCAAAATTAAAAAATAATGATTTAAGTTGATAATCGAAAATTAATTATTATTTATTTTTCTCCTCAATCATTTTATGAATTATTGGAGTGAGAATTAGTTCCATTGCGAATCCCATTTTCCCTCCATTTACAACAATACTTGTTGGACTTGACATAAATGAATCATTAATCATTCCAAGCAAGTATTGAAAATCAATCCCCCATTTCTCTCTTGCCCCTTTTCTGAAATGTATGATCACAAAGCTCTCATCAGGAGTTGGGATATTCCTGCATATGAAAGGATTAGAAGTGTCAATTGTGGGAATTCTTTGGAAATTAATATCGGTTTTGCTGAATTGTGGGCATATATGATTTATATAATCAGGCATTCTTCTCAATATAGTATCTACAATGGTTTCCGCTGAGTAACCTCTTTCTGCGTTATCTCTATGGATTTTTTGAATCCACTCTAAATTTGTTATCGGAACAACTCCAACAAGTAGATCAGCATAAGAGGCAACATTGTATCCATCACCTTCTACCCCGCCATGCAAACCTTCATAAAAAAGTACATCTGTTCCCTCAGGAATATCTTCCCATGGAGTAAATTGCCCAGGTTCTAGGGATGTCCCAAGTCTTGTATTATGTTCTTCTGCTTCTTCAAGACTATGTAGATAATATCTTTTCTTTCCTCCTCCAGTTTCCCCATAGATTTTAAAAAGTTCTTCTAGCTTGTCAAAAAGATTAGCCTCTGGACCAAAATGTGAGAAATTTTCACCTTTTGAAAGAGCGTCTGCCATAGCTTTTTTCATAGGCATTCTTTCAAATCTGTGGTAACTATCACCTTCAACAACTGCGGGAACAATATCTTCTCTGGCAAAAATATGCTCAAAGGCTCTTTTTACTGTACTTGTTCCTGCTCCTGAAGATCCTGTTACAGCAACTACTGGATGACGTTTTGACATTTTTTAAAAACAATATCTAATGATTCTGACAGGTCATATGCCAACTTTATGTTTTACTTAAAAATATTTTTTTATTTATTAATTTTTTTTTAAATTTCATCCATTATTTTATCTCCGATTTCACTGCAAGATAAAACTTCAGTAGACCCATCAGCTAAATCTGCTGTTCTAAATCCTTTTGATAAAACTTTATCAATGGCAGTTTCTAAATTTTCTGCAGCTTCTTCTTCATTTAATCCAATTTTTAACATCATAGAAGCAGATAAAAGCATTGCAATAGGATTAGCTATGTTTTTACCAGCTATATCAGGAGCCGAACCATGAACAGGTTCAAAAACGCCTGGGCCACTATTGTTTAAAGAAGCAGATGGAAGCATACCAATAGAACCAGTTAACATTGCGGCTAAATCGCTTAAAATATCTCCAAATAAATTACTAGTTAAAATCACATCAAATTGACCAGGATCTCTAACTAATTGCATTGCTGCATTATCAACGTACATATTGCTTAGAGATATATTTTTATCTTTTGAGGTGATATTTAAAACTGTATCTCTCCACAATTGACTAACCTCAAGAACGTTTGATTTATCAACAGAACATATTTTTTTATTTCGTTGGTAAGCAATTTTTATTGCTATTTCGGTTATTCTTTCTATTTCAGTCGAATCATAAACCATCGTATTGAAAGCTTTTGGGATTTTTGTATTTGTTATATGTCCTCTTGGTTTTCCAAAATAAATTCCTCCTATTAATTCTCTTACAACTATAAGATCTACATGCTCAACGATTTCTTTTTTTAATGTACTTGCATCTAATAGAGATTTTCTTATTTTGACAGGCCTGATATTTGCGAAAAGGTTTAGGGCAGATCTTAACTTTAGTAACCCACTTTCTGGCCTTAATTCCCTTGCAAGAGAATCATATTTAATATCTCCAACACATGCTAAAAGTACTGCATCACTTTTTTTACATTGATCTAGTGTCTCATCTGGAGCAGGAGTACCATATTTTTCATACGCTATCCCTCCAAATAATTTTTCAATAATCTCAATATCGAAATTATGATTTTTTGCAAGCTTTTTTAAAACTTTTTTTGAAACTTCTGAAATCTCTGGTCCAATTCCGTCTCCTGACAATAAAACAATCTTATATTTCTTCATTTAAATTTTTGTTTAATAGAACAATAAATTATTGCTTGTCTAATTGTCTAAGTTTTTTTGCTAATTCTGGTAATTTTTTAAAAATACTTGAACTCCTTAGCCATGATTTATTTTCCATCGCGGGGAAACCACTTATTACCTTGCCATCTTCAATGTCACAATGGATTCCGCATTTTGAACTCGCAATGACATTATTACCAACTTTCACTCTATTATTTACTCCCACTTGCCCTGCCAAAATAACGCCATCTCCAATATTTGCGCCTCCAGCGATACCAACTTGAGCTGCAAATGCACAATTCTTTCCAATTTTTACGCCATGACCTATTTGTATTAAATTATCCAACTTTGTTCCCTCATCAATAAAAGTAAATCCAACTGCGGGTCTATCAATACAACAATTAGTTCCAATTTCTACAAAACTCATTATTTTTACACCACCTTTTTGCGGCATCTTTACCCATTTGTCATTTTCAGGAATAAAACCAAATCCCTCTGATCCAATAACAGAATTTGAATTAATTACACAATTATTTTTTAGAGTGGTATTTTCGTAAATAACACAATTTGGATGAATTATATTATTATTTCCTATTTGAACATTGCCTAAAATTGATGATCCAGGAAGAATATGATTATTGTCTCCAATTACGGTATTTTCTCCAATATAGACATTAGGTCCAATATGGCAATCTGCTCCAATTATTGCTGTTTTATCTATAACTGCTGAAGCATGAATTCCTGGTTTGAAATTGATAGTTTTATATAAATAATCCAATACTTCTGCAAATGCAATTCTTGGATTTTTAACGATTATGTTTGATATATTGAGTTTTTTTAGGGCACTAACAATTTCATTGTTGTTAGTAGTTATTATCGCTGATGCTTTAGTTTGATCTAATTTTTCTTTAAGAATATTATTTTCTTCTAAAAAAGATATTTGATGTTTAACTGCAGCATCTAATGAAGCAGCATCATCGATATTTAAATCTTCGAAAATATTGGCACTAATAAAATTTGAATTTCCTTTTTTTATTAGATCAACTAAATCACTTAAAAGCATTTTTCAGTTTTAATTTTTTTCTAAGAGAGAGCAAGAACATCTCTATGAACGACAATTATCGAGGAGTTGTTATTTTCTTTATTATTTAAGATACTTCTTAATTTGTCGCTACTTATTGATACTAAACCTTTTGCAACTTCTTTATCATTTGTATTTACGATTTTAACTGCTTGATTAATCGAAAAGTTTCCTTCTACATTCTTAACACCAACCGCTAAAAGTGAGGCACCTTTTTTTTTAATTGCAAAAGAAGCGCCATCATCTAAAGTAATTTTCCCTACTGTTTGAATTGCGTGTGAAAGCCAACTTTTTTTGTTTCCAATAGGTTTTTCTACTGGATAAAATAAAGTTCCAATTTTATTATCATTAAATATTTCAATTAAGTTTTTTTTATTAGTTCCATCAACTAGTTGGACTTCGACTCCTCCTTTTGTTGCTATTTCTGCAGAAATTAATTTTGTAGAAATTCCTCCTGTTCCCCATTCATTATTTGAGTTTTGAATATTTTTATCTTTAATTTCCTTTAATTCACTATTATGAACTTCTTTAATAGGTTGCGCATCTTTATTATTACGTGGATCTTTTGAGTATAAATTTTCAATATCGGTTAATAAAATAAGCTTGTTAGCATTTATAGCCAAGGCAACTAAAGCAGATAGGGTATCATTATCTCCATATTTAAGCTCTTCATTTGCTACGGTATCATTTTCATTTACTATTGGAATAACATTCAAATCGATTAATCTTTTTAAAGTTTTAGAAGCGTTATTAAAGGATTCTCGTGAATTGAAATCAGCTTTAGTTATTAAAATTTGAGCAATATTAAGACCTAATTTATTAAATACTTTATCGTATAAGGACATTAAATTAACTTGACCTACTGCAGCAGTAGCTTGAAGGGTACTTAAATCATTTGGTCTTGTTTTAATATTTAACTTTTGGCAACCTAATCCAACGGCTCCACTAGTTACTAAAATTAACTTGTTTCCTTTTGAAAGAAAACTTGTAAAGGATCTAGAAAGGTTTTCAATAACTTCTTCTGTAGATGTTTCCTCTGTTCCTCTTAAAATACTAGTACCAATTTTTATAACCCAAGTTTTCATTTTATAAAATGAGAAATTAATTTTTCTATTGTCAAAGTTAAATTAAATTTTATAGGCAAGCCATCTCTATTTAATCTCTTAACTAATATTGTTTTTATATCACATCTATTCCCAACAATAATATCTGTAAAAATTCTGTCGCCAATAATGGCTATATTTTTTGGCTCTCTGCCAATTTCTTTGATAGCAGACAAAGTTACTTTTTTTCTAGGTTTTGATGCATTGTATTTATACCTTAAATTTAATTCTTTCGCTATTTTTTCGATTCTTTTTTTTGATGGATTATTACTTATTAGATATAAGGAGAAAAGTTTTTTAGATTCTATGATCCAATTTTTTACAGCTTTTGGGATGATATTTGATTTTCTATTTACTAGAGTCCCATCCACGTCTAGCAATAAAGAATTAATTCCTTTTTTTTGCAACTCAGATTGAGAAATATTATATATTGGTAAGTTTGAATCCCAATTGATATTTAGGATAGAGCTCATTTATTTTAAGAACTACTTTTTTCAAGTTCAGTTTCAATCAAAGGTTGAATTTTATCGAACTCATCATCTTCAACTAATAAGGCACCTTTGTCTTTTAATTTACCAACAATAAAAAAAGGATCTAGTGGTATATATAAGCCATATTCTTGGTCAAAAAGATTAAAGTTAACTAGCAATTCATAACTCTCACTATCATCATCGACGTAATCTTCTTCTAATTCATCGTAAATTGGTTCTTCAAGTTCTCCTGATACTGTTAATGTAACTGCTGATCTGATAAGTCTTAAATCATGTTCTTGAAGGACTGCTTCAGCATTTTTTAGTATTTGTTCATTTTTATCTATTTTCTCAATTAGTTCAGGTTCATCTTTTTCATTTATCTTAAAAAGACTTACTGGTGTATCAACTGGCGTTAATAAAGCATATTCTTGGCCTTCAACACTTACTAATTGTTCAAGATAACAAAATAGCTCGTTTCCATTTGAGTCATTTAATAAAAGAGTCTGTGCATCATAATTATCATTTGAATTGGCTTCTTTCATTTAAAAATTATCTATCCTTTTTAATACTAATATTTTATCTGACGTTTACCAGCTATTTCTTCTAATTCAGGACCTTCTTCGATCCATTGTTCAAGTATTATTTTTGCTGAAAAACTATCAATCAATCCGGATTTATCTTTTTTTATTCCAAATCTTTCTGAAGATTCCCAAGTTGAACTATGTTCGTTGACATAAGAAAATGGAAGCTTTAATTCATTTAAAAGTAATTGACCGTAATTTTTACAGTCAATAGCTTGAGTGGTCATTTTACCTTCCTCATCTAGCGGAATACCCACAATAAAACCAGTCAAATTAAATTCATTTATATAATTTCTAATGATTTTAATCTCTTGATTATTTTCAAATCGTTTTACTGCTGGAAGTATATTTGATGTTATGCAGAGGGGATCACAATAAGCTAATCCTATTCTTTTGGTACCTATATCCAAACTCAAAATTGACTTGGGTTTGGGTTTGCAAAATTTCACTTTGTTTTAATGGAAAAGGAGATGGATATGGATTACCTTGTGGACTTAATTTTTCAAAGATTGATTCCAAAGATTGATTTATTATATTTACTTGTTTGGATTCATTCTTAATTATTGTGTTCCTAATAAGAATTATTTCTTGATTTTTTTCTTTGATATTACACTCTTCGAGAAAAACAATTAATTGAGAATTTTCTTTATAGGTTTTTAAATATGAAACAGGTGATTTTTCAAAAAATCTTTTTATAAATTCTTTTAAAATAGAATTGAATCTCTTATCCCAATATCTACTTATAGTTAAAGTATAAATTTCCTCATTTTGATAATTAATATCTTTTAAAATTGTACATAAAACTGAATTTTCATATATTAAGGCACCACTCTTAGAGTCATTTCTTTTAAGAATGTCGTCTTGATCAAAATCTAAAATATTTCTTATTAAGGGAGATTGATTTGATCTTATGAAATTAACTATCTTTAATATATTTTGTTTATTAATATTTTGGAATTCATTAATTAATGTATAGGCATTGGTATTTTGATTTTTAGATTTATTTAGATCATAACCGTCCCAAAGGATTATCTCTCCTAAAGGTTGAAAGCCTAATTCTCTTGCGTTTGATATGAGGTCAAGATTATTTATATCTGAATTAATTATCCAACTTGAAGTTTTGATTTCTTTTATTGAGATGGATTTTTTTATCAATCCTAAAGTTAATTGTTTATCGGTTAAAGAACACTTGCTATTAATCAACTTGGGCTTAGATATTTTTAAGCAAGTCTCTTTTTTGTTTAAAGGAAAAATATTCAAATAACCAATAATTTCGTTTCCATATATAGCAATAATGCATTTATTTTTATTTTTCTTAAGATTATTCAAGAATATTTTTAAGTCATCAAAGGTATTGATAATTGCCATCTTTAAAAACCAATTATTCAATTCCTTATTTTTAATATCTATTAAAAGATTAATGTGCCGAATATGGAGTTCTTCAAAAGTTACTTCCAGTCCTTTTTTAGATTGAAAAGAATAAGAGGTATCTTTTTTCATTTACTTTTTTTCTCTTATTAATACTATAGGGGTTTTTTCATCACCATTGCCAGCTGGATTAGATAATAAGTTTTTCTTAAGTATTTTATTTACTTTTTTATTTGAACTTGCTAAGACTTTCACACCTCCAAGATCATTAACATCGACAACTGCAACATCTATATTTAGATAGTTCGAGACCTCCTTACAAAATAAATCAGCATTGAGAGGACCCATGACTATACTCTTGTCGTAAGGTGTAACTGTGCCGCTTATATCATCAATGAGGGATGATTCTGAACCAGTTAACCTATAAAACATACCTTTAATCCCAACTAATTTGAAGAGATATCCAACAAATAGTGCAAAGGTTATTCTTGTGACTCCGATTCTATTTATTAATAATTGCATCCCGCAAGCTGTTGCGAGACTGCTTGTAGGGTGAAAAAAATAACAAAAAGCTTTCGAAAATAAACTATATTCTAAATTTTGAGGGGAAATATATCTATTTTGCATAATCGCTAGCGGACTCTCACCGATAGTTAAAATATCATTTTTTTCTACAATTCCTTTGCAGTATTCAATCACAGTATTTACTGGGTTATCAAAGCAACCAAGTAAATCAGTTTCAATAGCAAAAGCTTTATATTTATTATTTATTGGGATTTCAAAAACTTCTTTCGGCCTTTGTTTTTGACCATCTAAATTAATTAAGAAACAATCCTTATTATTTGAAATACCAAAATGTCCATAGTTCTCCCAATATATTTTTAACCATAGATATTTTATTTTTTTTCTAAAATTATCATTATTGAATTTATATATGATTCTCACAAATAATTCTGAATTTGACTTGATAATTGTTGTTGGCCAGTAATTATTTAAATTCTTAATTTTATTATTTTCATATATGTAAATATCTTCTTGATAATTAAAATTTTTGCAATATTCGTTACCTTTACTTTTAAAACAATCTAACTCAAAATTTATATTAGAAACCATCGTCTCTTTAGTTTTACTTTTATTAGTTATTTTTAAATCAATAATTAATTCGTTTAAACCATCTTTTTTTTTGATTTTGTAATTTATAGGTAGCAGATTTAACTTTGATTTGGGTGAGTTTTTAATATATAAATCTGAAAAAATTAAAAAAATTAAAAGAACTAAGAAGATATTTATTAATATCATTTTTTTTAATTAATTTTTGTTTTTATTTTTTTTTCAGAAATGATACTGTTGTATTCATTAAAACTTTCTACAGAAAATGTCGTTTCTTCTATATCAATTCCCTTAAGTTCTCCTATTACTTTGTTTAATTCATCGATATTAATCATTCCATTTTTATCAAATTTAACGTCACCATCACTATTTAAAATAATGGTTTGTGGAATTAATCCGTTCCAATAATAATTAGGTTCATTTCTAAGATCAGACTTTTCTTTATTCTGTAATTCATCAGTAGTTAGAGCAATGATATCTATATTATTTCTCCATATCAAATCTAAACCGGATATTATCGGAGCCATAGCTTTACTATCCGAGCTGTCGTCAAGATAAAAAAATAAAACTGCAACTCTTTTATTTTTTAATGATTCCTGAAGAGTTGTCTGGGGAGGAACTATAGCCCCATTACCTGCGTATATTGGAAAAATGTTGCCATCGTAACTATCAGTATCTCTAGAGGCATTTGCTTTAAATGGGCTTAAGAAAATTAATGCTATCAGGATCCATTGAATTATTTTCATTAAAGTTTAATAACTTACTTTGAACTTGATCTTCCTAATCCTTGAAGGATTCCTTTCCCCACTAAACCGATCGCTTTACCAACGACCTTTGTAAGCAAAGTTACGAAAAGATTACCGATATATTTTACAGCAACTTCTAACTGCGGTGCTACGGCATCTCTTATCTCAACTAACAATGTAACTTGTTTTTGTAGCCATTCTAGATTCTCTAATTCTTTCTCCCTATTTTCATTTTTAAAGTAACGGGTAAATTTTTTATCGATAATATCAATATATTCTCGTTTACTCTCATACAAGTAGATAGGCATATAAATATAGTCATGCCAGCGATTGTAGTTATTAATATTATTTCTAAATCTTTCAAAATTTCTTGTCGATTGTAATTCGGGATTTATAAGTACAGTTCTTAATTCAGGCCAAGAAGAACAAATATTAAAGATTTCAGAAGCTAATAAATTACAGTTCCTTATTGTCCAGTTTGAAATAATATTTTCAAGGATCAAAAACGATTCTGTTTCATATAGAGGAAGTAATTTCCCATCATAGTCAAGAGCTTCATTTTTAATAATTGGCTCAATAAACATAATTGATTCATGTGATTCTCTATCTATCTCTTCGCAACTTACCTCGCTATAAATAAAATCATTTATTGAAATAGATTCGCCTCCTTTTTTTAATCGAAAATAACTGTCTGTGATATTTGAAATTGTATTAACTTTAAGTTCTTTTATAAGAGAATTTAAATCATCTTTAAAATCTTTCTCCTTATAGTTTTCCTTAATATTTTTGACTAAATTATCTAACTCATCTAACATTTTGCAAATTAGTCGCGAAATGAATTCTTTCTTTATTCCAGAGAGAATTATTGATGAATTATTAAATTCAACCTGTAAGTTAGTTGAGCTATACCTTTCTTTTAGTCTATCTAAAATCAAATTCCATATTTCTGCGGTGTTTTTATCTTTAATGAAAACAGTGTTCTTATTTTCAAGATTAATTTTATTTTCAGTGTAAACTGCCTCTGTATAAAGTTCTAGTGAATTACCCCATAAGAAAATTAGAAAAGATTTTGCGGTAATAAGTTCTCTTAATCTTCCTTTTAAAATGAATTTATAAAATTCTGGTGTTGAATCAGAGTTGACATATTTGAATATATAGTTAATTTCAGAATCTATTTGTTTAAGACCTGAAGTTAGAATTTTCTGACTAAAAGAGAGAGGCTTATTTTTGTTAAATTGAACTCCGGAATTATTTTCAATATCAAATACCCTTCCTCCATTTAAAATGGTATCAATAGATTCAAGAACTTTTTCTGCACTGGGATTTAAAAGAAGACCTTCAACATTTAACGATGGGGGGGTATTTGCTTCATAAACAAGTTCGCCAGAGAGAATTATAAGAAACTTTGACTCATCATATCTTTCTCTTAATTTTAATAATTCTAACCTTATAAGATCTTCTGATTGGAAATTAAGAACATTCCATATAACTAAATCTGGAGTTTTATCACCTGTTCCATTATTAAAATTAATTTCTAAATTTTGGTCTAGTGATGTTAACTTCAGCGATAAAGATTCCGCTATTAAGCTTGGAGCAATAATCAATATCGATTTTTTTGAAATTAATTCCAAGACTAGATTTCTTATCTCTTATACAAAATTAACTAACAATTACTGCAAACACCAGCCTTAAATTAATTTTTATACTCTTTTAAGCGTAGTAATTTGTGTTTAAATCAATGTCATTTAATCTCTCTGCTGACAATACTTTATTCGCTTCGTTTATCGTGAATTTATTTTCATATAGAGCTTTACCTACTATTACTCCAAATAGTCCAAAGTTTTCAAATTTTACTAAGGATAATAAATCAGAAATTGAACCAACACCTCCTGAGGCTAATACTGGAATATCTGTAATTTCAAGTATGCTTTTTATGAATTCTTCATTTGTCCCTTCTAAAGTCCCATCTGTATTTATATCAGTAACAATAAAACTAGCAATTTTAAATGAAGAAAACTCCTTTACTAGATCTGTGGCAAAAATATTAGATTGCTCAAGCCACCCCCTTGTACTAACTTTTCCATCTTTTGCATCTATCCCAACAATTATCCTTCCAGGAAATTTATTTGATAAGTCTTTAACTAGTTCTTTATTTTCTATTGCAGAGGTTCCCATAATAACTTTCTCAATACCATAAGAAAATAATTGTTCTATCCTTTCTTGAGACCTTATACCCCCACCTATTTGAATAGGTATGTTTACTGTTTTTGCAATCTTTTTTATTGATTTATCGTTTGTTGGGGATCCAGTTTTTGCAGCATCCAAATCAACTATATGTATATATTTTGCTCCTTCGCTTTCCCAAAATTTAGCTTGCTCATGAGGCTCTTTTGTGAAGTCTTTTCTTTTATTAAAGTCGCCTTTAAAAAGCCTTACACACTTACCATTCATTAAATCAATTGCTGGTATTAGGTCCATAGAATCATCCTTTTCATTAATTACTTATTAGTAGTACTATTCAATATGTAATTCTATTTAAGATTACTACTTCAGTTAAATATTTTTTGAATATGAAAATTCTTGTAATGGGTGGCACTAGATTTGTTGGCAAGTCTTTGGTTGGAAAGTTATTAAGTAAAAATTATGATATTGATATTTTCACGAGAGGTAATAAAAGTAATCCTGAAAAAACAAATTTAATTAAGGGTGATAGAAATAATTCAGAAGATATCGTCAAGCTAAGAAATGAAAAGTATGATGTTGTTTTTGATATTTCTGGACGAGAGTTAGAACAAACCAAACTTCTTCTAGAAAATTTAGATAACTCTTTCCAGAGATATATATATGTAAGCTCTGCAGGTGTTTATAAAGATAATTCTGAACTACCCTTATCCGAGGTTGATCCAATTGATCCAGAAAGTAGGCACAAAGGAAAGTTTGAGACAGAAAATTGGTTAAAAAAACAAAAAATTCCTTTTACAAGTTTTAGACCTACTTATATTTATGGACCAGGAAATTATAATAAAATTGAAAATTGGTTTTTTGAAAGGTTATTTACTAAAAAATCTATACCAATCCCTGGTGACGGTTCTTTAATTACTCAGCTAGGCCATGTTTCGGATCTAACTGATGTAATGATTAGGTGCATAAATTTTGAAAATTCCAGAAATAATATTTATAATTGTTCAGGTGAAAAAGGAGTAACAATCGAGGGTTTAATCTTTTTCTGTGCGAAAGTTCTTGGATTAAACCAAAATGAGATTTCTTTAAGAACATTTGATTATCAAAAATTAGATCCTAAGTCTCGAAAGGGATTTCCAATTAGATTAAATCATTATCAGACTGATATCTCTAAGATAAAACGTGATTTAGAGTGGGCGCCAACTTTTGATTTACTTAACGGTCTAAAGGATAGTTTTGTGAATGATTTTAATAATAAAAAGAGTGAGGAGTTTGATGAAAATTCAGATAATATTCTTTTTAATTCTTAAATAGCCTAATAAAGTCACTAAGGTCAGGATGAATCCTAACCAATAAAAAATTAAAGCCAAATTATTCAATAAAGTAATTTTTAATGGTGTAAAGAAGGTAATTACTGAAATAAAAAAGAAAAATGTTTTATATTTTCCTAACATTGATGCAGGCAAACCGTCTTTTGTAGAGTTCCTTAGGCTAGAGATAATTAATTCTCTAAATAAAATTAATGACAAAGACCAGAAGGGGATAAAATTATTTTTACAAAGGAAAGTCAAAGGAATTAAATAGAATACTTTATCGCTTAAGGGATCAAGGATAGCTCCTAATCTGGTTTTAAGATTAAATTTCCTTGCAATTAACCCGTCAAAATAATCAGTTAAACCTCCAATAATAATCAATATAAAGACATAAAAAGGTCTGTTAATTTCTAAAAAAAGTATTAATGGGAATACAAGGAAAAGGCGAGATATCGATAATAAATTGGGAATATTCAATGCCAAATTTGAAAGATTTTTTCTTAATAACAAATTAGTTTTTGTATATAAAAATTATATTACACTCTCAACAAGCTTAAATTTTAAGTAAAAATTTTAAATGGTTTTTGATGCAAGATTCTAAAATTTAATTTAAATCTGAATCCTAAAGATTATAAACTCAACTTCTCTTTATGAATGATGATGTTTTATATTACAAAATTATTCCTTATATCTAATGCAGCCTCATAGCCTAAAGCTATCTCCAGAATCTGATTTGATAAATTCAATTAAAGAATATTCTTTATCGAATAATTTATACGGGTATGTTTCTGGAGTGGTTGGTAATCTTAGAACAGTTTGTATTCAATGCCCAGGTAATCAAGAGATAAATAAATTTGAAGGAAATCTAGAAATAGTTTCTTTAAACGGACATTTTAATAAAGGAGATGTTCATTTACATTTGAGTTTTGCAGATGAGGGATGTAATGTGTTTGGCGGGCATCTAGAGGAGGGATGTATTGTAAAAAAAGGTACTGATATATTTTTACTTTCTTTTGAACAGAAAATTATTAATATCTCAAATCATAATTTAATCACTAATGAATCACGTGTAAAAGCATATATTTTAAAGGATTGTCCTTGGTCTAAAAGAGCAATTAGATTGCTTAATTCTTTATCTATCCCTCATGAAGTTACTCTAATAGACAATGATGATAGCTTTCAAAAAATCATGGCTCAAAGTAGCCATAATACTTTCCCTCAAATATTTTTGGATAATAAATTTTTTGGAGGATATGATGAACTTTCAGAACAAGCAAAATTGGATAACTTAATTTCATTTAAGTAATCTAAATTTTTTAACTATCACGATTAGTAAGCTTTTCAGCAACTAATTCGTCCTCTAACTGCTTTATTAATCTTGATACAAGACTTTGAAATTCTGGTTGACAACCTTTAAATGCAGCTTTATGTCTTATTGGCTCATTTCTAGTTCTTAAATCGGTAAGCATTAATTGTAATGCGTCAATTTTGGGATTTATTTTCATAGTTTTAATTAATATATTTACATCTTTTAAATCATTTGCATAGCTTTTTTAAAAGATATCTTTTTATTATCATTTGAACTTGTAACTTCTATTAATTTATTTATTGATTCTTTGTTTTTTAAAGAATCTATACAACATTGCGCAACTAATCTTCTTGGTATTGATCCATTAACTTGAGTATCTTCTTTTGAATAATTTATATTTTCTGATTTAATATCTTCATTTTCCTTTAATCCTCCTGGTCTAATAATAGTCCATTCAAAATTTGAATTGCGTAGAAAGTTTTCACCTAATTTCTTCCAAATAAGAATTAAACCAAATAAGTTTAATGGATGAAATAATTTACCAGTACAAAGGGAACTAACTAAAATAACTCTTTTAATGCCAACTCTTTTGCAACTCTCTAATTGCCTGTATACACCTAATGCATCAACCTTTGCAGGACCAGTTAAATCTAATGATGCTCTCGCTCCAGTCGCAATTATCAAAGCATCAATATCTTTTAAAGCTTCATCAAGTTCCCCTTTTTTGTCTAAACAAACCCTAATTGTTTCTAAACGCTCTAGTCCTGCTGAAACTTTTGAATTCTTTCTGATGATTTGCCTTACTTTATATCCTTTCTTTACTGCTTCTTCGGAAATTCTATAACCTGTTTTACCCGATGCACCAGTAATTGCTATTTTCATGATTAAAAAACTAATTTTAATATTATATAAATTTCTTAAGGCTTTTTACATATAAATTTCTTTTTTCTTTTGGGATAAAGAGTGCGACATAAATAACATTTTGTTCCATCACAGCCTCTTGCTGTACAGTATTCCCTGCCATAAAAGATTATTTGTAAATGTAAAGTATTCCAATCATTAACAGGAAATATTTTTTTTAGGTCTTTTTCTGTTTGAACTACGCTATCTCCATTTGAAAGCCCCCATCTTTGTGCCAACCTGTGTATGTGAGTATCTACTGGGAATGAGGGGATTTTAAACACTTGAGACATTACAACTGATGCTGTTTTATGACCTACCCCTGGAAGAGATTCAAGCTTCTCAAAAGAATCTGGGACCGTACCATTATGCCTCTCAATCAATAATTTAGATAAGTTATAAATGTTCTTTGATTTTTGATTAGATAGACCTAAAAACTTTATGTATTTGTAAATGCCATGAATACCTAGCTGCATCATCTTTTCTGGATTATCTGCAACTTTAAATAAGCTTTTTGTTAATTCATTAACCTTCTTATCTGTTGATTGAGCACTTAAAACTACGGCGACTAGAAGTGTGTATGCATTTGTATGATCAAGGGGTATTGGAGGCGATGGATATAGCTTTTTGAGTTCCTTGCGTATTATTTCTGCTCTTTCGGACTTTCTCATTAAATTTGAAAATTAAACGGTGTATAAAATTATACAAGGGATATTTTAGGTGGATATTTTCTGCTAACTTAATATATTTGAATAAGAAGAACTTAGTGAAAAATGATGCGTTACTAATTGATGATTTGCATCATAAATATGATAAGCGAGAATGTTCAAGTTGGATATTAAAGTCAATTAACCTGAAAATTGAAAATGGCGAATTGTTAGGGCTGCTTGGTCCTTCTGGTTGCGGAAAAACTACTCTTTTAAGATTAATCGCGGGGTTCGAATATCCCTCTAGAGGGAGCATTTCTCTAAATGATAAGGAAATTTCAAGTGAAAAAAAAATTCTTAGCCCTGAGAAAAGAAATATTGGTATGGTTTTTCAAGACTATGCACTTTTCCCTCACTTAACTGTTTTGGAAAATGTAATTTTTGGTTTAAAAAACAAAAAAGATAGATCTAGAGTTGACTATTTATTAAATGTTGTAGGTCTTGATAGTTTTATTAGAAGATACCCACATGAATTATCTGGAGGCCAAAAACAAAGACTAGCAATTGCGAGGGCTCTTGCTCCTGGAACTAATTTTATTTTATTAGATGAACCATTTTGTAGTCTTGATATGCATGTCAAACTGAAATTGAGAAGTGAACTCCCAAACATCCTAAAAGGTTGTAATGCAAGTGGATTGATGGTTACTCATGATCCGGAGGAGGCAATGTCAATTTGCGATAAAGTTGCCGTCATGAATGAAGGAAAAATACATCAAATTGATACACCAATTAACCTTCTAAACAATCCCAAGACTCTATTTGTTAGTAGTTTTATTTTGGGTAATAACATTATTAATCTTCAAAAAAATGGTAATTCATATATGTCTTGTTTAGGTGAAATAAATTGTCCAGAGTATTTGAAAAATACAGGTATCAAAAGTATGTCAATTTCGCCTAAATTTATTAAAATTAAAAGATCAGATTCTGGTGATGCGATTGTTATATCTAAAGAATTTCTTGGAGAATTTCTTATATATAAAGTATATATTAATGGAAACATATTAAGGGTTAGAACTGATATTAATAATCTCTTTAATAATGGCGATAAATGTTCTCTTTCTATTAATACAAATAGTTATTATTTTTTATATCCTGGAGCATATAAGGAATATATATAGACTTTTTTTATAAGCAATTACACTTGCCCCCCTTCCAATTAGAGCATTTTTTCTTTTTACATTTCTTTTTTTTACTGTTATATATTTTATTAGTTAATAGCAGTTCAGAAAATCTGTACTGTAAGTACATTTATAGTATTGAGATTGATTTTCATTATCATATTATTTAATTTAAATTAAAGGATTAATTAATTACTAATTTATACAAAATGTTGTATTATTTTATTAGATTCTCATATGGCAATGAAAGAAAATAATCTAAAGTTAAAGAAATTAATTAATTTTGGTCCATCGGGAAGAGCTGTCGCACAACCAATTGAAAAAAGTTTATTGGATAATATTTTTGAACATTTAACAATGGAAAGATACGCCAATGTTCAATATTTTTCTATATATCTCTGGTTTCAAGAACGTGATTTAAATGGATTTGCTTCTCATTTTCTAAGTGAATCACAAGGTGAAATGGAACATGCTCAGAAATTTGCAGATTACTTAATCGCAAGAGGACAAAGCGTAAAATTAGATGAAATTCCTGCACCAGTTCAACAATGGGATTCGATAGAGGATCTGATTTCTTATTCTTTCAACATGGAGGCTGATTTAACTTCATCTCTGCAACAACTTTATTCTATTTCAGAAAGAATTTCAGATACAAGAACTAATGTATTTTTAGATCCAATCATTGAGGCTCAAACTAAATCAGAAGATGAATTCGCAAACATACTTGGTAAAGTAAAGTTTGCTTGTAATCAACCTTCTGCAATCTTATTGATAGATAGTGATTTAAAGAAAAAATAAATTACTTTCAAATTTATTTTCATTCAATGTTCTTTTCGTTATTTCAACAAGTAAATTAGAAAAGTTAATATTCTCTGTATTGTTTTTATTTAAGAGATCAGCAATTTTATAAATCTCATTAACTCTTTTAAAAAGTTTTCTGTTTTCAGAAAATAATCTACCCTTCAATGCTTTATTTTCTGTAGATTTGTAGGATTGCTTGATATTTCTGAGTCTATTCGATAAAACTTCAACTTCCATTAACAAGTTGTTAGTAAGTGATTGTGATTCCTTCATATTTTTATAGCGGCGATGTTTCAATAAAAGAAGGAGCAACACTAACTGTTTGGGTTCCAATAGGGGCTATTAATAACTCAGATAATCTTAATTTAGAAATTAATCTTGTTGATGTTACTCGTGTAGAACCGATTAATTCACCAATCCTTTCATGAGTTAACCTAAAAGGTAACTCACACCATTGACCACATCTTCTACCTAGACGATTTACTAGTATTGAAAACAACGCTTGTAATCGCTGTTCTGCATTTCCTAAGTGTCTAATCCTAAGGAGTTGCAAAGTCCATTCATTTACTGCATCGAAACCAATATTCTCATCAATATTTACATTGCTGTGAAAAGACAAATCTGTTAGTGCTTCTACACAGACACCTTCGCTACATAAAAGGTCGGTTCTTAATTGATCTCCTGATTGTAAAAATGCGAGTGTCATTCCTTCAGTTTCTTCACATGGACAATAAACTCTTGCAATTCCACTTTCAACTTCTAGGCATGTCCCTTTTGGCCTTGATGAAGGATCTATTAATACTGATTGTCCAGTTATTATCCTTACTGATCTTGACGGAGATTCTCCATAACTATGGAAATTCATTTATTTAACATGATAATGAGAATTATTATCAATTATGCACTAAAAAATTGCTTATTGCAATAGATTCTCATTATCATGAGATTTCTGAAGTTTTTCTTTACAAAGTATTTATGAATATAATTTAAGTAGGATAACTAAATAATTTATTTTAAATGAGCGTAAAAAGAGTTTGCTTTAATTGTGGAAGTTCTTCATTCGTCTCAGACCGCTCTTTAGGAGGTAAGATTGTCTGCTCTAAATGTGGATCTTCTTCATTTAAAAATAAATCCTCTTCATTTCTAAAAAGTAAAAAATTTGTATTTCTTGCTATTGCAATAGCTATTTTTATAATTGTTATTTAGATAATCTGTTTATATTCCAAAGTCCATTATTATTTGTTATCTCTACTTGAATACCAAATAACTTATTAAAATTTTCACTATTCATAACCTTATTTTGATTTCCATCGGCGATTATTTTGCCATCTCTTAGCATTATGACCCGGTCATAAATTTTGGTAATCATTGAAATATCATGAGTAACGCATAAAATTTTCGTATTTAATTTTGATAATTCATTAACCTTATCAATTACAAAAAACTTTGATTTATAATCTAAATTTGCAGTTGGTTCATCTAGGATTAAAATTTCAGGTTTTTTGATTAATGCCCTTGCAATGAGAGAAATTTGTTTTTCTCCATCTGATAAATAGGAAAAATTCTTTTTAGATAAATTAGAAATATTCATTTTCTTCATGATTTTTCCCACCTTATAAGAATCTCTTTCAGATTTTTTTTGTACGTAACAATATCTTCCATATAGTCCACTTAAAATTAAATCAAAAACTTGTAAATTTGGATTTATTCTATTTTTTATATCATTATTTACGGTACTTATTTTATTTCTTAGTTCCCATAAATTTACAAGTTCTTTGTCAAATATCTTTAGTTTCGATTCATTAGCTACTACTGGGTATAAGTTTCTATTAATTATTTCAATTAGAGATGATTTACCTGAACCATTTGGGCCGATTAATATTACATTTTCTGAATAAGATATCTTTAAATTTAAATTTTTAATTACTCTAAAGCCATTTTTAAAACAATTTATATTTTTTGCGTCAAACCAAAATTTATCAAACACTAAAGCTTATTACTCCAAAATATAAGCAATTGAATCGAGCTTAAAATAAATATAAAGAGATAAAGCCAATTCAACCATGAAGGTCTATTTACTTTCTTCATTGATTATATTATTAACATAAAAAATATAAGGGGAGCAGCAAATCTTACAAATGTTTTTCTAATAATATTTATGTTATTTGCAATTTCTAACTTCTTTATCTCAGGAGGATATTTTAAAATAACTTTGTCATATACATCAAGATTTTGGGTTTTATTGATATTTTTCCATGGTTCATCTTTATCCTCAGACTTCTTGTACCACTTCCAAAAATAATTTATTATCCTGTCTTCTCCCAATAATTTTATTTCATCCTTACTTATAAATCCCATATCGTGATTATATGTTTGTGTTTTTAAAATCATATAATCCTCATCGAATATCTTATAAAAAATCTTTCTTTGAGTCTCTTTAAATAATAAGAGATTATTAAGCAGTTTATTTTGTAGAAATTTCCTGTAGTGCCTTACTATTACTCTTGCTTTGTTGTTTCCTAGAGGGATATGGTCTAAAACTTGTAAATATCTTGATAAGGAAGGATCGCCTTTGTAAATTAATATCCGTCCTGGAGGTATGTATTTTATCCGAATAAATTCTTTTGTAGGGTCATTCTTGTAATAATAAATACTTTCAATGTATGAGGGATTAATATTAATTTTCTGGTTAAAACTTACTAATACGTTTTTATTAACATCTTTATCTGGTATTGTATCGCCATGAACCCAAAAGATATGCAGGATATCTAGGTGATTTTCAATAATCCTTGACCAATCACATTTGAAATCGACTAATACCTCCTCAAAGACATAATCCTTATGTGAAAAACCATTCTCATATAATTCGTAGTTACTTATAGGTGCATCTTCACTTATATTATTTAAATCAGTCTCAGATTTTTTAGAAAAATGTACAAAAATATATCCATTTTTTTCTGAAGTTTTGTATTGAGATAAATGAATCCTTTTTGCGTAGTTATCGTAGTTATTATCAACTATATGGCGACATGTTATTCTGTCGAGATTTTGGCAACTTCCTCCCGATGAAAACTTAGCTCCATGATATGGGCAGGTTATTACTCCATCTGATAATGTCCCTCCAAAAAAGGAGGCCCCTCTATGTGGACAAATATTTTTAATGCACCTAACGTTTTTATTTTCATCTCTATAAAGAACAAGAGGCTCATCATAAAGTGAAAAATAATATAGTTTATTTTTTTTTAGTTCTTTAGAGGGACAAATTGCATACCAACCAAATAAGCCTATATTTAAATCTTTTTTAGTTTCTCTAATATCAAACGAGTCAATTTTTACTACCGTCCCTTTTTTAAATGGCTTAAGAACGGTATTAAAGTCTTTTGATTTAAAAAAATTAATTTGTCTGTTTTCCATAAATTAATTTCTTTTTTTAAATGACTGTTTATCTTTCGGAACTATAACCCAAGTAAATAATCAATTTCTTATAAAAAGAAAATTCTCTATTATTTGTAGCAATAATTATGTAGTTATCGAAAAATATTGAGTCTCTATCGTATCTATGTATCTTTATTTCATGTTTTTTGTATCTTTTGTGATTCTTTCAAATTTTTTATGTAATCAATAGCATCATCAATATTTTTGTGGAAATTGCATTGACCCAAGTAACAACCTATAAATCTTAAAAATTTTCTCTTGCCACCACTAATTTCATATCTATGTATTGTTCCGCCATCTATAGGAGCATAAATAAGTTCTGGTAGTGCCATATTAATTTTGTATTTAATACTTAATTTAAACAATAATTCATGTTTAAATACATTTCCATAGCTCAATCCATATTTTTAATAATTAATTTACTTATTTTTTATATAGTTATTTATTGAATACCCATGTATTGTTTGTTATCTATAAATTATTGATATGAATTTTTTATCATGCCAAAAGCATTTAGGCGTTTTTTAAAAAAATTACCAAAAAAAATTCAAACTATAAAATACTCATTTAGAGAATTTTTATCATCCAAAATATGAAATAACTGTTCTGGTTAATAAATTTTTAATTTCTATAATTTTTAATAAAACTTAGTTGGCAGAGTTAAATTTTAAACTATATTAAATTTGCAATTTTTGAAATATTATGATCAAAAGGGTTTTTGCGATATTCACTTTAACTTTGCTTTTTCTATTTAGTAGTCCAGTTTACTCATTAGATACTTCTTCAAAAACTCTTGAAAAGTATACTAAAAAGATTTCTAGCAAGTTCACTAGAACTTACTGCAACACTACCAACTTCGGAATTTCTTATGAAGGAGCTTTGGCATTTGCTATTGGTGAAACTAATAAGGAATTTAAAAATAATAAACTCAATAAGTTGATAGATTATTCTCTACTAAAAAATTCAATAATTAATGATTTAGAAAATAATTGCCAGGTTTATGATTTCCATATTAGTAATTTAGAAAATTTGAAGTTTAACTAGAAAATGTATATTGTATGAGTCTTATTTTTTACCTATCCAATCATTTGGTTTCTCCATCATCCATTCAAAAACTCCCTTGGCATCAAGGTTTTTTGAAGCATAAACAAATAAAATTGGAAATATCAAAATTACTGCGCCAATTACTACTAACTCTATTTTACCGATCCCCATCTGAACTGCTGTTAAGGCAAAATAATGAATCATTATCTTGATTGAATTAAAATTTATATCTACATAATTTACAAAAAAATTTTATTCTTTCACTCCTTTATAAAAAATCTTAATTGTTTATAGTGAAATATATTTGTGTAAAGTACCTATTTTATTGATTCATAATTTTTTATAAATTAAATAATATGCTTCTTATTGATGGTTATGAGTCATGAAATTATTATTTTAACACCTATTTTTGCTGTATTGATTGGAGCTATAGTTTTTTCAATTTTAAAAAAGAGAAAGAGAACAGCTAAAAGTATTTATAAATTAATTGATGATTTAGAAAAAAAATATATATATTAAACTTTTTTTTTAGGAAAAAGGTTCAATCAAATTCTATACCTACTTCTTCTTTTAAATCTCTCTCCAAATCTGGAAGATGGGGTTCAACCCAATGATCTTTGTTATCAATACCAGCTGCATTTACATAATTCATGATGTGTTGATCAACTTGCTTGTAAAGATCATGCAAATTTAAATCCATACGAATATCATGAGCAATTTCAGATACTTGTTGTTCTGTTAGACAATGATCTGGATGAAGTAAATCACAACATGGAATTCTCTTCTCAATCAATTCATTTAGATTGATTTTTATTTCGTAATCTTGATGTACAGTCATTGTTTTTATATCTATATTTTTATTCTAATTATGTTTAAGGTTTTGTATATCTTTAGTCAAGAAACAAAGTTCTTTAGTAGCTATTCATTAATTTTATATAAATAAATCTTCTAAATCTTTATACAAATCATCATTCTCTTTTTGGTTTTCTATAGGGTCATGGTGATCTAGTATAAGTTCTCTTTTTGAGGTATAGAAAAGATATCCAAGTGCTCCTAAAAGTAAGGTTGTTGGTAGAATCATTAGCATTTAATTGACTTATAATGAATATAGTGCAACACTTATTACAGTCAAGTGCTGAACTTTAATTAATTTTTAAATGCCTACCAAGAAAAAAAGAGTTGGTTTTATTCCTAGAGAAGATGTTATGAGAATAATCGACAAGTTGAGCATAGAGAATAATTTAAGTAATTCAAAAATAATAAGTATTTTGGTGGAGGAAGCACTTTCTATAAGAGGTATATTTAATAAAAAAAATGGTAAAGTTAGTCAATCATATCAACAAGATTACGATAATTCACAAAACTTATCTGATAATTCTACTAACTTTTTAGATAATGATAAATTCTCAATTGGAACTAAATTAGGAAATCATTTTAATCCTGATAAATCAACCCATTCCAATAAACCAAATCAGGAGGATTTTGACTTGCAAACTTATAAAAAGTTTTTATCATTCCTTAAATTCCAGGAAATGGTGGATAAATATAATATGTAAATAGTGTTGCTAAGTGCTGCACTATTAGTTAAGCTAAATTTGTATTTATAGGAGATTTGCATATTAGAAATTATTTATAACCAATTCAAAAAACTAAATCAATTTATCAATTAAATATTTGTTCTTATGAATCCATCTCTTCCATTTTTATCTGTAAATCTACTCCCTCCAGACAAGTTATACTGTAATTTTAATTATTGGAGTTCTTTGTTCTCTCGGGACATGCAAATCTTATGGGATAGAGCGCATGGAGTACCTTTACAAAAACTGCCAAAAGGGGTTTCCGATATGATTTTTCCTTATTTATTACTCGCTCTTTCAGATTATAAAACTTCTCAAGTTAATAAAATGAATGGAATCGGATTAGACAATTTATTAAGCCTTTGGTTTGATAAGTACTTATTAAATAAGAATGGTTATTTCGAATTAATTAAAAAATAATTTTAAAAGTAGCTCTTTCAATAACAGATTTGATTTCTACAAAAATTTATTCCAGCTATAAACTTTTTAAGTGATTCTTTTCTAATTGGCATATCTATATTCTTGCTATAAATAAATTAAATGTTTTGATGATGATTTCTTTAGATTTGTTTTTAGCAAATATGTGTATTGTCGTTTTGATAATGCTAATCAGGAGAGATATAAAATTAAGAAAAGCAAGATAAATGAAATTTAATTCAAAAACCCTGAGCTTGATATTAAATATATTATTTTGCTTATTTATATTTATTATTTAAATTTTAAATTTTCGTTTATTAATTTTTTTAAATTTCAAAAATTAATAATCAAATTTGGTTGACTTTTATTGTTAATGCGATGATAATGACGAAAATAAATTGTGAATTGTGAGTCCTCTTTCAGATACTTTTGATGATTTTGTTGATGATCTACTTTCATCCAATGTTAATTTGTTAAAAGGAGAACTTGATTTTCTTCTCATGCAACATTTATTTAATTCTATAGATTTGAAACTTATAAATAAAAATGAAACTAAAGATGACCAATCATTGGCTGCTTAATTTTTATGAAATTTTTTTATGAAAAGTTTTGGGTTCCAGTTTTTGGTTATATTTTATCTAAATTTGTGTTTTTAATAGAAGGTAAAAAGCAAGACACTAAAAATACAAAAGAATAGAATACTTATTTTATTTCCTCATAAAGTATTTTTAAATACATAATCTAAGTGAATATATTTTGATAACAACAAAAAGTAGTGCTTTAAATTCATGAATATATGCATTTTTGAGATATAAATTAATTGCTTTTTAGCAAATTAAAATGTCCAAAAAAAATATGTTAAAGCCGTATACAGTGCATTACCGTGATTTTCAAAATATTAGATTAGAAAATTGTTTTTATGCTTCTGACGCTTACGAGGCTAGAACACTAGCAATGGAATTTAATAAGTATATAAATGAACATCCAAACAGTATTGACCTAATAAGATGCGAAAAATGAATAAAAGTTTTAGTAATCTAGAATAATTTTTTAAACACTTAAGAACTTATCTATAACTGCTTGACTCAACTCACTAGTATTTCCGCTGGCAACAATACCTCCGCGTTGCATCGCATAATATCTTTTGGCTTGTCTTACAAAATGCAAGTGTTGTTCTACTAATAAAACACCAATTCCTGTATCTTTAATTATCTTATTAATTGCATTTTCTATGTCTAAAACTATATTTGGCTGAATTCCTTCCGTTGGTTCGTCAAGTAATAGTAGTTTAGGTTTCCCCAGCAATGCTCTTGCAATAGCAAGTTGCTGTTGTTGCCCTCCACTGAGATCTCCTCCTTTCCTATGTAGAAAATCTTTTAGGATTGGGAATAGATCATAAATAAATGGATCTATGTTCTTGTTCTTAGATAATCCCCCTGGCAGCGACTCCATTCCTAACATGAGATTCTCTTCAACTGTTAGATATGGAATGATTTCTCTCCCTTGAGGTACGTAAGCCATTCCTTTCCTCGCCCTCTGATGAGGTTCTTTTCTGTTGATATTTTCGCCAATCAAGTAAATATCGCCTTTTTTTTGTCTTAACAAACCAATAAGTGATTTCAATAAAGTTGTTTTGCCAACTCCATTTCTCCCAATCAAACAAACCATTTCTCCTGATTGAACATTTAAATCTACATCTCTGAGAATATGACTTTCGCCATAATATGTATTCAATGATTTGATTTCCAGTAAGTTTTTCATAATTAATCCTCAGGCCTTCCCAGATAAACATCAATAACTTTTTGATCCTTTTGTATAGTTTCCATTGTCCCCTCGCATAATACGGTGCCTTGATTTAATACTGAAACATTACTATCAAGTCTTCTTATGAATTCCATATCGTGATCTATTACCACTACTGTATTTTCTCCTGATAATGATTTTAATAAATCAGCTGTAAGATCAGTTTCTTCATCAGTTAAACCAGCAACAGGTTCATCAACTAACATTAAATCTGGCTTCTGTCCTACTAACATGGCTATCTCAAGC
Source organism: Prochlorococcus sp. AG-424-P18 (assembly GCA_003213235.1). Classification (GTDB taxonomy): domain Bacteria; phylum Cyanobacteriota; class Cyanobacteriia; order PCC-6307; family Cyanobiaceae; genus Prochlorococcus_A. The sequence continues at coordinate 63,527 of QCNJ01000001.1, read as the reverse complement.
CATTGTTTTTGGCCATGCGATAAAGAACCAGCTTTCGAATCTACTTTTTGAGCTAAATTAACAATCTTCATAAGACGTTCAATCTCATTAAGCTGCTCATCTTTAATATTTTTATTTATAAGGTTTAAGGGGTTTTTAGGAGTTGACACTGAAATTTCAAGATTTTCTTTAACTGTTAAATTTTCAAAGATTCTTGGACTTTGGAACTTTCTTCCCACTCCAAGTCGAGCAATCTTATGCTCCTTTCTACCTACTAAAGATTTTCCTTTGAAAATAACTTCTCCTTTTGTTGGCTTAACCTTTCCAGTTATTACATCAAGAAATGTTGTTTTGCCTGCACCGTTAGGTCCTATTACAGCTCTTAATTCTCCTTTCTTTAAATTTAAATTAAGTTTGTTGAGAGCTAAAAACCCCTCGAAACTAACAGTAATATTTATTAAATTTAGAACATCTTTATTATTCATTATTCCCCTCATTATTGTTAGCTTCTAAGCTTGGATAGGTTTCAATCTTCCTTTTCAAACCAAATCTTTGAAGAAGATTCCTAGGACCATCTCCTTGAATCCATCCTAAAACTCCTTCTGGCAGAGCTGTTACAACTAAGATAAATAACCCTCCTTGGATAAACATCCAGCTAGCTGGTAAAGCTTCACTTACAAGACTTTTTGCATAGTTGATGAAAACTGCGCCTAGTATCGCTCCTAATAAAGTTCCTCTACCTCCAACAGCAACCCATATAACCATTTCTATAGAGAAGGGAACTGTCATAAACTGAGGTGATACTATTCCAGACTGAACAGTATATAAAGCTCCCGAAATTCCAGCAAGACCTCCAGCAATAGAAAATATTATCGTCTTAAATACTACAGGGTTATATCCTGTAAACCTAACTCTCGGTTCATCATCTCGTATTCCAATAAGAATATTTCCAAATCTTCCTTTAACTACCCACTTTGCAAAATACAATGCGGCTATTACTAGTATGGCGGTTATCCAAAAGAATATTCTTTGCATAGACTCAGAACCTACCATCTGACCATATAGTTGTGTTACATCAGTTTTTAATCCATTTGTTCCATTTATAAGTTTTTGTTGTCCATTAAAGAAGTTAAAGAATACAAGAAGAGACGCTTGAGTAAGTATAGAAAAATAAACCCCTTTGATTCTATTTCTGAAAACAAGAAATCCAATTAAACCCGCAACCAATGCTGGAATTATCCAGATAGCAAAGAAGGTGAAAATTGGGGATCTAAACGGTTCCCAGAAAAAAGGCAATTTTTCAACACCATATAAAGCAAAAAATTCAGGAATATTATTTGGGAATTCAGAAGAGCTAGTTATTTGCAAGTACATTGCTGCACAATATCCTCCTAATGCAAAAAATATCCCTTGTCCAAGACTTAGTAAACCTGTATATCCCCAGATAAGATCTACACCAAGAGCAACTATGGACAATGATAAGTATCTACCAAGAAGATTTAGTCTAAATACAGGAAGTAAGGTTGGTGCTGCAATAATTAGAGCTATTAATATTATCCAGAATGATAATACTATTCTTTTATCAAATTTAAATTTACTTAGAGACATTAGTTTTCCACCATCCTGCCTTTTTGAGGAAATAAACCTGTGGGTTTAAATTGCAAGAATATAACTATTAATGCAAATATCATTACTCTTGCCATACTTGTTGTCGCAAAAAAGTTGATTGTGTTTGAGAGTGGTAAAGGCATATCTGGCCATATTGATAAGAGCCTTCCAGCTCCAATTAAATCCGTCATTATTCCTATTCCAAAGGAAGCAAGTACTGTACCTAATAAATTTCCTACTCCTCCAAGAACCACAACCATAAAACAACCAACTATATAATTTCCGCCAACATTTGGTCCTACAGAACCTAATAGTGATACTGCTACTCCAGCAACTCCTGCTAAGCCAGAACCTATTCCAAAGGTAATTATATCCACTTTTTCAGTAGATATACCAAGGCAGTCACTCATTTGTCTGTTTTGAGTAACTGCTCTAATACGCATACCCCAAGCACTTTGGTTTAGAAATAATGTTATAGCTATTACAGAGATTAGTGTAATTACTATTATCATTAATCTTGTTTTAGGAAATGCAGTTCCTAGAATCTCCACTTGACCTCTCATCCATGAGGGAGCTGTTACATCAACATTACGAGCACTAGCTCTACTTAGTTTGCTTACAGTGGATGAAATAAAGCTACCTGTAAGAACGCCAGTTAAAGTAGCCAATATCCAAGAACTAAATTTAAAATATTTAAAATTTATTGATTCTTTTATTTTTTGAGGAAACGTTGTTGGTAAAAATAAACCTATTATAAGACTTATAACTAGACCGGTTCCATAAGCCAAAGGAACACTCCTGACAAATTGTTGAAGAATTAAGCTAACGCCCCAAGTGGCAAGAAGAGTTTCTAATGGACTTCCATAAAGCTTTCTTATTATTGTTTTTTCAAGGAGTATCCCAACTACTCCACTAACAATAAAAGCAAGGAAAATTGAAACGATTATGTATGAATTGTAGAAGGGTTTTAATATAGGTAATTTGAAAATTAATTGTGTAACGTATGTTGTGTAAGCCCCAAGCATCATGAGTTCTCCATGGGCAAGATTAATAACACCCATAAGACCAAAAACAATCGCAAGACCTAACGCAGCAACAAGTAGTACAGATCCGATCGCAACACCATTAAAAAGACTGTCGAGAAGTAACTCCAATTTGAAAAAGAAAATGTTTGTTTAAATAAAATAAAAGGAGGTGTTAACCTCCTTTTATTTCGAAGCATAGGTTTTAATTAAATTAAAGCTTATACTTTTCTCCTTTTGAAGGATCTGTCCAATCGCAGGCAAATCCTTTTGAGCTTGGATGCTTTTGATTCCATGCTTGAGGAAGAACAACTCCTGTCTCTTCAAGAATAGTAAAGCCACCCTCTGCATTTATCTCTCCAATTCTTACTGTTTGAGATAAGTGATGGTTAGGCATAACTTCAACTGGACCTTGTGGGGCATCAAACTTTTGTCCAACTAAGGCTTCCCTTACTGCGTTGTCGTCAAATGTTCCAGCATCTTCTACTGCCTGTTTCCATAAGTAAACCATGTTATAGGCAGATTCTTGAGGATCAGCTACAACACGATCTGATCCCCATCTTTTTTTGAAACTTTTAGCAAATTTCTTAGATGCAGGAGTATCAATTGACATCATGTAGTTCCATGCGCCGTAGTGACCTTCAAGGAACTCAGGACCAATTGTACTAATCTCTTCTTCAGCAATTGAATAATTCATTACGTAGTAGCCACTAGAAGGTGTAATACCTGCGTCTTGAATCTGTTTGAAGAATGCAACGTTTTGGTCACCATTAAGTGTATTAATGATTATTCCACCTTCAGGAAGGGCCTTTTTGATTTTTGAGATAATTGGTGCAACTTCAGTATTTCCTAATGGAAGGTAATCTTCTCCAACAACTTTACCTCCTAACTGTTTGACCTGTGCTTTTGTGATTGTGTTTGAAGTTCTTGGGAATACATAATCAGAACCTACAAGGAAGAAATCTCCACCAGCTGCGGGAGAACGCTTATACATGAAATCTGTAGCTGGTTCTGATTGCTGGTTTGGTGTAGCTCCTGTGTAGAAAATGTTGTTAGAACATTCTTGGGCTTCATATTGAATTGGGTAGTAAAGGAAAGCATCCTTTGATTCATAGACTGGTAACATTGCCTTTCTACTTGCAGATGTCCAACCACCAAATACGACTGGAACTCCGTCTTGGTCTATAAGTTTCTTGGATTTTTCAGCAAAAGTAGGCCAGTCAGAAGCACCATCTTCAACTATGTATTCGATTTTATAGCTTTTGCCGCCAACTTTTACACCACCAGCAGCATTTATCTCTTCAATAGCCATTTTTTCTGTATCAACAAGTGTTGATTCAGAAATCGCCATTGTTCCAGACAAAGAATGTAAAATACCAACGGTTACTGTGTCATCGAAACTTCCGGAGGTTCCACCTCCACCACATGAAGTAGCTGTAACAGCAAGTGAGGCAGTAGCTAATCCTGCCAAAATACGCCTTGAAATTCTCATGAATTAGGATAAATTAGGTAATTGACCCTCATTAGGGGGATAAATTAAAAGTTATTAACGAGTGAGGATTCCTTTTGTATCAGTCGTAACTTTTTGTTGAATCCAATATATTAGAAATTGACATCTTTCTTGTTTCGATTGTTGGGTATATGTGATTCTAAAAAATGAGTTATTTCTTCAACACCTTTACCGCTACTAAGGTTGGTAAAAAACCAAGGTTTACCTTTTCTCATGAATTCCGTATCACTTTTCATAATATTTAAATCTGCACCAACCATATTTGCTAAGTCAATTTTGTTTATTAGTAATAAATCTGACCTTGTTATCCCTGGTCCCCCTTTTCTAGGGATTTTGTCTCCTGCAGATACATCAATTACATATATTGATAAATCTACAAGTTCTGGACTAAAACTAGATGCTAAATTATCACCTCCGCTTTCTACAAAAACAAAATCTAAAGGATTATATTTATTTTCTAAATCTAAAACTGCATTTTTATTTAATGAACAATCCTCTCTTATCGCAGTATGAGGACAACCTCCTGTTTCTACACCAATAATCCTTCCTTTCTCTAAAACCTTTTTATTTATAAGAAAGTTAGCATCTTCTTTGGTGTAGATATCATTGGTGACAACAGCTATCTCATATTTTTTTTTCATGCTTAAGCATAGAATCTCTACTAATGCAGTTTTTCCTGAACCTACAGGCCCAGCAACCCCTACTCTCAATTTGCTGCTCATAAATTAATTTCTAAAAAGTTTTGTATAAAGGTCATTATGATTCTGTTGTGCCATAGCTAAACCTATATTGCCAAAATAGATGTCATCAATTTCTTTGTCCATAATTTCTTTAGAAACTTTTGAAATTATTTCTAATAAGTCTCTCTGAATTAATTGTGCTTTTGTTGACCCAATAGGAATAATTCTTAATGCAGCATTAAGTTGGTTTGCACTCCACGCATAGAAAAAATTCTCAACCATTTCTAACTTGGTAATTTCAAAACAATAACAAGCCCAACTCCACGCCAATGACCAAGAGCTTTTTTTATTATTTACATATAGATATTCAAATCCAAATTCTTTGGTTAAATCAAAGAGAGATCTTGACATTTGAATTTGTTGTTCTCTCATTTCGAGAGAGTCCTTTGAAGAGAGGATCCATTTATCTAGACTCATAAGCTTTTGAAAATTAACTTTTAAATTTTTGCGGTCGTTAATCTCATTGAAAATATCAAAAAAATCTAGTAAAAGTCTTGCATCTAATCTTATCTGACCAATTTTTAATTCACTTATGATTAAGTCTTTTACCGAATTTGAATCTGTTAAATTTTTATTATGAAGATAACTCTCCATTCCCTCCGAATAACAAAATCCTCCAACTGGTAAGTTAGGACTAATTAATAAATACTTTAATAAGTGACTTTTACTCATGACTATGGGCACCTCTCTCCGGAAAAAACTTTTTTTTCGTATTTTTTATATCAACTTTAAAATTAAGAAGCATATTTTTAATAACATAATCACTTTTTGTTAGAAGAATGTCTTCGTCAATTTCTACTTCTACATGCCTATTCCCTAGATGATAAGCAGTCTTAATAAGTTCAATTTTAGAATTTGAACTTATTTCAATTAAATCTTCTGTTTTGGCAATTATCTCTACATAAAAATTAGAATTATTAGTTGAAAGAATATCTCCATCATTTAATTTGCCTTTTCTAGGTAATTGTAAAAATATTTCTTGGTCACAATCAGTTAATCTTTTCCCTCTTAAGATTCTTCTTTCATTAGAACTTAAGGTTAGTTTTAAAAATAAACCTACTTTCGGTTTTACCTTAATCCAATCAGTTACAACAATTTGTTTATTCATTCTCATAATCAAAATTTTTGGTTACTTTAATTTAGTAATTAAAGAAAACAATTTATGATTAAAACATCATGGGAAGGTAATTGTTTCTTAAATTTTTTCAATAATAAAACAAGTTTAGGAAATGTTGATAAAACAATCTTTAAATCTAAATCAACTTCTCCTTATAAGTTGTTAAAGTCTACTCATGATGAAGAAGGCAGGTGCATTTTGCCTGTTCTACATACTGCAGGGGGATTGGTAGGAGGTGATTTACTCGACTTTAAGGTAAATCTTGAAAAAAACTCTAAGGTTTTGTTGACGACTTCTTCAGCTCAGAAAGTATACGGATCAGTTGGAAGATCTAAAATTAATCCAAAAGGAAGTTTTTCAAAGCAAAAGAATCTCATAAACATTCTTGACAATTCTCATTTAGAGTATCTTCCCCAAGAAACAATCATCTTTGCAAATGGTTTATACGAGCAAATTTTTAAAGTATCTATTTCAGAAACTTCAAGTTTTTTATTTACTGACTTGATAAGACTTGGAAGATCTTCTTTCGGAGAATCTATTGAGAGTGGAGTTTTTAGGTCTAAATTAGAAGTTATGAGAAATAATGATTTACTTGATGATTGGGAATTTGTTGATCAGATTGAATTATCTAAGGCAAGTTTTGTGGCGAAGTCAGGCATGGATTACATGCCAGTTTTTGGATCCTTAATTTGGATTTGCGAAAAAGATTTTTCCAAGTCAAAAATAAATAATCTTGTAGGAAATATAAAAAAGATTTTTAATGAAACTAATAATAATTTATCTATTGGAAACCTTGAAAATGGCATCTCCGTTCGATTTCTAGGGAGTTCTTCTCAAGATGCTAGAAAATGTTTTTTTTGTATTTGGAAACAAATTAGGTCTGTTTGTGGATTTTGTGAGCCAAAATATCAAGGTGTATGGCCTTTACAAGATTCTATGAATTATTAATTATGTTCAGAAAGAACCTTTTTTAAGAATTTATAGATTAATTTTTTATTATGCATCTTTCACCTCAAGAAAAGGATAAATTATTGATTTTTTCTGCTGCACTCTTAGCTGAAAGAAGGCTTAGTCGAGGTCTTAAGCTTAATTATCCTGAAACAATTGCTTTTTTAAGTTTTCAAGTTCTTGAAGGAGCACGAGATGGTAAAAGTGTAAGTCAATTAATGTCAGAGGGAACTACCTGGCTTTCAAAATCACAAGTTATGGAGGGCATTCCTGAAATGGTTCATGAAGTTCAAATAGAAGCGGTTTTCCCCGATGGGACTAAATTAGTTACTATTCACAATCCGATTAATTAGTTATGAGTAATTTAATTCCAGGCGAAATAATTCCTGAAAAAGGTGAAATCGAACTAAATCTTAGTAAGCAAGTTAAAACAGTAACGGTTTCTAATTCTGGAGATAGACCTGTGCAAGTTGGATCTCATTATCATTTTTATGAAGCAAACAAGGCTTTAATTTTTGATCGAGAAATAACACATGGTATGCGTCTCGACATTCCGGCAGGAACAGCAATTAGGTTTGAACCGGGTGATACAACAGATGTCAAATTAGTTCCATTTTCAGGTTTAAGAAATGCATATGGTTTTAATTCAATAGTTAATGGTTCTTTAGATAGTTAAAATTATGTCTTATAAAATTGATAGAAAAACATATGCTCAAACTTACGGACCCACCACCGGAGATAGAGTAAGGCTAGCTGATACAGAACTTTTTATTGAAGTAGAAAAGGATTTAACTACTTACGGAGATGAAGTTAAATTTGGTGGAGGTAAAGTTATTCGTGATGGGATGGGACAGTCCCAAGTAAGAAGAACTGATGGAGCTGTAGATACCGTAATAACTAATGCTTTGATCGTAGATTGGTGGGGAATAATTAAGGCTGATGTAGGTATAAAAGATGGAATGATTTTTGAAATTGGTAAGGCTGGTAATCCTGATATTCAGGATAATGTTGACATTGTTATTGGTGCATCAACAGAAGTAATAGCTGGAGAGGGGCATATTCTTACTGCAGGCTCAATAGATACCCATATTCACTTTATCTGTCCCCAACAAATTGAGACAGCACTAGCTTCTGGAATTACAACAATGTTGGGAGGAGGAACTGGACCTGCAACTGGCACAAATGCTACTACTTGTACTCCGGGTTCTTTTCATATATCAAGAATGCTTCAATCTGCAGAAGCATTTCCTATGAATTTAGGTTTTTTTGGAAAAGGTAACTCGACAAACGAGAGCAATCTTATTGATCAGGTTGAGGCTGGTGCATGTGGATTGAAGCTTCATGAGGATTGGGGAACCACTCCTTCTACAATAAATTCTTGTCTAAATGTTGCAGATAAGTTTGACGTACAAGTATGTATTCATACTGATACTTTGAATGAGGCAGGCTTTGTTGAAGATACCATCAACGCTATTGCAGGAAGAACTATTCATACATTTCATACCGAAGGAGCAGGTGGAGGTCATGCTCCAGACATTATAAAAATCTGTGGAGAAAAAAACGTTCTTCCTAGTAGTACAAATCCAACAAGACCTTATACAAGGAACACATTAGAAGAACATCTTGACATGTTAATGGTTTGTCATCATTTAGATTCTAAAATCCCAGAAGACATTGCATTTGCTGAATCAAGGATCAGAAGAGAGACTATTGCGGCAGAGGACATCCTTCATGATATTGGCGCCTTCTCAATTATCGCCAGTGACTCTCAAGCTATGGGAAGAGTTGGTGAAGTAATAACAAGAACTTTTCAAACCGCACATAAAATGAAAGTCCAAAGGGGGCCGCTATCGCAGGATTCTGATAGAAACGATAATTATAGAGTAAAGAGATATATTTCTAAAGTCACGATTAATCCTGCTATAGCTCATGGTATTGATAAACATGTTGGGTCTATAGAGAAGGGTAAAATAGCGGATTTGGCATTGTGGAAACCTTCCTTTTTTGCGGTAAAGCCTGAACTAGTTGTTAAAGGAGGATCTATAGTTTGGTCCCAAATGGGTGATGCAAATGCTTCAATTCCTACTCCAGGTCCTGTTCATGGTCGACCTATGTTTGCAGGTTTCGGTCAATCTCTAATTAATAGTTCTTTTACCTTTTTAAGTAAAAATTCAATTGAACAAAATATTCCTAATAAATTAGGCTTACAAAAGAAATGTATTGCCATAGAAAATACCAGAAATATAAATAAATCAAACTTAAAACTCAATAGTAAACTACCAAATATTTCAGTTGATCCTCAAACTTATGAAGTTTTTTCTGATGGAGAACTTCTTACTTGTGAACCACTTGATGAAGTCCCAATGGCTCAAAGGTATTTTTTGCTTTAGAAGTTTTTAATTAATTCTTTTTCACTTAGCTTTATGTCTTTTGACCCCGCAATAGCTAAATCTTCTTGCAGTTTGTTCTCACAAGATAGAACTCTAGACCAACTTGGTAATTGAAGTGTCCTAGGACAAGCAAGATAATCTTCTGTAGCAGGTCTTAATAGTTTCGCAAACTTTTGTACTGATAATTCTTCTTCGTGCCTATCGTAAGGAAGTTGATTAACTGCTGAATCTAATCCAAATTGTTTTACCCGATCTTCTCCAACTCTTTTGTAGAGAACTTCTAAAGTTGCTAGTTGAGTGCTAGTTAAGGTCTCGGCTTGATGTTCCATGAGACCTCTCAAAACACTTGAAAGTATTTCTGTACACATTTTTTGCAATCCTTCTTTAGAAGAATCTCCAATATTCTTATGTTTATGATCAAATAAACCTAGGTCAACCTGGGCTATTTTGGAGGTCCTTACATTTCTATAAACCTCTGATAATAAACCTATCTCTAATCCCCAGTCACAAGGTATTCTTAAATTCATAGCAAGGTCTTTAGTAAAAGCAAACTCACCTGCTAATGGATATCTAAATGATTGAAGATATTGTAAGAACGGACCCTTACCAACTAACTGCTCAAGACTTGCTAGTAAAGGACCCACGAATAATCTTGTTGCTCTACCTTGCAGTTGATTTGTTTCTAAAGATAATCTACTGTAAAAAGCTTTTACATATGATATTCCATATGACTCATCCAGAAGTGGAAGTATCATTCTTGAAGGATATAGAGGACTAAAAGTTCTTATATCAGCATCAAAAAGAGCAACAACTTCTGATTTTCTAGTCGCAACTCCTATGCCTTGCCATACAGCCCATCCTTTACCTGGAGTTCCTAAAAGTTCTAATCCATTTTTTTCTTGGCTTTTTAATAGCTCAATTACAGAGGGAGAATTAGTCCATTGAACGTGAACTGGGAATGGCATTGAGTCAAAAAATGATTTTGCTGCCTTAACTTGCTCAACAGTTTTTGCTGAGAGAGCAATTACTAATTCATTTAGGCCTGTAAGGTTTTTTAAAACTTCTCTTATATCTTTTAATGCCGGACGTTCAAACTCTTCATATAAGCAAGGTATTAAAATGCTAGTTGATCTTCTTTTAAGACTTTTGTTTAATTCTTTAAGTAAATTTCCTGTAACTCCATATTCATGTATTGTTGTGATTAAACCTTGTTGAAAGTCCATTTTCTAATTGATGTGCAGAATGGTATTAATACTTCGATGATTTTTTCAAAGTGAAGCAATTTGATTCAGAGAAAAAATTAGATAGATTAAAAATTGATAAATTGTTAAAAACAATTTATTCAAATCATACTACAGAAGAAATTAATTTTATTTCAAACCAATTATTACAAATTTTAGATGATTTCTCAGAGAAATCTGCTTATGAAGAAATAATACATAAGGAAAGGTGGAATGAATCTCATTCAGTTTTGATAACTTATGCAGATAGTGTTTATAAAAATGGCGAGGCAACCTTAGTAACTCTTAAGAAGTTGTTAAGTAAACATTTTGGCAGTCTCTCTAAAGTTGTACATATTCTTCCTTTTCTGAAATCCACAAGCGATGGAGGTTTCGCAGTTTCAAGTTATGATTCCCTAGAAGAAAAATTTGGTGGTTGGGATGATCTCAAAAGTATTTCTAAAAATCATGATTTGATGGCTGATTTAGTACTAAACCATGTCTCATCATCTCACCCATGGGTTCAACAATTTATTAAATCCCAAGAACCGGGAATATCAAATGTTTTTTCACCGATGCAAAATCTTGACTGGTCAAATGTAGTTAGGCCTAGAAGTTCCTCTTTGTTTTCGCAAATAAATACTGATGATGGTCCTAAACAAGTTTGGACAACTTTTGGGCCAGATCAAATTGATTTGAATTGGCATAATCCTAAAATGACCCTCGAGTTCTTAAATTTAATTACTACTTATTTAACTAACGGAATTAAATGGTTAAGGCTTGATGCTGTAGGTTTTATTTGGAAAGAATCAGGGACTACATGCTTACATTTACCTAAAGCACATTCAATTGTGAAACTCTTAAGAGTTCTTTTAAATAATCTTCTTGATGATGGTGTTTTAATAACAGAAACCAATGTTCCTCAGAAGGAGAATTTATCTTATCTTATTCCTGATGATGAAGCTCACATGGCATATAATTTCCCATTGCCTCCTCTTCTCCTAGAGGCAATTATTACTTCAAGAGCTGATATTCTAAACTCATGGATATTTGATTGGCCCATATTAACTGAAGAGACTACTTTATTTAATTTCACTGCATCGCACGATGGTGTTGGGCTAAGAGCTCTTGAGGGTTTAATGAATGAGCAGAGAATTAAGGATTTATTAATTAATTGTGAGAAAAGAGGAGGATTAGTAAGTCATAGACGTTTATCAAATGGTGATGATAAACCTTATGAATTGAATATTAGTTGGTGGAGTGCAATGGAAGACTCCAGTAGAGATGCTAAAAGATTTCAATACGAGAGATTTATTTTGAGTCAATTATTTGTAATGGCTTTAAAAGGTGTCCCTGCGTTTTATTTGCCAGCATTACTAGCTTCAGAAAATGATATAAAAAGCTTTTCTATGACAGGTCAAAGAAGAGATCTAAACAGAGAAAAGTTTAAATCAGAAAATCTTTCAGCTGTTTTGAATAATCCTGAATCTAATGCTAATAAAAACTTAAAATATCTTCGTAATGCTATGGATGTCCGATCAGAATTAAAGCAATTTCACCCCTGTTCGCAAATGAAATGTTTGTCTAATGGTAGAAGTGATATTGTTGTAATCAAAAGAGGTAAAGGTCCTGAGTCTGTTTTTGCAATCCATAATATGACTGAAAATAAAATTAATTATCAATTGAATGATAATGATCTACCAAAAATAATTGATAATGATCTAAATACCCATGATTTTTTAACATCCGCTAAATACAATTGCAAAAATATTAGTCTTGATCCTTTTCAAGTAATCTGGCTTAGTGCTCTATAAAAATGATAGAAAATTCTTCTGTTTGGGTAGTAAGTGATGTAGATGGTACTTTAATGGATCACTCATATGATTTATCACCTGCGAAAGAAACTATAAAAAAACTACAAAAATTATCTATACCCGTAATTCTTTGTACAAGCAAAACCGCTTCTGAAGTAAAAGTTATTAGAAAGGAACTTAACTTGACGGATCCTTATATTGTTGAGAATGGTGCGGCAATATATGGTGAATCTCTTAAAAGAGTAAATGGAGAAATTATTCTTGGAATAAAATACGAATCTCTTGAAGAAATCTTAAATTTTATTTCTAAAGAAATTGATTACAAACTTACTCCTCTTAATAATCTCACTGATCAAGAAGCTACTCAGCTTACAGGTTTAGAAGGCAACTCATTGAACTTAATGCGTGATAGACGCTGGAGCATGCCTTTTTTAAATCCGCCAAGTTTTCTAGAAGAGAAAATTAATATCTGTTGTAAAAAATTCAATGTTGATATTTTTAAGGGAAATAGAATGAGTCACTTATTATCTACAAAATCGAATAAAGGGAAAGCAATAAATGCTCTTAAAGAATATTCAAATATTTATGATATTGAAATTATAGGCTTAGGCGACTCTCCAAATGATTTGCCTCTACTTTTAAACTCAGATATTAAAATAGTTATTCCAGGAATAGATGGACCTAACTTAAATTTACTAGATCAATTGAAAGATTTGGAATTCACTTTGGCTTCTGAACCAAATGGATATGGCTGGAAAAATGAAATCAATAAAATATTAAATAAGCGAGAACTAAGTTAGAAAGATGAAAGATTTAGATATTAATTTTCCTCTTGATAAATTTGAAAAATTAATTATTGATATTGGTTGGGAATCCTTAGATGATTGGTTCAATTTTTGGAATAATAAAAGAAACATTCTTGCAATTGATCAATATTGGAACAATAAAGTAAATGATGATTGGATTTGGGGTTTGGCTTTACCTCTTTTATCTCAGGCTTATAAATTTAAAAATAATTTTTCTGATAGGAAAATTATTGGAATCTCAGCTCTGCCTGGCACAGGTAAAACAACACTTGGTAAATGGCTCGAAGCTATATCGTTAAAATTAAACTTTAAAATTGCGGTTATTTCAATTGACGACTTTTATCTCCCATCAAATGAAATGAAATTAGCAATTAAGAATAACCCTTGGAATGTTTCAAGAGGGTTCCCTGGTAGTCACTCAGTACAATTAATGCATGATAAATTATTGAATTGGAAGATAAATGGAGAATTAAATGTACCAGTTTTCGATAAATCATTAAGAAATGGTTTAGGAGATAGATCTCATTGGAGATTGGATAATCCTGATTTATTAATTCTTGAGGGATGGTTTTTGGGTATAAAACCTTATTCTATTGACATAAATGATCGACCCATAAATACCACAAATTTGAGTCCTCATGAATCATCTTATGTATTAAAAATTCAAAATAATCTAAACGAATATTTAGATATTTGGACTTTAATAGACAATATTTGGCATTTAAAGCCTTTGAAGATCGAATATATGAATATTTGGAAAAGAAATCAGGAAAAAGAAATGTTTTTACAGAAAGGTAACGCCCTTAAAGATGAAAAATTATCTAAGTTTTTGAGAATGCTTAATGTCTCAATTCCTCATAAAAGTTTTGATGTTATAAAATCTTATGCACTTTTATTAATTGATCAAGAAAGAAATTTAGTTGAGGCTGGATTGAATTTGTAGCATTATCTAAATTTCTTTTTTTTTCAGTAATTTTTTATACATTTTTATCAGCTCTTAATAGTGTTTAATTGTAGATATTTTGTTGCTTAGAGATGGTTGAGTTTTCTTACAAAAATGAAAGTTGTAGGATGGTTGTCTTGAGATGTATTGGTCCATCAAATTTTTTCTTGGAGAGAGTTTTATTTCCAACTGACATTCTTACTTTTATGGCTCCAAATGATTCAAGAGTTGAAATATGGGGAAATGAATTATATGGCCCCAAGTTGGAAGAGAGAATAAGAATTTCTGCTGATAACGAAGATTCGACTTTAGTGGCTTAGAACTTATATTGTCTAATTGTCTTCGAGTCAAAATTTTTTACAATTACCTAGTTTTTATTGATAATATCAAACTAGTTTTAGTTTTATAGATGTATTATTTTTCTTCCTTTGCAGTAGGAGGTTTTGTTCCTTCTGCAGCTGTCGCTGGAGTTTTGCTTTTAGTTGGGTTAGGAGCCTTTTTTTATCTTGGTATTAAAGGACCTACAGATTATTAAGCATAAGTTAATGAACAAATTGTAATTTCAATTTTTTATACCATTCTTGAATAGGTTAACACTATGGATTTAACAACTATTTTATTTATATTAAGCCTACCTTTTGTTTTATTAACAATTTTTTTTGGGACAAAAAATGATTTTTACGAGAGTGAAAACTATAAAGGTGATGGTTGTGCTCACGATGTTAAAAGGTAACCCAATAACTAATCACCTCTAAATACACAGGTCCATCTACTATCAAATTGCCAAACAGGTTTGTATATTTCGTTAGTAATTTTTTCGCCTGCCTTTTTACAAGTATCTAAATCTTTCATCGGAATAGAATGTAATGAAGGGCTTGTTATCCCACTCACTTCAGGCCGTCCTCCAGGCCCTTGTCTATAAGTTCCAATTATTAACCAATAGTTAGCTTTTGCAGAATCAGAAAAAAATAAGGAAAAGAGAAAAAATAATATTAAGATAAATTTTTTTTTCATTTTTCTATACTAGCTTTTAATTTTTAAATGTAAATTGCTATTAATTAATAAGGTAATTTAATATTTTTTGGAATATTTAAAACTTGTTTTATATGGATTAATTCAAGGTTTGACGGAATTTATTCCTGTAAGTAGTACAGCTCATTTAAAAGTGATATCTCTTTTTTTAGGTATTGATGATCCTGGAGCATCTTTGTCCGCTACTATTCAACTTGGAAGTGTTCTTGCCATAGCTTGGTATTTTAGGAATGATATTTTTAATTTCAAAAGTCAATCTTCCAAACAATTTCTTGAATATCTTTTACATGAAAGATTATTAAGGTCCATTTTGATTGGTACTATTCCAATTGTTTTGCTTGGTGGGAATATAAAAATATTTATTCCTTCTTTTTTTGAAAACGTTCTTCGTTCAAATTTATCAATAGCCTTGGTCTCATTTCTAATGGCTTTTTTTATGTACTTGGCAGATAGTTCCAAAAGAGGTTCTATCAATATTAAAAATCATAATTATTCAGATAGTTTTTTAATAGGTTTCTTTCAGGCATTTGCAATTTTTCCAGGTGTTTCAAGATCGGGGGTTACTATTTCTAGCGCTCTAATATCAGGATGGGAAAGAGGTGATGCTGCGAAATTTTCTTTTCTTTTAGGGCTGCCAGCTATTTCACTTGCTGCAATTGTTGAGTTTATTTCTTCTTTTAATGATTTTTTTTCATTAGGTTTCTTCCCTCTTTTTGTTGGTCTTATGACAACATTTTTGTCATCTTTATTAGCTATAGATTTTTTATTAAAGTATTTTTCTTCCAATGGGTTGAAAATATTTATTATCTATCGAGTTATTTTTGGTGTAGTAATTCTTTTGAATTTATAATTAGATGTAAAAAAAATTTTTTTGCAATTATGTTAATGTTTTAAAATAGATTTTTTCTAATGAACATTTTTATATCTTTCCAACTTGGTGAAGTAGAAGTCTCAAATTTTACTATATTGGTATTAGCTTTTTTTTCTTCTTTTACATTCATTGCTGTAGGCATAAGTTCATATAAACTATACAAATCGCTTATAAATGAAGAAGATAAGTAATCGGAACGGCGGGATTTGAACCCACGACCCCCACTACCCCAAAGTGGTGCGCTACCAAACTGCGCTACGCCCCGTATCTTCACTATAAAGATTAGATTGATTTAAAAGTTATTCTTTATAGGATTGTTATCAGATCTCAATACACACTTATCTATTTCCCAATTAAAGTTTCCCCATATATGTTCCTCCAATTTATAGTTGCTTCCAGTAAAAACTCCTAACTTAACTTTTGTCGGTGAAGCGGAACAATACTGCCTGCTTCCAGCTGATGCAAGATATTGTTGATGGTAATCTTCCGCATAAAAGTATGAATCAATCTTTTTTATTTCCGTTTCAATTAAACCAAGGCCTTTTTTGCTTAGTTCAGCTTGATATTGTTCCTTACTGGCTAATATGGTTTTAATATTATTTTCATTTTTGTAATATATTGCTGATCTATATTGTGTCCCCATATCATTTCCTTGCCTATTTTTTTGAGTAGGGTCATGACATTCCCAAAACATTTTTAATAAATCACTTACGTCTATTTCCCTTTTGTCCCATATAACTCTTACAACTTCTGAGTGACCAGTTAAGCCAGAACATACTTCATAATAAGTCGGATCATTTTTTTCTCCACCTGCATAACCTACAGAAGTTGTTACTACTCCAGGGAGTTTCCAAAAACATTTTTCGGCTCCCCAGAAACAACCACATCCAAAAATTATTTCATCTTCCTCTAGACTAGGATCTTTTTTGATTTCTGTTTTTAATATTCTATGTAATGAATAAGCATTATTAGTTAAATTTTCTCCCTCATTATTCATAATATTTTTCAAGAATTTAAACATAATTTTAAATTTACATACTATAAGAAAAAAAATTACTTTTAGCTTTTAACAATTCTGTTAGCTAGTTCTCTTTCCCAAAGTTGTTTATACAGCCCATTCGCTTTTACTAAATCTTTATGAGAACCTTCTTGCACTATTTCTCCTTTATCCATTACTAAAACCCTATCACAGGTAGCTGCAACAGAAAGTTGGTGACTAATCATTATGATTGTTTTATTACTTCTATCACTCATTTCATCTATTATTCTTGCTGCTGTTTTATTATCTACGCTTGCTAAAGCATCATCAAGAACAACAATTGGAGAATTAACGAGCAGTGCTCTTCCTAATGCAGTTCTTTGCCTTTGTCCACCACTTAATGTAATACCTCTTTCACCAACAATAGTTTTAAATCTTTGTGGAAAACTATTGATATCATCAATTAATCCAGCTTTTGTAGCGCTTTCTTTAACTAAATTTTTAGAAGCTTTGGGTTCTCCAAAACTTATGTTTTCTGAGATTGTTGAAGTAAATAAAAATGCTTCTTGAGGAACGATTGAAATATTTTTTCTGAGATCGCTTAATTTTAATGATTTAACATCAAATTCATCTAAAAATAATTGATTATCTGGAATTTCAATAGTCCGTCCAAGAGACTTTGCTAGTGTTGTCTTGCCACAACCTACTGGGCCAACTATTGCAATAAGTTCTCCAGGATAAATTTTAAAATTGAGACTATTTAATGAATTAAATTTTGATCCTGGATATTTTATTGTTAGATTTTTGGCTTCTAAGAATCCTTTAACCTTTCTATTCAAATATTTAGTTTCTGCTCTATCTACAATGTTTGGGTTGTTCTGAAATATTTCTTCCACACGATCTAAACTAACTTGACCAAGTTGAAAAGTATTTAAGGTGAAACCTAATAGAGCTGTTGGGAAAACAAGTCTTTCTACATAAAGAATTAAAGCTACTAAACCACCTATCGAAATAAATCCACTTTCTAATTGAAAAGTTCCTAATGATAATAAAATTAATAATGAAATCGAGGATATCCCTTGTAACAAAGGAAATAGTGTACTCGCTGTTCTGGCAAGTTTTATCGCTGAATTTCGGTATTCATTATTATATATGTTAAATTCTTTTTTCTCAGCATTCTCTTGGGCATATATTTTAATGGCGCTTATACCAGATAAATCTTCTTGTATTAGATCACTAAGTTTTGATAATGATTCTTGTTGAGCTTTTCTTTGTTTAACCATTTTGCCGCCAAATAGACTTACAATTCCAAGGATTAATGGAAATATCATTAAAGCTGATATTGTCAATGTTTTATTAATAGAAAACATTGAGGGAATAGTGAATGAATAAGCTAATACAATGTTGCACAAGCTTAAAACTGTAAAACCTAAAAGTCTTCTTATGTTTTCAACATCGCTTGTAGCTCTACTAATAATGTCTCCACTACCTTTTTTTTGGATCCATTCTGGATCTTGAATAAGTAAATGGTCAAATAGTTTTTGACGAAGATTTACTTCAACTTTTCTACCTATGCCGAAGACAATCTGTCTAGAAAATAATCTTATTAAACCCATACAAGTTGCTAAAAATATTAACCATAGAGATTTAGAAATAACAAAATCTGAAGAAAACCCATTTTGCAATTGGTCAATAATATTTTTTACTTCTAAGGGTATTACAACACTAAGTATATTTACTAATAAAAGAGCTAAAGCACCATATAAGAATTCTTTTTTGTAGGGTCTTAGGTATTTGGATATAACTTTTATATTTAAATTTTTCATTTTATTTTGCCGATATGATTAAGATAATGTTTCATTTTTGAATATGTGAGCTAATTTTATAAATGATTCAGTATTTATTTATGGGTAACGAGCAAACTCATCCATTACATGAAACAGACAAAAACATTATAGATTCCCTTATCTCGAAAAAAACGCAAGAAGATCTTGACTATATAAATTTAGCTAGACTAATAAATCGCTATAACAATTTCCCAGGAGAAATTGAAATTAAAAACGATATTGAAAAAATTTTAAATTTTTGGAAGATCACTAGAAATGAACTTTTTTCAAAAACAAAAAAAATTTGGTCAAAAAGTTTCAGGCCTTCTAATACAAATAAAGATTTAGTTGGCTCAGGTTTTGATACCTCAAATTGAATTTCTCTGCATAATTTTTCTTTAATAAAAAATGTCTTCTAATCTATCAAACGCTGAAATCCTAAATAATTTGTTAGAGGGAAGGGACCTTGATGAATTAACTTCTAGATCTTTAATGCAAAGATGGCTTAATGATGAAATTTCTGATGTTGAAACAGGTGCTTTTTTGAGTGCTTTGAGAGCAAAGAGTTCAACAGGTGTCGAACTAAGTTCTATGGCTGAGGAACTCTTAAATATTTGTGAATTGCCTGTAGCTAGACCAGATTTGTATTTGGTAGATACTTGTGGTACGGGGGGTGATGGTGCTAATACATTTAATATTTCAACAGCAGTTGCATTTGTAGCTGCATCTTGTGGTGTACAAATTGCAAAACACGGAAATAAAAGTGCTAGTGGGAAAGTTGGCTCTGCTGATGTATTATTGAATCTTGGTGTGAATTTAAATTGTTCATTAGAAAAAGTAATAACAGCCGTAAGCGAAATTGGAATAACTTTTTTATTTGCCCCTGTATGGCATAAATCTTTAATAAAACTAGCTCCGTTAAGAAAGACACTTGGCATAAGGACAGTATTTAATCAACTTGGACCATTGGTAAATCCTTTAAGACCAAATGCGCAAGTTTTGGGTGTTGCGTCTGAGGCTCTCTTAGAACCTATGGGAAGCGCGCTTTTGAAAATGGGAATGAATAGGGCAATAGTAGTTCATGGTTCTGGGGGGCTTGATGAAGCTTCGCTTCAAGGAGAAAATAAATTAGTGTTTGTTGAAAATAACGAATTAAGGTTTGCAAAAATAAACATTTCAGATTTTAACCAAGAAAATATTGCCAACGAAAAACTTGTTGTTTCTGAACTTGAGTCTAACGAGGAAATATTAAAGTCTGTTTTAAATGGTACTGGGGATAAATATCATATTAATGTTGTTGCCTTGAATTCTGCTTTAGTACTTTGGGCTGCAGGAATTGAAAATGATTTAAATGAAGGATTTAATAAAGCTTTATTTTCGATTAATCAAGGTGACCCTTGGAAAAAGTTTTTACTTTTAAAAAATTATTTATCCTCAAATTAATTAATTTCAAATTGATGATTAATCGATATAAGAAAAACGCGAAATTAGTTTTAAGTAATGGAATTGTATTTCCAGGATTTTTTTTTGGTGCGTCTGGAACAGCCGTTGGTGAAATAGTTTTTAATACCGGAATGACTGGATATCAAGAAGTTATTACTGATCCAAGTTATTATGGGCAAATTTTAACATTCACATATCCAGAGATTGGAAATACTGGTATTAATTTTGAAGACTCAGAATCTAATATTAATGTTAAAGGGATAATTGTTAGAAATTTTTCATTTAATAATAGTAATTGGAGATCAAAAAAAAATTTTAATCAATGGTTAGTTGAGAAAAACATAGTAGGTCTTTATGGAATTGATACAAGGGCTCTTGTTAAAATTTTAAGATCTTGCGGCGCGATGAATGGAGTTATTACCTCTCTAGATAAGACTGATGAAAGTTGTTTCAAGATAATTCATGAAACGCCAAAGATGGAGGGTTTAAATTTATCCCAATTAGTTTCTACAAAAGGAAAATACATATGGCAAACTCCTACAGAAACCAATTTTGATATTAGGAAAAGATATTCAGAAAAGCAGAAGAAATTTAAAATAGTGGCGATTGACTTTGGAATAAAAAAATCGATTTTAAACAGACTAGTCTCCTATGGTTGTGAAATTTTAGTTTTACCTTCGCGAGCTTCTTTGAATGAGGTTCTATCAAATAACCCTGATGGAATATTCTTTTCAAATGGTCCCGGCGATCCTTCATCTGTTAGTGAAGGTATTGATTTAGCAAGATCGCTTATTGAACGTGGTGATATACCTATGTTCGGGATTTGTCTTGGCCATCAAATATTTGGACTTGCATTGGGAGGTTCTACTTATAAACTTCCGTTTGGTCACCGTGGTCTAAATCATCCATGTGGAATGAATAGTCAAATTGAGATAACTAGTCAGAATCATGGGTTTGCTCTTGACCCTGATTCTTTATCAAAGGACTTAGTCAAAATTACTCATTACAACCTTAATGATCATACAGTAGCAGGATTGGAAGTTAATAATAAGCCAATATTTAGTGTTCAATATCACCCAGAAGCAGGTCCTGGTCCACACGATTCAGATTATTTGTTTAAAAAATTTGTTTCTCTAATGTTAGAAAGATGTTGACATATTGTTTTCTTTTGATTTGATAATTACATTTAATGCATTAATTTTTTGGAGGAATTAGATCATAGAAGATTTCCAGAAACTAACGGTTTCTTTAAGAGGAAACCTCGAAGTAAAAACAAATATTATTGTTTTTACTTTTAAAGGACAACTTGATGCCTTCTCAGAAAAACAATTTAAGACTTTTGTTACTAATAATTTAAAAAATGAGCTCCCATTCGCCCTTGATCTTTCAAAAATAGATTTTTTAGATTCCTCTGGCCTTGGAGCACTTGTTCAAACTGCAAAAGAATGTAAAAAATTGAAACTTGGGTTCTCTGTTGTTGGCAATTCGAGAGTGGCCCAAACAATTAAACTTGTTCGTTTAGGAGATTTTCTTAACTTGAAGTCAAGTCTTGAAGAAGCCTTAAATTATTTAAAGAATTGAATTATTGGATTCAAAACTTGGTTCCTTATGGATCTCCCGAGGATATAGGTGTTATTCAACTTGCTTGGCTTGGAGATTCGGTATGGGAGCTCCACCAAAGACTAAGGTATGTTCATTTCCCTTTAAAATCCAAAGACCTCCATTTATCTGTCGTAAACGAAGTAAAAGCAAAATCGCAGTCAAAATCATTAAGTCAAATTGAACATTTATTAAATTCAAATGAAATGGATCTAATTAGGCGTGCTAGAAATAAAACAAAGAGATATCCAAAATCATCAGACCCAGCCATATACTCTAGAGCAACTGGTTTTGAAACTCTCATTGGCTGGCTATTTTTAAAAGATCCTCAAAGATTATCAAAACTTTTTGAATATTTAGAATTAAAAATGAATTAAGTCTATGAAAAATTCCTCAAATAAATTTCGCGGAAAAAATAATAAAGAGTATAAAAAAAATTCAGATTTTGGTTATAACTCAAAAAATACAAAAAGTTTAAATAAAAATCATAGATTTTTGAACAATTCCGCTAAAAATAAGACAGCTGAAAATTTAAAAAATAATGATGAAAATAATACTTTTTCGTCTTTAAAAAGAAGAAATTCAAGATTTAAATCTAATACAGAATTTACTAATAAAAATACTGATATGAATCAAGAGTTTACTCATAAGAGAAATTTTGATGATTGGATATGGGGTAAGCATTCAGTTTATGAGGCTCTTAGTAGTGATAGAGCGATTAATAGGATTTGGTGTACTTCGGAAATATTTTCTTCAGAAAAATATTATATTTTGCTTAAGGATCTTAAATCCAATGGAGTTCTTATTGAAGAAGTTTCTTGGAACAGGCTTTCTCAATTGACATATGGTGCATCACATCAAGGTGTCGCTTTGCAGTTGGCATGCTCTAAAACAATATCTCTAGAACAATTAATCGATTTTTCTAAACACAATTGTCCAAATCCTATAATCGTCGCATTAGATGGGATAACAGATCCTCATAATGTTGGTGCAATTATAAGATCAGCAGAAGCATTTGATTGCAAGGGTGTAATCATTCCTCAAAGAAGGTCTGCAGGATTGACTGGAACAGTCGCCAAGGTAGCTGCAGGAGCCTTAGAACACCTTCAAGTAAGCAGAGTGGTTAATTTAAATAGAGCACTTGAGGAACTCAAGAAAAATGGTTTTCTTGTTGTTGGCTTATCTGGAGATGCCCAAATATCTATCTCAAATTTTCAAGAAAAAGCACCTTTGGTAGTTGTAGTCGGCTCTGAAGATAAAGGTATTTCTTTGCTTACTCAAAAAAAATGCGATTTTATATTAAGTATTCCTCTGAAAGGCAAGACTTCAAGTTTAAATGCCTCTGTTGCGGCCGCCATTTCGCTATTTCATTTGACAGGTAAATAATTTTATTGTTATCAATCGCTATTTTTAAGACCAATAAAATGTTGTTGTTTCAATACATTAATGTGATTAATAAAAATTTATTGAATTTTAACTACAAAATTGTATAGAATTTAACAAGAATTATGGTTTAACAGGCCAAAAAAATTGATTAGAAACTTTGGAAACAAACTCGGTTTAGCCTGGTGGGCTAAAATTGAGACAGATCAACCTAGTTGTACTTACTGGTTCGGACCATTTATTACTAAACGTAGTTTAAAGGAAAATATGTCCCCTTTTATTAAAGATCTTTCTGATGAAGGGTCTAAAAATATTAAACACAGTTTAGTACGTTGCAAAAAAGATGAACCATTAACTGTTTGATTCCTTTATTGTAAGAAATTAATTAAGAAATGAATTTTAATTCTTTAAGAAAAGAAATTATCAACAATAATGCTTCTGTTAAAGAATTAGTTAATGATATCTTTGCCAAAATTGATCTTAAAGATTCTGAAATTAACTCATATATTTGTACTACAAGAGATAAAGCCATTTCCCAAGCAGAAAACATTGATAAATTAATTCAAAATAAAGAAAAACTACCTCCTCTCGCGGGGATGCCAATAGCAATAAAGGATAACATTTGCACTAAAGGGGTTGTAACAACTTGTGCAAGTAAAATGCTCAAAAACTTTGTTGCACCTTATGAATCCACAGCTTCAAGAAGACTATGGTCTTCTGGAGGTATTTGTTTAGGTAAAACAAATTTAGATGAATTCGCAATGGGCAGTTCAACGGAAACTTCTGTATTTGGGGTCACTTCAAATCCTTGGGATATTAATAGAGTGCCAGGGGGGAGTTCAGGCGGCAGCGCTGCTTCAGTTGCAGCTGGATTTTGTGCGGCGGCTATAGGTTCTGACACGGGAGGATCTATAAGACAACCAGCGTCATTTTGTGGTGTTGTAGGTCTTAAACCGACTTATGGCAGAGTTAGCAGATGGGGACTGGTAGCATTTGCTAGCTCTCTTGATCAAATTGGCCCCATTGCAAATAATGTTTCAGATGCTGCTGAAATTCTTTATTCAATTTCTGGGAAAGACCCCTTTGACTCAACATCACTCGATAAACCTATTCCAAATTATTTGACTGATTTAAATAAATCTATAAAGGGAATGAAAATTGGGATCATTAAAGAATGTTTTGAACACCCTGGCCTTAATTCAGAAGTTAAGAAATCTGTTCTTTCTGGAGTTGAGAGATTCAAAACATTAGGAGCTGAAATTATCGAGGTTGAATGTCCCAGATTTAATGATGGGATTGCAACATATTATGTAATTGCGCCATCTGAAGCATCTGCAAATTTAGCTAGATATGATGGAGTTAAATATGGCTACAGATCTAATGAAGTTTCAAATCTTATTGATATGACATCAAAAAGTAGAGCTGAAGGATTTGGAGATGAAGTGCAAAGAAGAATATTGATAGGAACATATGCCTTGTCTGCTGGATACAGTGATGCCTACTATAAGAAGGCACAAAAAGTTAGGACACTAATAAGAAAAGATTTTGATAATGCTTTTAACAAAGTAGATATTTTATTAACCCCAACTTGTCCTACCACAGCTTTTTTGAAGGGTGATTTCGTCAATGATCCGCTTTCAATGTATTTGTCTGATTTATTAACTGTTCCTGTTAATTTAGCTGGCCTTCCAGCAATCAGTATCCCTTGTGGTTTTGATACAAAAGGATTACCAATAGGAATGCAGTTAATAGGAAATGTATTAGAAGAAGATAGAATACTAAATGCAGCAAATATTTTTGAAATTGATGCTCAAGTAATTAAGAATAGACCTTTATTCTAAATTTGTATTAATAATTAATTTGTAATCACAAAGTATAGATCTTTCAGAAATTTTCTCTATCTTATATATATAAATTATTTGAATATGGGTTTCGTTCCGCTTCATAATCATAGTGATTACAGTCTGCTTGATGGCGCCAGTCAAATTTCAAAAATTGTAGATAGAGCTTCTGATCTTGGAATGAATTCGATAGCTCTTACTGATCATGGAGTTATGTACGGAGTTCTTGATTTGGTCAAGAAGTGTAAAGAGAAAGGTATAAAGCCAATTATTGGTAATGAAATGTATGTGATTAATGGTTCTATTGATGATCCTCAACCAAAGAAAGAAAAAAGATATCATTTGGTGGTTTTAGCAAAAAATTATACTGGTTATAAGAATCTAGTTAAGTTGACAACAATTAGTCACCTAAATGGGATGAGAGGTCGAGGCATTTTTTCTAGGCCATGTATTGATAAATCACTTTTAAGCAAATATAGTGATGGCCTTATAATTTCTACAGCTTGTCTTGGTGGAGAGATACCTCAGGCTATTTTAAAAGGCAGATTAGACGTAGCAGAGGAAATAGCTCTATGGTATAAAAATTTATTTGCAGATGACTTTTATCTTGAAATACAAGATCATGGTTCTATCGAGGATAGAATTGTTAACGTTGAATTAATAAAAATTGGGAAGAAGCACCAAATAAAAGTCATCGCCACCAACGACGCTCACTACTTATCAAGTATGGATGTTGAAGCACATGACGCTTTGCTTTGTGTATTAACAGGAAAACTAATTAGTGATGAAAAAAGATTGAGATATACCGGAACAGAATATATAAAAAGTGAAAATGAAATGCTTGAGCTTTTTAAAGATCATATTGATGATGAATCAATTATTGAAGCAGTTAATAATACTGTAGAAATTTCTCAAAAAGTTGAAGTATTTGATTTATTCGGTAATTATAGAATGCCAAAATTCCCTCTTAATGATGATACAGATTCATTTTCTTTCCTCACACAATTATCTAATAAAGGCCTTTTAAAAAGACTTAAAAAAAATGATCTTACAGAAGTTGATGAGAACTATAAAAAAAGACTATCCTCCGAATTAAAAATTATTAAAGATATGGGCTTCCCAGATTATTTTTTGGTTGTTTGGGATTACATCAAATTTGCTAGAGATAACTCTATCCCTGTAGGACCAGGTAGAGGTTCTGCTGCAGGCTCACTAGTAGCTTATGCTCTTCAAATTACAAATATAGATCCTGTTGAGCACGGATTATTGTTTGAACGATTTTTAAATCCAGCAAGAAAGTCAATGCCAGATATTGACACCGACTTTTGTATTGATAGGAGAAATGAAGTTATTGATTATGTAACTAATCGCTATGGAGAAGATAAAGTTGCACAAATAATTACTTTCAATAAGATGACCTCTAAGGCTGTTTTAAAAGATGTTGCAAGGGTTCTCGACATACCATATGGAGAGGCTGATAAATTGGCTAAGTTAATACCCGTAGTAAGAGGGAAACCTTATAAATTAAATGAAATGATTGATAAGAATTCTCCTAGCCAAGAGTTTAGAGAAAAATATATTAATGATAATAGGGTGAAAAAATGGGTCGATTTGGCTTTGAGAATTGAAGGAACTAATAAAACATATGGAGTTCATGCTGCTGGAGTTGTTATTGCATCAGATCCTCTTGACGAACTTGTACCTCTTCAAAGAAATAATGAAGGACAAATAATAACTCAATATTCTATGGACGATATCGAATCACTTGGATTATTGAAAATGGATTTCTTGGGTCTTAAGAATCTTACGATGATTGAAAAGACAGTTTCTCTTATTAATCAATCTACTGGCACGAAAATAAACATTGATGAATTACCACAAAATGATGGTAAAACTTTTGAGCTTATTGGGAGAGGAGATCTTGAAGGTATTTTTCAACTTGAATCTTCCGGTATGAAACAGGTCGTTAAGGATTTCAAACCCAACTCTCTAGAAGATATTTCTTCCATACTGGCTCTTTATAGACCTGGTCCTCTTGATGCTGGACTTATACCTAAATTTATAAATCGAAAAAATGGTAACGAAAAGATTGATTTCCCTCACCCTTTTATTAAGTCAATTCTTACTGAAACCTATGGAATTATGGTTTACCAAGAACAAATTATGAAAATAGCTCAAGACCTAGCCGGTTATTCTCTAGGTGATGCTGATTTACTTAGAAGAGCGATGGGGAAAAAGAAAGTTTCTGAAATGGTAAAGCATAGAAATATTTTTGTAGATGGTTCTATGAAGAAAGGTGTAAATGAAAAATTAGCAAATGATCTTTTTGATCAGATGGTTTTATTCGCAGAATATTGTTTTAACAAAAGTCATTCAACTGCTTATGGTGCTGTAACTTATCAAACGGCATTTTTAAAAGCCCATTTTCCTGTTGCATATATGGCAGCCCTTTTAAGCGTAAATTCTGGCTCTAGCGATAAGATGCAAAGATATATTTCTAATTGTTATTCCATGGGAATTGAAGTTATTTCACCGAGCATTAATTTTTCTGGGGTGGATTTTACTATTAAGAACAATCAGATTTTATTCGGTTTATCTGCCATTAAGAATTTAGGGGATTCTGCAATAAGAAATATAATTGAAAACCGAAATAGTTTTGGAACCTTTAAGTCATTATCTGATTTTTGCGACCGTTTGCCTTCAAATATTCTTAACAAAAGAAGTCTTGAATCTCTAATTCATTGTGGAGCACTAGACGAGTTTTCAAATGATAATAATAGAGCTCAGTTATTGTCAGATCTTGAGCATGTTATTGAGTGGGCCTCTTCAAGAAATCGTGATAGATTATCAGGCCAAGGAAATCTATTTGATTCTAAAGATGAATTTTCTAATGTTGCTTTTTCAGATTCACAATTAGCTAAGGTTGACGATTATTCACTTATTGAGAAGTTAAAGTTAGAAAAGCAGCTATTAGGCTTTTATTTATCTGATCATCCTCTGAAGCATTTAACTAAGCCAGCAAAACTTGTATCACCTATAAGCATTTCTCAGTTAGAAGAAATAAAAGATAGAACCAAAGTCTCTTTAGTTGGAATGATTCCTGATTTGAAACAAATTACAACGAGAAAAGGAGATAGGATGGCTATAGTTCAACTAGAAGATCTTTCTGGAAGTTGCGAAGCAATAGTTTTTCCAAAAACCTATTTAAGATTATCAGAATTTCTTTTGACTGATACTAGGTTATTGGTTTGGGGAACAATAGATAAAAAAAGTGATAAGACTCAATTAATAGTGGATGATTGTAGAGAAATAGATAACCTTAAATTGCTTATTATTAATCTTGATAGTTCTCAAGCATCAGATGTAAGAGTACAAAATACATTAAGAGACTGTTTAATTAAGTTTAAACCAGCTAAAGACACATGTGGAATCAAGATTCCAGTTTTAGCTGCAGTAAGAAATAAAAATAGTGTTACCTACGTTAAATTTGGAGATCAATTCTGTATTGGAGATATTCAAGGAGCTCGCAAATTATTAGAAGATAAATCATTCCAAGTTAATTTGAAATCTTTAGTTTTCTAGATTAACTTTTATCCTCAAAATTTTGAGTTGCAGGTTTAAAGGCAGCTTTTGCACGTTGTATGTTCATTGGTATATTTTCAATACCAAAAAAAGATCCTGGCTCTTTATCCCAACTAGCTGATAATATTCCAAAACTCAAACCTGCTAGACCTAACAAGAAAAACAATGCTGAAATTGCAATGGTTGAGGAAGGAGGTATTTCAGCAATATTTCTTGTAACTATAAAGTAGCTAACAACAAAAACAGACATTCCTAATATTGTCGGTATTCCAGCTGTAAAAAATATTCTTCTCGCCATTCTGTCAGCAACATATTTTGGGATACCACTTGATGATCGCTTTGGCTTGGTTGCAGGAATAGATGTTTTTTCTAGATTAGCGAAAGCAGTTGTTTCAGAATAGTTTTTTTTCTTTTTAATTTGTGTCTTTTTTTTTGATTGTTTTTTTTTCATTAATTGAGATCATCCTCTGATTCCAATTTTCTTAACTAGTTCATGATATTTTTGAACGTTTTTGTCTTTTAGGTAAGACAGTAATCTTTTTCTTTTACCAATCATTTTTAATAATCCTTGCCTAGAAGCGAAATCATGAATGTTTTCTTGAAGATGATCACTTAATTTCGATATTCTTTTAGAAAGCATTGCTACTTGTATTTCAACTGAACCTGTATCAGTTGGATGCACTTGATGATTTTCAATCAGCTTCTGTTTTTCTGCTGTATCTAATGACATAAAATTTACTTCTTTCTATCTATGATACTACGTCATCTATCTATATTACTACTATCCTCATCCAGATAATGCATAGCTAATTTCAATAGTTTTTCAAATGATAAATTATTTTCTTTTTTACCAAGGAGATCTATTTCTTTAATAATAATTGGCAAAATGGTATTTATTTCTTTGTTTTTGTAACTTAATGATTGAAGGGTTAACTGAAGATCCTCTATCATTTTATTTATTTCAGGATCCTTAATCTCAAATTCATATTTTCTTTTTTCTTCTTCAAATAATATTTCGCTTTTAAATTTACTTTTTAATTCTAAAATTAACCGATCACTCATTTTTTGTCCTATACCAGGTACAGAACAAATTAATTTTTTGTCTTGTGTTTTTATTGCATTTATAACTTCACTAATAGTAAATTTGTTTAATATCCCAATACCAATTTGAGATCCAACACCTCGAATACTTAAAATTTCAATAAAGAAATTCCTTTCATCCTTCGATATAAAGCCAAACAATAAATCTGAATCTTCTTTTTTTATATGCTTTATCCAAAGCGTGATATTTTTAGTAGATATCTGTTTTGTTTTTAATTTGAGAAAAAAGGATTCTAGTATTTGTATTTCGTATCCTAATCCTTGACAATTTATTAAAACAAAAAATTTTTGATTAGTTTGCCATAAATCAACCAAATCTCCATTTATCCAACTTATCAATTAACCACCATCCACCTGACATCCAATTAGCGCACCTGCAGTCCCGCCCGCTGGAACCGCCCAAAACCTGTCTTTCCCTCTAGATGAAGATAATGCTATTCCAGCACCGAGAATACCGCCTATAACAGAACCTTCACTACAGTCATTATTATCTTTTTTTTCCGCTTTGTTTTGACCTCCACAAGGTATTACAATGTCTACCTCATAACTTTTTACGTATCCTGGGTTTGATTTCGTTCCAGGAATGTACTCTTCTCTATATTCAGTTCTTGTACAAGTTACTGATTTTGGGGTTGTTGCATTAACTTGATTAATAGGAGAAAAACAAAATAATAAAGCTAAATAGTGTAATCTCATAATTATTTTTAATCTAATAATATTCTATGTCCTTTTGATTATTTTGGTAGTAGATATAATAGTTCCCAATAAAACTAGTGAGGCTCCTAATAAGAAATTTATGTTTATTATTTCACTAAAAAACAAAATCCCCCAAATTGAACCAAATAATACCTGTAAATAATTAATTATTGATGCTTCAGAAGCAGGTAAATTTTTTAATCCTATAGTTAAGAAAGTCTGACCTAATTGAGTAAATAAGCCAATTCCTAATATCCAAACTAATTCACTCCAGTTTGGGGTAACCCAATTGATTGATACAATTGGTAAAAGTGTTATGAATGAAACAAGTGGAAAATATTCAATAATTACATAAATATCTTCACTAAATGAAAGTTTCTTAACTGTAACGTAAGCTAATGCGGTGCTGATTGCTCCAAGAAATGCTATCAAAATCGAAATAATTTCAATTTCAACGTTTATATTTGATAGTTGGCTTGGATTCAATATTACTAATATTCCAATCCAGGCGATAATTAAAGCAAAAATTATATTACGAGTTATTTTTTCGTTTATAAATATGCCAGCAAATATAGATATAAAAATAGGATATGTATACTGAATGACTGTAGATATACTAAGAGGCATATTTCTTATCGCATAAAAAATACAAACTAAAGCTAAAGTTCCTAAAAAACCTCTTAATATAAGTAATGGTTTATTTTTGCCCCAAGGATTTATATTTTTTACATTAATTATTAATAATGTAATTATTAAACTTAACAATGATCTGAATAAAACTAATTCATAAATTGGTATCCTTTTATCAATATTTTTTACGCACAAAGTCATCAAACTGAAGAAGAATGAAGCAAATACCAAATTATACTTTTTTAATGAATTAAGTCTTTTTTCTAATTCTTCGATATTTATCATTTAAAAAATAATTTTATTGTGAAATTAAGTAGATTCTTATTTGATTTTGACCTATAACAAATAAATCATTATTTATTTTTCAATAAAAATCTCAATGGTTCATTCTATACACCCAAGAACTATTCAAGAGGTTAAGGAAAAAGCAGATATTGTTGACGTTATATCTGAACATATTGTTCTTAAGAAGAAAGGAAAGGAATTTGTTGGGATTTGCCCATTTCATGATGATACTAAGCCATCTATGACAGTATCTCCTAGTAAACAATTCTATTATTGTTTTTCTTGCGGTGCTGGTGGTAACTCTATTAAATTTTTAATGGAATTCACACGGGCAAATTTTTCAGATGTTGTACTTTCTCTCGCTAAAAAAAATAATATTAATGTTGAAAATCTTGAGGGACCCCAAGTAGAAGCTTATAAAAAACAATTATCTAGAAAGGAAGAGCTTTATAAAATATTAAGAGTCACTAAAAATTGGTTTAAATCTCAATTAAATAATTCTCTTGGTGTTGAAGCTATGAATTATTTAACATCAAAGAGAAACTTGAGTTACAAGATTATTGATAACTTTGAATTAGGTTTTGCCCCAAATTCATGGAATGACTTATTTAATTATCTTTCCAAGGTAGAAAAATTTCCTATCAATTTAATATTAGCTTCAGGTCTTGCAATTTCTAAAGATAATTCTGACAAGATTTATGATCGTTTTAGAAATAGATTAATTGTCCCAATACATGATATGCAGGGAAGAGTAGTTGCTTTTGGAGGAAGATCTCTTGATGGTCAGGAACCTAAATACCTTAATTCTCCTGAATCAGATATATTTGAAAAGGGCAAAATGTTGTTTGCATTCGAAAAAGCTTCTAGCAATATTAGGAAAAGAGATAAAGCTATTATTGTTGAAGGCTACTTTGATGTTATTTCTCTTCATTCAAAGGGTATTACTAATTCTGTGGCTTCTCTCGGTACTGCATTAAATAAGTATCAAATTTCTCAACTATGTAGATGTACAGATAATAAAAATATAATTTTGAATTTTGATTCTGATAATGCAGGTATTTTAGCTACAAAAAGAGTAATTAAGGAAGTCGAGAGTCTATCCATTCATGATCAAATTAATCTTAAGATACTTCAATTAAGTGATTTTAAAGATCCTGACGAATATTTAAATAGTCATACTCCTGAAGATTATTTTAATTTAATTGATAATTCATCCTTTTGGATTGATTGGGAGATTGATCAGATCTTTAAAGATAAAGATTTAACTAAGTCTGAAATTTTCCAGAGTGTTATATCGTCATTGGTAAAATTGTTGAGTAAATTACCTCAATCATCAACCAGAACTCATTATCTACAAAAAGTTTCCGAAAAATTAAGTAAGGGACAAGCTAGGTTAGCAATACAGTTTGAACAAGATTTAAGAAATCAAGTAAAGGGTTTTCGTTGGCATGGTAGATCAAAAAAATTTGAACAACCAAATGAAATTTCCCGACGGGAGAAAAATGAATCGGAAATAATTTTTTATTATTTACATTGTCCAGATCTTAGGCTTTTAATTCGTGATGAATTTCTCAAAAGAGAAATTAATGGTTTCAATACTAGTTATATTCAAAGTCTATGGGAAGCCATTTCAAATATTGAACAAAATAATTTAGGTTTAAACTACTTAAATGATTTAAAACAATCAAATAGTCAAAATCTTCAAAAAGATTTTTCTTCTATTAATTTAATTTCACTTCTGCCTGATTACTTAGCTCTCAATAATCCTGAATCATCAAATAAAATTAATATTTTTATTAATCCAAATGAGTTGTTTTTAACATTGCTTAGTAATCCTAAAGACAATTTACTAGGAACATTATCACTTCTTGAGAAATATAATTCTCTTAAAAGATGTAGACACCTAATCGAATCTTGGGGATCTCAAAGATTAAAAACTTTAGAAAATTGTATATCTATTTTAATTGATAATTCTTCTTCAGGTTCTTCAAATACTAATAAAGAGATAGATGATCTTTTTAAGGATTTAAACTCAGATGCGATCAAATTTCAGGAATTATATTACTTAGAAAGGCAACATATTAATTTTTTAGATAAACAACGTTGTGGCAATTTCATCGCTAGTTAATATAAAAATTTTTAATTTATAGGCAGTATTTTTTAATCAAGTTTTTAACTTTTTTGGGTTTATCTTCAAGAACATAAGCTTCTACTTCTTTCGCATAAGTCCCAGAAAAATTTGAACTAGAGAACTCTAATGCTTTTCTTTTACTTTGATGCAATTTACTTTCTAATTTTTTTATATCCCCTATTGTTTTATTGTCATTACATTTTTGTATCGCATGAGTTGCTTCGTGTCTTAATGCTTTTCTTATCGCCCTTTCTGTTTTGAAGTTATCTTTATTTGGTTGTTGATTCTTATTTCTATAATTTGTTTTCTTTTTTGCGTTTTCAGTACATATTATTATTTTATTTTCTTTAAAATTATGTAACCCTTTTATTTCTTTGTTTAATAGACATTCAATTTTATTTTCTTCAACTATGTAGTTTGCTTTAATTAATAAGTTAAGAATCTCTTTATCTAATTTACTCAAAAATAATATAAATTCCATTTATTTTGTTTACTTCACTATAGTTGGGATTTGTTCTATATCAGTTGTAGATGAGAGACTTAAGAAATTCTTATTCATCTTCCAACTTTGTGGATTTTTTGTAATGGCCCATGTAATTGCATTGTTATTAAATCTTTTATTTAATAAATCAATCGTTCTCATAAGATTTGCTGATTTTTTTAAGTCTTTCTGAGATTTATAATTGATAACTGATTGCTGTAAATATTCGCTATTAGTTAAATCCTGCATTAAAACACCAGCTTTTGAGAATTTATATTCGGGATTATAAATTTCTTCAGATAATTCAACTACTATTTTTAAAATTTTATTTGTGTCATCTGTTGCACTTGTAAGTTTTCTATGAGCACTTCTTTGATAATTTTGACTTGAATATTTACTGGTTCTGGCAAATACTCTAATATCAGATGATTGCAAATTCTGACTTCTCATTTTTTCAGAGGCTTTTATTGCGTGAGTTGCCAGTGCTTGAGTTAAGTCTTCTAATTTTGTGATAGGCGTGCCGAAACTCCTGCTCACCTGAATTTCTTTTTTTGATTTTTTGTTTTTTTCTATGGGCAGGCATCTATGGCCTTTCAGTTCTAATTGCAGTCTTTTCCCTACGATGCCTAATTTCTTAATGATTTCATTTTCTTCCATATCTCTTAGTTCTCTCGCATTTTTAATACCTTTACTTTGCAACCAATTAGAGGTTTGTTTCCCGACTCCCCATATCTTATCTATACTAATTCTTTTCAAATAATTATTCTCATTTTCGGTTCTAGCTAAATCAAATATCCCAGCTGAATAATCAATATTTTTAGCTAGTTTATTAGCAATTTTTGCTCTTACTTTATTTTCTCCTATTCCTACTGTTATTGTAATCCCTAGATTCTGATATATTAATGATCTTATGCTTCTTGCCCAAGGATATAGATTTTCATCATTAGGTCTAGAAATCGAGACGAATGCTTCGTCAATAGAATAAATTTCTATCTGTTCACAGTAATTTTTCAGTAAATTCATTAGTCTTCTGCTCATATCCCCATAAAGCGAGTAGTTTGAGCTTAAGACTGCTACATCTAATTTATTTAGTCTTTCTTTGACCTTAAAATACGGAGTTCCCATTTTAATTTTTAAAGCTCGCGCTTCAGGGCTTCTTGCAATGATACATCCGTCATTATTAGATAAAATTACTACTGGTTTATTTCTCAAATGAGGATTAATATTTTGTTCACATGACGCGTAAAAATTATTAGCATCTATAAGAGCTATTGCATCAATATTTGAAATTCTCATAAATAGCTATGTATTGAATAAATAACAACTCCCCATATCTGTACATCAACATGGTTTTTAAATCTAAAATCAGGATAATTATGATTTTCTGCTTTTAAATATAATTCATTATTCTTTATAGATAATCTTTTTATTGTAAATTCTCCGTCTATCATTGCAATGATGATATTCCCTGGCTTGGCTGTTAAGCTCTTGTCTACTATTATTAAATCTTTATCTTTAATCCCTGCATTTATCATTGAGTCACCTTTAACTCTAAGAAAAAAAGTGCTAAACGGATTAGATATTAAATGTTCGTTTAAATCAATATTTTCTTCTGTATAGTCATCCGCAGGAGAAGGAAACCCTGCTGATACCGAATCAGTTAATAAGGGGATTTTAAATTTTTTAGTAGTTGAATCAAAAGAATCCAAGGTTAGCTTAATAGTATATATGTACTATATAGCAAAAAATCAAAAAATAGTTAGTTATTAAACTTTTATAGATTAATTTTAGATTGAATCTAATCTTTTTAAGAACGATGATAAGGGGAGTTGTTAGATATAGAAATGGCTCTATAGATTTGCTCGACTAGGATTAATCTAGCTAATTCATGAGGAAAAGTTAAAGGAGATAGGCTTAGTACAAGATCTGATTTTTCTTTTATATCTGAACTAACTCCATCAGTATCACCGATTAAGAAATTAATTTTTTTATTTTTAAAATTCAATAGTAAGGAACATAGTTCAACTGAATTAAACTGTTTCCCTTCTTCACTTAGGCAGATAATAATATTGTTATTGGATCTAAGATTATTTAAATTAAAAGTCTTTAACTCATTAATGACAAGTTCAGGCATTCTTTTTTTGTATAGATTAATTCCATCTCTAATCCAAAGTTTCTTTATTTTGCCGATAGCATAAATTGCTAATCTATTACTCTGAAGCATAAGTAAATATTAAAACTAATTATTCATCAAGAAGATAATTAAATTCATCATATAGTTCCTCTTCGGTTGTTAATTTCTTGGATAAATTATGTTTTTTAGAATTCATATTAATTTGATTAATCTCACTTTCTCGTAGTGAATTATTAATGTTAGAAGTCTCTTCTAAAGATTCTGAATTATCAATTAACGAATAAAAAATTTTATTGGGATCTTTTGAATTAAGTGGATTGGTGATTAAATTATCATTATTAGTTATATTAGTGTAATTATTTATATTTATATTTTTACTTTCGTTATTTAAATTTTTCTTTTTTTTAAATTTATTGAGTTTATCTAAATTTTTTTTTGATAAGCTCATGATATAAAGTATTAAATAAATTCATATTTAATTTAAACATATTATTTATCTTTTAGATGAATTCTAAAAACTATCATCAAAAAAAAAGATTTGGACAACACTGGTTGGTAAATAAAAAAATATTAGAAAAAATTAAAGAAATTGCTGTTCTTAATAAAAATGACTTTATTTTAGAAATTGGTCCTGGTAAAGGAGCTTTAACATCTAAGTTGTTAGATTCAGAAATTAAAAAATTACATGCAATTGAATTAGATAAAGATTTAATAAATTTATTAAATGATAAATTCAATAATAATGATAAGTTTTCACTTCAGCAGGGAGATATTCTTTCTGTAAATTTAGATTCGATTAATAAGAAGATTACAAAAGTAATTGCAAATATTCCTTACAATATAACTGGCCCAATATTGGATATTTTTATAGGTCGATTGGGCATTATAAGAAACTATAATTACGAAAAAATAATATTTTTGATGCAGAAAGACGTTGTAGATAGGATTTTGTCAAAAGAAGGAAGTCCCAATGCAGGAGCGCTTAGTATAAGAATGCAACTATTATCAAAAATAAAAAGAATATGTGATGTGCCGCCTTCATCATTTAGTCCGCCTCCAAAAGTTTTTTCTTCTTTAGTAGTTTTCGAACCAATTAAAAATGATTTAAGATTAGAAATTAGTCTAGAAAAATATATAGATAAACTTCTTCGAATTTCATTTAATTCAAGAAGGAAAATGATTAGAAATACCCTTAATTCAATACTTTCAAATGAACAGATAAATGAATTATCTGAATCTTCAAAAGTTTGTTTTAATTTAAGACCACAAGATATTTCAATTGATCAATGGATTAAGCTTGCAGAAAATTGTATTAAAATTAAAAAATAAAAATCTGAGTAAATGCAAGATTTAGCTAAAACAAAAATTAAAATAAAATCTCCTGCCAAAATAAATTTGCACCTTGAAGTTATTGGTAAAAGAGAAGATGGATTTCATGAGTTAGCTATGATTATGCAAAATATCGATCTTTCTGATTATTTGGAATTTGAAATTAATAATGAAGGTATAATTAAACTTGACTCTGATTGTAATGAATTAAGCTTATCTGATGATAACTTAATTGTTAAATCGGCAAATCTATTAAGGAAAAAATCAAATATAGATCATGGTGCGAATATATTTTTAAGAAAAAAAATTCCAATTGGCGCAGGATTAGCTGGTGGATCAAGTAATGCAGCAGCAACATTAATTGGTCTTAATAAGTTATGGGATTTGAACTTTGACCAAGGAACATTATGTTCATTATCGTCAAGTTTAGGATCTGATATTCCCTTTTTTATAAATGGTGGTATTCAATTATGTTTTGGAAGAGGAGAAATTTTGGAGAAATTAGATTCAAACTTTGAATATGGAGTAATTCTTTTAAAAAATAGAAATGTATCAGTATCTACAGCTGA
This sequence comes from Prochlorococcus sp. AG-424-P18, assembly GCA_003213235.1. Classification (GTDB taxonomy): domain Bacteria; phylum Cyanobacteriota; class Cyanobacteriia; order PCC-6307; family Cyanobiaceae; genus Prochlorococcus_A. Next base: position 25,518 of record QCNJ01000001.1, on the reverse strand, counting down.
AACTTATAAAAAATATAGTAATAGATTTTGTGATCAATATCTTACTGATAAAGAAATGATTGAGAAAATAAGAAAAGATTTAAGAGATAATGGTTTAAATAACTTAAATTTTAATAATCAACATTTATCTATTAAAAATGATTTGCAGTTAGTTGTTGAAAATGAAAATGATTCTGTAAAGAATGCATTATATTTACTTTCTAATTTAGAAAATTGTCTGACATTTTCAATGAGTGGATCAGGACCTACATGCTTCGCACTCTTTAAAGATATAGAGATTGCTAAAAAAGAATTTACTGCAAATTATAAATTATTTAGAAATAAAGGTTACGATTCATGGGTTTGCACTTTCCTTGAAAAGGGAATAACATTCATTTAAATTTTTTTTATACAAAATTTTATTGTGTCTGATAATAGTAATGAAAATATTGATAAAAACATTCCCGAAAAAGGACCTTTAAATTTTATTGCAGGATCATTAACAAGTTTTTTATTATTTATATTTTTTTATTTTTTAAGTAATAAAATTGCAATTTATTTTTCAGTACATAAACCATCTAATTCTTCTGAAATAGTACAAAATATTTCTTCTAGTATTAATACCTTAATTATTGGATTATCATTTTTGCTTACTTTCTTTTTTGGTTTTATAGGTATAGGACTTTTTATTGTATTTATTCGCAGTTTTTTTCTGAAGAAAAATTGAATTGCCAATATTATTAAAAAAAACACTTTCTTTTAATGTCTTTACATGACTTAGGCCTTTTGGTCCTATTGCTGTCACCTGGAATGATTTTATCAATATTACTACTCATAACCTTCGCTGAAGGAGGTTGAATTATTCAAAGTGGTAGGATTATATATGTGATTAATTAGGTAATTAATTGTGGCTGGAACATTATTATTTAATGCTTTGAAAGAGGCAATTGATGAAGAAATGGCAAATGATGTAAATGTTTGCGTTATGGGGGAAGATGTTGGACAATATGGAGGATCTTATAAGGTGACTAAAGATTTATATGAAAAATATGGAGAGTTAAGAGTCTTAGATACTCCAATTGCTGAGAATAGTTTTACTGGTATGGCTGTTGGTGCAGCAATGACTGGCTTAAGACCAATAGTAGAAGGAATGAATATGGGTTTTTTGCTTTTAGCTTTTAATCAGATATCAAATAATATGGGTATGCTTAGATATACAAGTGGCGGAAATTATAAAATACCAGCAGTAGTTCGAGGACCTGGAGGAGTTGGTCGTCAACTTGGTGCTGAGCACAGTCAAAGACTTGAAGCATATTTTCATGCAGTTCCTGGCATAAAGATTGTTGCATGTAGTACACCCACAAATGCTAAAGGTTTAATGAAAGCAGCTATAAGAGATGATAATCCGGTTCTATTTTTCGAACATGTTCTTTTATACAATTTGTCTGAAGAATTACCTGAGGGTGATTATACTTGCGCTTTAGATCAGGCTGACGTTGTAAAAGAAGGGAAAGATATTACTTTATTGACTTATTCAAGAATGAGACATCACTGCCTTAAAGCTGTTGAAGAATTAGAAAAAAAAGGAATAGATGTTGAGTTAATTGATTTAATAAGTTTAAAACCATTTGATATGGAAACCATCTCAAAATCAATAAGAAAAACAAATAAAGTAGTTATTGTTGAAGAATGTATGAAGACTGGAGGAATTGGTGCAGAATTAATTGCCCTGATAACAGAAGAGTGTTTTGATGATCTTGATGCCCGACCAATTAGATTATCTAGTCAGGATATTCCAACTCCTTATAATGGAAATCTTGAGAATTTGACAATAATCCAACCACATCAAATAGTTGAAAAAGTTGAAGATTTAATTAGTGGGAGTATATAGACAATGAAAAGAAGGCAAGGTTGGCTTTTTTTTATTATATTTCTACTTACTTTATCTGTTTATCTATTAATAAATTATCCCTTACAGTTGGGATTGGATTTACAAGGAGGTTCTCAACTTACACTACAAATTATTAAAGAGGAAGGTAGGGTAACAAAGGATGAACTTGAAGCAGTTAATTCGGTTATAGATAAGCGCGTTAACAATTTAGGAGTTTCTGAGTCTAATTTGCAAACCCTCGGTGGAGATCAATTGATTTTAGAATTACCAGGTGAACAAAATCCATTAGTTGCTTCAAGGGTATTAGGTAAGACTGCTTTATTAGAATTTAGAACCCAAAAAGAAGGAACCTCTACAGATTTAAAAATCCTGCAACTAAAGCGATTTAGTATTAAAGAATTAATTGAACAATATTCCTTTGCAGAAAAAAGTCAAAATGATAATAACTTAAAAGTTATTCAAGATGATCTTAATGATATAGAGCGAGAATTGAATTACTCATCTACTAGTAATGATTTATATGGGAAATTAATTGAAATAAAAAAATATGTCGATAAAGAAATTACAAATTTATTTATTAAGACAGATTTATCTGGTAAGGATCTTATTAATGCAGGAAGGAGACAAGAACAAACAAATAGTAATTGGGAAGTTTTGTTAACTTTTAGCACTTCAGGAGGAGAAAAGTTTGCAGACATCACAAAGTCAATTGCTGGCACTAATCAACTATTGGCTATCATTCTAGATGGCGAATCAATAAGTGAAGCCAGTGTTGGTAATCAGTTTGCTAGTACTGGGATTACAGGTGGATCAGCAACAATAAGCGGTAATTTTAGTGCTGAAAATGCTAGAGAATTAGAAGTTCAACTTAAAGGAGGCTCATTGCCATTGCCAATTGAAATAGTAGACACAAACACAATAGGAGCTCAATTGGGATCAAAAAATATTTTAAAAAGTCTTTATGCAGCTATTAGTGGATTAATTTTTGTTGGTATTTTTATGGTTTTTAATTATAGAATTTTAGGTTTTGTTTCAGTTCTTTCTTTAGTACTTTATGGTTTCTTTAACTTAGCCCTATATTCTCTAATTCCTGTAACTTTGACTTTACCGGGAATATCTGGACTTATACTTAGTATTGGTATGGCTGTTGATGCAAATATCCTAATATTTGAGAGAATTAGAGAAGAATTATATGATGGAAATACCCTTACAAGGTCTATTGAAAGCGGTTTTCAAAGAGCTAATTCATCCATAGTTGATGGCCATATTACAACTCTTCTAAGTTGTTTTGTATTGTTTCTATTAGGAACAAATTTTGTTAAGGGTTTTGCGGCAACATTAGGTATTGGAGTCTTAATAAGCTTGTTTACCTCACTAAATTGTTCTAAAACTATTTTGCGATTTTTTACGACATATCAATCTTTGAGACAAATAAATCTCTATCTGCCAAGGAATAATTTTTCAAATTAAATTTTTTATTTCTAATTTCCCATGAAATACAATCTTGAACTAATAAAAAATAAAAAAAAGATAATTGGTTTTTCTACAGTTCTTATTTTGTTTAGTCTTTTAGGAATTCTATATTCTACTTTTAATACTTCTTATAAAAAACCTATAAATTTAGGAATGGATTTTATCGGAGGAAATGAACTAAGAATAGAGAGAGTTTGTGAAGAAGAATGTGCTAATTATTCCGCTGATTTAGTTTTAGAAAATTTAAGGGAGATTTCTGAAAATAAAATCGTATTAAATAAAATTAAACTGCAATTACAAAATAATAATAAATTAATTTCAATAAGAACACCTTATTTGAGTATCGAAGAATCAAATAATCTTATTACTAATCTTGATAGTATTATTGGACCTCTAAATTATGAAAGTAAGGATTCACGATTAATAGGTCCAAAGCTTGGTAAAAGATTACTTACTAATTGTCTTACTTCATTGTTAGTTTCTTTATTTGCAATTTCTATATATATAACAATTAGATTTGATAAAAAATATGCATTATTTGCATTATTAGCTTTATTCCATGATTTATTAATTGTTTTCGGTATATTCTCTTGGTTGGGAATTATATTATCTGTCGAGGTAAATAGTTTATTTGCTGTGTCCTTGCTTACTATTGCTGGTTATTCTGTAAATGATACTGTTGTCATTTTTGATAGAATTCGTGAAAATTTAAAATTAAAGAATGAAGGCTATAACGAAACTATTCAATTATCAGTAAACGAATCATTTAGGAGAACAACGTTTACCAGTATTACAACTCTAATCCCTTTATTAAGCATAATTTTGTTTGGATCTTACTCGCTATTTTGGTTTTCCTTAGCCTTATCATTAGGAATTATAGTTGGAAGTTATTCAAGTATTTTATTGGCTCCATCTTTCTTGCTTAAAGACTGAGCATAAGCTTCTAATCTTATGAAATTGAATTATTATTTGATAATTTTATTTTCTTTAGTTTTAATAGATCTCTCTACTGAGCTAAGAATATTATTTGATCATTTTACTTTTAATTCACTATATTTTGCTATTGGTAAACATCCCTTAGCTTTCTTTATACTTTTTTCTTACCCATATTTATATAAAAAAATAAAGTAGTTTTTAAATATCATTAAATGATTCTTTTATTAAAACCTGAATTACTACAGCTAATGGAAGTGAAAGTATTAAACCTAATGGACCAAATATGAAGGTAAATCCAAATTGTGATATTAATGTTAAACCAGGAAGTAAGTTTGCTTTTTTCTTCATGATAGATGGCATTATTATATAACTTTCAATATTTTGAATGATTACATATGCTCCTAAAACGACCAGTGGTTTCCAAAAATTATCTAGTAGTGCAATTGAGATTGGAAATATCCCACTAATAACTGGACCTATATTTGGAATAATGTTAAGAACCATTGCTATTAAAGCATTTGATACAACATACTTTACGTCTAATACAGACAGAACTATTAGAGATAATAAACCTACTGATAATGAGCTTATGACCATAGAAAAGGTCCAATTTGATAATGCGGTATTGCATTTTTCCAGAATATTTCTAAATTTGTTACGGTAATTTTTGGGAATTAATAGAAGTATATTTTCTTTATATTGTTTTGGTTCAATAGAAATCATTAAACTCACTGCTAATACGAATATTAATTTCAAAAGTCCTGAACCAAGATTCCCCGCTATATTTATTAAATTTTTAAAACTTTCTTGAATAGCTTTTGCAATGGTTGAAGCATCTGGGATGGTAACTACATTATTTATAAGACTGAAAATGTCTATAACATTTTCTGATTGTTCACCATAAAAAATGTTATTAAATTTGTTCAGATTTTCATTAATCAAAATATTTATTTTTGATAAACCATTTGGAATTTCAACTAATATTTCATTGAATTCTTTTATAAACGGAGGCAATACAAGAATAATAATAGTAAATACTATTACTGATATAATTGTTAAGACAAGAAACAAAGAAAGAGATCGGGGGATTTTTAAACCCTTTTGCATTTGATTACATAAATTACATACAATATTTGAAATTACTAAAGAACAAATAATTAAAAGAAGAAAATCTCTTAAAATCCATATTATTAACGAAGCGATTAATATTACTACTAACTTGAAATATGAAGAACTACCCAATTGTCAAAATATCCTACTTCCTCTCAGAATATCCTAATCCATTTGATTTGGCATAACTATTTGCAAATCTCATAAATCTATCAAAGTCAGATGTGTTCTTCCAAATGTATACTGCTTCTAAAAATATTGGTTCTCCATCAACAAATTTTACTTTAACTTCCCTAGTTAATATTTCACCTTCGGAATCTATCATCCTCATACCTGTGATTTCACCATCAGTAATTGAAGATAACGCCTGAGGTTTTTCGAACAAAAATAAGGCTTGGCCTGTGGTACCATCCTTACTTCTAGTGAGTCTTATTTCAGGAACTACAGGTTCGTCAGTTCCTTCATAAAATTGTATTTTTGCAGTTTTATTTGCTGTCATAATGATAGTTTAATAATTTTCTATTTTAGGAAATATTTTTCAAATCCGTTTGTAGTTATTTATAAAACATTATTTACTAACTCTAGGATACTTTCATCATATTTTTTGTCAGTTAAATCTAATATCTTTATATTTGCTTTTCCAACCTTTTCATATTCATAACATTTATCGTAATAATCTAAAACTGATCTACAAACTAAATCCCATTTCTCTTTATTAATTGATTCAAGAGCTATTTTTGTTCTTTGCGGTCCTAATCTTTTTTTTATCCTTAATACAGATTCTTGTAGTTCCTCTTTCTTAAAGACACTATAAGTATCTATCAACTCGTCTAATCTGTTAGATTCACTCCTTATAATTTCTATTCTCCTAGAATTTTTCATCTGATAAAAAAATTCATGAGGGATTTTGCATTTACCTATATTTGCACTTTCAGCTTCTACAAAAATATTATTAGTATGTTTAAAGGAATTTAATTTTTCTGCAATTTTATTTTCAAATTGTTCATTTGATGGTTGTTCTTTCATTCCTAAACCTCCAAATGTACTTCCTCTATGACATGCAAATCCTTCAAGATCAATAGTTTGATAATTATATTTCTCTAGTAATGATAATAATCTTGTCTTCCCTGTACCTGTTTTTCCTCCAATAACTACTATATTCAACTTTTTTGAGAAACTCTCTAATACCCATCTTCTATAGATTTTGTATCCTCCCCTAAGTGTTATTGGATTTAATTTATATTTTTCTAGTAGCCAAGCAATGCTTTGTGAACGCATTCCTCCTCTAGAGCAATATATTCTGATAAAAAATTCATTATTTTTATTAGCAATAGTTTTATGAGAATCAATACTCATGAATAAGTTATCAAGTAGTAATTCCATTTTTTTTTCAAAAAAATATAATCCCTCTATGACTGCTTTTTTTCTTCCTTCTTTTTTATAAATGGTTCCAATTATAGATCTCTCATCATTATCAAATAGAGGAATGTTAATAGAATTAGGCAGGTGTCCTTTATAATATTCACTTGGGCTTCTAACATCTATAAGTGGTCCTTTAAAACTTCTAAATTTCTCTAGTTCTTTTCTTTTGAAATACATGGATAGTTTTTATTTTTTTTTTGATTGATTTTTTAAAATGATTAACAAAGAACAAGATAATTATAATAATGCTACATTAGATCTGATAAAAAAATTTGTAGATTCCAATCAAAGGAAAAGAATAAATTCATTAACTCAAATAGAATCTGAAGTCGAAAATATTTTTAATCTTGGCCCTTCATTGTTTGACATCTTTGATAGTGAAGGAGACGACTGGGCTGCTGGTTGGATATTGCAGGTTTTAAAAAAATTTAAGCCTGAATTCTTTAAAAACTCCAAATTCAATAATTGGTTTAATACATATTCAGATATTGATATTAATTATGATGATTTGCAATTGATGTTGGTTGAGCAAAAATTTGAAGAGGCAGATAGAATAACAAGTTCTTTTTTAAGAAAATTAGCTGGAAAATTAGCTGAAAAACGTGGATATGTTTTCTATAGTGAAGTTAAGAATATGTCAGGTAAAGATCTAGAAACAATGGATCGATTATGGAATATTTATTCAACTGGCAGATTTGGATTCTCAATTCAGGCAAAGATATTAAAATCAGTAGGAAAAAAATATGAATTAATGTGGCCGAAAATAGGTTGGAAAAAAGAGGGCTTATGGACTAGATATCCAGGATCTTTTTGCTGGTCATTGGATGCTCCTGATGGACACATGCCTTTAATAAATCAATTAAGAGGAGTAAGACTTATGGACTCGATTTTACGACATCCTGCTATTGCAAAGAGACATAATAATATTCTTTAAATGAGGTATTCAATAAGTTAAAATTAAGAAAGTATCAAAATATTATTATGTCCTTATTTCGGGGCAAAAATATTTTAAAAAAATTTTTTAAAAGACCAAAGATTAACTGGTCAAACTACGAATTCGAATCATCATTACAGTTAAATGAATTTGTCGATCAATTATTAGAACCTATTAAAAATTCTCAATCAAGCTATCTTATAAAACTTGGTTTACATGAAGCTCTAGTTAACGCAGTAAAACATGGAAATAAATTAGATCCAAAAAAAAATATTAGAGTAAGAAGAATAATTACTCCTAATTGGTGTGTTTGGCAAATTCAAGATCAAGGTAATGGTTTAGAAATAAAAAAAAGAGACTACAAATTACCAAAAAAAATAAGTAGTGTAAATGGCCGTGGACTTTACATTATTAATGAATGTTTTGATGATATTAGATGGAGTAGTAAAGGTAATAGGCTTCAGTTGGCTTTAAAAAGGTGATTTTTGCTTGGGCAAGGTTGATCCACGTTAATTTCTTTTAACCATTTAATACTTTCTTCTATATACTCAATAGTTTCTTTCTCATTAGAAGAAATAATTAAATGGCATAATCCTGCCGAAATTAGTTCTGCAGATCGTTTATATTTATTTCCTTTGTCTTTATGCCATTTAGAATGATCAATCTTTAATTTGTCATTAAGATTTTGAACAAGCTTGATAGTATCTTTATCCCAATAAGTCATAGAATTTTATATTTACTTTACAGCAGACCATACTTTGGTCATAAAAAAGGAATTTGATTTTACATCTTTAAAACCTACTTCCTCTATTTTAGAATCTATATCATCTTTTATGTAATCACAATAAAAAGGCTCATGAAAAGATTTATAGAAGTTTTCCATTACGGATGTAAAGTCAGGCGAATCACTTATTTGAATTGAATCAGCTAATACTAAGATCCCCCCAGGTTCAAGAACTCTAAAAAATTCATTTAATACTTTAGCTCTAATTGTTCTGGGTAATTCATGAAATAAGTAAACACAAGAAATGCATTGAAAACTATCATTTTCAAAAGGTAATTCTTCTGCATTACCTTTTATTAACTCAATTAAATCTCCATCTAAATCTGAAATATATCTACTTGCCTCTTTTAAATATGAATCAGATAAATCAATTCCTGTAATTTTTTCTTTAGGAAATGCGGCTCTTAATTGTTTTAATGTTCTTCCAGATCCTGTAGCCACATCAAGTATTTTTATAGAACTTTTTTTTCTATCGCTAAAAAATTCGAGTCCTTCTTTTATTGGCTTAATAATTCTTCTCCTCATTGAGTCAGCACTTCCGTTGAAAAGTATCTCTACTTGAAGGTCATAAATGCTAGCTGAAAAGTCTGACAAATAACCATCTGTTTGATGATGAAAATTTCTCAAGTAATATTGAGGATAATTATCTTTATCAATTGATTTTGGTAGGTCGTCAAAGTTTTGTTTTCTGCGTCTGTCCCATGTATTAGGCATATCGAGCCAAATTTTGGGATATTGAGTTAGATATCTAAGCCATGGCTCGTCAAACAATAATTTTTTTGGATATATATTTTTTTCTGCATCAATCCAATCTTCTTCTCTTAAAATATCCATTGAATTTTGGATTTGAATTAGAAGATCCTTATCTATAGCAAAATTTTCAAGTTTCGAATCGGGAAGAATAAAATTCATTAATCTTGAACTTATCTGCTTGTGTGCAAAACCCGCAATGCTTTTACTTTGTTGTAGCGTTTTATATGCAATTTTTGAAATAGATTCCCTAGCCATTTTTTTATTTATATATCTATATTCCAACAAAAAAAAAATCAATTTGAGAATATTTTGTGATATTTCTCAAATTGATTAATTCAAACTAATTTTTTCTTTTAATTATGCATCGTAATACATAAAAAATTCATGTGGATGAGGCCTTTGTCTTAGTTGTTGAACTTCTTCGTATTTTATATCGATAAAGTTATCAATAAAATCTTCTGTAAATACGCCACCAGCTAATAGGTAATCCTTGTCTGCTTTCAGCGCATTAAGCGAATCATTTAGAGATGAAGGTACTGTATCAATTTTCGCAAGTTCATCAGCTGGAAGTTCAAATAAATCTACATCAACCCCATCACCAGGATCTATTTGATTTTTAATTCCATCAATACCAGCAAGCATCATTACAGAGAATGCTAAGTAAGGATTTGCAAGTGCGTCACCTGATCTGAATTCTAATCTTTTAGCTTTAGGGCTTGGACCTGTTAGAGGAATTCTTACTGCAGCTGATCTATTACCCTCAGAATAAACTAGATTTACAGGTGCTTCGAATCCTGGAACCAATCGCTTATAACTATTTGTAGTTGGGTTAGTAAATGCTAGGAACGAGGGGGCATGCTTAAGTATGCCTCCGATATACCATCTTGCTGTTTGAGATAAATTTGCATATGCTCCCTCACCAAAAAATAGTGGCTGTCCACTCTTCCATAAACTTTGGTGAACATGCATTCCTGTTCCGTTATCGTTAAAAACAGGCTTGGGCATAAATGTTGCAGTTTTTCCATATTTTTTTGCTACATTTCTAACGACGTATTTATAAGTCATAACGTTATCAGCAGCATTTATTAGCGAATCAAATTTCATTCCTAGCTCGTGTTGGCCGGCACCAGCAACCTCATGGTGATGTTTCTCTGTGGGAATACCTAATTCACCCATAAGAAGAAGCATCTCAGATCTAATATCTTGCGCAGTATCATTTGGAGCTACTGGAAAATATCCTTCTTTATATTGTATTTTGTATCCTAAGTTGCCCCCTTCTTCAATTCTCCCTGTATTCCATGGTGCTTCAATAGTATCTACACTATAAAAACAACCTCCTTCTTTAGAATCATATCTAACATCATCAAATAGAAAGAATTCTGGTTCTGGTCCAAAAAATGCAGTATCTGCTATACCAGTTGAATCTAAATATTTTAATGCCTTTTGGGCTAAAGCTCTTGGACACCTGTCATAAGGCTCTCCGCTTCTAGGCTCTTTAATAGAGCAAATCATACTTAGGGTTTTATGTTTATAAAAAGGGTCTATCCAAGCTGTACTAGCATCGGGAACCATTGACATATCAGAGGCATTAATTGCTTTCCAACCTCTTATTGATGAACCATCAAATGCTAGACCTTCTGTAAATGAATCCTCTTCTATCATGTCTGATGTAAGAGTTAAGTGTTGCCATTTACCATGGATGTCTGTGAATTTTAAATCGATGAGTTCAATTCCTTCATCTTTAATTTGACTTAAAACATCTTGTGGAGACTTAGACATAAACTATTGAGATACCTTCTATGAAATTAATAACTTGATGATTCTTATTATGTATCAATAGTAACTTTTTTCAACACTAGATGTCTTCTTTCAGTGTTTCAAGTCATAACTTTAATAATTATTTACTTAATTATTTAAATTGAATTAATTTCTTTAAAAAATATCGCTTAAGGGACGATATTAGTCTAATTTAAAAGTAATTGAATGTAATGCTTTGACAGAAGCAAAACTTATTCCGGCTTTAAATAAAGAGAATTTATCTCATTTCTCAAAGACTTATGTTCCCTCTAGACTTTTATTAGGTCCTGGTCCTTCAAACGCACATCCAGAAGTTCTAAATGCTCTTTCCTTAAATCCAATTGGTCACTTAGATGAAGCATATATTTCATTGATGTCTGATGTTCAGCAACTTCTAAGATATACCTGGCAATGTAATAATCGTCTAACTCTTCCAATGAGTGGTACAGGTAGTGCCGCTATGGAAGCTTCAATAGCTAATTTTATAGAGGAAGGAGAAAAAATTCTTATCGCTAAAAAAGGATATTTTGGAGACAGACTTGTTGATATGGCAGCTAGATATAAAGCAGATGTATCTGTTATGGAAAAACCCTGGGGTGAATCCTTTTCTTATGAAGAAATTAAGTATGAAATAGAGACAAAAAAACCAGCTATATTTGCCATTGTTCACGCTGAAACATCTAGTGGGGTTTTACAACCACTTAATGGAATTGGTGATGTATGTAGAAAAAATAATTGCTTGTTTTTAGTTGACGCAGTTACTTCCCTTGGGGCTCTAGAACTATTGACAGATGAATGGAAAATAGATCTAGCATATAGTTGTAGCCAGAAAGGATTAAGCTGCCCCCCTGGACTAAGTCCTTTTACAATGAATAAGAGAGCTGAAGATAAACTAAGTTCAAGAAAAACAAAAGTTCCTAACTGGTATTTAGATTTATCTCTTTTAAATAAATATTGGGGTTCTGATCGCGTTTACCATCATACTGCCCCTGTAAATATGAATTTTGCTATTCGAGAAGGTTTACGATTAATTGCAAATGAAGGTTTAGAGAATGTTTGGTATAGGCATAATACTAATGCAAATAAACTTTGGAAAGGTTTAGAAAGTCTAGGAATGGAATTACATGTATCAGAGGATTATCGATTGCCAACTCTTACAACAGTTAAAATCCCACCTGCAGTTGATGGAGATGGTTTTAGAAATCATCTTTTAAGAAACTTTGGAATAGAAATAGGAAATGGACTTGGAGAATTGTCTGGTAAGGTATGGCGCATAGGATTAATGGGCTTTAACTCAAGTGAGGAGAATGTAGACAGATTATTAAACCTATTTGATACTGAGTTGAAAAAATATGCTATTTTCGAGTCCTCAACTTTTTAAACCATAATTGTAAAATTTTACTGCATTCGTCTTCTAGAACACCTCCCACGATTTCCATTTTGTGATGAGAACTTTTATGCTTTGATAAATCAATTGATCCTCCCAATCCACCTCTTTTCTTATCGTAGGCACCAAAAACAACTTTACCCATCCTTGCTTGAATAAGTGCCGATGCACACATGGTACATGGTTCTAAATTTGTGATGATAATACATTCATTAAATCTCCAATCATTTTTTATTAGAGATGCCTGTCTTAGTGCCATAATTTCAGCATGACCTAATGGATCATTATTTAAATTTCGCTTGTTAACACCTCTTCCAATACATCTTCCTCTCTCATCTAAAATTATTGAACAGATTGGTAACTCAACTTTTCCAATTTCTTCTGATCTACTTAAAATAGAGTTCATCCATCTTGAGTATTTTAAAATATTTATTTCTTCCTGTTCATCATAATTACTATTTCCATTTTCAAAAATATATCTCATTTACCAATATTGAGAATAGAATTATTAATAGATATCTTATCTGATGGCTGAAGATTCAAATAATAAAGATATATATTTCCCCTCATATTTAGGGACTAATGACAAATTGATTACTCTTCTTAATAGAACAAGTCAAACTCTTTGTGACTGGTTTTCTAGAGCTCATAATAATGGTCCTTTACCATTTGATGAGAGTTTCAAGTGCATTATGCCTGCGGAAGACGGTAACTCAGAAGAAGATTTGTTTTCTGATATTGAATCTCTATTAAATAATTCATTTAATCCGGTTCATCCTGGCTCACTAGCTCACCTTGATCCCCCACCTTTAATCTTCTCTATTTTGGGTGATTTAATTGCAGCTGGTTTAAATAATAATCTTCTTGCTTACGAGTTATCACCAAGTGTAACTTTGCTCGAGGAATCATTATGCAAATGGTTTGCCAAGAAAATTGGCTTTAATGATTTTTCAGGAGGTATAGCTGCTAGCGGAGGTACATTAAGTAATCTGAATGCACTTATAGCAGCTAGGAATAATGCTGGATTAGGAACAAATCCTAATTCTGTATTACTTGTAAGTGAAGATGCTCATTCTTCCTTTGTTAAATGTATAAGAGTAATGGGTCTTGATACTACAAATCTAGTCAGGATTAAAACTGATAATCAAGGTCGAATGGATATCAACGATCTCAGAAAGTCTTTAGATAAATGTTCAAAAGAAAATAAGAAAATATTTGCTATTGTTGCCACCCTTGGGACAACAGTAAGAGGAGCCATTGATCCTATTAAAGAAATAAGTGAAATCTGTAAACAAAGAAACATATGGTTACATATTGATGGTTCAATTGGTGGGATTTTTGCCATAACTTCTATTCCAATAGAAGGTCTAAATAATATTAATCAGGCTAATTCGATAACGATAAATCCACAAAAAATTCTTGGCATTACAAAAACTTCATCTTTGTTATTGGTTTCAAATATGAGTACTTTAGAAAATACTTTTAATACTGGACTACCATATCTATCATCTAAAGAAAATATTATAAATAGAGGAGAAATAGGCATACAAGGTTCTAGACCTGCAGAGGTTATTAAACTATGGCTTGGGTTACGTTTTTTAGGTCTCAAAGGAATAGAAAATATACTAAAGTCGTCAATTAAAAGAAAAGATTTTTTTGTAAACAATATTAGTAAAAATAAATTTGATATATATTCAGGTCCTCTTCATATTGTTTCATTTTTACCAAATAAACTTGAGCCAAAAGACTCTGATGCATGGACTCAAACTAAAGTAAATGAACTAATTAACAATAATTTTATGCTTTCTAGACCAAAATTTAAAGGTAAATATTTTTTACGGGTTGTCATGGGAAATTACAATACAAAGGATTTTCATATTGAAGAACTTTTAAGACTTCTAGATGCTTAACTAATGAATATGGGAAGACCAAAAATTATTGCAATAGTAACAGGGGTTATCTCTATAGCTATTTGCATTGCTTATTTACTATTAATAACTATTTTTGATTTCAGAACTTATATAAATGATCAATTATCCAATATTAATTAGTAAATGGAGGCAAACTTTTATTAGATTTAAAATATTTTTTCATTTCAATTTTTGAAATAGCTTCTTTTACAAAATTATTTAAAATATCCTCTCTTTTACTTATTCTATAGATCTTATCTACTACTTCTTGAATTCCTCCATCTCCCCAATCTTGACCATTTTTAAAATATTCAATCAAACTTAGTCCTACAATTCTTATTAACCAGCCTGCTGTAACTGATTGTATAGATTTAGATAATATTATTTTAGTCAAGCTTGTAGCTAAAGCAGGAGAAAGAATGGCGAGTCCCCCCTTCAATATTCCTTGTTTAGCCAATGCGCTAAGCAATGATTTCGATAGATCCTTTGCATCTTTTTTTGTAAGTTTTATTTCATATATTTTTGATAACTCCATTATCATTTGAAGGTTTACGGAGGTAGTAGTAAGAAAATCAACAGCTGGTAGTGGGTTAACTAGTATTACTACTCCTGTTATCCACATATATTTATTAATCACTTTATTTGACATTAAATATCTTTGTTCTTGTACAAAATTTTTACTTTTAATACCTAACTTATTTGAGCGAAAGAGAATATTATCCGCCAATAACTCTTCGCCATTATTATCGAGAGTTTCAATTATTTCTCTAAATAAACTTCCAACCTCTGGAACTAAATTTAAAGCTGATTTTGTATGGGGATATTTTTGAGGGGCTGCAATTGTTTGAACGACAGAAATTTTATTTTTTCTAGCGGATGTTATAGAAATGATATTTTCTTTGATAAGATTATTTTCATCTCTAGATCTCAAATCACATTTATTAAGAACTATTATTATTTTTTTTCTTAATTTTAATAATTCCTTAATTAAATAGTTTTCGTATTTATTTATGTCCTGATCTAATACAAAAAGAACTAAGTCAGAATTTGATGCTTGTATAATTGTTGCTTTTTCTCTTTCTTCTCCTAATTTAGATGGTTCGAATAAACCTGGAGTATCAACAATATTAATGTTTCTTTTTAAAATTGGTATACGAATTTTATACCTATTAATTTGCTTTGTTGTACCTATTTTTGCTGAGGTTTGTCCGACAATATTTTTCAATAAAGATCTTGCTATAGATGTTTTTCCTGAGGAACCTGCTCCAAAAAGAGTAACTTTATAATCTCCTGTTTTTAATTGGGACTCTAGTTTATTTTTTTGGTAATTTAACAATTCAGCTTTTACTCTATCGCAAATTTTTTTGTTTATTTTCTCGACTCCTTCCAAACTTATCTTGGCAGCACCATATGTATTTTTGAATGAAAGTGTATTTTTTTTATTTTTATATATAACTTGATAAACTATTTTTTTAAATAATTTTTTATCAATATTATAAAAAATATAAATAATAATAATTAAAAATAAAAAAGTATAAATATTTACTATTCTTACAAATATAGAAAATAAAATATAAAGAAATAATATCGAGACTAGATACTTTATATACTTTAATTTCAAGTAATTCATTTTATCTATTATTTTTAATAATGTTATAAAGTAAAATAATGAAACCAATATTAATAGATATATCAGCAATATTAAATACTGGAAAATTTATAATATTTAAATTTATAAAATCAACTACAAAACCCCTATAAATCCTGTCTATACCATTACCGATAGTTCCCCCAAGAATAAAGCTATAAGAATATAGATCGAATAAGTTTAAAGTATTCTTCCTAAATATTAAATAAATAATTAATATAGAGAAAAAAATACTTATTAAAGATAAAAATACTCTACTACCGCTAAAAATGTTAAATGCTGCTCCGTAATTTTTTACAAAATCTAATTTGAACAAATAGAAATCTTTATTAATAAATATTTTTTTATTATAAAACATTAAATATTTTGAAAATTGATCTATTAGAACAATAAAAATACTTAAAGATACAAAATATAATTTTGTTTTTATATTAATAATCATTATTTGCTACGTTTTAAACGTTCTATAGGTTTAATAAGTAATAAAAGTGGAAAAAGCATTAAAAAATGATATCCAATTTTACCTAATGAGTATTTCCCTAAATTATATAAAAACAAATTGTATTGACTGAAGAATATAATTTGTATGAAATTGTAAAATATTCCAGTTAAATGCATAGCACCTATTGCTACAAATCCGTTTTTTAAAAAGTTTCCAACTTTTATTTTATTTTTTTTATTTAAATTATCAATTATTTTGATTAATGGATATAAACCTAATAAATAACCAAAATTTGGAGTGAGCAAATAACCTATTGAACCTCCTTGGTGAAAGACAGGAAGTATAAATAACCCCAAAATTATATATATAGAAAATGCTCTAAAAACAACTTTTTTATTGAATATAAGTGTTAATAAAATTATAGTCGGAATTTGCCATGTTATAGGTACCTCAAAGTTATTACTAGATTTATAGATAAAAGGTAGTGGAACATAAACAGGTAACATTGATGTTATTACTATTGATTGAAGACTCACCAGTATCTCAATTAATTTATAAAAATTGAGCATTATTATAAATTCTATTTATAAACTTCTCAATGCAACAATTGGATCTAATTTAGAAGCTCTTTTTGCAGGTAAAACGCCAAAGATTAAACCTATTGAGCCTGAAATGATCATGGTGGAAAAAGTAGTTGTAATTCCTACTGATGCAGGAAGTGGTGTTATCAGAGATAAAAGAAAGACACCTGATAATCCTGTTGTTGTTCCAATTAATCCGCCAATTGTGGATAAAATCAATGCCTCAATCAAAAATTGAATTAATATATCTGACTGTTTAGCTCCTATTGCTTTTCTAAGTCCAATTTCTTCAGTCCTTTCACTTACAGAAACAAGCATAATATTCATGATTCCTATTCCTCCAACCACCAAAGATACTGCACCAATACCAGCCAATAAAAACGTTAGCCCACTTGTAATATTGGTTACTATATTCAATGCATCTTCTTGTGATCTAACCGCAAAGTCATCATCTCTGATTATCTTATGTCTTTGCCTTAATAAGTTAGTAATCTGAAATTTAGCCGCACTAGTTGCATTTTTATTTATAGCTTCAACACTTATGAAACTTAAACTTACTCCATAGGTTGGGTCTTTCCCTGTAATCCTATTGACCATGGTAGTTAATGGAATATAAGCATTTTTGTCTTGATTACTTCCAAATACAGCACCTTTTGGTTTTAATATTCCAATAATTTCATAAGTATGATCTTTAATTCTGATTTTTTCCCCAAGTGATGAAGAATTATCTTTGAAAAATTCGTCTTTTAGATCAGGACCTATTACTACATAACTTCTTGCACTATTTATATCACTCTTGGATATAAATCTTCCTTTATCAACTTCAAAGCTTCTTACTTCAAGAAATTCAGGAGTAACTCCTGCAATTGATATATTTAGACTTTTAGAATTTGACTGTACTATTTCGTTAGCAGAAATTTGAGGCGCAACTTTTTTAACTGTTGGGACTTGATTACTTATTGCTAGTGCATCTTCTAAAACAAGATTTTTAGGAAATGAAATACCTCTTCTTCTTGTGTCATTATTTCCAGGAACAATGAATAAAACATTTGCTCCTAAATTACTTAATTGGTTTTTAGCTAATGTTTGAGCTCCTCTTCCTAGCCCAACAAGTGTAATAACTGATGCATTTCCTATAATTATCCCCAGCATTGTTAACGAACTTCTCAATTTGTTGGAAACTAAGGTTTTTGTGGCCATGCCTAAGGCTTCTTTTATTGAGATATTCCTAGACATATTTATATTTATCTAAGGCATCATCATCATCTTCAATTTGCCCCATGTATATAACACCTTCATTTAGCTGCAGTGTAATAAGGTCGCCATTGCTAATTTGATGATCATCCAGATTTTCTAAATTACAAATTGTAGAAATCTTTTTATTATTTTTGTTAAAGAAAGCATAAACATCATTTACATTTTGGTTCGTAACAATGCCGGCAATATTTTTACTTAGTGGAATATTTTTCATTAATTCCTGCGGAACAAATAATATTTCTCCTGGACAAATTAAGGATATGTCAAGATTGTTTTTAATTATTCTTGCTTTACCTGTAACACCGATTTCTCCTATTGAAATTCCTCTTGATACAATCTTTCTTACTAAACCGACTTTTATTAAATCTGTAGAGCCGCTAATTCCAGTTAAAGTACCTGCGGTTTGAACTACTAGATCTCCTTGATTTAGGATTCCCATCTCCTGAGCAATTTGCATAGCTAAACTAAAAGTTTTTGCTGTTCTTTCATCATTTTTAACTACTATTGGAGTCACGCCCCAAACAAGTTGCAATCTTCTCGCTACACTTCTCTCTGTTGTAGTTGCCAAGATAGGTGTTGGTGGTCTGAATTTACTTACATTTCGAGCGGTAGAACCTGATTTAGTTAAAGGGATTATAGCTCCTGCATCAAGTTGTCTAGCTATATTGCTTACTGCTGCACTAATAGCATTTGGGATCGTACTGGGTAAGTGGCTTTCAATAGCCTTGAGTGGATAATCCCTCTCTATTCTTCTTGCTATGGTTGCCATTGTTTCAACTGCCTCTACAGGATAATCTCCAACTGCAGTTTCGTTTGAAAGCATTACTGCATCTGTACCATCCAAAATTGCATTTGCAACATCACTAACTTCGGCCCTTGTTGGTCTTGGGTTAGAAGCCATAGAATCAAGCATTTGAGTCGCTGTAATTATTGGAATACCTAATGAATTAGCTTTTCTTATTAACTCCTTTTGTAAAAGAGGAACTTCTTCAGCAGGCATTTCAACTCCCAAATCACCTCTAGCAACCATAACCCCATCACATAAGGGTAATACTGTATCGATCTGATCAATTGCTTCAAATTTTTCTATTTTTGCGACTACAGGAGTTGAATGACCATTTTTATTTATTAAATCTTTTATCTCATTTATATCGGATGGATTTCTTACAAAACTTAGTGCTATCCAATCAACTCCTTCAGATAAACCGAATTTTAAATCCTCTTTATCTTTTTCTGTTAATGCTTTTACTGATAATTGAACATCTGGAAAATTAACACCTTTATTGTTTGAAAGAACACCTCCTACAGTTACCATGCACTTCAAATTATTAGCTTTTGTATCAACTTTTTCTACAATCATTTCTATTTTCCCATCATCTAAAAGTATTCTTTTCCCTTCGCTAACTTCTTGAGAAAGTTTATCATAGGTTACATTTGCAATAGTATTTGTACATTCGACTTCATTTGATGTCAGTGTAAATTTATCGCCTTTTTTTACTTTTACTGGCCCATCTTTAAAGCGCCCTAATCGTATTTTAGGTCCTTGAAGATCTTGCAATATTCCAATATCTATATCTAACTTTTTTGATACTTCCCTTATGGTTTTTATTCTCTCAGCATGATCTTTATGATCTCCATGTGAGAAATTTAATCTGAATGTTGTTACTCCAGCTTTAATTAAATTTGTAATTATCTCTTCAGATTGAGTTGCAGGGCCAATAGTTGCTACTATTTTTGTTCTTCTTTTTAAATCAATATTCGACATATATAGATAATATTGCTAGATATAAATAAATTTACCATACCCAAAGTTAGTTATTTAAGTCATGGATTTTAAAACTTATCAGAAAAAAGCTAGAGAAACAGCACAATATCCAGATTTAGGTTCAAATAATATTTATCCAACTCTTGGTTTAGTGGGAGAGGCTGGTGAGGTGGCAGAAAAAGTGAAAAAGGTTATAAGAGATAAAAATGGAATATTTGATAAGGAATCAAAATTAGGTATTAAAAAAGAGTTAGGAGATGTTTTGTGGTATGTATCAAATCTTTGTACAGAATTAAATTTCAATTTAGAGGATGTTGCATTACAAAACCTTGAAAAATTAAAATTAAGAGCTGCTAGAGGCAAGATAAGAGGTTCTGGAGATGATAGATAAATTCAGCTATAACCTAAGCTTGCATACTGGAGATTTGTGATTAAATTTTGAATAACATTTAAAAGTAAAAAAGCTAACAAGGATGAAATATCAAATCCACCTATTGGAGGGATAATACCTCTAAAAATGTTTAAATAAGGATCTGTGATAGAAGTTAATGCAGATAAAACTCCGTTACTCCAATCAATACCTGGAAACCATGTAAGTAAAATTCTTATTATCAATATGAAAGAATAAATTGATAAAGTTTGACCCAGAACAGCAAAAATTTCAGATAACATTATCTTGTCGTAATTTTACATATCCTAACATTTACTTATTATTGCTGCTTATTATTACTACTTCCTATATTTGAGAGATATTCATTACTTACAGCAAAAGTCTGAAAAAACTTTTCTGATAATGATAGCCAATATGATCTACCATCTTTTTGCTTCCGTTTGACGATAAATTTCTTTTCTAATAATTCCTTAATATGATCATAAGCACCTGAACCTCGAAGAAGTATGAGGTCCGATTGCAGGATCTTTTTTTTGATCGCAATAGTTGCCAAAGTCCTTAATTCGGATGTTTTCAAGTCAGAAGGAAGTAAATCATCGACGAATTCATTAAGACTAGATTTTAGTTCGAGAGAAAAACTGTTATTAACTGCATTTAATTCAATAGCAGAGTTGGGATTGGAGTATTTATTTTTTAGAGCTTTAATTGCATCATTTATTGAGTTTATATCAGAATTAGTAATTTCTGAAAGATCTTTTTTTGTTATTGGTCTGCCTTTCAAATATAGAACAGCTTCAACTTTAGTAACTAGATCTATATCAGATATTGGCGTGGTATTTAGATCAGATTGATTGATTTTAATTACAGAAATCTTTCCTAATTTACCTTAAATTTAATCTTATGCACCAAGGAATAATTTATATGTATCGTTTTGAGTTTCATCCCAGAATTTATAGCCAAGAATTCTCACAAAATTATTCCACTCTAAAATCTCATTTTTATCAATCAAAACTCCAATAACAATTTTTCCTACATCAGCTCCATAATTCCTGTAGTGAAATACGCTTATAGACCAATTAGATTTCATATTATTTAAGAAGTTTATTAATGCGCCTGGCCTTTCAGGAAACTCAAATCTGTATAAAAGTTCAATAAAGTTTTTATATTCCATCTCTTTAAAATCCCTTGGTAATCTTCCACCTACCATATGCCTGAGATGATTTTTAGATAATTCATCATCACTTATATCAATAAATGAGTACTCAGAATTTTTAAATACATTTAATAGATTTTTTTTATCATTTAAACCATAGACTTGAACCCCTACAAAGATTTGTGCATTCTTAGAATTTGACATCCTATAGCTAAATTCAGTTAAATTTCTATTATCAAGTAACTTACAAAAATCAATTAGACTACCAGCACGTTCAGGAATTTCAACAGCCATCATTACTTCTTTACACTCGCCAAGTTCTGCTCTTTCTGCTACAAATCTAAGTCTCTCGAAATTCATATTTGCACCACAGGCAATCGCAACCATTTTTCTATTTGAATGATTCGAATTAAAAATGTCTTTTTTCATTCCCGCTATTGATAAGGCACCTGCGGGTTCTAGTATTGATCTAGTATCCTCAAAGACATCTTTTATAGCAGCACAGATTTCATCAGTATTAACTCTAATCATCTTATCTATATATTTTCTACCAATATCAAAAGTATTTTTACCAATTTTTTTAACCGCCACTCCATCTGCAAATTGACCTACAGAAGATAATTCCACAATTTTTTGTTCTTCTAAAGATTTTGTCATAGCGTCAGCATCTTCTGGTTCTACTCCAATTATTTTTACTTCAGGCCACACTTTTTTAACGTATAAGGATATACCTGATATCAATCCCCCACCACCAACAGCAATATAAATTGCATAAGGTTTTTCCTTAAGCTGCTGTTCAAGTTCTATAGCTATAGTTCCTTGTCCTGCTATTACTTCCGGATCATCAAAGGGATGAATAAAGCATAAATTTTTTTCTTGGCTAATCCTTATTGCCTCTTTATAAGTTTCATCATAGTTATCGCCATATAATATAACTTTTGCTTTTAAATTTTTTACTGCATTAACTTTTACTAGAGGTGTTGTAATCGGCATTAATATAGTTGCTTGGCAATTTAACTTAAGGGCACTAAGTGCAACCCCTTGAGCATGATTACCAGCACTGGATGTAATTACTCCTTGAGCAAGTTGTGAATTAGTGAGCTTACTCATTTTGTTATATGCACCTCTTATTTTGAATGAAAATACATCCTGAAGATCTTCTCTTTTTAGAAAAACTTCATTATTAAGTGTATTACTTAAATTATGAGCTTTTTCTAGGGGTGTTTTTTTTGCAACTTCATAGACTTCAGCTTGAAGTATTTTTTCAAAATAATCATTCATATATATATTTTTAGCATTAATTATTAATCTAATAAAACATTACATGATCTATTTCAAAAAAAAATACTCATTTTGCACCTCGGCGTTTTAGATTATATAGATACCAATTTTTGTTAAATGCTTTTAAGTGAGTTAAGTCATCCAAATCAACTTCATGGCTTAACAGTTTCACAATTAGAGGAAATTGCTTGTCAAATTAGAGAAAGACATCTTCAGGTAGTATCTACTAGTGGAGGACATCTAGGTCCTGGATTAGGTGTAGTTGAGTTGACATTGGCTTTATATCAAACACTTGATCTTGATTTTGACAAAGTTGTTTGGGATGTAGGACATCAAGGTTACCCACATAAATTAATTACAGGACGTTTCAGTCAATTTGATTCTCTAAGGCAACAAAATGGAGTCGCTGGATATCTAAAAAGAAGTGAAAGTAAATTTGATCATTTTGGTGCTGGACATGCAAGTACTTCTATTTCTGCTGCTTTAGGAATGGCAATAGCAAGAGATAGAAAAGGTGAAAATTATAAATGTGTCGCTGTTATTGGAGATGGAGCACTAACTGGAGGAATGGCATTAGAAGCTATAAATCATGCAGGTCACTTACCAAATACCCCCTTAGTTGTAGTATTGAACGATAATGATATGTCTATTTCACCTCCGGTTGGAGCCCTTTCCTCTTACTTAAATAAGGTAAGGGTAAGTCCACCATTGCAATTTTTGTCCGATAGTGTCCAGGAAAGTGTAAAAAATATTCCCTTAATTGGTAAGGATATCCCAGAAGAATTAAAAAATATTAAAGGAAGCGTTAGACGACTATCTGTGCCTAAGGTTGGAGCTGTTTTTGAAGAACTTGGATTTACATATATGGGACCAATTGATGGTCATGATATTGTTAATTTAGTTAAGACATTCAATGCTGCCCATAAACTTAAAAGACCTGTTCTTGTTCATGTTGTCACAACAAAAGGGAAGGGTTACCCATATGCAGAAGCCGATCAGGTTGGATACCATGCACAGTCTGCATTTGATCTAACAACGGGGAAATCTATACCATCAAAGAAACCTAAACCTATTAGTTATAGTAAAATATTTGGTCAAACTTTATTAAAAATATGTGAGCAAGATAGCAAAGTTGTTGGTATTACAGCTGCAATGGCTACAGGTACTGGTTTAGATATATTGCAAAAAAATATTCCTGATCAATACATCGATGTAGGAATAGCAGAACAACATGCAGTTACCCTTGCGGCAGGAATGTCTTGTGATGGTCTTAAACCTGTTGTAGCTATTTATAGTACTTTTCTTCAACGTGCTTTCGATCAATTAATTCATGATGTAGGGATACAAAACTTACCTGTATCGTTTGTTCTTGATAGAGCTGGGATAGTTGGGGCTGACGGTCCTACTCATCAAGGTCAGTACGATATCAGTTATATGAGATCTATACCTAATTTTGTATTGATGGCACCAAAAGATGAGTCTGAACTACAGAGAATGTTAATAACTTCAATTAACCATAATGGTCCTACAGCTCTAAGAATACCAAGAGGTTCTGGATTAGGAGTGGCTGTAATGGATGAGGGTTGGGAACCTTTGAATATAGGCGAAGCTGAAATACTTGAAGAATGAGAAGATATTTTAATTATTGCTTATGGATCAATGGTTGCATCGGCTATTGAAACTGCAAAGATCCTAAAAAATATGAACATTAATGCATGTATTGTTAATGCAAGATTTGTGAAACCTCTAGATAAAAATCTTATTATGCCTTTAGTAAGTAGAATTCAAAAAGTGGTAACCATGGAAGAAGGAACCTTAATTGGTGGATTTGGTTCTGCAATAGTTGAACTACTTAACGATAATGAAGTCAATATTCCTGTATACAGGATAGGTATACCTGATGTTTTAGTTGATCATGCTTCACCTGACCAGAGTAAAGAAAAATTAGAACTAATGCCTGATCAGATGGCAGATAAAATTGTTAAGAAATTTAAGTTAAATAATTAAAAATTTAAAAAATTTTTATAAAACACCACGTGAGGCTAATCCTAAGATTGCACCAATTCCGAAAATATGACCTAGGCAATTAGCACCTACAACGGATGCGTGACTTAAACCACCATAGAATTTTGAATTAGGTATTTCAAAACCTTCATTTGGTTTTCTAATAGTTGCTCTGGCAATTGCATAAGCAAAAACATTACATGCAATCATTACGACGGCACACTTTGGAGACCAAGAAAAAGTTGCTGGATCTGCAGCTGCAAATAATGTAGTAATCATAAAAATTCGTTATTTTTATATATTCTCTAATACTTTTACCTAAAAAACACAAAATTGTAAAAGGTCTTAAGAGTTGTTTACTTCTAAGCTATTTAACAACCTTATAAATCCAAACAAAATAACAAAATCACTTAAGGTTAGGAAGGATTCTGCTAAACCATGCAGAAAGTCAACCTCAACAAGGGTCTTATTATAGTAATTTAGTGTGAAGATAGATACCAATATAGTTATCAATACGAATAAAACAGTTAAGGAAAATCCTGTTTTTACAAAATTATTAATAGATTTTATTTTATATAAGTAGAACAAAAATATTGCATAAGGAATTATTGATACTGCGA